>NZ_JAWOUQ010000004.1:0-152335 GCF_033339475.1 Vibrio sp. 2304 | reverse complement strand
AGCCAAAGCGCGAAAAGCTAAGCAAGCAGACTCAGCTGAAGCGGAAGAAGCTGAAGCACCTGCCGAGCAAACCGAAGATCCGAAAAAAGCCGCCGTGGCAGCTGCCATTGCACGTGCCAAAGCGCGCAAAGCGAAGCAAGAAACGCAAACAGAGCCTGTTGAAGAAGCAACTTCCGAAGAACCAGAAGTGGATCCGAAGAAAGCCGCGGTTGCCGCAGCAATTGCGCGCGCGAAGGCTCGTAAAGCGAAACAAGCAGACTCAACTGAAGCGGAAGAAGCTGAAGCACCTGCCGAGCAAACCGACGATCCGAAAAAAGCCGCCGTGGCTGCTGCCATCGCTCGAGCCAAAGCGCGCAAAGCGAAGCAAGAAACGCAAACAGAGCCTGTTGAAGAAGCAACCTCCGAAGAACCAGAAGTGGATCCGAAGAAAGCCGCGGTTGCCGCAGCAATTGCGCGCGCGAAGGCACGCAAAGCGCAACAAGAAGCTAATAAAAATAATACTGAGGAGAACGAGTAGTGTCGTTTTTTATTGCCAGTTCACCGCATACCCACAGTCGTCGTAGTACGGCAGACTTAATGAAATGGGTGGCACTTTGCGCACTTCCAGGTTTAGTAGCTCAAACCTACTTCTTTGGCTGGGGTACGCTTATTCAACTGATTTTTGCCATTGCAGTCGCTGTATCCCTTGACGCCTTAGTCATGATCTGTCGTAAACGCTCACCAATGAGAGCGCTACGTGATAACAGTGCAATAGTTACCGCTTGGTTGTTAGCCGTTGCTATACCACCATGGTCTCCGTGGTGGATTATGGTGATCGGGCTTATTTTTGCGATAGTAATCGCTAAACACCTCTATGGTGGCCTTGGACAAAACTTATTCAACCCTGCAATGGTCGCTTATGTGGTCTTGTTGATCTCTTTCCCAGTACAAATGACGAGTTGGAGTGCACCGACATCACTCATACCTGATCATGTAAATTTTGCAGATACACTCTCTTTAATTTTTACGGGCTATGATTACGACGGCTTATCACTTCAGCAAGTTCGCTCAGGTGTTGACGGCGTGACAATGGCGACACCACTTGATGCATTTAAGACTGGCATTCTTACAGGTGCCACTCCAAGCGAAGTAATGTCGCAGCCAATATTTGATGGCTTAGGTGGTATTGGTTGGCAATGGGTAAACCTTGCTTACCTTCTTGGCGGCATAGTCATGATCAAAAAGCGTATCATCCAATGGTATATTCCAGCAGGTTTCCTTGCGAGTCTGACTCTGTTTAGCCTAGTGTTCACGTTGCTGACGCCAGGGGAAACTGCGTCGCCAGTTTTACACTTGTTATCTGGTGCAACCATGCTTGGCGCATTCTTTATTGCAACCGATCCCGTTTCGGCGTCTACCACCGTCAAAGGACGTTTAATCTTCGGTGCGCTTATTGGTGCTTTGGTTTTTATCATTCGCAGTTGGGGCGGTTTCCCAGATGGTGTTGCATTTGCAGTGTTGCTTGCAAATATGTGTGTGCCACTGATCGATTACTACACCAAACCTAGAACTTACGGTCACTGAGGTAAACATGTTAACCGCTATTAGAAAAAATGGTCTGACACTCGCGATGTTTGCATGTGCAACAACCGGATTAGTCGCCCTTACTCAGTACCTAACAAAAGACCAAATCAAGGTACAAGAGCAAAAACAATTACTTTCTGTTTTGAATCAAGTCATTCCAGAAAACATGCATGACAACGCACTCACGCAAGCTTGTACAATGGTCACGTCTCCAGATCTGGGGACATTACGTGCGATGCCAGCCTACCTCGCCACGAAGAATGGTGAACCAACAGCAATCGCAATAGAATCTATCGCGCCAGATGGCTACAATGGTGAGATAAAAGTGATTACTGGGATTGATAATCAGGGCAATATTTTGGGGACACGCGTCCTAAACCACCAAGAAACCCCTGGTCTGGGCGATAAAATCGATCTTCGTGTCACCGACTGGATCCTGAGCTTTACTGGCAAACAAGTCACGGAAAGTAACTGGAACTCATGGAAAGTTCGTAAAGATGGTGGTGATTTCGATCAATTTACTGGTGCAACGATCACGCCTAGAGCCGTCGTAAAAGTGGTACGAAATACCGTTAACTACGTAAACCAATCTCGTGAAGACATTCTTAGCCAGCCTTTGGGCTGTGAAGGAGAGCAGTAATGAGTGAAAATAAATTGCTGATGAAAAACGGTATGTGGAGCAATAACCCTGCTCTCGTACAGCTGCTGGGTCTGTGTCCACTACTAGCGGTTTCTTCCACGATAACCAATGCCTTAGGTCTTGGTATTGCAACCTTATTAGTGCTGGTCGGCTCCAACGTCACGGTTTCTCTTATTCGTAATTACGTACCAAAAGAGATCCGCATTCCTGTGTTCGTGATGATCATTGCCTCTCTCGTTACCTGTGTTCAGTTATTGATGAATGCCTATGCGTATGGTTTATACCTATCTCTTGGTATCTTTATTCCTCTGATTGTAACCAACTGCATCATTATTGGTCGAGCTGAAGCATATGCTTCAAAAAATGATGTTGCGCCCGCTGCGCTAGATGGTTTGTGGATGGGCCTTGGTATGACGAGCGTCTTGGTTGTTTTAGGTGCCATGCGCGAATTAATTGGTAATGGCACACTATTCGACGGAGCAGACCTTCTCCTAGGAGACTGGGCTTCAGCTCTACGGATTCAAGTTTTCCAATTTGACAATAGCTTCCTGTTAGCGCTTCTCCCACCTGGTGCATTTATCGGTGTTGGGCTGTTGATAGCGCTCAAAAATGTCATAGATAATTCAATTCAGGCACGTCAACCAAAAGAAGAAAAACCAACCATAGAACGTGCTCGCGTCACTAACGCATAACAAGATAAGGCTCTGTCATAGGAGCCTTTTTCATAAACCGCAGAGACGGTATTGGAAGTCAGCAATGAACAAAATAAAAAGAATCGAAATTCTTGAGCGATTACGAGAAAACAATCCGAATCCTCAAACTGAGCTTAACTGGAGCTCCCCTTTTGAGCTGCTAATCGCTGTATTACTATCAGCTCAAGCAACCGATGTAAGCGTCAATAAAGCCACCGATAAGCTTTTCCCTGTAGCGAATACACCTCAAAGCATTCTTGATTTGGGAGTCGATGGCTTAAAAGAATACATAAAGACCATCGGTTTGTTTAACTCAAAGGCAGAAAACACAATCAAGACTTGTAAGATCTTGTTGGAAAAACACAATGGTGAAGTTCCTGAAGATCGTGCAGCGTTAGAAGCGCTACCAGGCGTAGGTCGCAAGACCGCAAATGTCGTGCTCAACACCGCTTTTGGTTGGCCAACTATTGCCGTCGATACGCACATTTATCGCGTGTCGAATCGCACTAAATTTGCGATGGGAAAAACGGTTGATGATGTCGAGCAGAAGCTATTAAAAGTTGTGCCAAAAGAGTTCAAACTCGATGTGCACCACTGGCTCATTCTTCATGGTCGTTATACGTGCGTAGCAAGAAAGCCTCGCTGCGGTAGCTGCATTATCGAAGATTTGTGCGAATATAAAGAGAAAGTATACCCAGATAGCTAACGCTATTTGTAAATCAAAGCTAGGAGCAAAAAATGTCAAACGGTCGAATTCTCCACACTATGCTTCGCGTAGGTGATCTAGACAAATCCATCAAGTTTTACACTGAAGTTATGGGCATGCAGCTGCTTCGTACTAACGAAAATAAAGAGTACGAATACACGCTAGCGTTTCTTGGTTATGGTGACGAATCCCAAGGTGCAGTGATCGAACTGACTTACAACTGGGGTAAAACTGAGTATGACTTAGGTACCGCTTTTGGTCATATCGCCATTGGTGTTGACGATATCTACACAACTTGCGACGCTATCAAAGCGGCGGGCGGTAATGTGACGCGTGAGCCAGGTCCAGTAAAAGGCGGAAGCACGCACATTGCATTCGTAAAAGACCCAGATGGTTATATGATTGAGCTTATTCAAAATAAGCAAGCTTCAGCAGGTCTTGAAGGCTAAGCGGCACTTCTAATAATCACTTGTACTGCAAGTTGAACTCCGATTACAGGCAGGTCTGCGATCTGCCTGTCCTTTTATAAACAAAACTCTTTACTTGATAATGGTTATCGTTTAGATTTATCCGCAACTTCGATATGCGGGATTACGATAATGATCAGTGAATGGGAAAAACACACACTTCTAGCCGATACGGCACTTCAACTAGATGACCCTGTTCGCAGCATTCTTCATTACCAGCAAGCCCTAAGCCTGAGTGAAGATATTAGCGAATGTGTGGAAATTGAGGCGGACGAGCGATTATTAATTTCTGTGATTTCTTGTCATAACTTAGCTCAGTTCTGGCGTTGGGCCGGAGATACTGACTATGAACTCAAATACCTTCAACTGGCCTCTGAGAAAGTCTTAACACTTATCCCACAATGCCCAAATAAAGAGTGTGCAAGCTTTATCGACTCGATAGGATGCTGTACTAAGGCGTTGATAGACTTTATGAAGCGTCACCCTAATCCAGCTATTGCCAAACAGGTTGAAAAAATAGATACCGCAACCAATTGCGAAGTCATTGCCAAATTCCGCTTAAACTAACATTCAAATTATTAAACTAACATTCAAATTATACAGCAAGAATCACCGAAAGGTGCTTGGCAAAATACCACTAAAATATTATTAACAACGTCAGTAAATCAAAAACGCCGAAGCTTTCAGCTTCGGCGTTTTTATATGCATCACACTTGGGTTCGCCCTAGAGATATCACGACTCGGCGGTTTTTGTCTTTTCCTATTGGCGAACCGTTATCTGCAATAGGACGACGCTTGCCGTACCCTTGCACTTGAATTCGATCTTCCGGTAGCCCTAGAGACTGAAAATAGTCACGAAGTGACTCTGCACGTCGCTCTGATAAACTTTGACTCGCACTTTTACCATCGGTTGAATCTGTGTACGTCGCCACCAGCACGAGATCGATATCTTGATTATGTCGGATATAATCTGCAATTTGTGATAAACGCTTTTTAGAAGCCTTGGTTAACTGATCACCTTGTCTTTCGTAGTGCAAAATCGTAAAAGCAATGTCCTCAAAACTATATTTCAATAAGTTGGAAATACAGTCGCTAAACGCGTTGTACTTGTTTTGAAATAGTACTGATGACAATGCGACTTCAATTCTCTGATCTCCTCTCTGCCAATCTTGGTAACTAAAAGTCGGATAACGGCCTTTTTCCAGCTCAGACAAAATGCCCCATGCTGTTTGCCCTCCGACATAACCATCAAACTGTTTAAAAAACTTTAGGTTTGTAATTCGATCGGCGTGTTCACCTGGCCGCCAAGGTGGCGGCATAGAAATGAGACTGACGTTACGTGTTTCTCCCATCGGGCGACGCATTTTTAACTCAAAGTCTAAATTGATTTTTTTATTTGCACGAGATGAAAATACCGCATCTCCAAAGCTTGGAATGGGGTGTACAAGCTGACATTCTAATGGTGTATTGACCACCATTTCCCATTGAGATTGCTGTGGAGTTGCAGCATAACGTTTGCCCATCAAAGCGAAGCTGCTTGTGCTAAACAACGAAAATACAACACCACTGGTAATCAGCCATTTCTTCATCTAATACTGTCTCTTAAACGGCAGTCTGTTGCCGTCAATTTGCATCAATAAAACCACTTCAACCGGCATGCAAAAATCTCGCCAATATAGGGTTATCTGTCACACTGCCATTAATGTGAGCCACCGTGTTCCAATCACCTTAACCGCCACTTAGCGTTTTACTTCCTCATGTTTTATCGGTTTACATGATGCAAAGTATGGCGAATAAACGTCTACATAATATGCAATACAAACTTATTGATTGGATGCAAAATAGAATTCCGGTTTTCTCTTAAATTGCGGTTTTTCTCATCGGTATAATCTGCAATAATGCAGCCTTCGTCACACAAAAATAAGCCAACATGACACTAGAAAATGAAGCTCTAACCTTGAAAAAACGCTTTCGTGGTTATTTCCCTGTGGTAGTAGACGTTGAGACCGCTGGTTTCAATGCTCAAACTGATGCACTTTTAGAAATCTGTGCCGTTACGTTGAAAATGGACGAACATGGCGTGTTGCATCCGGCCTCCACCATTCATTTTCATGTGGAACCATTTGAAGGCGCTAACTTAGAAAAAGAAGCGCTTGAATTCAATGGTATTCGTGACCCTTTCAGCCCTCTTCGAGGTGCTGTTTCTGAGCAAGAGGCGCTAAAGGAAATTTATAAGCTTATTCGCAAAGAACAAAAAGCCGCAGATTGCTCACGTGCAATTATGGTTGCTCATAACGCAGCATTCGACTTGGGTTTTGTAAATGCAGCAAATGAACGCTGTAAACTAAAAAGAGTCCCTTTTCATCCCTTTGCTACTTTTGATACGGCTACATTAAGTGGCCTTGCTTATGGCCAAACAGTTCTCGCTAAAGCATGCAAAACAGCCGGGATGGAATTTGATAACCGTGAAGCACACTCTGCGCTTTACGATACACAAAAAACAGCAGAATTATTCTGCGGTATTGTCAACAAATGGAAGGCCCTCGGCGGTTGGCCGCTTGTCGACGAAGAATAATAAGTAAACACAACATATTAGGAAAAGTATGAATCCTGTCGTTATATCAGTGTGCGTCATGCTCGTGTTAGCATTGATGCGCGTAAACGTGGTGGTTGCCCTCACGTTTAGTGCCATCGTAGGCGGCCTAGTCGCAGGCATGAGCCTTGGGGATACGGTTGCCGCATTTGAAAGTGGTCTAGGTGGCGGTGCAACTATCGCGCTAAGCTACGCCATGTTAGGTACTTTCGCTGTTGCCATCTCGAAATCAGGCATCACGGATCTACTGGCCAAAAGTGTTATCAAGCGCTTAAATGGCAAAGAAAACTCCGCTTCCACTACTGGCTTAAAGTACGCCGTGTTGGTGGCATTAGTGCTTGTTACGATGTCGTCTCAGAACGTAATTCCGGTCCATATCGCCTTTATTCCAATTTTGATTCCACCTCTTTTGGGCGTATTTGCGAAACTTAAGCTCGATCGACGTTTGGTCGCGTGTGTTCTTACCTTCGGTTTGATCACACCTTACATGATCTTGCCTGTTGGTTTCGGCGGTATTTTCTTAAACAACATTCTGTTAAAGAACCTACATGACAACGGTTTGGAGAATGTGGTTGCAAGCCAAGTCCCAACCGCCATGTTACTGCCTGGTGCAGGTATGCTGTTTGGTCTATTACTGGCTATCTTTGTTAGCTATCGTAAACCGCGTGTCTACAAAGAAACTGAGTTGACTGTCGTTGACGAAACCGATCATGTCATCAATAAAAAGCACATCTTGGTTGCGGCACTTGGTATTGTCGCTGCATTGGGTGTTCAGCTTTACACGGGTTCAATGATTATCGGTGCTCTAGCTGGCTTTATGGTGTTTACTTTCGGCGGCGTTATTGCATGGAAAGAGACGCACGACGTGTTCACTAAAGGTGTACACATGATGGCAATGATTGGCTTCATCATGATTGCAGCAGCAGGTTTTGCAGCAGTAATGAAGCAAACTGGCGGTGTTGAAACACTAGTACAATCGCTATCAACCAGCATCGGTGACAATAAGCCTTTAGCTGCACTACTGATGCTGATCGTTGGTCTGTTGGTAACAATGGGCATTGGTTCATCGTTCTCTACGATTCCAATCCTTGCAACTATCTATGTGCCTCTTGCGCTAGCATTTGGCTTCTCGCCGATGGCAACGATTGCACTGGTAGGTACTGCGGCGGCGTTAGGTGATGCAGGCTCTCCAGCTTCTGACTCTACATTAGGCCCTACATCTGGTCTAAATGCCGACGGTCAACATGAGCACATTTGGGAAACAGTCGTTCCAACCTTTATCCATTACAATATCCCTCTAATCATCTTTGGTTGGATTGCAGCAATGGTGCTTTAATACTATTGTTTGGATGGATATACATTTAGTTACGAAAAAGCCGCTCAATGAGCGGCTTTTTGTTATTCATAACTGTCGTTATTGCGCTGGCATATTGTCAATAATACGCTCACGAATCAGCTTCAAGGTTGGTTCTGTCGACAGGTAATCGATGGCAATCGGAAAATAAGCGTCGTTAATTTTAAGAACCAAGCTAGGGTAAGAGCTCACACCTAGGCTCTTTGCAAGGCTCAATTGATCTTCGAACACACCTTCTAAGAAAGAGCCATCCATGTCATTCTTGAATTGCTGAACATTCAAGCCAATTTCTCTCGCTAGTTGCAAGTGAGTGGCTTCTTCATGAGGAGGCATCGCACGTAAGTAATACGCATGCTGAATCGCTTCTAGCATCTGCTCATAAGAGTCTTGAAAGCCCGCTGCAATAACCGCACGACAAGATTGGTAAGTGCTTCTAACTGGCGTACAAAGCTTCCAGAAATCGTAGTTAAACTTAGTGCCTAACTGGCGCTCAATCTGCTTCCAAATACCTTCGAGTTTTTGTTGCATCTCGGGCGGCATCGGTAAATTAGTATCTGGCGCAAGACCACCAACCACATACTCAAACTGAATCACACCTGGCAGTTGCTGTTTTAGTTTATCCAGCGTTGGTTTGTAACCCCAACACCAACTGCACATTGGGTCATGCACGTAGTAAAGCTTTATGTTCATTCCACTAACCTAAAAAGAAAAAGGAGCCAGTACGGCTCCTTCGTATTCTATCGCTAAATGTGAGTATTTACGAATTACTCAGCTTGATCTTCAGCGCGCGCTGCTGCTTCTTTGATTAGAGGCTGCAGTTCACCTTTTTGGAACATTTCTAGAATAATGTCACAACCACCGATAAGCTCGCCTTCAACCCATAGTTGAGGGAAAGTTGGCCATTGCGCGTACTTTGGTAACTCAGCACGGATATCTGGGTTTTGCAGAATGTCTACGTAAGCGAACTTCTCACCACATGCCATTAGTGCCTGTGACGCTTGAGAAGAGAAACCACAGCTAGGTAGTTTCGGTGATCCTTTCATGTACAGCAGGATTGAGTTTTCAGAGATCTGCTGTTTGATTTTGTCGATAGTTTCCATCGCTTCCTCATTCATGGGTTTGAACTTTATTTATTTGCCACATTCTACTCAATAACGACAGAATAAAAACCATATAATTAATAAGGCTTAATTTTAGATTGCTCATTGGCGAGCAATGCAGCACTTCACCACTGCTAACCTCTTAAAATATTTTCATATCGGGGTTTTAATAAAGTAAAAACTTGCTAAAATACTTAGCAAGTCAGCCTTAAAGGCGACATAGCTATAAAAAACACTGGAAGCAATCGAAAGGTCATCCTTTCAAATCAATGGAGAATCGAGTAATGGCATTTGAACTACCAGCTCTTCCTTACGCGAAAGACGCACTAGAACCACACATCTCAGCAGAGACTCTAGACTACCACCACGGTAAGCACCACAACACTTACGTTGTTAAGCTTAACGGTCTTATCCCTGGTACTGAGTTCGAAGGCAAAACTCTAGAAGAGATCATCAAGACTTCTACTGGTGGCGTATTCAACAACGCAGCGCAAATCTGGAACCACACGTTCTACTGGCACTGTCTTGCTCCAAATGCGGGCGGCGAGCCAACTGGCGCAGTTGCAGACGCTATCAACGCAGCATTCGGTTCTTTTGAAGAATTCAAAGCGAAGTTTACTGATTCAGCAATCAACAACTTCGGTTCTTCATGGACTTGGCTTGTTAAGAAAGCTGACGGCTCTCTAGAGATCGTTAACACTTCTAACGCTGCTACTCCTCTAACAGAAGAAGGTACAACACCACTTCTAACTGTTGACCTATGGGAACACGCGTACTACATCGATTACCGCAACGTACGTCCTGATTACATGAACGGCTTCTGGGCTCTAGTAAACTGGGACTTCGTAGCTGAGAACCTAGCGAAGTAATATACTTCCCCCTAAGTTCAATTTAGTCTTATTCAAAAGCTCGCTATTTAGCGGGCTTTTTTGTTTCGCCTTCCCTAGCACCTTTAAATAATTCCCTCTTTTACTAAAGTTCTTCTTATCCACGCCGTTAAAAGAGCATCGAGCGAGGAACATCATGCAAATTCATACGTTAGACAAAGCTGCAATTATCAACGAACTTCAGTTCGGTAATGGTATTAACCATGCCGTACACGAAGGTCGTCGTGCAGATTTCTCGCTGATTCTGTCTATGTTCTCTAATGATGTTCGCGATGTGGTCCCAGTTGAAGAGGTCCAGGAAGTCATCACCAGTGACAGTATTCTTCGCCAACAATTGGGTTTATCGCAACCTCAAGCTCTTCGTTCTGATAGCAGCAGCTATGAACTCTCAGCTGAACAAGCGAAACAGTTTCACGATGCAGGATTGCCTTCCGCAAAGCTGAGCCATTACCTAAAACCAGATGCGCTGACTTACCTGCCTGAAGACACATTCAACCTACCAGAGGAGGTTTATCACAACCTATCTGGTCATGAGCGACGCAGATTGGGCGAACGCAACAAACAACTCATCCCAGATGCTGGGCTATATAATCAGCTAGTGACGGCTCAACGTCAGCATCAAATTCAAGCTAAAGCATAGAGATCCGCTTTTTATCCAATAGCTTGCAATACCTACACGTCAGAAATGTGACATCTTACTAATTACCGCACAATAGTCCTCACTCGAAAGCGTTAGTTTGAAGCCTTTCACACTGAACCCAACGAATTTCAACCATGCTATTAGCACAAACCACTGGTGTATTGTTTTTCACATATGGATACAGTGAAGGTGCTATGGATATCAAAGAATCAATTATTCTCGTCACGTCTGCAGGTTCGGTTATAGGAAGAACCTGTGCAAATCACTTTGCTCACCTTGGAGCAACGTTGATTCTTTGTGACCAAAATTCTAGCGCTTTGAGAGCGAGCTATGAGCAAATCAGCGCTTTCACTGACAAAGTGTATGCGATGAATGTGTGTAGTGATAACACAACGTCCATTAACTTATTGTTTGACCAGATAGAATCACAGCTACGTGCGACACCAGATGTGATTGTTAATTGCTGGACCAGCTCCCCTATGCCTGGCTTAATGGCGCCAGAACCAATGAGTACTTACATTGATCACTTGTCGTCTGCGGCACGCTTCCTTTATACCTACGGCCAAGTAGGAGCAGAGCGCTTTCGAGCCAGAAACAAGAAAGGCGTCATTGTTAACGTCATTTCTCATGACAACCATGAGGACTTTACGGGAGTTGAAAGCATGGCGGCGTTGGTGTCAGGTTTTACTCACAGCTGGGCAAAAGAACTCACACCATTCAACATTCGAGTGGGCGGCGTTATTCCCTCGGTAAATCATACAAAAGAAGAGCTCAACGAGAGACACTGGGCTGAGATCCAAGACGAACTAGTCCGCAACACAGCATACATCGTCGCGAATGAATACTTCAGTGGCCGAGTAGTTGCGACCGAAGTGTAAGCATACACAGCAACTCTGTTTTCCCAAGCCAGATGTAACTCCTGCACCAAAATAAAAAAAGCCCCAGTCATTTGACTGGGGCTTTAACCTTTTCCCGATTAAGGTTCCGTGCTAGCGAAAACCTTGCTCACTCGATTTTTTAATTACGCGTCAACTTTTTCTTTCTTTGCTTTAGGTGCTGCTTTTGCTGCTTCTTGGTCTGCTTTCTTCTTGATAACAGTTGTACCTTCGAAAGTTTCGCCTTCAACAAATGCTTTACCGTAGTAAGAAGCCATCAACACATCTTTAAGTTCGCTGATTAGAGGGTAACGTGGGTTCGCACCAGTACATTGGTCATCGAACGCTTCTACCGCTAGCTCATCCAGTTTCGCTACGAAATCTGATTCAGCAACACCTGCCGCTTGGATAGACATTGGGATGTCTAGGTTAACTTTTAGTTCATCCAACCATGCTAGTAGACGTTCAATCTTCTGAGCAGTACGGTCACCTTCTTGGCTTAGGCCTAGGTGGTCAGCAACTTCAGCGTAACGACGACGTGCTTGTGGACGGTCGTATTGAGAGAACGCAGTTTGTTTAGTTGGATTGTCGTTCGCGTTGTAACGTACCACGTTAGAGATAAGTAGTGCGTTAGCTAGGCCGTGTGGCAAGTGGAACTCAGCACCCAGTTTGTGAGCCATTGAGTGACAAACACCTAGGAATGCGTTCGCAAATGCAACACCAGCGATAGTAGCTGCGTTGTGTACTTTCTCACGAGCGATTGGGTCATTTGCACCGTTCGCATAGCTTGATGGTAGGTACTCTTTTAGCATCTTAAGTGCTTGAAGAGCTTGGCCATCTGAGTATTCGTTAGCAAGAACTGATACGTAAGCTTCTAGAGCGTGAGTTACTGCATCGTAACCACCAAATGCTGTTAGAGACTTAGGCATGTTCATTACTAGGTTCGCATCAACGATTGCCATGTTTGGCGTGATTTCGTAGTCAGCTAGTGGGTATTTCGCACCAGTCTTGTCGTCAGTAACAACCGCGAATGGAGTAACTTCTGAGCCAGTACCTGAAGTTGTAGTGATACATACAAGCTCAGCTTTTTTACCCATTTTAGGGAACTTGTAGATACGTTTACGGATGTCCATAAAGCGCATTGCTAGTTCTTCAAAGTGAGTTTCTGGGTGTTCGTACATTACCCACATGATTTTCGCTGCATCCATTGGTGAACCACCGCCTAGCGCTAGGATAACGTCAGGTTGGTAGCTAGCCATTTGAGCCGCACCTTTTTCTACTACAGACAGTGTTGGGTCAGCTTCAACATCGAAGAATGTTTGAACTTCCATGCCTTGAGCTTTCAGTAGGCTTACTACGTCATCTGCGTAACCGTTGTTGAATAGGAAACGGTCAGTTACTAGGAATGCACGTTTCTTACCTTCTAGGTCGCCAAGCGCGATTGGAAGGCTACCACGACGGAAGTAGATTGACTTAGGTAGTTTATGCCACAACATGTTTTCAGCTCGCTTCGCTACAGTTTTCTTGTTGATTAGGTGTTTAGGACCTACGTTCTCAGAGATAGAGTTACCACCCCAAGAACCACAACCTAGCGTTAGAGATGGCGCAACGTTGAAGTTGTACAAGTCACCGATACCACCGTGAGTAGTCGGGATGTTGATTAGGATACGAGCTGTCTTCATCTTGTCACCGAAGTAACGGATACGATCAGCGTTAGTATCTTGGTTAGTGTAAAGACCAGATGTGTGGCCGATACCACCAATCTCAACCATAGTTACCGCTTGAGCAACCGCGTCTTCGAAGTTGTCAGCACGGAATAGACCTAGAGTTGGAGATAGTTTCTCGTGAGCGAATGCGTCATCGTGAGATACTTTACCCAGACCTTCACCAACAAGAACTTTAGTGTCTGCTGGAACTTTAACGCCTGCCATTTCAGCGATTGCTGCTGCTGGCTGACCTACGATTTTCGCGTTTAGCGCGCCATCGATAAGAAGAACTTTACGAACTTTATCAGCTTCTGCTTTGCTTAGGACATACGCTTTGTGAGAAGCAAAACGCTCTTTCACTTCGTCGTATACTTCGTCAACTACGATTGCAGCCTGCTCAGAAGCACATACTACACCGTTGTCGAAAGTCTTAGACATAAGGATAGAAGCAACAGCACGTTTGATGTCTGCTGTTTCATCGATAACAACAGGAACGTTACCTGCACCTACACCGATTGCTGGCTTACCAGAAGAGTAAGCGGCTTTAACCATGCCTGGACCACCAGTTGCAAGGATAAGAGCGATGTCATCGTGTTTCATTAGAGCGTTTGAAAGCTCAACAGAAGGCTGGTCGATCCAACCGATGATGTCTTTTGGTGCGCCTGCTGCTACTGCTGCATCTAGAACGAGTTTAGCTGCATCGTTAGTTGAGTTTTTCGCACGTGGGTGTGGTGAGAAGATGATACCGTTACGAGTCTTCAAAGAGATTAGAGATTTGAAGATCGCTGTAGAAGTTGGGTTAGTCGTTGGTACGATACCGCAGATGATGCCTACAGGCTCAGCGATAGTCATAGTACCTAGGTTGTCATCCTCTTCTAAGATGCCACACGTTTGTTCGTCTTTGTATTTGTTGTAGATAAACTCAGAAGCAAAGTGGTTCTTGATTACTTTATCTTCAACAATACCCATACCAGATTCTTCTACCGCTTGTTGAGCTAGCGGGATACGGGCCTGGTTAGCTGCAAGCGATGCTGCACGAAAGATTTTATCTACTTGCTCTTGAGAGTAAGTAGCGAACTCTTCTTGCGCTTTCTTAACGCGAGCAACCATTGCATCTAGTTCAGCCATATTAGTTACAGGCATAGGGAATCTCCTAAAATTAACAAATATTAAAAACTTTTTACTAAGGCTATTACTTATCATTTTTACTGTTTATCAGTCACTTAGAAAACAAACGTCTTAGTAAATTGCTTTCAGGACTGAGTATAATATTTCAGAGTGTGAAAAAAATTGACTTGGATCAGTTCTCACCACCTAAATACTACCAAAGTGGTGCCTCATCACACCAAAATGACATAAATCACTGATAAACAAATAAATTAACTTTCATTTTTTATTGAGTAAAAAAGAAGCAAATGGACAAATAAATAAAAGAAACTACAACAACCTGTAAAAAAGTTTCATTTTTGACCAACAAAATTACATGTAGGCCCAATTCTTTGTGCTACTGAGAGTATATCGAACCGAATACATCTCTCTACAAACCACCTTGGTTTTTATCAAAAATGTGCGAATGTTAACGTTTATGTAAAACAGTGCAATTTATCAGCAACTTTATACGTAACATTTCCTTTCCAGATTAGATACAGTTTATTAAAGAATTAGTTTTTCTCACTTAAATGGCAGGGAATGCGTTAGTTTTTTTCATTTCTTACAACCTAACTTTTGCCTTACATTACGCCCAAATTACCCCTTCTCCTTTTCACTAATGTGAACTTTGATGAGTACGCAACATGCAAACTTTTGAACTTGCTATCTTCTTGCAGTTTTTTCTCGGTTTGGTCGCCGCAGTAAACCCTGTTGGTATCATGCCTGTGTTTGTGTCACTAACCGGGCATATGACACCAGACGAAAAGCGCAATACGGCAACAACAGCAAATGTGGCTGTTGCGATCATCCTGATCATTTCGCTTTTTGCTGGTCAGTTACTGTTAGACATGTTCAGTATTTCTCTGGATTCGTTTCGTGTCGCTGGCGGGTTGCTATTACTTAGCATCGCATTCTCGATGATGAGCGGTAAACTGGGGGAAGATAAGCAGAACAAACAAGAGAAAACGGAATACGTCAGTCGTGAACAGATTGGTGTGGTCCCTCTTGCAATGCCTTTAATGGCAGGTCCTGGTGCAATCAGTTCGACTATTGTTTATGGTGCACGCTACCCAAGCATGTTCGATACCGTGGGCATTAGTATTACGATTGGTTTGTTCTGCCTTTGTTCATGGCTATTGTTCCGCTCTGCCCCATTGATCGTACGATTTTTAGGTCAAACTGGAATCAACGTCATTACTCGTATCATGGGTTTGATATTGGGCGCGCTTGGCATAGAGTTCATTGCGAATGGCTTACGCAACTTATTTCCAGGATTAGCCTGAGTTTCTATAAAATTGTATGATAGAGCGATTCAACAATGGATCGCTTTGTCATGACGACTGACTCTCTTAAACATACTCTATATGTCACCATTTTTGGTACTCATACCAAAGCTGGTAAAACGTTCGATATTGCTCTCATTATCGCGATCATCAGTTCGTTAATCGTACTGGTGTTAGATTCGATACCCTCCGTTCGGGCCGAGTGGGAAAAAGAGCTGAAGTTTATTGAATACACATTTACTGGCCTATTCACGATTGAATACCTTCTAAGGCTTTATTGCTCTCCTAAACCTGCCGCCTACGCAAAGAGTTTTTATGGTGTCGTCGATTTACTTGCGATTTTGCCCACCTATTTAGCACTCTTCTTCCCATCCGCTTCGTTTATGGGTGTGATCAGGGCGCTGCGAGTGATGCGAATATTCCGCATACTCAAGTTAGTCCGATACCTCCAAGAGTCCAATATCCTCTTACGTTCACTGCTTATGGCGCGCAGAAAGATTTTTATCTTCTTTAGTTCCGTCGCCATTATGGTAACGATTTTCGGCTCATTGATTTTTATCATTGAAGGACCTGAAAACGGATTTACTAGCATTCCTAAAAGTATTTATTGGGCGATCGTGACCATCACAACGGTTGGTTATGGTGACTTGGTCCCTCAAACAGACCTAGGTAAAGGGCTTGCATCACTCACCATGTTACTGGGTTATTCCATTTTGGCGGTACCTACAGGTATTTTCACTGCCGAATTACACCAAGAGATGCAATCGCACAAAGTATTGGTGAAATGCCCAAACTGCTCCCACGCAGGGCACGACTCTGACGCAATTTACTGTAAACATTGTGGTAGTGAACTGGCCGATCCAGACAAAAGAGTCGTTCGAACGGAAGACGACGCATGAAAAAAGAGCTCCCTAAGGAGCTCTTTTATTTTGTCATCAAATAAAGGATTGATGTGATTATGCTTTCTCAGACAGAATAATTCGCAGAGTACGACGCAATGGCTCCGCAGCACCCCAAAGCAGTTGGTCACCAACAGTGAAAGCATTTAGGAAATCATCACCCATTGCCATCTTACGTAGACGACCCACTGGTACAGACATTGTGCCCGTAACTTTTGCCGGCGTTAGCTCTTGAGCAGTGATGTCACGGTCGTTAGGAATCACTTTCACCCAATCGTTATGAGTGGCGATGATTTCTTCGATTTCGTCCATTGGTACATTTTGTTTAAGCTTGATAGTAAGTGCTTGAGAGTGACAACGCATCGCGCCAATACGCACACAAGTACCGTCAATTGGAACAGGTGAACTTTGAGAACCCAAAATTTTATTCGCCTCAGCGCCCGCTTTCCACTCTTCTTTACTCTGACCATTATCGCGCTTCACATCGATCCATGGGATCAACGAACCAGCTAGTGGCACACCGAATTTATCGGTAGGGAAAGAGCCGCTGCGCATTGTATCCGCAACTTTTTTATCAATATCTAGGATAGAGCTTGATGGGTTTGCAAGTTCAGAGCTCACAGAGTCATTGATAACGCCCATTTGCGAGATCAACTCACGCATATTTTGCGCACCAGCACCAGATGCGGCTTGATAAGTCATTGCGCTTGTCCACTCAACAAGGCCTTTCTCAAATAGACCACCTAGCCCCATTAGCATTAAACTAACCGTACAGTTACCACCGACAAATGTGTTCGTGCCACCGTGGATGCCTTGTTGGATTTGCTTTAAGTTCACTGGATCAAGTGTGATGATCGAATCTTCAGCCATACGTAGCGTAGAGGCCGCGTCAATCCAGTAGCCTTTCCAACCAGCCTGACGAAGTGCAGGGAAAACTTTTTCTGTGTAGCTACCACCTTGACAGGTGATTACCGCATCAAGCTGTTTTAAGCTTTCAATATCATACGCGTCTTGCAGTAAGCCTGCGTCTTTTCCTAAGTTAGGAGCAGGAATACCAACTTGAGAAGTACTGTAGAATACTGGTTCGATTAGGTCGAAGTCTTTCTCTTCAACCATACGCTGCATAAGGACTGAACCAACCATACCGCGCCAACCAACTAAACCAACTCTCATCGTATTAACTCTCCATGTATTAAAAAACCTACCCCATAGTTAATTTTTCACAGCAAAATCTCAACCCCTATTTTGTAAATAAGCGCGTTTTTTAACCTTTTCCTCTGAAAAACCGGGTTACACGAGATTTTTTAGTGTTTGGTTTGCGGTTTTAACCATTTTTCAAGTAGGGAAAGCACTTTAGCCCCCTAATTGGTCTTACCACTCAATGAGAAAATAACACATGAAGCACAATAATTTCACATTACACAACATTTAAAACCAAAAAAGTTAAAACAAACTAACAGTTAATTTCACAAGAAAACGTTTTTACCGACGAACATCAAGATAAAACACCAAATGTTCGAAATATAACTTTTGTTAATGTATGTTATGCGCGATTACAACAAGGAGCGCCTTCCTCTATTGCTCCAAGATTGACAGAGGCACATATGAAGCAAGTTACACCACGCCTACCAAGCTTGATACAGGTATTTATCTCGCTCGGTTTATTTCTCCTGCTGGCATTTTCGTTCACAGCCAAGCTAGACCTACCGATTCAGCTAGCGCTATACATCGGTTGGTTCATTGTCATGATATTGGGCATAAAGCTTGGCCATCAGTATAAAGATCTGGAAAAAGCAGCACTAAATGGCATTTCCAATGGACTTGGAGCCGTTTTAATCCTTTTGGCCGTTGGCGCGCTTGTAGGTACTTGGATCTCTGGTGGTATTGTTCCAACCATTATTTACTACGGCCTTAAAGCAATCCACCCTTCCATCTTTTTGCTCGCGACCATGATCATCTGTTCATTGACTGCGCTAGCGACTGGCACGTCTTGGGGTGCGGCTGGCACGGCAGGTATTGCAATGATGGGTATCGGTCAAGGTCTTGGTGTTCCTGCGCCAATCACTGCAGGTGCCGTACTTTCAGGCTGTTACTTTGGTGACAAAATGTCGCCTCTATCGGATTCAGTAATCCTTGCTTCATCTATGTCTAACGTTGAAGTGATGGAACATATCAAAGGCATGTTGCCGATAGCACTCATTAGCTACATTATTACAGGCATTATGTTTACTGCATTTGGCTTCCACTACGCAGGTCAAGTTGACATGAGCCAGGTAGACTCTGTCATTAAAGCGATGGAACAGCAGTTCTACATCACCCCTTACTCATTTGTTCCTGTGATCATCGTATTGTCACTTCTAGCGATGCGTATGCCTTCATTCCCAGTGATCAGTTTTGGTTCTCTGCTAGGTATTATTTGGGCAGTGATGATCCAAGATGTCGATTTCCTAACCGCGTTCAACACGGCTTGGGCTCCGTTTGCAATCTCATCTGGCGTAGATTTCATTGACTCAATCCTTAACCGTGGCGGCATGTCTTCAATGCTTGGGTCGGTAGCGGTTATCGTATTTGGCCTTGGTTTTGGTGGTCTACTAGATAAAGTAGGCGTGCTAGAGACTATCGCGAAGCTGTTTGAAAAACGCGTTCAAAGTGCAGGTTCATTGGCAACAAGCACAATTGGTACGGCCTTTATGGGCAACGTATTTGGTTCAGCGATGTACGTTTCACTTATTCTGACCCCAAAAATCTGTGCGAAGAACTACGACCGTCTAGGCTACAAACGTAAGAATTTGTCTCGTAACGCAGAATTTGGCGGCACGCTAACCTCAGGTATGGTCCCTTGGAGTGACAACGGTATCTACATGGCCAGTATTTTGGGTGTTGCTACACTGTCTTATGCCCCGTTCATGTGGCTGAGTTTTGTATGTATCATCGTAACGATCTTCACTTCTTACATGGGTTGGTTTGTTGATAAGTGCGAACCAACAGCAGAAGCAGTCGAAGAAGCTGAAGGCGAATTAAAGCAGCAAACCGCTTAACTTCGCAGAGATAGGAAGAACCTCCCTTCCGAATTCAATACTAAAAAAGAGCGCTTTAAAGCGCTCTTTTTTTATTTCCAAAACAAATCGTTAGCTTTGTTTGACTGGCGTTTTCACGGCTGCACGCTTCCCAAACCAATAGCCCAAGCCAAGCGGTGCAAAGAATATAACGGCAATGAACAGAATAAAGTAGATGATGGTACTTTTGACAAGTTCAATCAGCTTAGTCATTGCGAGATTCACAACCTCTTGCGACACTCGATCCATATCTTGAGCAAACTTCTCGCGCTCATGGGTAATGATCTGTGCGATTTCTTGGCGCTCTCTGGCAACCATCAGCTCTATAGCTTGGCGTTCTTCACCCAACTGAGATAAACGCGCCTCCGTCCTTTGATCGATATCGTCAACCAAAGGTTGTAACTCCAGCGCCATTTGTTCTGCCAAATAACGCATGTACTCTGGGTTGTTATCGATAAAATCCCTCATCGAATCAGCGGTAACTTGCAAACTATTGAGCGCCGCATTGACTTTTTCGATACTGGCAGAGCTATTCAAGGCCAACAACTGCGCTTTCCACGTCATAATTTTTGGTGTCTGCTCTGATACCAGACTTAGACGATCAGAGACATCCCCAAGTGCTTCTGGCATCGTGCCTAGCGTTGTAACGGCTTCCTCTTCGCTAATTTGGTTTGCATCTAACCACCTACGGTAAGCCGGAGTCCTAATCATGCTTAAATCAGCGAATGGATGCTGCTTGGCGAACTCTGCAACAAACGTTTGTGTCTTGATGTATGCTTCTTTCTTCAATAAAGATTGAGCAAGTTTATCTACCTCTTTCGCTAAATAAACGGAAACTAACTTGGCCTCATCAGACGCAAAGAGCTCATTACCAGAAGCGGCAGTAAAAAACTGTTCCATTTGTAGCGTGAAAGTCCATGTATCAATCAGTGCAGCCATTGGGGACACTTGGTATGCAGAAGCTTGGATGCCTTCTTCAGCATTTATCTTCCAAAGTAAAATATAAGATTGATGAACTTTATCATGAGGCTCATATTGTTCGTGTAGTGCGTCTGCTGCTTGCTCAACCTGAGCAAAAAACTGCAGCGCATACTCACGAGTCAAAAGACGCATATTGAGCTCTTGTTTGGTAAGAGGGACGGTTTGACTCTCGATCTTGACTTCGAGCAGGGAGCACCCTGAAAGCATCATAACCAGCCCTATAAACATCATTGAAGACATTCGGCGAACGGACATGAAAACACCTTTAACAAATTGTATAGAACAGGAATAAAGCGAACTAAGTCACATAGTTCGAACCTTTATTACCTCAACTCTTATGACATTAAGTCAGAGCAATATCAATCTGTTAGCGCTTCTGTTATCTTTTCACTATTGAGAACATTATTAGCAAAAAGTATGGTTTGTTTTAGGACATCATCTAAACATGCCAACTTCTCTTCCGGCACTTTTTGCCCTTGTTTAATCAACAGTTCAATATCACCCGAAATACAGTGCAATGGCATTGCACCTAAACTCCCTGAGACCCCTTTAAGACTGTGTGCGGCTCTTTGCGCTTGCTCTTTATCCTCTTCTAACAGCTGATACATTTTAGTGCCATCGCCAGAGTGGTCCTGAATAAAGACCTCAAGTAACATCCGCACAGCGCCCTCGTCACCAGACAGAGAATCTAACATTTTATTGATATCTATGTACGGCTCACGTTCCACTACTTCTACTTGTGATGAATTCACCTCATTACAACTTTCTTCGTTTATTTGGACGTTTTGAAAATTTTCTGACTGAGCTGAGGGAACAGCGTGAGCTCCATTTTCATCATCGCCAACTTGCTCTGACTTTTTATCATCGGTTCTGGGTAGTGGTATCGGTTGAATCGTTTTTGGGGAGAAGGCTCCCCATGAAATGAGGAAAAGGAGCAAACTACTGATTACAGACAGCCAAACAATAAAAGTCATTAGCTTCTGTTCCAACTGATCATTTATCGAAGTTAACTGGTTCGGGAAATCTGGATTAAGCAGTTGATTAGATAAATAACTGCCCTGTGCCTGAGCAGATAGTGCGCTTGAGGTTTGAGCAAGCTGGCGCTGAAGAGCGCTTCGCTCTTCGGGAGAGAGCGTCTCTGATTCAATAAAAAGTCGGTCTAAGTCACGGTAAGTATCGCTATTCGTTGCAGAGTCACTAAAGACAGACTCAAAAACAAGCGCACCTAAGCGATAGTACATTGCCTGAATTTGCTCAGAGTTTTCTGTTCGAGCACGGCTGCTTCGTAACTGTTCTGCTAACGAAACCAATTCACTGTCACTTCTTACAAAAGCTCGAGCACTTTCTAAAAATCGGTCGGTCGTATAAAGTAATTGAGTGATGTCTGGTGTGATTTTCCCTTCAGAAAACTCACTTTCAAGCTGTAAGCGAACTGCATAAGCCAACTGAAGTTTCAGTGAAATTTGGTCGACGTGTTTAACACGGTAAGGCAGATCGAAGTTAAAAAAGTGCCTGACTTCTTCAACTTTACTTCCTAACTCATTTACAGTCGAAATCGTTTGAATCGTTTGTTTGGCTTGCAGCCAAATGCCAAGTGCTAAAACACACCACAAAACGAACCAGAACCAAACAAACCGCCGTATTCCTTCTTTTAGCTTCAGCAACACTTGCCCCTCGCATATCTCCATTAATTACAAGCATATACTATGGATGTTTCTTATTCACATAAAAAAAGAGAGCCGTTTGCTCTCTTTATTTAACGATATGATTTTAATTGCGACTTAACTGATCTTTTAGATTTGGAGGCGTCCCTTTAATCGTTAAGGTATCCGTCTCTGGATCATAAAAAATACGCTCGCCAAGTAAGAGACTATCGAAGCTAATATTCAAACCACCACCAGCTCCAACAAATTTAGTCAGTTTGCGAACCGTCGCACGATCACCTGGGAAAGACTCTTCAAGTTCGTACCCTTGCTCTTTGGTGAAATCCATAAAGCTCGTGCCATCTTGGCTTTGAGGAAGCTCTCCGGAAAGTTCTGAGATTTGAACTTCATCACCGGATTTAATTTGCTCATTGCAGTAGTCGTAAACTTGTTTCTTGTACTCGTTCACTTCTTGCTTTTCTAGCTTCGAGTCAGCACAAAAATCATCCACCGCCTGCATCAACACCAAGTTTTGTTGTTTAGTATCTAAGCCAATATCCGCTTGCAGAAAATCTAGGAA
Source organism: Vibrio sp. 2304 (assembly GCF_033339475.1). Taxonomy (NCBI): domain Bacteria; kingdom Pseudomonadati; phylum Pseudomonadota; class Gammaproteobacteria; order Vibrionales; family Vibrionaceae; genus Vibrio; species Vibrio sp. 2304. The sequence continues at coordinate 129,521 of NZ_JAWOUQ010000004.1, read as the reverse complement.
GAAGTCCGCCACTTTACGGCCAACGCGTCCTTTAATGTATTGCAGATAACGATTGGATTCCTTGTCGGTCTCGTAGCTCGACAGGTCGATGCGTGCGGCAATATCCATTTTGGTGATATCTAAGTAATCTGTCGCACTGATGTCCAAACCTTCGGTCACTTTTAAACTCTGATTCATTGGTAAGATACCGATGAACAAGTAGTCCGTTGCTAAACTCTGATACTCAGCGAAAACCAAGATACCTTCATCCGCAAATGGGTACTTAATCAACTCTTCTTTCAAGCGATTTGCACTAATTTGTGAGAAGTCGTAAAAATCTCGCTCTCCTTTGCGCATTTCTTGAAGCCAAAATTGAAATTCGCTGTCTGACTGGAAAGCGCCAAAACCTTTACCAGCTTTAGAATGGAATACTCGGTGAAGCTCAGCGACTAAGTTTTCTGTAGATGCATCGTTCTCTAATGATGCTGGACGAAAGTTTACAACCAGCTCGTCCTGATCGTTTTTGCACAGTTGATGCAGAATAACGTTTGAAAGATGAAGACTCATAGTGATTTTATCTTGCTACAAGGTTTTAGTTGATGGGCATTGTAGGTTATCATAAGCCGCTTTTACTATCATTATTAGAGTCTTTATGCCGATTACATCTAAATATACTGACGAGCAAGTAGAAAAAATTCTTGCTGAAGTAGCAACAGTTCTTGAAAAACACGCTGCTTCTCCTGAGTTGACGCTAATGATTGCCGGAAATATCGCAACCAATGTCTTAAATCAACGTGTTGCTGCTTCACAACGCAAAGCGATTGCTGAAAAATTTGCTCAGGCGCTGATGTCTTCTTTAGAAACACCAAAAACACACTAATCACGGACAATAGAACACATACATGGTAGACAGCGGAAACTCATACGGCGAACGTGTATCTCGACTAGTTGGTTGGGGTCACTGGTTTGCATTCTTCAATATCGTTGCATCGATGTTGATAGGCACACGCTACATTGTTCAGTCTCCTTGGCCCGAGACGTTACTTGGTCAGTTTTATCTGGCGGTTTCTTGGGTTGGTCACTTTGGCTTTCTAGTTTTCGCACTTTACTTGCTTGTTCTATTCCCGTTGACGTTTATCCTGCCATCGCGGAAATTGTTCCGTTTGGTGGCAGTGATTTTCGCAACCGTTGGGCAAACCATATTATTAATTGATACCCAAGCGTATCAATCTATCAATTTGCACTTAACTCCCGTTGTCTGGGAGTTACTATTCAGCGAAGACAAAAGTGCGCTCAGCACTGACCTACAACATTTATTTGTTGTGATGCCGCTGATCTTCCTTATTCAACTCGCACTATCCGAATGGGTATGGCGAAAACAGCGCAAACTATCTCATAAGCACGTAGGACGCCCTCTCGCGGCCGTCTTTTTCCTCAGCTTTATGACCAGCCATTTGGTTTACATTTGGGCAGATGCGTATTTTTACAACCCAATTACTAGCCAGCGTTCAAACTTCCCGTTGTCTTACCCGATGACGGCGAAGAGTTTTATGGAAAAACATGGTCTACTTGACCGTGAGGAATACCTAAAACGTTTAGCAGAAAACGAAGGCAACGTAGAGCTAGTCAACTACCCTCTTGAAAAGCTTGAGTTTAACCGCCGAGTTAATAAGCTCAATGTGTTGATGATCAGCATAAACAATTTACGAGCGGATGCGCTTAACCAAGAAGAGATGCCTAACCTCTATGAGTTTGCTGAAAACAATCAGAACTTCCGTAATCATTACAGCTCAAGTAATGATACATACGGGGCCTTTGGTTTGTTCTATGGCTTACCGACTAGTTATGCATCAAGCATCAAGGCGCAAGGTGCGTCCCCAGTATTGCTCGATGTACTGAAAGATCAGGGCTACAACTTTGGTTTATTCAGTGGCAGTGGGTTTGAAGATGATCTCTACTCAGAAATTATTTTCCGCGACTTGAACTTAGCGGAAGACCTAGATGGCACGCAAGCTCATACCGATAAACAATCTATCGCAAACTGGAATACATGGTTAGCAGAGAAAGCAAGTCAGCCATGGTTTAGTTACATCGAAGTCACCACCGTTGATAATTTTGAATCGATTCCTTCAAATAATGACGAAGAAATGCCCGCAAGTGAGCGATTCAAAAAAGCTTATGAATATGCAGTGAAGTCGGCGGATAGAACTATCGCCGGTATTATTGATGAACTAGAAACGACGGGACAACTGACAAACACCATCGTAATCATCACTTCTAATCACGGTAGTGAATTTAACGAAACCAATACGAACAGCTGGGGAGCAAACAGCAACTACAGCCGTTATCAATTACAAGTTCCGATGGTGATCCATTGGCCTGGAATGCTAGCTGGCGAATTTAATCACAGCACAAGTCACTTGGACCTCTCAGTTACACTGTTGCAAGATATGCTCGGCGTATCTTCCAACCCATATGATTACAGTAGTGGTCGCAACCTATTCGATGAAAGTCGTCGTCGCTGGATCTTGGCGGGCGATACTCGCGAGCTTGCCTTAATTACTAGCTCACAAACCACAGTGATCGATAAGTTTGGCAACTACAAGCTGTATGACAAAAACTACAAACGACTTCGAGATGATGCACCGAAGTTGCCAGTTTTGATGCAAGGTTTAACTGAGTTACAGCGTTTTTATTCTAAAAACGATTAATACCTAGCAATCCATATACTATTCAAACTCCCCTTTTTGGGGAGTTTTTGTTTATTTAAACAACACAAACCACAAATTTGCGCAGTAAACATCCAATCAGTTCAACTAGGGGTTTACAACATTTTCAAAGCCTTATATTATGCGCCTCAACAACGGAGAGATGGCTGAGTGGTTGAAAGCACCGGTCTTGAAAACCGGCATACGTTAATATCGTATCTAGGGTTCAAATCCCTATCTCTCCGCCACTTTTAGAAAAAGCCCGCTAAGAAATTAGCGGGCTTTTTCGCATCTCCAGACTTAAAAAGATTTGTACAAATCACTTATCACTTCTTGAACGCAACTAAGCACTCCGCCACACTCCGAAAGAACCCACAAAAAATTAATGCCCTTTTCGTTCGTTCCAGTGTTGAATCAATTTGATATTTACATCTAGTTGTATCTACTCATCAATAAAGACTTCTTTAGCGGCATTGATAAGCTGCAAATGGATTGGGACGAGGTCAGCATGATTCGTTCGATATCCACCTCCAACGACAGCTGCGACAGGGATACCTCGAGATTTCACTGTTTGCATTAAAAATCTATCACGTTCTAAAATCCCTTGAGTCGACACATCAAAATATCCAAGCTCATCGTCTTGATGTATATCGACACCAGCATCGTAGATAACTAAATCAGGGCGATGAAGATTAAGTGCCATATCGACCACTTCTTTAAACGCCATTAAAAAATCCTCATCACCTGTCCCTCGCACCAAAGGCACATCGAGGTCAGACTGAGGCTTCCTCGCTGGGAAGTTTTTATCACAGTGGAAAGAAAGCGTGATGATATCTGGCTCATCGTCACATAAAGTTGCTGTTCCATCCCCATGGTGAACATCACTATCAATGATCAATACTTTATCGACATGCTCGACTTCGAGCGCTTGCCTGGCCGCGATCACTAAGTCATTAAATAAACAAAAACCACTGCCAAACTCTTTGTGTGCGTGGTGATACCCACCACTCAAATGAATGGCCACACCGTACTCAAGTGCCTTTTTTGCGGTCAGAGCCGTGCCCGCTGCTGAAGTTAGCGTTCTGGTAATGAGAGACTCACTCCAAGGAAAACCTATTCGGCGCATCTTCGCAGCTGGCATGTTTCCACTAACAAGTAACTCGACGTATTCCTCGTCATGAACACGTTTTACTTCCCCAACAGTTAATGCTTCGGGCTGGAAAAACTGCGCGTGCTCTTTCCAGTTATCTTTCTCTATATGCACCAATACCGATTCATAGAGGTACTGGTATTTCATAATTGGGTAACGATGCCCCTCTGGCAACTCAAGTTGAGAATAAATCGGGTGGTAGATAAATGGCAGCATGAGAAATTCTTAATAACAATGGTAACGAAATAGTATCAACTTCAAGGGTTGAATAAAACGCAATTTAATTGATAATGATTTTCAATATTAATTAAATTTAATATACATATGAATTCTACTTTCTTTGCTATTCTCGGCGCACTGTTTGGCTCTCTTTGTGCTCTGTCCCTATTTTCATCTCTTGTTGTTAGTGCGTGGTGGTTGGTTGATTTTATTGTGCTTAGCTAACACAATGACTTTCAACTGAAATCAAAAAAACATAGGTGTTTGTATGAGTCAAACCGTCTTTATTACCGGAGCAAATCGCGGCATTGGCCTTAGCTTAACTGAGCTGTACCTGAAGCAAGGCCACCAAGTACATGCTACTAGCCGTTCCTTAGAGAACAGTTCAGAACTACAAACTCTAGCCTCACAATTCAGCAATCTGGTTTTGCACGAACTGGATGTCACGCACTACGAACAAGTCGCTAAGCTTGCCGATAAACTCCCTGCCATCGACTTACTCATCAATAATGCAGGATATTACGGTCCCAAGGGATATGGCTTTGGAAATACTGACGTAGAAGCATGGCGTAAAGTCTTCGAAGTAAACACCATTGCTCCGTTAAAACTGGTTGAGTACTGTTACCCTCGCTTACAACAAGGCAAGATGAAAAAGATTGCTTGTATCTCATCAAAAGTCGGCAGTATGACCGAAAATACGTCCGGCGGCGGCTATATTTATCGCTCATCGAAAGCGGCGCTTAACTCGGTTGTGAAAAGCTTAAGTAATGATTTAACACCTGAAGGATTTACCGTTTTAGCGCTTCACCCTGGTTGGGTAAAAACGGCGATGGGCGGGCCAAATGCTTTGATAGATACGCAAACCTCCGCGCAAGGCCTAGCGAACGTGATAGAACTGAGCACACCGCAGCTTTCAGGTCGATTTATTAACTACGATGGTACTGAGTTACCTTGGTAGCAGCATTAAGACACAACCATCACTAAACCAAATACCATCAAAGCCATGCTTCATAATCGTGACTTGGTTGGCAAACATAATGTTCATCAGTGATCCACCAGCATAATTCGCGCAATCTAACTTGAATTTATCTACATCCAATCCAGACTTAGGAAAAAGTAGAACAAATAAGGAGAAAGCACGATGGCAGCAGATAGGGATTTGGTTAATTTTAGCGAAGAGCACGAACTAAATTACTGCTTGAGAAGTGCTGGTAAACGCCAAACTCAAGCGAATCGAGATACATTAGTTGACTTGGGCAACCAGGTGAAAGAGGTACTGGACAAACGCGTGTTAACTCAAGGTGAAGTAAGAGGCGCGATCCAAAACCACGGTGATCTGTTCGAGTAATCTATTTTCAAGCATGCGCGGAGTTTAATTACGCCGCGCTTGTCCTATGCCTGCTTACCTTTGGTTGCACGAGATTTAGTCGCGCCACCGTTCTTTGAATAACTGCGCTTTTTACGTTTAAACGCAGGACGTTCCACCTTGGGTAGATGACGTAATGAATCAGGGATAGGCCCTGCTTTTACTTGTGCCATCAAGCTATCAATGCGTTGTTCCAGTGCTTGCATGAACGGCTGATATGCTTGATTTCTCTCTGCCATACCTTGTAACTGGTGCTCCCAATGAGCCGTCATATCAGGGTATGTTGAATCTTCTGGCAAGGCATGAATGAGACCTCTTCCCGCAGGAGAACTGAGAATTGACTTACCTTGACGCGTAAGCAGTTGGCGTTTGAACAGCGTGTCCAAAATACCAGCGCGAGTCGCTTCCGTGCCTAGCCCATCAGTGTCACGAAGGATTTTTTTCAGTTCTTTATCCGCAACATAACGGGCGATCCCGGTCATCGCTTGCAACAGCGATGCCTCGGTAAAATGCTTTGGTGGCTCGGTTTTTCGGTCTTTTATTTCCCCTTCACGACAAGTTAACACGGTGCCTTTGGGTAGCGGTGGCACGGCATCAATACCTTCATCTTCCTTGTCAGTTTTGCCCATTAGCGCTTTCCAACCCGGCGAAACTAACTGACGACCTTTCGCGACAAACGTACCACCAGCGATATCGAAAACCAATTTCGCTTCTGCGTAAACCGCCGCCGGATAGAACTGCATGAGGTACTGGCGCGCAATCAATTGATACACTTTCATCTCATTGCCGGAAAGCGCATTCACATTAGCTTGCTTCGGTGTAGGGATAATCGCATGGTGCGCATCCACTTTTTTATCGTTCCAGGCTTTGGACTTTAATGTTAAGTCTGCTCCCTGAACGGCAACTTGCAACTCTTTTGCGTTATTCGCAATAGCAGTTGTCACCGTCCCTGCTTGTGAGTAGTGTTCCATTGGTAAATAGCGACAATCTGAACGCGGGTAAGTGATCAGCTTGTGCTTTTCATACAATGCCTGACAAGTATCTAGTACTTGTTGCGCACTCATACCATAGCGCTTCGCGGCATCGATCTGTAAGGCAGATAACGAATAAGGTAATGGTGCTGATTGCTTGGTTTGCTTTTGTTCCGACTCTGTTACTTTTGCGGGTTGATTTGCGATACGGTTTGCAACATTTTCCACCAACTTACGGTTTAATACTCGACCTTCTTCGTCCTGCCAAGGCTTGCATGCCTCACTTGGCTTCCAACGAGCACGAATATCAAAAGTACCATTGGCATCTTGATATGGGATCAGAGCATGTAGGGTAAAATAGTCCTTCGGGACAAAGTTTTCGATTTCTTCATCACGACGCACCACTAAGCCAAGAACTGGCGTTTGCACTCGCCCTACCGAGAGAACACCTTGATACCCTGCTTTTTGACCAAGCAAGGTATAAGCACGAGACATGTTCATACCATACAGCCAATCAGCCCGAGAGCGGGCCAATGCTGAAACTGAAAGTGGGATAAACTCGCGATTACTGCGCATAGAACTGAGAGCACGTTTAACCGCAGGTAAGTTCAAGTCGGAAATCAACAAACGCTGTGTAGATTCCTTCTTGGTTTTAGATAACTTGCAATAGTCCAGAACTTCATCAACTAACAGCTGACCCTCTCGATCTGGGTCTCCTGCATGAATGACTTCGTTAGCTTCTTTGAGCAATTTACGAATCACTGTTAATTGCTTACTTGCACTTTTCCTCGGTCTGAGCTGCCATTGCTGCGGAACAATTGGTAAATCTGCCATATTCCACTTTTTATAACGCTCATCGTAAGCGTCGGGTTCGACTTGTTCGAGTAAGTGGCCGATACACCAAGTAACGATATCCCCGTTCCCACAGCGGATGAATCCTTGATCTTTCTTTTGAGGGTTTGGCAGTGCAGCGGCAATCGCACGGCCTAAACTTGGTTTTTCAGCAATAAACAGACGAGACATAACGTTTTGGAAATAAATATAATTAGGGCCACATTATCGAATGTAGCCCTAATAAATCAAGAAAAACTGTATAAATAAACAGTCAGTTTATTTAAGTTTTTAGTTATAGGAATTCAACAAACTGAGAAAGGTCACGCTCAGGAACTTTCATCGGTGTACAACCAGGCGTGCCTAAGTACAAGAAACCAACAATCTCATCGTCACCCTCTAAACCAAATGCTTGATGAACTTCTGGATGGAACATCCACTTACCTGAGCGCCAAAACCCTTGAAAGCCTTGCGCTACGGCTGCCATTTGCATCGCTTGTACAGCGCATCCCGCAGATAAGTGTTGCTCTAGTGCTGGTACTTTCTCATGTTCTGTTACTTTAGCAATCACCGTGATCACCATTGGTGCGCGAAATGGGGCATTCTTTACCTTTTCGACCACCGCTTCATCACTATTTTCAGCTTCTGCCGCTTTTACCAATATATCTGACAGTTTTTTCAAACCATCGCCCTGTGCGATAACGAAACGCCAAGGGGTTAATCCCGCATGGTCAGGCGCACGAAGGCCAGCACGAATGATGTTCTCAAGTGCTTTACCTTCTGGTGCAGGCGCGGATAACTTCGCGATAGATCGGCGATTGAGCAAAAGATCGAGAGCGTCCATGAAAGAATCCTTATTGAAGATCGTTGTTATTTTGTTTACGCCACTTTAGCACAATCTGCTCCTGCGAATAACAACCGGTTCTCTGTGGGCTTGATAACGTGCTTCACTTAACATCAATCTGGGTTTAATGTTAATTTATTCGCGAAATGAATAAGTTAAACATAGGCAGGTTGATGAACAAGGACAAACAAAACAGCATTTACGAAAAGATCGTTAATGACGAAGATGCCCGTGCCTGTAAGGCGATTCCTGAATCAGCTTGTCATCAAGTTCCCGGCAACTTTCTTAAAATAATTCTCGCTCAGTTTTTAACGAAAGTCGGCGATGCGTTAATCAATCCTAAAGTCACGTTGCCGTGGATACTACAAAGTCTCGGGGCTCCGGTTTACTTAATTGGTTGGCTGGTTCCTATTCGTGAGTCAGGATCCCTTATCCCACAACTTAGCATCGCGCACTACATCCGACGCATTCCAGTAAGAAAATGGGTCTGGGTAATTGGCAGCATCTTGCAGGCTCTTTCCATATTTGCAATCGGATTGGTCGCATTAACTCTAACAGGAGCAGCTGCGGGTTATGGTGTGATTGCATGTCTTGTGATCTTCAGCCTCTCACGCGGTTTAAATTCCGTCGCATCAAAAGATGTATTGGGCAAAACCATCCCTAAAAACCAACGAGGTCAAGTCAACGGCTGGTCTTCAAGCGCTGCTGGCCTGGTTACGCTGCTTTTCGCTAGCCTTCTGGCACTAGCCTGGTTATGGGACGTAGAGCCGACAGAGCGCTTTTACGGTCTGAGTTTAGGCTTAGCGGGCGTCATATGGCTCATCGCGGCATTCGTCTATGCGCGAATTAATGAGTATGCCGGTGAGGTAGATGGTGGTCGAAATGGCGTCCTCGAAGCATTTAAACAACTCGCGTTACTTAAGACAGACGTGACCTTTCGTCGATTCGTTATCACGCGGACACTATTTTTATGTTCTGCGCTGAGTGCACCGTACTACGTTGTGCTGGCACAGCAATCTCTGGGTGGACAGCTCTGGGTGCTAGCTCTCTTTATGTTTGCGAGTGGCTTAGCCTCCTTTGTGTCAGGTCCTTTCTGGGGAAGAATGTCAGATCGCTCTAGCCGCAGTGTGATGGTCATAGGCGCAATGATGAGCGCGCTACTTGGTGTTGTGTTATTTGTTTACGATACATGGGTCACCGCTAGCCAAAGCTTCCTATTCGTGATTCCTCTGCTTTACTTTTGTGTTTGTATTGCCCACGACGGAATACGAGTCGGACGAAAAACCTATTTAGTTGATATCGCAGAAGGTGACAAACGGACGAGCTATGTAGCCGTGAGTAACACAGTGGTTGGGATAATGCTGCTTCTAATGAGCTCTCTTGGTGTTATGTCGAACTTCTTGAGCCTTTCAGCTGTGGTGTTAGTGTTCTCTTTTATTACTTTTGCTGGCGTGGTAATGGCCAAACAACTGCCAGATATCAGTGACTAGTTCTATACAAAAAAGCTGCGCTCAAAGCGCAGCTTTTATGGTAAATACACATTAAAAGGCTAGAGTTTTACCGCCAATTTAACACCTTGACGAATCGCACGCACAGCATCAAGTTCACCCGCATGGTCAGCTCCGCCAATGATATGAATCTTCTCTCCAAGTTCAGACCATTTATCTTCAAAAGGACGTACAGACTCTTGCCCAGCACAAATGATAACCTTGTCTGCATTAAGTACCTGCGCGCTTCCGTCTACATGAATGTGCAAACCTTGATCATCAATTTTATCGTAAGACACGCCGCCGACTAAATGTACGCCCCGTTTTTCAAGGGTACGTTTATGGATCCAACCTGTCGTTTTACCCGGACCTTTACCTACACGACCTTTACGACGCTGAAGTACCCAGACTTCTTTATCACTGACCGCATCAGGGTAAGGGTATAAACCACCCGGCTGAGACATCTCCTTGTCGATTCCCCATTCATGCAACCAGTCATCCAACGTTTGTCCAACTGGCTCTGTGAGCATGGTCGCGACATCTACGCCAATGCCACCAGCACCAACGATAGCCACTTTCTCACCGACTGGCGTTTTGTCTCGAATGAGAGTTTGATAGTCGACGACTTTCTCTGGGTTATCAATTCCATCAATATTGACTTTACGTGGCTCAACACCCGATGCCATCACTATCTCATCGTATTCTGTGAGTAAGTCATAGTTCGCTTCCGTCGATAAGTGCAGATTCACGCCTGTTTCATCAATACGGTTAGCGAAATATCGTATCGTCTCTCGAAACTCTTCCTTACCAGGGATCTGCATCGCAAGACGGAACTGACCACCGATGCGGTCGTTCTTTTCGAACAAATCAACCTTATGGCCACGTTCAGCAAGTGTGGTCGCACAAGCCAAGCCCGCAGGGCCAGCACCAACAACTGCAATGTTTTTCTTCTTAAAGGCTGGTTCAACAACAATTTCGGTTTCATAGCACGCTAAAGGGTTCACTAAGCAACTGGCGCGCTTACCTTTAAACACGTTATCTAGACATGCCTGATTACAACCAATACACGTATTAATAAGCTGCGCTTTTTCCTGTTCGGCTTTAGCAACAAAGTAAGGATCGGCCAAAAATGGGCGCGCCATCGAAACCATGTCGGCATGACCTGAAGATAAAATACGTTCTGCTTCATCTGGCGTATTTATACGGTTGCAAGTGATAATAGGAACTGAAACGTGAGGTTTAACTTTTTCCGTAACCCATGTAAACGCACCGCGTGGTACTTGAGTCGCAATTGTCGGAATTCGAGCCTCATGCCAACCGATACCCGTATTAATAATCGTGACGCCAGCCTCTTCAAGTGCTTTCGCCAATTCGATAACGTCTTCAAAAGTGCTGCCCTGCTCGACAAGATCCAGCATAGAAAGACGGAAGATGATGATGAACTTGTCACCCACCGCCTTGCGTACCGCTTTAACAATTTCTAGCGGAAAACGCATACGTTTTTTATAGCTGCCACCCCATTCGTCGTAACGCATATTAGTACGTTTACATAAGAATTGGTTTATCAAGTAACCTTCCGAGCCCATTAACTCGACGCCATCATAACCAGCAAGCTGTGCTAACTCCGCACTATTAGCAAACGCGTCGATGGTTTTCTTTATCTGGCGGTCGCTCATTTCACTCGGAGCAAACTTTGCAATCGGCGCTTTAATGCCAGATGCACTTTGCGAGAATGGATGCATTGCATAACGCCCAGCATGGAGAATTTGCAACGCAATTTTACCACCGTGCTTGTGCACCGCTTCTGTCACAACTTTATGGGCTTTAGCATGTTTTGGCTTGCTGAATTCAGCACTCAACGGGTGTAAACGACCGCGTAAGTTAGGAGAAAAACCTCCGGTTACAATCAGTCCGACACCGCCTTTCGCGCGTTCTTCATAAAAAGCAGCGAGCTTCTGTAATCCTTCTTTGTGCTCTTCTAAGCCCGTGTGCATTGATCCCATCAGAACTCGGTTTCGTAATTGTGTGAAACCGAGGTCCAGTGGCTTTAATAGGTTTGGGTACATGGCAGACATCACTTAACATCCATTGTTATTATCATGGTCTGACCAGATTAAGCCTGCTCAACCAAAAAATCAAACAAGCGTTTACATTTTTGTAACACCGATCAATCTCGTGTGAAAATATGCCAATTGTTGAGTGGTCGTGATAAGCTAAAAAAATGTTATCTTTTGAGATCTTAGAGATAAGAACCCATACTTTGTTAGACTCGGCGTAACTATCTCGTTATGGAGACAAGATGAAAAAACTCTTCAAATTTATTGGTTTGATATTTAAAGGGATATGGAAAAGTATCACTTTCATCAGACTCGCACTGGCAAACCTAATTTTCTTGCTGATGATTGCCGTTTTCTACTTTGCCTTTACTTATACCGGAGACGGTCAACCTGTCGTCGAAAAAGAATCGGCATTGGTGATGAACCTTTCAGGCCCAATTGTCGAACAAAGACGTTATGTAAACCCAATGGACTCTTTTGCTGGTTCCCTTTTGGGTAATGAGCTACCGAAAGAAAACGTCCTTTTCGATATCGTTGATACTATTCGCTACGCGAAAGACGATCCTAAAGTGTCTGGATTAGTGCTAGCACTGCGAGACATGCCAGAAACAAATCTCACGAAACTACGTTACATCGCGAAAGCGTTGAACGAATTTAAAGCGTCAGGCAAACCCGTTTACGCCGTAGGTGATTTCTACAACCAAAGCCAATATTACTTGGCAAGTTACGCTGACAAAGTTTATCTGGCACCTGATGGTGGTGTATTGATTAAAGGTTACAGCGCTTACTCAATGTACTACAAAACGTTACTTGAAAAGCTTGACGTTTCTACTCATGTTTTTCGCGTAGGTACTTATAAATCCGCTATCGAACCGTTTATTCGTGATGACATGTCCGATGCGGCGAAAGAGTCAGCAACACGCTGGGTTACTCAATTGTGGAGTGCTTTTGTTGATGACGTAACAACAAACCGAAACATTGATGCGAAAGTGCTTAATCCAACCATGGATGAACTGATTAACGAGATGAAGTCTGTAAATGGCGATATTGCTCAGCTCGCAGTCAAATTGGGGCTAGTGGATGAACTTGCGACACGCCAAGACATTCGCACTCTATTCGCAAAACAGTTTGGTAGCGACGGCAAAGACAGCTACAACGCGATTGGTTACTACGACTACCTTGCAACGATTCGTCCCGATTACACACTACCTCAGCACGACATCGCCGTTGTTCTAGCAAGTGGCGCGATTATGGACGGTCAACAACCTCGCGGAACTGTTGGTGGTGACACAGTCGCAAGCTTGCTGCGTCAAGCACGCAATGATGAAAAAGTGAAAGCGGTCGTATTACGAGTAGATAGTCCAGGAGGCAGTGCCTTTGCTTCTGAAGTGATTCGTAACGAAGTAGAAGCTCTGAAGCAAGCAGGTAAGCCGGTTGTTGTATCCATGTCGAGTTTGGCTGCTTCTGGTGGTTATTGGATTTCAATGAGCGCAGACAAAATCGTTGCTCAGCCAACAACCCTGACGGGCTCCATTGGTATATTTAGTGTCATCACCACGTTTGAAAAAGGCTTTAGCAAGTTAGGTATTAACACTGATGGCGTTGGCACATCGCCGTTCTCAGGTGACGGTATTACCACTGGCCTTTCTGAAGGCGCGTCTCAAGTGTTCCAATTAGGTATCGAACACGGTTACAAGCGCTTTATTTCTCTAGTTGGCGAGAATCGCGATATGTCTCTAGAGGAAGTTGACAAAGTTGCTCAAGGTCGAGTTTGGACTGGCCAAGATGCACTATCCTTTGGTCTTGTCGATCAAATGGGTGACTTTGATGATGCTGTAGAGCTAGCGGCGAAACTAGCGAACGTAACCGATTACGGCATTTACTGGGTAGAAGAGCCTCTTTCACCTACTGAACTATTTCTACAAGAGTTTATGAAACAGGTGAAAGTCTCTCTAGGTATTGATGCAACAAGCTTGCTACCAAAAAGTCTTCAACCCGTAGCTCAACAATTCGAACAAGACGCAAGCTTGCTCCAAAGCTTCAACGATCCTAAAGGTCAATACGCATTTTGTTTAAACTGCCAAGTGCAGTAGTTTTTCCATCAATATTACAAAGGGCACTTCTACTTGAAGTGCCCTTTTTATTAGGCTTTGCATCTCCTCAGATGACTTTCTGATGCTGTGCGTATAGCCTCGCATCTCAAGGTTATTTAGGTATATAATCCCCGCCTCTGTTCCCCTACACGAAAGAAAAAACGATGACTAGAAAACACATCTACATCGCTTACACCGGTGGTACCATCGGAATGCAAAAATCCGACCACGGCTATGTGCCTGTTGCTGGCTTTATGGAAAAGCAATTAGCAAGCATGCCCGAATTCCATCGTCCTGAAATGCCGGATTACACCATCCACGAATACGACCCTCTGATTGACTCATCAGATATGACACCTGCTGACTGGCAGCAGATTGCGAATGATATTCGTGACAACTATGACAAATACGATGGTTTCGTTATCCTACATGGTACTGACACCATGGCGTACACAGCGTCCGCATTGTCTTTCATGCTTGAAAACCTTGGTAAGCCAGTGATTGTAACGGGTTCACAAATCCCTCTCGCAGAGCTGCGTTCTGACGGCCAAGCAAACCTATTAAACGCGCTACATATTGCGGCAAACTACCCGATCAACGAAGTAACTTTGTTCTTCAATAATCAATTGATGCGTGGTAACCGCAGCACAAAATCTCATGCAGACGGTTTTAATGCCTTTACTTCACCAAACCTTCCTCCACTATTGGAAGCTGGGATCAATATTCAAGTTAGCAACAGCATAACCGTTGGTGCACAACCAGAAGGCGAGTTTAAGGTTCACAACATCACGCCACAACCAATCGGTGTGATCACCATGTACCCTGGTATTTCACACGAAGTTATCCGCAACACGCTTCGTCAGCCCGTGAATGCGATGATTCTTCTGACTTTTGGTGTCGGTAATGCTCCTCAGAACCCTGAGCTACTTGGTCACCTGAAAGAAGCCTCTGAGCGCGGCGTTATTGTCGTAAACCTAACTCAGTGTTTGGCAGGTAAAGTGAATATGGGCGGATATGCCACAGGTTGTGCGCTCGCAGACTCTGGTGTTATCAGTGGCTTTGACATGACGCCCGAAGCGGCGCTGGCAAAACTACACTACCTTCTAAGCCAAAACCTTTCTTACGAAGAAGTAAAAGAGAGAATGCAACAAGTACTGCGTGGTGAAATGAGCCTGTAAGTTCAAGCTTTCTACGATCTAAAAAGCCCAATACAATTTGGGCTTTTTTCTTTCAAAATCAAAATAATAAAATTTTGAGAAATAAGGCGTAAGGATTAATCAATGTTCGGATTGACACGAACAATATCGCTCTCTTCTCCGCTGAATTGTTTTTTAAGCTCTTGTTTTGATTTAAAACTGATTTCACCACCGGCTGCAACCGTCATATGCTGCGCATCAGTATTATGTTTTGATTGATACAACATCACAGCTTGCATACACGAATCTCGCTGCTCTTTAGAAAGTGTTGTACCCTCAGGCCATCTTCCCGTTTCTACTGCATACACTAAGCGATCATAAACTTCTGGAGTCATCGCTTGTAATAGTTGTTCTGCGTCCATAGTGTACCTTCTTATTACATTCTATTTACAGAACATAACGGGTTAAGAAACTGAGTCAAGAATACGAAAATGAATTGGTGTAACGGATCACAAGCAAAGCCATGAAAAGAACAAACTGGTTGCTTCTCAGCCTCGCATGTTTTGCGCTATCGGGCTGTTTTGAAGGTAACGTGACAACCGAAGAGTTGTGCCAAAAAACACCAGAGCTGCGTTGCGAGCAGCTCAATATGGATGACGGCCAATGTCGAATTCCAAGAACAAATTTGGTTTGGCATCGGTTTGAGCAATTGAAAAACCCATCAGAGGCCAACCAAATCATCGAATACGGTCTGGTCGCTGGATATAGGAAATGCTTAGAACTCGCCTCCCAGATCACCCCTATTGATCAAAGTGCTCTCAAAAGACAACGCTTTAATGCATTGGTACACAGTATTGATGAGCTAGAGCGCATTGTAAACGAGTTAAAAGGCTCAGAAGACCCGGCTACTTTGTATTTCTTATGGTCTCAAACGGGAGATACTCAAGCTCGGCGCGCATTTTTACAAATGGAAGGGTCTCCCCAATTAAATAATGCTGAGATGCAATATGCATTAGCCACTTTTTATACCAACCGAGATACCAAGAAAACCCTGGAGCTTCTTAATAACGCGTTGTCTTTATCTGATGAAGACAACATCAATCCGGTCATTCTCAAGTCAATGGCAAGTATTCATCAAGGGCTTGGAGACAAAGAGCAAGCGTATCTATGGGCAATGGTCGCGAAGAGATTCGACGTACCGCTTGCTGATGAAAAGCAGCTCCAACGTATGTTCAATTTCAGTCATCCAGAGCGATATAAGCAGTTGGATGAATTAGCCGAATCGGTGGCGAAAGCCATAGAGAAAGGTATCTATTCCCCAGCAATGATACCCAGTGAGATATAAACGAAAAACTCCCGCAATGAGCGGGAGTTTTTATTTAAGTCGAGCGACACTCAGATCACCGTTGAGCATGAATCATCCTGAAAGGATAAAACATCTCGAGCACAATTTTGTCGTTATTATTCTGATTTGTTGAAAATTAACGACACAGAATTAACACAAAAACGCTCTCCTGTGGTCTGTGGGCCATCTTCAAAAACGTGCCCTAGATGGCTATCACACGTTGCACAACGAATCTCTGTACGTACCATTCCGTGACTTAGATCTTCTAAATAGCGCACCGCTTGATCGTTGATAGGCGCATCAAAACTTGGCCATCCGCAGCCAGAGTCATACTTGTTATCAGAGACAAAGAGAGGGGCATTACAACAAGTACAAGCGTAAACACCAGTTTCCTTATTATGCAGTAGCTTACCGCTGAAAGGAGGCTCTGTACCTTGCTCTCGGCAAACACGGAACTCTTCATCAGACAGTTGCTCACGCCACTGTTCATCTGACTTCGTCACTTTTTTCCCGCTTTGTTCCACGACTTTCGGCTCCTTATTTACTGTTCTTGGTATTGACTTTTTTAGCAAAAAACTTGCTTCTCTTAACAGTTGTAGCACATACTTTCTCACCAGGACACCATGCGTAATTAATTTGATAAGAGCACTTATCTCACCAGTTATATTACGCCAACTGGGCTACAGAAGAATCAGTTAAAAGTTTAAAAAACGTACATTTGCAAAGAATTGTTAAAAAAAGCGTCGCTTTTTTTTGACTTTAAACAAGTTAAGTCCGATTATCACTTGCAGATGTTTACTGGATTCTGTAATTTTACTACCAGTTATCTTTAATCAGAAATTAAGTTGTGGAGCAACTATAATGACTATCAAAGTAGGTATTAACGGTTTTGGCCGTATCGGTCGTTTCGTATTCCGTGCAGCGCAAGAGCGCAACGACATCGAAGTAGTAGGTATTAACGACCTTATCGATGTAGATTACATGGCATACATGCTTAAGTATGACTCAACTCACGGCCGTTTCAACGGTACTGTTGAAGTTGAAGGCGGTAACCTAATCGTTAACGGTAAAACTGTACGTGTTACTGCAGAGCGCAACCCTGAAGACCTAAAATGGGACGAAATCGGTGTTGACGTTGTAGCTGAAGCAACTGGTCTTTTCCTAACTGACGAGACTGCACGTAAGCACATCACTGCTGGCGCGAAAAAAGTTGTACTAACTGGTCCTTCTAAAGACGCTACTCCAATGTTCGTTAACGGCGTAAACTTCGACACTTACGCTGGTCAAGACATCGTTTCTAACGCTTCTTGTACTACTAACTGTCTAGCGCCTATCGCTAAAGTTCTTAACGACAAGTTCGGTATCGAATCTGGTCTTATGACTACAGTTCACGCAACTACAGCAACTCAAAAAACTGTAGATGGTCCTTCTGCTAAAGACTGGCGCGGTGGTCGTGGTGCTTCTCAAAACATCATCCCATCTTCAACTGGTGCTGCTAAAGCTGTAGGCGTTGTACTTCCAGAAGTAAACGGCAAACTAACTGGTATGGCTTTCCGCGTACCAACTGCTAACGTTTCTGTAGTTGACCTAACTGTTAACCTAGTTAACGGTGCTTCTTACGAAGACATCTGTAAAGCGATGAAAGAAGCTTCTGAAGGCGAACTAAAAGGCGTTCTAGGCTACACTGAAGATGCAGTTGTATCTCAAGACTTCATCGGCGAAGTTTGCACTTCAGTATTCGATGCTAAAGCTGGTATCGCACTAACTGACAAATTCGTTAAAGTTGTATCTTGGTACGACAACGAAATCGGTTACTCAAACAAAGTTCTAGACCTAATCGCTCACATCTCTAAGTAATTAGAAAGTTAGCAATTAGCGAATAACTTCGTTAAAGAAAAGGCGGCTCTAGGGTCGCCTTTTTTGTATCTGGAATTTGAGAGAATGCAGGCTCGATGTTGCATTTAATGTGCGAAGCGCGTCTAAAAGCTCTCCCCCAGCGATAGGAAACTACACATGGATTTAAAAACTCTCCCAGCCCTAACGGTGCTATCTGATAACGTCACTATCGTTGAAGTTGATCAGATAAAAATCGTCCGCGTGATTCATGACAAAGCAACGGCAGGCATCTCGCTACACGGTGGTCATGTCGTGTCGTTCACGCCTGAAGGTCAAGAAGATCTGATCTGGATGAGCGAAAAAGCTGTCTTCGATGGTAAAGCTGCTCTTCGCGGTGGTATTCCGGTTTGTTGGCCTTGGTTTGGGCGTATCGCTGCTCCAGCTCACGGCTTTGCCCGCACCGCAGAATGGGAGTTGGTTGAACATCGTGAGAACCATAACGGTGTGATTGTTGAACTTGCTCTGTTCCCGACAGAAGAAATCCACGATATTTGGCCCCACATGTTTGACGCTCGTTTGGTGATTGAAGTGGGCGATGAGCTAAAAGTGACGCTCAAAGTCATGAACATTGATGACGAGGCTTGGACCTTCTCTGGCGCATTACATACTTACCTAAACGTTGGAGACATTAAGCAAGCACAAACGACAGGCATGGGTGCCGAGTACATTGATAGCTTGAAAGCTGATGCGGTATGCCAAGGTGGTAATGTTCTACAACTAACTGACACGATTGATCGCGTTTACACGCAACCAGAAGCGAAAATTTTGGTAAAAGACCCGGTATTGGATCGTACGCTAAGCGTACACAACCAAGGCCACAACTCAGCAGTATTATGGAACCCTTGGGCAGAAGGTGCGCAAAGCATGGGTGACATGGCTGACGATGGTTATCAAACCATGTTGTGTGTGGAGTCTGCTGTTCATGCACCAAGTATTGAGCAAGGTCAAACGCTCCAACCAGGTGAGACACATGAACTTGTCACTGTCATTTCAGCGCAGTAAGAATCACCATATAAAGGCCGGGGATACCCGGCTTTTTTTTGTAATAAAAGCTCTGCTTAGATGGTCCTATCTTTACTAACTTATTGGTTACTGGTCACTTTTGACGGTTTCATTAATAAATATCAAAAAAATTGATCATATAAACCGATAGCATACCGATACAAAACTCATAAATAATAAAAATATCAGGAATTAGTCTATGTTAGAGAGATACCGAAATCAAAGTGTCGGATTCCAGTTGAAACTGGTGATCACTTTGTGTCTATTCATTGCTTTCAGCAGTATTGCAGCGCTTGTTTACCGCAACGCTTCCGATGTTCTATTGGAAAGCACACTGAAAGAACACCAATCTAAAGTAGAATCAATGGCAAAAACCATTGCTGGCCAATTCGATGCTTACCTGCACACAGCTAAAGTCCTCGAATCTACTTTTCGCAATGGCTACCTTGCCGGTGTCTATGTCGAAAATTACACGGTTGACTTCATGGGACATGAAGTACCAAACATCACTCAATACAGTGAAAGCTTAATTAATGACACCAAGTTGGTCGACAGTTTCACACGTGATACCGGCGCTATAGCAACGCTATTCGCACCATTGGGTGACGACTTTATTCGGGTGTCCACCTCCCTAAAAGATCCACAAGGTCAACGAGCGGTCGGAACCACGTTAGGCATCAACCATCCTGGTTATCAGCAACTTAAAGCAGGACAACCGTATTACGCTCAAATTAAATTGTATGGCGAGCGCTACATTACCTACTATGCCCCAATCAAAGATGCGACAGGAAAGGTAGCAGGCCTATCGTTTATCGGCTTACCAGTAGACCAAGCGACACAAACCTTATTCGATGCACTCGAAGAGATAAAATGGGGCGACACTGGTTACACCATTATCGTTGATGACGACGAAAACAATCTTGGTAAATACCTACTTCATCCAGCAAAAAGCGGCTCAGATTCGTCAATACTAGAAGTCGCCGACTACAATGGTCACAAGCCTTTTGGCCAGATTTTCGAACAATCTAGTGGATTAATTCGCTACCCTTTCGAGTACCAAGGTAACGTAGGCGAAAAGTATCTTGTCTACACAGAGGTTCCAGGTTGGAACTGGAAACTGCTAGGTGGTACGTTTATCAAAGAAGTGACAAAAGGTAGCGACACGCTTCTCACACTCATTGCCATCATTTCTTCGGTAGCGGCAATCATTACTTTTGTTGTACTGACACTTTTCTTGAATCGCAGCTTACAACCTCTCACAACTCTAAACTCATACATGACTCGCTTAGCGGGCGGCGAAGTCAGCTTGAACATTCCAGCGTCTCGTAAAGCATCAAAGAATGAAATTACGAACCTGAGCTCGGGTGTCGCCAGTATGGCAAGTCAGCTCAATGAACTCGTTGGTAAGATCCGTTCAACAAGCGACTTAGTGGAGAGCAACTCCACCAGCGTTGCCAACGATGCACATAGCAATTTGACCCAAGCCGACCGACAACAACAAGAAGTCGAGCAAGTTGTGACAGCGATTGAAGAAATGGCCTCTTCCGCTCAATCTGTCGCACAACAAGTCGAAAGCATTGCGGAAAACGTACGCTCAGCAAATACTGATAGTCAATCTGGTCTCGCGATTGTTGAAGGCGTATGTATCGACGTTGCTCAACTTAACGATCAATTGGATCAATCAGCAACGGCTATCGAGCAAGTAAATCGCGATAGCGAGAGTATTCAAACCGTCACTAAAATGATTGATGAAATTGCTGAGCAAACCAATTTACTTGCCTTGAATGCCGCCATTGAAGCAGCACGAGCAGGTGAGCAAGGCCGTGGCTTCGCAGTTGTAGCAGATGAAGTGCGCACACTTGCGCACCGAACCCAAAGCTCAGTTCAAGATGTCGTGGAAATTATCGAGAAACTAAAAGGGTCGACTCATAATGCAGTTAATATGATGACAGACAGCCAACGCAGTGCAAACCAGGTCTTGGACAAAGCACAAGACGCGGGCACAGCATTAGAAGCCATAGCAGTACAAGTGCAGTCGATAGCCTCTCAAGCCGACGCCATTGCAGCGACTTCAGAAGAACAAGCTCAAGTTTCACAAGAAATTGCAGCAAATGCCCATTCTATCAGTGAACTTAACCGAGAAAGCCGCAACACGAGCGCAAAAACCTCGCAAAGTGCCATTGAACTTCAACAACAAGCACGAAACTTGAAAGAGCAAGTCGACTTCTTCCACTAATACTTAATAAGAGCCGACCCAGTCGGCTCTTTTTGTTTCACTTGAGACCATGCTTTTTGATAGAATTTGCCGCCCTACTTTCTGTTCGAGATCGTCATGAACTATCAATGCCCTCTATGCCACCAAGCTCTAGCGTTAAATGAAAAAACGTTTAAGTGCGAAAACAATCATCAGTTTGACTTAGCAAAAGAAGGCTACGTTAACTTGATGCCAGCGCACCACAAACGTTCTAAAGATCCTGGTGACAACAAAGAGATGATGCAAGCTCGTCGTCGGTTCCTCGAAGGAGATTACTACAACCCAATGCGCCAAGAAGTGGCGCAGCTGTGTGCAACATACACTGAGGGGAGCACTCATCAATTATTAGATATTGGTTGTGGTGAAGGTTACTACACAGATCAAGTACAAAAGACGATAGAAACACAAGCGAACCATGCCACGATTTATGGCTTAGACATTTCCAAAGTTGCCATTCGTTACGCGGCGAAGCGTTACACGCACTGCAACTTTAGTGTGGCTTCTAGTCACCGACTTCCCTTCGCAAATGAATCCTTAGATGCCATTTTGCGCATTTATGCCCCGTGTAAAGCTGAGGAGCTGCAGCGCGTTGTAAAAAACGACGGCGTTGTTGTCACGGTTACTCCTGCTAGCCGCCACTTATACCAACTGCGTGAGCGCATTTATCAAGAAGTTCGTCTTCACAATGAAGAACCAGAACATATTGAAGGGTTTGAATTAGAGCACCAGCAGCATCTTAACTATGTTATGGACTTGAAAAACGGAGCCGCAATCGATTTATTGCAAATGACGCCATTCGCATGGAAAGCAACCGATGCTCTTCGTGAAGAGTTGAAATCCGCTACACTTTTCCAATGTGAGGCTGATTTTATGTTGCGTGTATATCGCAAAAAAACACTCAATTAATAAGTCAAAAAAACAACAAACGCAAATAGTTATCATTTATATTGATTCATTGCTCAGCCTCCATTAATATCATCCGGACATTTTTGGAGGCTTTTCAATGCGCTTTTCTACTTTGAGCTTGCTCTTTGCAGGCTTACTTACTGGTTGCTCTTCATATACGCACACCGACTCTCACGCAACCTCAGCGGAAGTCACTAGTTTTTACGACTACCAACTATACACCCCTTCTGGCGAGCACATCGCTCTAAGCAAACTGCCAATTGAGCTGCAACAAGCAGATGTCATTCTTATTGGTGAATGGCACACACACGCCGGCGTTCATCGCTTTCAAACCGATATGCTCAAACAACTTACGTCCTACGACCGCTCACTCGCGTTATCTATGGAACAATTTACCCGCGACAAACAACCTGTTGTTGACGCTTACCTACGTGGGGAGATCGGCGAACAGTACTTAATGAAACAAGCCAACGCTTGGCCCAATTATGAAAGCGACTATCGCCCTCTCGTGGAGTTTGCTAAGCAGAAAAATCTCCCGGTCATTGCAGCAAATGCACCAAAGAGCATTGTTCGATGCATTGGTCGACAAGGGCTAGATTACATTAACAAGCTCGATGATGATCAGCGGATGTTCATTGCACAAGCCATCAACACTGGTAGTAGTCCGTACAAAGAAAAGTTCATGGCATCCATGCATCACGGTAAGCCAGAGCAGACGGAAAAACAGTTTGCAGCTCAAGTTACTTGGGATGAAACTATGGCGGAATCTATCGTTAGCTATCTAGACGACAACCCAGGCGTTCAGATTGTCCATGTTGCGGGCAAGTTTCACACCGAGCAAGGGTTGGGTACGGCAGCATCAATCTTAAGCCGCAACCCGAGCTTAAAAGTGATTGTAATTAGCCCAACAGATAACGTGCTTTCTGATAATACAGACTATCAGTTAGAGGTTCTCGCACCACCAGTACGGTATGTACAAGATGCTCACCGCATGGCGGCATATCAACATCTAACTAAACGCAATAACGATCTTCAATGTAAGTAGCTGGTCTTCAATTTAAGTTACTACCTTGTCGTTGCGTTGCATCATCACACCGCTCCGAGTTCATCGAGTGACAAGGGTCTGCTTCCTGCTGGTCTATTTTTTGCTAATGATCACCAATAGAAACTAGAAGCGGCAAAAGCAGACCTGTTTTTATCCAAATAGCTTCAGAAATAAACTTTGCCGCCGATAAAAATATAACTGCTTTTTACCCGCACTCAGTGACCGAGTGTCGATGTTCCAAGGAGTATTCGATGAATCCAGTAGGAAGCACTTCTGTTAATAGCTATGCCAAACAATCTGTCGCCTCTAAACAAGCAAGTATTGCACAAGAAGAAACTAGTGCTTCGCCGCTGAAAGTCGAACACAATAAGGTGACGCTTTCGACCGAAGGCAAAGCGCTACTTGCCGCTCTGCAACAAATCGAGCACGACAGCAAGAAAATAGAAGCAGAAGATAAATCTGTTGGTGAAAAGGTCGAATCTTTCACGCATGGTGCGCTTGGCATGGATCACCCCGATAAAATCGAGAAAGAAGAGGATGGCTCATATTCTGCGGGTCAATACCTTTCTGCGGCACTTACCGTTGGTGGCATCATACTGGCATTAGTCTGATAACCAGTCTGATAATCGTCACGACAACAAATCCTATTTGAACCAAACACTTACTGCAGCCCATAATTTAATAAGCCAAAGAACGATATGATGCAAACGTAAGTGAATTCGACCGCTCTTGTGGCCCGATAATACATGCTCGTTTATTGCTCCCTAAACTAGGTTTCTTGTGAAGGCACTGAATGGATAACTTTAGTCCATGCTTTCAACTCCTAAGCGTAATCCAAGCCCACGTTTGTGGGCTTTCTTCTTTCCAAACTAACGAACGTTACAGAGCGACTCATTTTTTCTGCAAAACCAAACAAAAACGACAATTTGGTTAAACTTTTATTACCGACACAAAACCTTCATAAATCATTGCTTTAATGCCTGCGCTTTCAATAAACAAGGAAAATATAATGAAGCGCTTAGTATCTCCAATCGTTACGGCAGTGGCTGCATCTACCCTCTCTTTCAACGCACTCTCAGCTGAAATCAAAAACGTCATTTTGATGATCGGCGACGGCATGGGTCCTCAACAAGTTGGTTTACTCGAGACCTACGCAAAACACGCACCTAACTCGGTTTACAAAGGCGAAAGCACAGCGTTATACAAACTCGCTCAAGAAGGTGTGATTGGATCATCACTGACCAATCCAGAAGACGCAATTGTCGTCGACTCTGCGTGCTCAGCTACGATGCTAGCGACAGGAATCCCTACCGCTTCTGAAGTCATTGGCATTGATAGCCAAGGCAACCATGTCGAAACTATTTTGGAAAAAGCCAAAAGTAAAGGTAAAGCGACAGGGCTCGTCTCTGATACGCGTATGACCCACGCAACGCCAGCAGCATTTGCCGCTCATCAACCACATCGCTCCCTAGAAAACAATATTGCGGCGGATATGCTCGAAACAGGCGTAGACGTGATGATGTCTGGTGGACTTCGTCATTGGATTCCAAAGTCGACAAACGACAAGGGAAAGACATACGAGCAACTTGAAAAGCTCACTGAAGGTAATGTCTACCTAAAGTCGAAACGTAAAGATGAGCGCAACTTGCTTACTGAGGCGCAAGACCAAGGTTACAACCTGGCTTTCAGCCGCGATATGCTCACACAAGCTAAAGGTGACAAATTACTTGGACTTTTTGCTTACTCGGGCATGAACGATGGTATTGCCTACAGTCAAAGCAAAAACGATCCAAAACGCACGCAGCCATCGCTGAAAGAAATGACCACCAAAGCAATCGACATTCTTTCAAAAGACAAAGACGGTTTTTTCTTGATGGTTGAAGGCGGCCAAATTGACTGGGCTGGCCACAGTAACGATGCAGGTACGATGCTGCATGAAATGCTTAAATTCGATGAAGCGGTAAACTCAGTTTATGAGTGGGCAAAAGGCCGTGATGACACCCTGATCATTGTTACTGCTGACCACGAAACCGGCTCTTTTGGCTTTAGCTACTCATCAGCAAACTTGCCTAAACCACAAAAACGCGACGGCGAAGCATTCAAAAATCAGGATTACGCGCCAAACTTCAACTTTGGTCAGTTCGAGATCCTCGATGGTTTATACAACCAAAAGAAAAGTTACTACGGCATGATCAGTGAATTCCAAGCGCTTGATAAGAAAGAGCAAACTCCAGAGAAGTTTGCGGAAGTCGTGAACGCAAATAGCGATTTTTCGATTACGCCTGAGCAAGCAGAACGCGTATTAGCAAGTAAACCAAATCCATACCGACTCGCTGGACACAAATACTTAAGCGAAGAGAACGTACCGACAATCAATGACTTTGATGCTTTCTTTCCTTACAACGACCGTGGCAACTTGCTAGCGCGTGAGCATGCAACAAAGCAAAACACAGTATGGGGGACGGGTACTCATACGCATACTCCTGTCAACGTATTTGCTTGGGGACCTGCAGAAACTATCCTTCCGGTATCAAAAATCATGCACCACTCGCAACTAGGCGAGTACTTGAAGCAACAAATTAAATAATCAACTTGCACTTACTTCACAACTCGTGATGTTTCAACGCTCTCGCAAGGGAGCGTTTTTTTTATTCATGAAAACAGTTGACGTTTTAAATCGCACACCACAATAATTATGGGTCTTTAATTATATGAATAAAGAAAATGTGCGAAATCTTTGCTAAGCAACCCCAAGACAACTATCAGTTCATCACCCGCTCTATCCGTATTGATGGTCACGCGACCAGTGTAAAACTTGAAGCGAGCTTTTGGACAATTCTTGAGGAAATCGCTAGTGCTCAAAACATGACGGTTCCTAAATTCATAAGCACTGTTTATCAAGAAGCACTCGAATACAATGGTGAAGTGAACAACTTTGCCTCCTTACTTCGATGCGCTTGCCTCACTTACGCCCGCCAACCTCAAGAGACCACTCGTCAAGCACTTGCGCAACTTAACAGTTAATAGCAACCAACCGACCAATGACCATCCTAGGCTATGCATCCGTATTATAAACCCTTGAACATCATCTAATTTGTCGTACTAGAGTACTACCCAGACTCCTTTTGAAATCGCTAACCTATGCGGACTATCAAGGAGTACCCATGACAAAAATGATTCACACCATGATCCGAGTAAGTGATCTGGACCGCTCTCTACAATTTTACTGTGACGTACTTGAACTAGAAGTCGCTGATCAATACATCTTTGATGGCTTTTCTCTAACCTATCTAGCCAACCAAGAAACTGGCTTTGAATTGGAACTGACGCACAATCACGACCAAAGTGAGCCCTACACTCACGGCTCAGGCTACGGCCACCTTGCCGTCAGCGTGGAGGACATTGAACAAGCCCACAAACGCATTAAATCTCTCGGCATTGAAACTGGTGACATCAAAGCCTTTGACCATCAACAAAAGCATTTAGCAACGTTCTTTTTTGTAACCGACCCTGATGGTTACAAAATTGAGTTCCTGCAACGCCAAGGGCGTTACCTATAACAAAAAGAGTAAACATTATGATTCACTTGACGGCTACCTTTCATGCACAACCGGGAAAAGAACAAGAGTTGAAAGAGGTACTTACCCAAGCGCTTGAACCTACTCGCAATGAAGAAGGTTGTGTTCGTTATCAATTGTTCCAAGATAAAGACAATGCATGCCACTTCGTTTTTCAGGAGCAATTTAAAGACCAACAAGCATTTGAGTTTCACGGTAAAACAGAACACTTTGCTCTTTTGATTAGCCAGATCGACAACTTGTTAGAATGCGAGCCGAAACTGGTGTTCTTTAACGAACTGTAACAATAACGCCAACCGAAGATCAAAAAAGGCACTCTACCTAGAGTGCCTTTCACTTGTTAGGACCTGTGATTAAGCGTCTTGCTTCTCCACCATATGCAAATGCACATCTTGTTGTGGGAAAGGAATCGAAATACCTTCTCGGTCGAAGCGTAGTTTCACTTCTTTAGTCACATCCCAGTATACATCCCAGTAATCATCCGTTTTTACCCAAGGGCGCACAATAAAATCTACAGAAGACGTATTTAATGTATGAACTTTGATCATTGGCTCTGGAGTGCGAAGTACCGAAGGGTGAGCGGTAATGATATCAGACAATACTGACTCCGCTTTTAAGAGGTCATCCGCATAGCCAATGCCAAACACCATATCCACGCGGCGAATGCGTTCATGCGTGACGTTCTTAATAACATCTCCCCAGATTTTGCTGTTAGGCACAATAATAATTTGGTTATCAAACGTACGGATTGTGGTGTTCACCAAACTCATATGGCTTACCTTGCCATCCACACCGCCAGCATACACAAAATCACCAACATCAAATGGGCGATAAATAAGCAGCATCATACCCGCCGCGAAGTTGGATAACGTGTCTTGCAACGCGAAACCAATAATCACACCAGCAATACCGAAACCGGTTAGGATCGGCGCTAGGTTCAAACCAAGCTGAGATAAGCCCACCATGATACCGATCACCCACACGAATTTGCCGGACATCGAGATAAAGAAGTCCTGCATCAAGTGGGAAAGTTTTAAGTTTTTCGATGCAACTGCTTTACGGACGACTTTGCGCGTTAACTTAGCCAGTCCGCGAGCGATCAATAAAATCAGCGCAAAAACAAACAACTGGAAGATATGCTGCGGTGCATTCTCGGCAAACCAATCCAGTGCCGAGTTGGACCAGTGACTCAGTATTGACCACACAACTTTGGTATTTAGTAAATCATGGGTGATATTACCCGTCACTTCAAAAATTTGGCGTTTGTATTCAGACGTTTCTAAACCGACTTTATCACCAATTGAAATCAGGTTGCGTAAGCTTTCTGTCGCAATATTTAGCCTTTGTTTAGTAATGAGCTGACTAAGTTGCAACGACGCTTTTTCCGACTCTGGGCTAGACGAAAGTTGGGAGCCAATGATCTCACTTTGCTGACTCAAGTACTCAATAGAAGCAGACAGTAAGCGCATACGTTTATCAATTTTATCTTTTAGTTCCGCTTCTGCGCGCTCGTTTTGGGCCCCTAGCTCCTTCAACCAAGCGAGATTTTGCCAGCTCGAATCGAAGCTAACATCAAGATAACGCTGTAGCTCTCGATAATCATTAACAAGAGCAAGCTTCTCTTCATCCTTAGCCTTATTTAAATCCTCGACGACTTTCTTTATTTTTTCCGATAGATAGTTCGTCGCGTCCTCAGAGTATTGTTCTTGTTTTTTAACTAGCAAGATCAGCTTGTCGCGAGAGATAGTTTCACGTTCAATCGCTGACGCTAACTGGCTTCTTAATTCTTCATTCTTTTGGAATAGTTGCAGTTGAAGGGCATCACGCTCGTCGCCACTCGCTTGCGAGAGGCTTTGGGATAAATCCACAATCTCTCGGTTCAAGTTGTCAATCGAGATTTCGGCAGCAGAAGGCTCTTGGATATCGTCAGTAGCAGTCGCATGAACAGCCATTGGGGAGAACATAATGACGGCAAGTGCGAATAATGTCACCCAAGATGTCAGGCGCAGTTTCTGGGGGAAATGAAACGTCATGTTTACCTCATAGGGAACAATCCTGATCAAAACAATCAGGAATAGAAGTGTAAAGCGTTGAAATCATACTCCTAAGTTTACAACACTAAATAATAAACTGAGCAGCATTTCGTTAGCGAGACGTCAAAGTTGGGAGCCCCAATAGCAAACAAGCCTTTCATTTAATCAATGAAAGGCTTGTTTGTATTCGACTAAGGACGGTTGGGATGATTTAAAATATGGTCTTCCCAATCCACCACATCAATCTCGTAAACAACTTTGTTACGGACACTTTCCCCTGCCGCATGCATTGCGGACTTAGAGCCTGTAATCAACGGATGCCATTCTGGTAAAGGCTGCTTTTCAGCCAACAGACGGTAAGCGCACGTGTGTGGCAGCCAAGTAAAATCGTCGATGTCTTCTCGGGTCAGCTTGGTGCACTCTTCACCCGAAGTGAAACGGTTTGGGTAATCCTTACATGAACACGTTTTACTGTTCAGCCAGCTACAAGCCACATTGGTATAGTAGATTTCATCGGTATCTTCATCCATCAGCTTATGCAAACAACATTTGCCACAACCATCACAGAGAGATTCCCATTCCTCTTCTGTCATCTGCTCTAACGATTTACTTTGCCAAAATGGAGTGCTCATATTTCAGGTCTCACCAAGGGAATTTAGGGGGCGATTTATACTCTTCTCAACGCAAAAGTTCAAGTTTTGAGAAGATCTTGCATCCTTCCCACATAACGGTGGAGATATTCAACTACTTTCGTTTTACTGTTCTATCCTTAAACAAGTTTCCATTACTCAATTGATCAAGAAGGCATTAAGGAGTTTTCATGGGTATTATTTCTTGGATTATTTTGGGCTTAATCGCCGGCGCACTTGCTAAATGGCTCATGCCAGGAAAAGATGGGGGCGGTTGGATTGCAACAATGTTACTTGGTATTGCAGGGGCATTTGTAGGTGGCTTCCTTGGCGGCATTCTCGGTTTCGGCGGAGCAACTGGAGTCAACATTGGTAGTATCATTACCGCAACACTAGGCGCATTTATTCTGTTGTTTGTTTATAACCGTTTCTTAAAATAATCACGATGATTTAAAAGCAAAAAACCAAAAAGGGAGCGTAATGTTAAGCGCACCCTTTTATTTTTTTCTTTCTTCACTCTTCCAATCCACGTCAAAATGACCATAATTGCCCCCTTAATTTTTAAGAGGTTTACATTATGGATTGTCGATTAGGATGTGGAGCGTGTTGTATTGCGCCAAGTATCTCTTCACCAATACCTGGAATGCCCAAGGGCAAACCTGCAGGTGTTCGTTGTGTACAACTCAACGACGACAATTTGTGCAAGCTATTTGGTAAGCCTGAACGCCCAAAAGTCTGTCACGATTTTAAACCGTGTCCGATTGTATGCGGCAAGACCAATCAAGAAGCACTCGACAACATCACTGAATTAGAACAATTGACGTAATGCGACTCTAGACCACACGTTTAAAGTTAGTACCTCGGTTGTTTCTCTCCGCGGCAGTAATCAAAGGAAACTCAAGATTTAGCACTTTCCCCCTCTGCTTTTTATCTCACCCTTGAGAACTCTTGCCACATAGCGTTCCATTTGCGGTTTTCGCGCGATCTCCCTCACAATTTATTGACAATTCTCGACTATGTTCAGCGGGTCATTTAATTAAAGATCAGGAAAGAACATGAATAAGTATTTGGCTGAGGCTGTTGGCACGTTCTGGCTAGTGTTAGGCGGCTGTGGTAGCGCGGTGTTGGCTGCGGGT
Source organism: Vibrio sp. 2304 (assembly GCF_033339475.1). Taxonomy (NCBI): domain Bacteria; kingdom Pseudomonadati; phylum Pseudomonadota; class Gammaproteobacteria; order Vibrionales; family Vibrionaceae; genus Vibrio; species Vibrio sp. 2304. The sequence goes on along the minus strand of NZ_JAWOUQ010000004.1, from coordinate 98,856 downwards.
TTCCCTGAAGTGGGTATTGGTCTGTTGGGCGTTTCTTTGGCATTCGGTTTAACCGTTCTGACGATGGCATTTGCTATCGGTCATATTTCAGGTTGTCACTTGAACCCTGCAGTGACAGTTGGCCTTTGGGCAGGCGGTCGTTTTGAGACAAAAGACGTTGCTCCCTACATCATCTCACAGGTGATCGGCGGGCTTATCGCAGGTGGCGTGCTTTACGTTATTGCATCTGGACAAGCAGGATTTGATGTTGTGGGTTCTGGCTTTGCCGCCAATGGTTATGGTGAACACTCTCCAGGCCAATACTCGATGATCGCTGCACTTGTGACTGAAGTTGTCATGACGATGATGTTCCTGATTGTCATTATGGGTGCAACAGACAAACGTGCGCCACAAGGCTTTGCACCTATCGCAATTGGCCTGTGTTTGACTCTCATTCACCTGATCAGCATTCCTGTCACAAATACCTCAGTAAACCCGGCTCGTAGTACAGCAGTCGCGATATATGTGGGCGACTGGGCAGTTTCTCAATTATGGCTGTTCTGGGTTGCGCCTATTTTGGGTGGCGTACTTGGTGCAGTTATCTACAAAAACCTTCTTGGTAAAGAATCGAACGATTAATCGTTCCCAACTCACAAGATCAAAAAAGCCGCTGAATTCAGCGGCTTTTTATTAAATTCTGTGTCGACCTAACAGCGAGTGTGACAACGTCGTGCCATCAACAAGCTCAAGTTCTCCACCGACAGGCACACCATGCGCGATGCGGCTGGCATCAACTTGGTGTTCTTTACATAGCTCTGCGATGTAATGTGCAGTGGCTTCGCCTTCAACCGTCGGGTTTGTTGCTAAAATCACTTCGGCTATATCACCGCGACGTAAGCGGTAATCAAGCACATCCAGTCCAATATCACTTGGACCAATACCGTCTAGTGGTGACAAATGTCCCATAAGAACAAAGTATCGACCAGAATACTGGCCCGTTGCTTCGACTGCAGCAATGTCTGCCGGGCTTTCTACCACACAAATTTGACCATTTTCTTGGCGTTTTGGGTTAGTACAAATATGACAGACTTCTTCTTCGGTGAAGGTTCGACACTCAGTACAATGACCGATTTCTGTCATTGCCTGGCTAAGCGCATCTGCAAGTTGCAAACCGCCTTTTCTATCGCGCTGTAACAAATGAAAGGCCATACGCTGCGCCGACTTGGGGCCAACCCCAGGTAGACAACGTAAGGCCTCCATCAATTGCTCCAGCATATGACTGGTACGCATTAAAAGTCCGCTTAATTAAATATCAGCAGATTAGAATGGCATTTTCATACCTGGTGGTAGTTGCATACCGCCAGTTACAGAAGCCATTTTCTCTTTTTGAGTTTCTTCAACACGACGGGCCGCATCATTGAACGCCGCAGCGATCAGATCTTCAAGCATTTCTTTGTCGTCTTCCATCAAACTTTCATCGATGTCAACACGACGTACGCTGTGACTACCAGTGATAGTAACTTTTACTAGGCCAGCACCAGACTCGCCAGTTACTTCCATATTCGCGATTTCTTCTTGAAGCTTTTGCATGCGATCTTGCATTTGCTGGGCTTGCTTCATTAGGTTGCCCATACCGCCTTTACCAAACATGTTTATCTCTCTGGTTTAATGAGGTGTTGCATCAATTAATGGGGTTATAACCTTAGGTTTTCAACCCCATTCCATTCGATTATTAGATAGGGCGCACACTATCTTTATCAAGCTCTGCAGCAAAACGACGTTCAATAAATTGAACATTTGGATCGTTTTCTAAACTGTTCAGCGCTTGCTGTAATTTCTCTTGATAGAGCCTATCTCTAAGTTCAAGTGGTGTTTCTCCACTCTCCCCTATTTCGATGCTCATGTGGCACTCTTCACCTAACACGGTATTAAGTGCTTTAAGCAATTCGGCTTGAGCTCTATCTGTATTCAAATGAGCTTGGCTGCTTCTCAATAGCAACGAAACGGTTGTTCCTTCCTTACTATAATGAGAGTTTAGCGCAAGTTGCTCTACCAGCTTAGGGATCTCCATTAAGCTGATTAGCTTCGCCCATTCATTATGTTCTAACGATTCATCGATGAGCTTTTGTGCCATTTCAGGCGTTTTCTCATGCTCAAGTGCCTGCTTGAGCTGCGTAGGTGTCAGTTTTGTATTCACTTTTGTCTCAACAGGCTTACTTGGACGCCAGCGATACGCTTCCTCAACTTGCGGCTCCGTCGACTTCGGAGCTGAGTTTGGCGACACCTGCGCGGAATTGCCATGCAATTGCGCTACTCGGTCGATAACCGATTCTGGTTGTGCAGATGCCGCTTTAGGCTTTTTTGAGCCACCATTTTGAGGAGTGTTCTGTTGTAGGCCTTGACGCTGAGAACGTAATTGGTGACGTAAACCGCTTAGACCACCGCGCGCCGGTGTTGAAACGCTCTCTTGCACTTGTTGAGGTGGCGTTTCATGCTGCGGCGCTGGGTTTTCGCTCATCGGCGGCGCCATATCATACTGTGGCGGAACCGTCTCATATCCACTCGCGTGATACTCAGGTTGTGAATTAGATGAAGGTTGAGGCGCCACTTGTGGTGTGCTTTGCGCTGGACTCGGCTGCTGAGCTCGAGGAGCAGCTACTGTCTGAGCTGGTGCAGTCTTTGGTTGACTGGCACTTTGAACTGGGGCTGAAGCTGGTTCGCAGTTACTAGAAACAACATTTGCCCCACTGTTATTTGATGGGCGGAACGCCATCATACGCAGCACAATCATTTCCAGACCGACTCGCCCATTTGGCGAGAGAGTCAAATCTTCACGACCTTTCAATGCAATTTGGTAGTAAAGCTGAACGTCTTGCGGACTTAGTGCTTTACTCAACAACTCGATTTTTTCTGCATCTGGCTGCGCTCGGTCTAGCGACGCTGGCAGCGCTTGATACATCGCAATTCGATGAAGCTGTGTTGCGACTTGCTGCAACAAACCATCCCACTCAACACCATTTGCTGCTAATTGCTGGATTTTATCCATGGCTTGTTGAGGTTGCTTGCTGCTGATTGACTCTAGTAAGTGAATCGCTTGGTCGGTATCAATCGTCCCCAACATGTGGCTGACAATATCAGTTTGCACCGCACCGTTACCTAAAGCAATTGCTTGATCGGTCAAGCTGAGAGCATCACGCATACTGCCATCTGCAGCATGTGAAATCATACCTAGTGCTTTTGGTTCTGCCGATACTTGCTCTTGACCCAAAATGTAGTCAAGTTGCTGATGAATATCATCAACGCTGATCGGTTTGAGATGGAACTGTAGACAACGCGACAATATAGTAACTGGCAGCTTTTGTGGATCGGTTGTCGCGAGTAAGAACTTCACATACTCTGGCGGCTCTTCCAGGGTTTTCAACAACGCATTGAAAGAGTGACGCGATAGCATGTGTACCTCATCGATGAGGTACACTTTAAAACGTCCACGAGCAGGTTTGTATTGAACGTTGTCTAACAGTTCGCGAGTGTCTTCAACTTTAGTACGTGATGCCGCATCGATTTCAAGAAGATCGACAAAGCGACCTTCATCAATTTCACGACAAGTATCGCACTTACCACAAGGTGTCGCGGTAATACCGGTTTCGCAGTTCAAGCCTTTGGCAAACAACCTACCGATACTCGTTTTACCCACACCACGAGTCCCGCTGAACAGATAAGCATGGTGTAAACGGTTTTGCGCCAGTGCGTTTTCCAACGCCGTCAGGACATGTTTTTGTCCGACAACTTGGTCAAACTGATTAGGACGCCATTTTCGCGCTAAAGCTAAATAACTCATTGAATGTATTAATGTCCTTCAAAATCGCAAATGCTGTATACGTTTAGACCTAGTGCTTCTAAACGTTTATCACCACCGATTTCTGGTAGGTTGATAACGAACGCAGCGTGCTCAACTTCACCGCCCAGTTGGCGAATCAGCTTAGTCGTCGCTTCAATAGTGCCGCCCGTTGCCAATAAATCGTCGACAACCAGTACTTTGTCGCCTTCAACGATGGCATCTGTATGGATTTCTAGTGTATCAACGCCGTATTCAAGCTCATAAGATTGAGCAACAGTAGGACGTGGTAGCTTGCCTGGTTTACGTACTGGTACAAAACCAACACCTAGCTCAAGCGCTAAAGGCGCACCAAATAAAAAGCCACGAGCTTCCGTACCCACAACCTTGGTAAAGCCCATATCTTTGTAACGTTCAACAAGTAAGTTGATCGTCGCTTGGTATGCTTTTGCGTCTTCAAGAAGGCTCGTCACATCACGAAATAGAATGCCTGGCTTTGGGTAGTCTTGGATGCTTTTGATGCTAGATTTGATCAGTGAAATTGTTTCTGTAGTCATAATACCGATTTACTTAGATTGGCTCATCGCCCTCTCTAATCGCAGTATCACGAGGGCAACGAACAATAGGTTTTCACCACTATGTGCTTATTTTCGTAAGAGTCACAGGCGCTGAAAATACAAACGCCCACTCGAAGAGCGGGCACACTATTCTCTACAATCTTAGTGATTTTCTTCTCTGTCAGCAACCAACTCAATCACAGGCAGACGCATAAACCAGCCGAGTAAAACGATTAGCATCACTAAAAGACCAATTTTCACCCAAACAAGGGGAACAACAACGATTGAAACCATGAAACTAAGTGCAATAAAAATGGCGCCACGCTGTTTTACTTTTGAAGTAACAGCCCGGTGCTTATGCCAATTATCGAGAATCGGTCCAAACGTTTTGTGGTTATGTAGCCAATGATGAAATGCGGGGCTACCACGCATAAAACATGCACTAGCAAGTAGAATGAAAGGAGTGGTGGGTAAAAGCGGAAGGGCTATGCCGGCAATGCCGAGCACAATACAGAGTCCACCAACGGTATTGAAAAAGTAACGCTTAATACGAATGGTGAACTCCGGTACAAAATAGCTAGATTAAAAGCCTGCGTAACCATTCATTACACGAAGCCAGGTTAGCGTTGCAGGTAGTGTTGGAATTAAAAGTACTGCAATGAAACCTAAAAAGTAAAAAATATTATAAGGCTCTTTAAAATCTTTGTCTGCCATGATGTATCTTCTCACTAGTTGACTTTGCTTCTCCCAAGGCACAGCGTTAAATTATCGTTGCACAAATGGGTCATTATTGTTTTAGGCGTTGACTATACCTTAAACAGCCAAATCTAAACACCAGCAAAAAGTAAGGTTATTGTTCGAGCATTTGTTGTTTTTTGTGGTTCTAAAAAGACAATAAGCAGCGCCAAGACGCTGCTTATTGTGTTATGAAGTCAGAATTATACCAGTCGTGATTTCCGGGCAATATTTAAGCTAAAACTTGAAGAACCTAAACAACCAATGGATAGCTGACCAGCAACACCTAGCGGTAAATCTCGGGTTATGAAGTTTTTCATACTTCCTGCCCCTAAACAGTTACCTGCCGCGATATGTTGATTAGTATTTCCGTCAGACCAATGACTATCTAAACCCGCAGGCAGGATAGAAACGGAGGACGAAGCCAGATCAGCGACACCAAATACAGCATTAACCGCACCAGCGCACTCTGAACACTCGATTCCTTTTTCAATGATCCCTACCATATCCTTCAGATCAGCACTGAAACTCTTCAAATTACGCAGGTAATCGTCAAACAAAGCCCTAACAAGCAATGTCGTCGCGACACCATCATTACTCTGGGAAGCAGAGTCAACGAGATAGAACGCAAATTGCCCGTTCATTAACCAACGATAATCAAACACCAGTGGCATAACGTCCGTCGATTGCAATAAACGGTATGAGCAGCGCCAATCACCTTGAGAAGCATCTTTCTCTGGCAATAGAGCATGCAGTAAATCTCTTGCAGCACTCGGGTTCTGCTGCAAATACTCTAGATGCCAGTGAAGCTCTTGCTCATCTGGGATTTCGCCACCGTCATCGACTCGGAACCACTGACTTGAAAAGTCTCGCTGTTCTGAGAAATGGCTATCGGTATCTTCGAGCGTATTGTCTATCGCCTGAGATAAGTGCTCATAATTACCTATCGGTTTAGGAAGAAAGTCTTTAATACCAAATCGCAACGCTTTCGCGACATCGGACATTTCATCCGTGCCGGACACCACGATAAGCGGCAAGTATGGATATTCAAGACTGACTTCTTCGACGAATTCAATGCCATCTAATACCGGCATCGATAAATCACACAAGATAAGATCGGGTTGGCATTCCCTGAGTTGTTGAAGCGCCTCTAGGCCGTTTTCAGCTTCTACTACTTTAAAACCCTGACTTTCTAAATAAGCATTGGTTACTTTACGAAATATTGGATCATCATCCACCAACATAATTAGTTTTTGATTAACCACTTCCTGTGCCGAGACCATTGCCGTTTGACTGTGAGTCTTAAACATACCTTTACACCTCACAAAGCTAAGTCAAAAAACAGATTTATTATTAAGTCATTATTTTTGTTGTGTTTACATCCGGCGAAACGTTGCGCAGCAAGACTTGAGGCCGTTCCGCCTTGTTATAAAACGTAGCTTGAAAACGGCGTTTATACAAATATTACGGGGTATAACAGTATTTACTCAAACAGGGTTGCTGTGTTCAAATGATGCAACATGTTGACTTAAAGCAAGCTTTGATCACAAAGTTAATTATAAATTAGCCGTAATCGGTAATTTAATGTGTCTGGAAATATGAAATTAGATGACTTAAACCTGTTTCGACTGGTTGTCGAAAATGGGAGCTACACCGCAACTTCGCGAAAAACCATGATCCCGGTTGCGACCATCACCCGACGCATTCAAGCGCTAGAAGACTCTGTCAATCTTCGACTATTGAACCGTCACGCTCGCAAACTCTCGCTTACAGAAGCCGGGGAACGTTTTTACCATGAGTGCTCCCCTTTGCTACAAAGGCTAACCACGGCAGCAGAGGAAATCACTGACGACTGCCGAGGAGCATCAGGCAAGATTAAGATATCGGCGCCTTATAACTTAACTAAGCGCATGATGATGCCGATGTTCAACAGCTTTATGAAGCAGTATCCGGACATCAATATCGAACTAACGACAGAAAATAATGCAGACAAGCTTGACCCTACTGAATGGGATGTCATTTTTCGAGTGGGGCCCCAACGTGATTCTAGCCTGATCGCACGCAAGATTGGCGAAGTGAAGGATATTCTTGTCGCAAGTCCTGACTACCTTGCCTCGAATCCGGCACCAAACCACGCAGAAGAGCTCTCTAACCATTCATTGCTAAAAGGCTACCCTCTTATCAAGTGGACCTTAATTAATAGCAAAGGCGAGTCTGTCGTAAACGTTGATCGTGGTCGCTTTCAGGCGAATGCACTAAATGTAGTACGCAGTGCTTGTTCCGAAGGTTTAGGCATCACGCTAATGCCAGATGTCATGATCAAAGAATACATCGAAAGCGGCGATTTGGTACGCATACTGCCAGATTGGAGTGCAAACCCGCGCGACATTTATATGCTTTACAACCACAAAGATCACCTGCCAGAGAAAGTTCGTCTCTTTATCGACTTTGTGATCGCTTATAACATTCACTAATTCGATAGCAAATACAAAAAACCAGAGCCGAAGCTCTGGTTTTTTTACACCTCAAGAAAACGCCTATTATGCGCCTTCGTTATGCAGCTCTAAGTTTGCTAAATCCTGTTGGATTTCAAGTTGTGTTTTCGCATCATCGTTACGAAGACCATCTAAGAAGTCTAGGTATTGTTGGTCAATATCACCCGTTACGTATTCGCCGTTAAACACGGATGTATCGAACTGAGTAATATCTTGGTTTCCAAGGCCGACAGCCTCAACCAAGTCTTCTAGACGTTGATAAATCAATGCATCAGCACCAATCTGCTTACAAATTGTATCGTTGTCGCGGCCATGAGCAATAAGCTCGGTAGCACTTGGCATATCAATGCCGTACACGTTCGGGAATCGAACTTCTGGTGCTGCTGATACCATGTACACTTTCTTCGCACCAGAATCACGTGCCATTTCGATGATTTGTTCTGACGTAGTACCGCGAACGATAGAGTCGTCCACCAGCAACACATTCTTATCTTTGAACTCCGAACGAATTGCATTCAACTTGCGACGTACAGATTTCTTACGTTGTTGCTGACCAGGCATGATAAACGTACGTCCCACGTAACGGTTTTTCACGAAGCCTTGGCGGTAAGGGATATCGATCGCTTGAGCGATTTGAAGTGCGATGTCGCACGATGTTTCAGGGATAGGAATAACGACATCAATATCAAGATTTGCGTAGTCTTCACGAATACGTTCGCCTAGCTTTTTACCCATTTCAACGCGAGCACTGTATACCGAAATTTTATCGATGAACGAGTCTGGACGAGCAAAGTACACGAACTCGAAAATACAAGGGTTCAGCTTAGGATTGTCTGCACACTGCTTCGTGTACAGTTCACCGTCAAACGTTGCGTAGATTGCCTCACCAGGTGCAACATCACGGACAAAATCAAAACCGACGGCATCCAATGCTACCGATTCAGACGCAACCATGTACTCCGCTCTGCCATTAACTTCACGCTTACCTAAACATAGAGGGCGAATACCGTGTGGGTCACGAAACGCAATCATACCATGACCGATAATCATGGCGGTCACAGCATAAGCACCGCGAATTGTGCGATGAACATTGGTGACTGCGCGGAATACGTCTTCGGTCGTGACATTTCCTTTTACTGAGTCAATTTCGTGCGCCAGTACATTTAGTAATACTTCAGAGTCTGAAGTGGTATTGATATGACGGCGATCTTTTTCAAACAGCTTCTGACGAACTTCGTTAGCGTTAGTCAAGTTACCGTTGTGGGCAAGTGTAATACCGAAAGGAGAGTTTACGTAGAAAGGTTGAGCTTCTGAAGCGCTTGAACTGCCTGCTGTAGGGTAACGAACATGACCAATTCCGACCTCGCCTTGCAGGCGTTGCATGTGTCTTGCTTCAAATACATCCTTGACTAAACCGTTCGCCTTACGTAGACGAAAACGATTGCTTTCTATGGTACAAATACCAGCGGCATCTTGGCCACGATGCTGTAACACCGTTAACGCGTCATAAATAGACTGGTTTACAGGCGTTGTGCCCACGATTCCAACAATACCACACATGTCCTAATCCTCGATTTGCGACAGTAGCTGGCACTACTAGATAGTGCCAGACAGAAAACTTGATGTTGCTTGTAAATGCTCGAAGAATGGGGCGATGATACGGCTGAACTCAGGGATCAACTGTGAATCTTTCCACCAATCCGAGCTTGGGAATGCAGTAAACGCATCCATAAAAAACAGCACCGCAGAAACAATTAAGACTCCGCGTAGACCACCAAATACAATCCCGAGAATTCGGTCCGTACCTGATAGCCCTGTTTTTTGTACCAGTTGACCAATGACGTAATTCACCACTGCACCAACTACCAAGGTTGCGACAAATAACGCCGCAATCGCCGCTCCGTTACGAAACATATCATCTTCGATGTTGGTGAAGTACACCGCCAATTTGGCATAGTAATTACTGGAGATAAAAAACGCTCCAAACCAAATCACCAAAGACAAAGCTTCTTTAGCAAAACCGCGAACTAAACTGATCAGAGCTGAAAATCCGATCACACCTAAAATGATAAAATCTATCCAATTCATCTTTTCTTCATCTTAAGTTGGCGCGCATTTTAACAGAAAAAATGCTGACGCAAACGTTTTCTTATGGATTTAATGGCTTAAATTTAAGCAATTGACCTTTTGAACCTGTAATTTTTTGTAATTCTTGAACTTGTCGTTCAAGTTTACTTTTTGACACATCAGGGCCAACAATCACTCTCGTAAACTCGTTTTCTTTCTTTGTGTGAGCTTGATAACCACGCTTTTGCAAATCCGCGACAAGCGCGACAGCATTTTCGTGATTCTTAAGTGCCATCAACTGAATGATCCAAGCTGAATCTTCATATTGATTTTTCTCTTGAACAGGACGAGTGACGACCTCAACTTGCTCTGGTTGTTTGATGACCTCAGGTTTAGATGTTGGCGCTGGCTCGGGCTCAGAAACGGCTACTTGAGCATCCTCACGTTCTTGCACTACAGCTTCAACCGGAGAATCCGGTAACGTAATGTCGTCTTCCACTGGCTCTAATATTTCGAAGTTTTCCACATCACTATCAAGTTCTGGTTTGATAGGAATACTGGCAAATTCTTCTTTGTAGTGCAGTTTCTTACCATCTAGCACATCGGGAAGAACAATGACTCCGACTGCGACTAGAATGATGGTGCCGACTAAACGACTTTGGAATTTACTTGCCATCAAAATACCTTTACTTATTTATTATTTGATTGCCAATGTTCCAATACCTCTCCGACGGTATGGAATGAGCCAACCACCAGAATAACGTCTCCTGTCTTTGCGTGGCTTCTCGCACTCTCGAAGGCGTCAACAGGGTTTTCAAAATGAACTTGCCCATCAGGTAAGTATTGGCACAATTCATCAGCGGTCGCCGCTCTCGGTCCAGTAAGCGACGCTGGATACCATTGTGTTGCAACTGGAGTTAGAGCTTCAATGGTTGCTTTAATGTCCTTGTCATGCAGCATTGCAACCACAATATGGATATTCTTACCCAGATATTGTTGCTTCACTCTCTCTACCAAATACTCAGCAGAGTGCGGGTTATGAGCGACATCAAGGACTATTTCAGGTTCGTGATGCAGTACCTGCATACGCCCCGCCAAACGAGCATTATTCAAGCCATTGACAATATTTATGTCAGTGATTTGCAATTCCGAAGCCCCTAGTGCCATCAGTGCAGTGGCTGCATTTTGTAATGGTAGCGATGGGATTGGTAAATCCTCTAACTCAAATGCCCCACTGCTCCATTTCCAACCATTATCAGTTAGTTGGTAATCGTACTGAATACCTACTTGGAAGAACTCAGAACCAATATCGTCAGCATGAGCCGCCACGGTCGCTGGTGGCGTTGGTTGACCACAAATTGCTGGCTTCCCTGAACGGTAAATGCCCGCTTTTTCAAAGCCAATAACATTGATGTCATCACCAAGCCAATCCACATGATCGATCGCTAAGCTCGTAATAACAGAAACATCATGGTCAACAACGTTAGTGGCGTCTAGACGACCGCCAAGTCCTACTTCAAGTAAGACAACGTCAACTTTCTCTACTTGGAAAATACGTAGCGCAGCAAGTGTACCGAATTCAAAGAGGCTAAGGCTAACATCACCACGCTGCTTTTCTACATAATCGAATGCTTCACAGTGCTTTGCATCTACAACATCGACGCCATTAATGCGTACACGCTCGTTGTAACGAATCAGGTGCGGAGAACTGTAAACACCGACTGAATAGCCAGCATCAAGTAAAATGGCTTCCATTAACGCACACGTTGAGCCTTTGCCATTGGTTCCGGCAACGGTGATTACGGTTGGAGCTGGTTTGGTAAGATTGGCTTTGTTTGCTACCGCTTGGACACGGTCTAAGCCTAGATCAATTGCTGAGGAATGAATATTTGCTAAATAATCAAGCCACATCTCTAATGAAGATGTGGCTTGAGGAGTTGGGTTTTGGGTCATCTAACTTTAACCATTAAATTCTTTGGTTTTTATGTTAGTTGATACTTTACCCTTTTTCGTCCGCTTCTGGTACAGAATATGGCTCTTCATTTGGAGATTCGTTAACCGAAACCACCAAAGGAGACTTGTGGTTAGTCATCTTAGCGATAAGACCACCCACACGCTGACGCATTTCACGACGGTCAACGATCATATCAATAGCACCGTGATCAAGTAGGAACTCACTACGCTGGAAACCTTCAGGAAGATCTTCACGTACAGTTTGCTCGATTACACGACGACCAGCAAAGCCAATGAGGGCCTTAGGTTCACCGATGTTGATATCACCCAACATAGCCAAACTTGCTGATACACCACCCATTGTAGGGTCAGTTAGAACAGAAATAAACGGCAGACCTTTTTCTGATAAACGCTCAAGCGCAGCACTGGTTTTTGCCATTTGCATAAGAGACATTAAAGCCTCTTGCATACGAGCACCACCACTTGCTGAGAAACAAACAAGCGCACAGTTATTTTCAATGGCTGCATCCACTGCTTTCACAAAGCGAGCACCAACGACTGAACCCATTGAACCACCCATAAAGGAGAATTCAAACGCACACGCCACAAGCGGCAGACCAAGCAATTCACCCTGCATCACAACTAGCGCATCTTTCTCACCGCTATTTTTTTGTGCAGCAGAGATACGCTCTTTGTATCGTTTAGAATCTTTAAATTTCAGTTTATCCTGTGGCTCAAGTTCAGAACCTAATTCAACTCGATTACCTTCATCTAAAAATGTTTCCAAACGACGACGCGCTTTCATACGCATGTGATGGTTACACTTTGGACAAACTTCTAAGTTACGCTCTAGTTCAGCATGGTATAAAACCTGTTCGCAAGAGGTACATTTAGTCCACACACCTTCTGGGATAGAAGCTTTGCGTGAACTTACTAGATTGCTTTTCTCTAAAATCTTTTCAAGCCAACTCATGGAAGACCTTTTCTCTCAACTCTTCCGCTTCATTGCGAAAGATATAAATTCGACATAATACCGACGGATTAAACCATATCTTGCAGCTACTGTAGATAAAAAACTGGTTGTACCTATTTTTGATATCGTAAATAGCGTATGTTTTCCGTTCACATTCAATGTAAACACTACCGATATTTTGAAATAAGTTTGTAAAATTAGTTCAAATTATCTGGTAAAAACAGTGGACCGATCGGCACTTCAGGTAACCCAAACTCTTCTGGGTAGTCTACATCTACCAGGTACAGACCTTCCGCTTTCGCTGTCGCACCCGCTAGTTTGCGATCTTTGGCTTCTAATAACCACTTGATCCATTCAGGACTCTCTTCGCCACGTCCAACTTTTATCAAGCTACCCGTGATATTACGAACCATATGATGCACGAACGCATTAGCTTTAATATCAATAACCACATAGTTCCCATGGCGCGTAACGTTCAGATGCATCAAGTTTCGAAATGGGCTGCGAGACTGACAATGCGCCGCGCGAAACGACGTAAAATCATTTTCGCCAAGTAGGAACTGCCCTGCTTCATGCATTTTTTTCTCGTCGAGCTCACCATGATAGTGACTAACCCCCGAGTTTAGGATGCCTGGACGTAAAGCATGATTGAAAATAATGTAACGATAACGGCGAGCTGTCGCTGAGAATCTTGCATGGAAATCATCTGAAACTTCCTTAGCCCAACGAACCGCTATATCGCTTGGCATGTTCGCGTTTGCGCCCATGGTCCAAGCTACCATTTTTCGAGTAACGTTGGTATCAAAGTGCACAACTTGTCCCGTGCCATGCACGCCTGCGTCTGTCCGACCAGCACACTGAACTTCAACTGGGTGATTAGCGACGACGGACAATGCTTTCTCTAGCTCTTCTTGGACACTTTTCACTTCTCTTTGGCGCTGCCAACCAAAGTAGTTTGTACCGTTGTACTCGATACCTAATGCGATTCTCATCTTAACCTTCGAACTCTAAAATGGGGCGGGAAGTATATACTCAAGTCACCTCAAGTTGCCAGTTTCACCAAGGGTGACATAAAGGTAGCATCCTACTAACGGGACACAAAAAGGGTAGCAAACGCTACCCTTTTGTTTCGGTTTATCGGCCATTAATGGCGTCAATCAGGCTTTTTGCTTCGCGGCGAATATCATCTTCACCGTAAACAATCGCCTCTTCTAGTAGTTTAATCGCCCCTTGAGAATCGTTCATCTCGAGATAGATTTTAGCCAAATCCAGTTTCCCAGCCGCTTCAGCATTGTTATCTACGTCAATATCGCCGATCTCGCCGATAACATCTGGAAACTCGTTCAATCCGACATCGAGCTTAAGGTCTTCTTCTTCGAACTCACCACCTTCTCTGTCGACCTGAGCCATCAATTCATCAATCGTCATAAATTGATTTTTCTTCGGGTCGAAGTCATCCAAGTCGCTTTGCTCTGCCCAGTTTTCTTGCGCGATCTCTGGCTGACTTAGTGCATCACTCGAATTCCAAACATCACGCTGGTCCTCAGGCACTTCTTCAGTAGAACTTACGTTATCAGCAGCGGGTTTAAAGCCATCCCAATCATCTCCAACATCAAGCATGGTTTCAAAATCCATACCTGCACTTGCGATGGTGTCACTGTCTAGTTTACCTTCAAATACTTCTGAGTTTGCGTCTTCCGCAAGAAGGTTAGCCATTGATGATTCATCATCCAAATTACTGAGCGGCTCACCCTCTGTCGCTGTTGACTGCACTTCTGGGTCAGTATCAAAGCCGTTTTGCTGCGCAAATACTTCAAACAAAGCATCATGATCGTTATCGGCTTGAATAGCTGGTCTCGATGTCTCTGCTTCAACCTTAGGGCTCTCTGGCGCACCCTCGTTCATTGACGCGAGAACATCTTCCTCATTGAACTCTGGAAGATCTTGGTCGTCAAAACTTAACTCTTCATCCTCACCGGAGATTGGTTCTATATCTGCAGTCTCAGAGCTCGGTAATTCTGGCTCTTCTTCCATCGACGCCAAGGCATCTTCTTCGCTGAACTCTGGCAAATCGAGCTCATCAAAATTGAACTCTTCTTCGGACTCAGCTGGCAAGTCGGCTTCAACCTGTTCTGGCTCAACGGACTCGGACGTTTCTAACGCAGGTCCGCCAGCCATAGACGCCAGTGCATCTTCTTCACTGAACTCTGGCAAATCGAGCTCATCAAAATTGAACTCTTCTTCGGACTCAGTTGGCAAGTCGGCTTCAACTTGTTCTGGCTTAACGGACTCGGACGTTTCTAACGCAGGTTCGCCAGCCATAGACGCCAATGCGTCGTCTTCACTAAACTCAGGAAGATCCAGCTCGTCAAAATTGAACTCTTCTTCGGACTCAGCTGACAAGTCCGCTTCAACTTGTTCTGGCTTAACGGACTCGGACGTTTCTAACGTAGGTTCGCCAGCCATAGACGCCAGTGCATCTTCTTCACTGAACTCTGGCAAATCGATCTCATCAAAATTGACTTCATCTTCTGATTCAGCTGGCAAGTCTGCTTCAACCTGTTCTGGCTCAACGGACTCGGACGTTTCTAACTCCGGCTCATCCGTCATAGACGCCAATGCGTCTTCTTCACTAAACTCAGGAAGATCCAGCTCATCAAAATTGAACTCTTCTTCGGACTCGGTTGGTAAGTCAGCTTCGACTTGCTCTGGTTTAACGGACTCGGACGTTTCTAACTCCGGCTCATCCGCCATAGACGCCAATGCGTCTTCTTCACTAAACTCAGGAAGATCCAGCTCGTCAAAATTGAATTCATCTTCTGATTCAGTTGGTAAGCCTGCTTCAACTTGTTCTGACTCAACGGACTCGGACGTTTCTAACGCAGGTTCGCCAGCCATAGATGCTAGAGCATCTTCTTCACTGAATTCTGGCAAATCTAGCTCATCAAAATTGAATTCTTCTTCTGAATCGTTGGTCGACTCAGTTTCCGGCTCCAATTCAGGCTCATCCAGTAGCCAATCTTCTTCTTGTGGAACACCGAATTCATTTTCTATTGTATTTGGTGTCGGCGTGAAGGCTGGAATGTCTTCCTCTTGCTCAACGTGAGGCTGTACCTCAGCATCGGACTCCACGGATGGTTCTTGTGTTGAATCAGTATCGGTAGCCTCTTGCTGTAGTGATGAAGCTTCCTCTATCTCAGCTTGTGTTTTTTCAACTTGCTGCGGTAAATCGTCTTCACTATCAAATAGAGCGTCAAGTTCAGCAGAAAAATCCGCTTTTTCTTGTTCTGTTGGCAGAAGCTCTTCACTGTCTGACTCAAATAGGTCGTCTAGCTCGCTCATTAAAGGATCATTCTCTGGTGAGAGGTCCTCTAAATCACCAAGAAATTCATCGCTGCTAAATGGCTCTGAAGTAGCTTCTGGCTCGGTTAATGGTTGATCTTCTACAGCTTGTTGCGTGTCTGGCTGGCTTTCACTTAATAAAGCGTCGATGTCCAACCCAGACTCAATGTCCTGATCTTCATGAGTTTGTTCTGACTCAACTACGGGAGATGGCTTTTCGTCGGCGTCTGATTCACCAAAACCAAGTGATTTCAGTAACTCTTCCTCTTCCGATTTATTCTGCTCTGGGCTCTCGTCCTCTCGAATCAGATCATCAAACGGATCTAAATCAGCTTCAGTCTCTTCATCAAGTTCAGAGGTAACATCATCAATGAGTTCATCCAGTAAGTCTGTGCTATCTGCGTCTAACTCTTCGATCGAGTCATCACCTTCAAAACCAGAGATTGCTTCTAGCTCGTTTAGTGGATCAAACTCGTCTGTGTCATCTTCATCAAAATCAATGAGTTCATCGAGTAGCTCTGTACTGTTTTCATCTAGAACAGGACCTTCATTGGCGTCAGCTTCTCGAACTTCCGATTCACTAGCCGGTTGTTCATACTGGGCCAATAGCTTATCGATATCGTCGTCAGATGCCTCTCCAACACTAAAGTCATCATCCGAAACGGGCTGTTTTAACTCAGGCTCATCAGTATCTAAATCGAAGTCATCGTTGCCGAGTTCAGCAAACAAGTCATCAAGCATATCCTGGTCGACAGTGTCACTTGGTAACTCTTCTGACGGCTCATCGGCTGCAAGTAACTCGGCAAATGCGTCGTCTGAAAGTGAGTCTGATTTCTCATTCGTATCATCCGAAAGATCGAAGCCAGACTCATCGTCATCGAGCACTTCTAGTTCTGGAGCAACCTCATCTAAGGCTCGCTCCATTTCTTCTAAACCAAGCGCTTTTTCTTCGCCGTTGACTTGGATACCATTGTTCGATGACTCAAACTCATCCAGACCAACATCTAGGTCGCCGTCATCGCCAATATCTGCAAATGGGTCATCGTCCCCTTCCAGATTGAAATCCAGTTCTTCATCGTCGAGGTTAGCAAAGACGTCTTCTTCTAAATCTGACTTCTCTTCTTCTAAAGACTGTGCGTTGATATCTTCATCTGCAAACAACTCATCATCAAGTGTGAGTTCTTCATCCAGCTCGTCCGTCGCCGCTAAACCAATTGGCGCAGCTAATGGATCGGTTTCCTGCGGCGATTGCTCAGCAGGCTCTTCCTCTTTGTTTTTAGAACGGCGACCAAGCAACATCACAACCAACAGTGCCAGCAATGCACCTGGAATAAGCGCCGCTAAGCCGACAAGCCAACCATTAGACAAAATCTTGTCAATCGTACTTGGCTGCATGCGTTGTTGCTCAGCAAGGCGCTGGCGCTCTTCAGCAAGCAGTTTCTCGACTTCCGAGCGAATGCGTTCTTCGTCATTCAGCTCATTTTTCAAGGTTTCAACTTCGCTTTGCACTTCTGACAACATTAAGCGAAGACGATGGTTCTTCTCTTCCAATGACTCTAATTCACTTTGTGAGCCTTGAAGTTTGTCTTTTAACGCACTGACCTGCTTTTCACCCTGCGGAGAGGTGTTCACAGGTGGCGCAGGAATAACTGGTATTGTTTTTTGAACCGGTTTTGGTTCCGCAGCTACAGTAGTTTCTGGCTTAGGAGCAACAGGCTTGGGTTCTACTTTTATTTGTGGCTTTGGTTGCTCGGTGACGCGTTGCGCTGGCGTGGCTCTATTTGTCGGCTTCGGCTGTTTTAACTTAGCCTCGTGCGCCTTCATAATCGCAACAGCTTGCTCTGTAGTCGCGCTTTGCACTTGCTCTAGAGACGGTACTCGTAGTCGACTCCCTGGGATCAACTCATGAATGTTTTGGTTCTCAAACGCTTGAGGGTTAATTCGATAAATGGCAAGAAGCGTTTGTTGAACGGTAACACCGCGTGAAGGTCGTAACTCTGAAGCGATCGACCATAGTGTTTGATTTTCACCAGTCGGACCAAAGAAACGTGACGGCTGAGTATTTGCAGGAGGAGCAGGTAATGCTCGCTCAATATCTTCAGCATAGCTCGGAGATGATTGCACTTCACCAGACGGTCCAACAAGACGAATTCCTTCGGCTTGAACCACTGATAATGTCTGAGTCGCGCTCATCAACACAAGGGCTGCTAACAAACGCTTATAATTTTGACGCATAGAAGGCTCAGTTTTGTGCTAAATACAATTTGAAATGGTGATCGGTTAAATATATCGGATATCACATGCAAAACTATAGCGTTGAGAATAAAAAATGTGTGGCTCTCGCCATATTCGTACTAATCTCACACTATTTTGTTTCGTTCGTACAAAAAAGCCTCGCACTGTGCGAGGCTTTGAAATGAACTGTAAGCGACTTAGTAGTAATCGCGGATCAGAACTTCTGCGATTTGCACCGCGTTAGTTGCCGCGCCTTTACGCACATTATCAGCAACAACCCACAGATTTACGCCACTATGATGGCTGATATCGTTACGGATACGGCCAACCATTACATGGTCTTTACCGCCCGCATCGCGAACTTGTGTAGGGAAGTCTTCACCGTGGAACACTTCGATACCGTCAGTTTGTTCAAGCAAGTTAACGACTTCTTGTGCATCGATAGGTGAACGAGTCTCAATGTGAAGTGCTTCTGCGTGACCGTAGAATACAGGAACACGTACACACGTTGGATTGACTGTGATTGATGGATCGTTAAAGATCTTCTGTGTTTCCCACACCATTTTCATTTCTTCTTTGGTGTAGCCGTTTTCCATCATCTGATCGATTTGTGGAATACAGTTAAACGCGATCTGTTGAGAGAACTGCTTCTTGTCTGCGGGCAGACCGTTTAGCAGCTTCGCCGTTTGACCTGCTAGCTCATCGATACCCGCTTTGCCTGCACCAGACACCGATTGGTAAGTTGATACGTTAATACGCTCAATGCCCACCGCATCGTGAATTGGTTTTAGTGCCACCAGCATTTGGATGGTTGAACAGTTCGGGTTCGCGATGATGTTACGGTTACGAAACTCTGCAATCGCTTCTGGGTTTACTTCTGGCACAACAAGAGGAATGTCGTACTCGTAACGGAAGTGTGATGTATTGTCGATAACAATCACGCCCTCATCAGCGGCAATTGGAGCCCACTTGGCTGATAGCTCACCACCAGCAGAAAACAGTGCGATATGCGCTTGAGACCAATCGAACTCTTCTACGTTTTGAACGCGTACCGTTTTACCATTGAAGCGGTAAGTCTTGCCTTCGCTGCGCTCACTCGCGAGTAGGAAGATTTCGCCTACTGGGAATTTGCGCTCTTGAAGCACATCCAAAATTGTTTCACCGACCGCACCGGTCGCACCTAAAATGGCAACATTATATTGCTGGCTCATTGACTTACCTCAATCTGAAAACCTAGTTCTGCTAATGGAGCAAGGTTACATGTTTTGTTACCCACTAGCGTGACAGCGCTGTATTCACGGCGATCCCAGTAGTTTTTACGCATCAGGTCAAAAGCACCTGGCTTACTGATTTCACGGCGGAAAAGGGCGTCATCTCTACGCACATCATAGATTAACTGCGTGATGTTATGCAGTGTTGCTTCGTCCCAAGCTCTGTCCAATACCATAGTAGGAACAGGCGCGGTTGGCAGTAAATCGCTGGCATGCGCACGTAATTCGTTATTTAAGAACTCACAATAGCTGTTGAAAATCATCGTCGTACCGCGAGCTTTCCCTTCCAGACCATAGCCTGCAACGTGAGGGGTTGCGAATGCTAGCAGAGGCAGAAGCCCCATATCAACCTCTGGTTCAAATTCAAATACGTCAAGTGCCGCTGTAAAGCCATCGTTTTTCAAAAGACGTTGCTTCAAAGCAGCGTTGTCAACGATGGGACCTCGAGCCGCGTTAATCAAAATTTGATCGCTGCGGAGACCATTTAATACCTTCTCATCAATCAAATGATGCGTTGGGTATGGGCCATCTTTGGTGATTGGCGTATGTAGTGTAATGATGTCTGAGCTTTCAATCAGTTCTGTCAACGGAGTAAAGCTACGAGGATCACCAGCCTCTTGTTTGAATGGGTCATTGATGAGAACTTTCATACCCATGCCTTTCAAACATTTCTCTAGGTAGCTACCTACTTGGCCTGCACCAATAATACCTACTGTCTTGTCAAATACCGAGAAACCTTGTTGCTGAGCGAGCACCATCATCACGCTGAACGCGTATTCCGCCACACCCACTTTGTTACACCCTGGCGCCGCAGTGAAGAAAATACCTTTCTCTTTTAAAAGTGCTTGGTCAACATGATCCATGCCTGCCGTGGCCGTACCAACAAACTTCAGCTTGTTTGCTTTGCTGATCAGGTCAGCATTCACTTTGGTGACTGAGCGAATCATTAGGGCATCAACATCCACTAAATCATCGGCGGTCAGTGTACGACCTGGTTTTAGAATTACGTTACCGAGTTGGCTGAATAGCTCTTCAGCATACGGCATATTTTCATCAACAATAATTTTCATAACGCCAGCGTTCTAACATCCATTTGTAAGAGTTCGTTTATTCGCAAGATGCGAAACTAAAGCGATTGTGCCCTTTTCCCGAAAAATCTCAAGATATAACACCAATAAACCTCAAGGAGGTAACTCCTATAGAATCGATTGACGGGAAGCCTAGAGAAAAGCAGAAACAGAGAAAAGAAAAAGCCCGGCTAAATAGCCGGGCAAAGTTCCAGAACAAAAGGATCCTATCCCGCTCTCCATGGGATAGAGTCTGCGTCTGTTCGATCAGTGTGACTGATCAAGCTCTGGAAACTGGATTGTTGGCGTTTACAGTACTCTCGCAAGGCGCCAACAAATTCAGTTAACCTTGGTACTTTTTAATAACCAAAGTTGCGTTTGTGCCGCCAAAGCCAAAGCTGTTTGACATTACGGTCGTTAGCTCTGCATCACGTGCTTCTGTCACGATGTCCAGACCTTGTGCTGCTTCGTCCAAGTTTGAAATATTGATGCTTGGAGCAATGAAGTTTTTGTCTAGCATAAGTGTTGAGTAAATTGCTTCGTGCACGCCCGCTGCGCCGAGTGCGTGGCCAGTCATTGCTTTTGTTGCAGAGATTGCAGGGCTGTTCTCACCAAACAATTGTTGGATAGCACCAAGCTCTTTCACGTCACCAACTGGTGTCGATGTGCCGTGCGTGTTGATGTAATCCACACCATCAACGTCTTGCATCGCCATCTTCATACAACGAATTGCGCCTTCACCTGATGGCGCTACCATGTCGTAGCCATCTGATGTCGCACCGTAACCTACGATTTCACCGTAGATTTTCGCACCACGTGCCAGTGCGTGCTCTAGTTCTTCAATAACCAGCATGCCGCCGCCGCCCGAGATAACAAAACCGTCACGGTCTGCATCGTATGTACGAGATGCTTTGTCTGGCGTGTCATTGTATTTGGTTGACAGTGCGCCCATCGCATCAAACATCATAGTTTGAGACCAATCTAGCTCTTCGCCGCCACCAGCAAAAACAATATCTTGTTTGCCTAGTTGAATAAGCTCCATAGCATGGCCGATACAGTGTGCAGATGTTGCACATGCAGAGCTCATTGAGTAGTTCACGCCACGAATCTTAAATGGCGTAGCAAGACAGGCAGAAACAGTAGAAGACATAGTACGAGGAACCATGTAAGGACCAACTCGCTTTACGCCTTTGGCGCGCATCGTGTCTGTCGCTACCGTTTGATTGTATGCAGAAGCACCGCCAGAACCTGCAACGATACCGGTACGATCGTTTGAAACCTGCTCTTCTGTAAGACCAGCGTCTGCGATTGCCTGCTCCATTGATAGGTATGCATAAGCAGCCGCATCACCCATAAAGCGCATCTGCTTACGGTCGATGTGTTCCGCCGGGTTGATTTTTAGGTCACCCCATACTTGCGAACGAAGACCGTGTTCTTTGAACTGCTCAGATGCAGTGATGCCAGATTTGCCCGCTTTAAGAGACGCTAGAACTTCTTCGACGTTGTTACCGATACTTGAAACAATACCCATACCGGTGATTACGACTCGTTTCATTATGACATTCCTATAATTCAAAAATCCGCTAGATGATAACTAAGATAGTCAACAAAAGTGGTCAGCTTTCCCATAAATTCGTACAATCGCCCCATTCTTACCGCGCCAAATCACAAATTTGCACCATTATGACTTCAATAAAAAACGCAGAACTTGGTTGGAACGAAGCTGGTACTCCGGTTTCAGACCAATTTGATGATGTTTACTTCTCTAACGTAAACGGTCTTGAAGAGACACGCTACGTTTTCTTAAAACAAAATCATCTCCCAGAAAGATGGCAGGAATTTGACCAAAGACGTTTTGTCATTGGTGAAACAGGATTTGGCACGGGATTAAACTTCTTAGCAGTATGCCAGTGGTTTAGTGAGTTTCGTCGTCAGCATCCGGACGCAACATTGAAAGAGCTGCATTTTATTAGCTTTGAAAAATACCCATTAAGCAAAGCCGATTTAAAGAAGGCGCATGAAGCTTGGCCTGAGCTAGCTGAATACGCGGAAAAGTTACAAAAGCACTACCCTGCCGCTGTGCCGGAGTGTCATCGCATTGTTTTAGAAGACGGCGCAATCACACTCGACCTTTGGTTTGGTGACATTAAAGACTGCATGCCGCAAGTCCCATACAACGAACAAGGTTTGATTGATGCTTGGTTCTTAGATGGATTCGCGCCAAGCAAAAACCCAGAAATGTGGAACCAAGGCCTGTTCAACAACATGGCAAAGCTAGCCAAGCAAGATTGTACAGTTGCCACGTTTACCGCAGCAGGCTTTGTACGTCGTGGTTTGAACGAAGCTGGCTTTACAATGAAAAAGGTGAAAGGTTTCGGCACTAAGCGAGAAATGATCGCCGGCTCTATGGAGCAACGTGAAAAGCAGTCGAACCATCTCCCTTGGTTCAATCGCTCAGCATCTAGCAATCTTGATTCGATTGCCATCATTGGTGGTGGTATAGCTAGCGCGGCGTTAGCGAAAACGTTAGTTCGTCGTGGCCAAAACGTCACCCTTTACTGTAAAGACAAACAACCAGCCAAAGGAGCTTCAGGCAATCGACAAGGAGCCGTTTATCCACTGCTTAATGGCCCGCACACGGGTGTTTCACGAGTGTTTGCTCCTGCATTTTTGTTCGCACGTCAGTTTGTTGAACAAGCAGCACAAGAGATCGATTTTGATCATGACTGGTGTGGCGTGACTCAGTTGATGTGGGATGACAAATCCACAGACAAACTGGAGAAAATACTTGCGGGTAACTTCACACCAGAGCTCATTCACAAGCTGTCCGCCGAGGAGACTGCGAACACTATCGGGTTACCTATTGATATGGCATCTGTGCACTACCCAATGGGAGGGTGGCTGTGCCCTGCCGAGTTAACTCGTGGGTTAATTAAACAATTGGAGCAGACGTCGTTACTCTCAACAAAGTTTGAACACCATGTTGAGGCATTAGATTGGGATGAAAAGCGTCTGCTCTGGCTACTAACGGCGAGTGGTCAAACATTTGAGCACTCAACGGTTGTGATTGCGAACGGCCATGAGTTCCAGACATTGAGTCAAACCGCTTCCCTCCCAATGGGGCAGGTGAAAGGACAAGTCAGTCATGCGCCAGCAACCGAAACGCTGAGTCAGCTGAAAACGGTGTTGTGTTACGACGGTTACATGACTCCTGTTAACCCAAGTAATCAACACTTGTGTATCGGTGCAAGCTACGACCGCAGTCACCTTGACTACGAATTTGATGAAAACGCCCAAAAAGATAATGCGGAAAAGCTAGTGAAATGTGTACCGAATCAAACATGGGCAAAAGAGGTAGATATCACTGATAATCAATCTCGCCAAGGTATTCGTTGTGTTAGCCGAGATCACTTACCATTTGTCGGGAATGTGGGTGACTTTGAGACGATCAAAACGCAATACGCCAACTTACAAAATCAAAAAGCAGAAGAGGTAGAAACCATTCATCAGTACCCTAACCTATTCTGCTTCTTAGGTTTAGGATCTCGTGGACTGAGCTCTGCACCATTATTAGCTGAAGTGTTGGCCTCCCAGATCTGTGGGGACCCACTGCCATTACCGGTTGATGTATTGACCGAACTTCACCCAAGTCGAATGTGGGTTCGTAAACTAAGAAAAGGCAAAGCCATTACCGAGCTGTAAGAGTATTCTCTCGTTTTAATTCCCGACACAGATACGTGTCGGGAATCGCTAACTCACTAAGTTGCTCGTACTGAGATTACTTCAGCAGAGCAACTGCCTGTTTCACTTGCTCTGCCACTTCTGGGTTTACAACCTTACCCGATTCCACGTCAAAATTTTCGTAGAAGCTCGGCACAGATAACGATGCCTTTACATCCGCGCCAAAAAATTGAGCAGAACCTGTCGCCGCCTCAAGAACACTTTGTGCACCACCGGGACCTGGGGAAGTTGCTAAATAAACGACAGGTTTGTTTTGAAATACATTACGCTCAATGCGCGTCGCCCAATCGAACAAGTTTTTATAGGCCGCTGGGTACGAACCGTTATGCTCTGCGAAGGAAACAACGAGAGCGTCAGCCTCCGCCAAGTCACGTAAAAACGCGACAGCCCCTTCAGCTTGACCTATTTCTTTCTCTTTGTCCTCGCTAAACATTGGCGCTTGATAATCGTTTAAGTCTAGAACATTCACTTGAGCGCCTTCGACTTGATTTGCTGCGTATGTAGCAAGTAGTTTGTTGATTGAGGTAGAGCTGGTAGATGCACCAAATGCGACAATTTTCATGGTTGTAATCCTTTGTTCACGTTTTATGCTGATCAGAATAAAAGTTGAACAGTTTCGCTACAACCACAAAAATTTTATTGAGAGGTTCGAATTTTTCGAAGTAGTAAATGACTAGGATTAAATAAAGGGAGAACGCTGCTTAGGGATTAAGCCTGAGCCTGGAGCTCTTGCCACAAATCACTGACAATCACGCGATCGGCCGGGCTTAACTCGGTACGCGAATCTTCTAAGCTGCTCTCAATGCGTGACTTCAGCTCAGCAATATCGCTAATCCCTTCTTCTTCACAAGACGCCGCGGATAAAGAGATGTGACCACGTAAATAACCACCAGCAAACAATTCATCGTCAGATGCTGTTTCAATTCGAGCATCAATCAGTTCCAGTAGTTTTTCTTCAAATTCAATAATCATGGTGTATCTCTGAGGTTATTAGTGGTTATTTAACGCAAAAGTCCGACGCTTCCAGTGGCTTAGTTTGATAAAATGCGCGCAGGGCATCAGAAAGCATTTTCACTCGCAAAGGCAAGCCAACGTCCAAAATACCTAGCACTTCTTTATGCACTTTTTTCATAAAGCCGAGCCTATCTGGTTCAAAATCGCCGTGTAGATTGTCACAACTCACCGTAAAAGGGAAGCCAGCGCTTTGTGCCAGAATCCATTCATAAGCTTGAGGTCGCACTTCAACTTTCTCAAACTCCGCTTGAACTTCTGCTGTTCGCCCATCAGGTTCATACCAATAACCAAAATCTTCCAGCAAACGACGCTCTGGACCAGCCACACACCAATGCGAGATCTCGTGTAAAGCAGAGGCGTAAAAACCCCGAGCAAAAATAATCCGATGATGAGGGTGTTCATCATCAGCAGGAAGATAAATAGGCTCATCACCACCTAACTCTAATTTCGTATTAAATTGTTCTAAAAAGGTGTCATTAAAAATGGTGATTAAGTCTTGGTATTCGTGGGTCATCGTCGAGTTTGTACTTCAGTTTGACATGCGCTGCATATTGTCGCTGTTTTTAGTTATGAGGTAAAGGCACCCCCACATTTTTGGTTATTAGTTGAATTTATCTGAAGGTCGCTTTCTCCATACAATTTCTCATTCGTCAGCGTACTTATTTACCACTACACTCTCGCCTTATTTTGATGCCGTTCAAACCGCTATTTTTAAGCCGTTTGATTACAAGCATGTTGCTGGTTTTAATCACTTTTTAAGAGAGATAGAACCGTTTGTAAGTGTTGTTACTTCGCCTACGCTGATTCTCGTAGAACGTAGTGACTTTTTACGTTGAGTGTTTCCCTATGTTGCTAAGTGTGTTGTATATCATTGGTATCACGGCTGAAGCCATGACAGGTGCGTTAAGTGCTGGTAGAAGAAAGATGGACTGGTTTGGTGTTATGTTGGTGGCCAGCGCAACGGCCATTGGTGGTGGCACCGTACGTGACATTCTATTAGGCCACTACCCTCTTGGTTGGGTAAAAAACCCAGAGTTCCTTGCAATTACGTGTGTTGCAGGTGTGCTAACAACAGGTTTAGCGAAATGGGTTATTAAGCTGAAAGGTCTGTTCATTCGCCTCGATGCACTAGGTTTAATCGTGTTTAGTATCATCGGAACAAAAATTGCGATGGGCATGGGCTTGCACCCTGGTATTTGTATGGTTTCAGCGTTAGTAACTGGTGTATTCGGTGGGCTACTTCGTGACTTAATCTGTCGCCAAACACCATTGGTACTGCATGAAGAGCTTTACGCTTCTGTCGCTCTTATCGCATCAGGAATGTACTTAGCGCTATTAGAATTTAATGTTCCCGATGTCACTGCCACGATCATTACACTGGTTACTGGTTACATGCTGCGTATGGCTGCAGTGCGCTTTAAGTGGCGTCTGCCTTCTTTCCATTTGGAAACCGAAGGCTCGATTCATTAAGCAAAAACTACTTAAACAAAAAAGGTTACCTGATAAAATTGTGCCACCCGCGATTCAGTGAGTGGCATAATTTTATATTCAGTCATCCTGAACAGCGACGAAGGAGCATGATTCAGGATCTATTATCCGAGCACTCTGTTGTCAGAGATGTTTCTTTCTCTTTTCATCGTGCTGAAATTAGATTCCTAGTCTCGCTATAGCTCGCTGGAATGACACAAAGCTCTTAAATCTTTGGAGTCTCGGTTTGTACGCCATGGTTTTGACCACGGTGGCGTAGTAAATGATCCATCACCACAATTGCCAGCATCGCTTCTGCGATAGGCACAGCACGAATACCCACACATGGGTCATGACGACCTTTGGTGATCAACTGAGTTGGTTCACCTTCTTTTGTGATGGTCTCACCCGGCACAGTGATACTTGATGTTGGCTTAAGCGCAATGTTAGCGACAATGTCTTGACCAGTCGAGATACCGCCAAGAATGCCACCCGCATGATTACTACCAAAACCTTCAGGAGCAAGCGTATCACGGTGCTGACTGCCTTTTTGGTTTACCACGTCGAAACCGTCTCCGATTTCCACGCCTTTCACCGCGTTTATGCTCATTAGTGCGTGCGCGATGTCTGCATCCAGACGGTCAAATACGGGTTCCCCGAGACCAACAGGCACGTTAGTTGCCACAACCTGGATTTTTGCGCCAATAGAGTCGCCTTCTTTTTTCAGGTCACGGATAAGTTGGTCAAATGCTTCTACTTTGTCAGCATCAGGGCAGAAGAATGCATTGTTCTCGATTTCGCTCCAATCTACCTTGTCGATAGATACATCACCCATTTGTGACAAGTAAGCACGAATCTCAACACCAAACTCATCTTTTAAGTATTTCTTCGCGATTGCACCAGCCGCCACACGCATTGCGGTTTCACGAGCTGAAGAACGGCCGCCACCGCGATAGTCGCGGATGCCATATTTTTGGTGGTAAGTGTAATCAGCATGACCCGGTCTGAACTTATCTTTGATGTCAGAGTAGTCTTTTGAGCGCTGATCGGTGTTTTCAATTAGCAAACCGATCGATGTGCCCGTGGTTTTGCCTTCAAAAACGCCAGAAAGAATTTTAACTTCATCCGGTTCACGACGTTGTGTGGTGTAACGTGATGTGCCTGGACGACGGCGGTCGAGATCGATTTGTAGATCTGCTTCTGTAATTTCCAACCCCGGAGGACATCCGTCTACGATACATCCCAGTGCGATACCGTGACTTTCCCCGAATGTCGTCACTCGGAAATGTTGTCCGATACTGTTTCCTGCCATTACTTCCTCAAGTTTTTATCGCCACGCTCTCTCAAAACAGAGCATAGCTGCTTTCCAATTCTTCGTGGATTCATAGTGGCTTTATTACGTTTTGATGTAAAGAGTTAATATCGGCGAGGTATGCATAAAAAAAACACCGAGCATAAAGCTCGGTGTTTTGATGTTTAGTGCAAGACTCTATTAGTCTTTGTACAATTTAAACTCTTCTGCACACTCAACCAGCTGGTCACGCGTTAGCATAAATACGCCATGACCGCCGTTCTCGAACTCAATCCAAGTAAATGGAATCTCTGGGTACTGTTCCATCATATGAATCATTGAGTTGCCGACTTCACAAATAAGAATGCCGTTATCTGTTAGATAATCTGGCGCGTTAGCAAGAATACGACGCACAAGTTTTAGACCATCCGTACCCGCAGCTAAACCAAGCTCAGGCTCATGCGTGAACTCATCTGGCAGGCTGTTCATGTCTTCTTCATCCACATATGGTGGGTTGGACACGATTAGATTGTATTTCTCTTTTGGAAGATCACGGAACAAATCAGAGCGAATTGGGAACACTTGCTGCTCCATACCGTGATCTTGTACGTTTTGCTCAGCCACTTGTAGAGCATCTGTAGAGATGTCGATCGCATCCACTTCTGCTTCAGGGAAAGCGTGCGCACAAGCAATCGCGATACAACCAGAACCCGTACATAGGTCCATGATGCGCGTAGGCTCTTCCACCAACCAAGGTTGGAATTCCGCTTGAATCAATTCGCCGATAGGAGAACGTGGTACAAGTACACGCTCATCAACGAAGAACTCAAGACCGCAGAACCATGCTTTGTTTGTTAGGTATGCTGTTGGCGTACGCTCGTTGATGCGTTTTACTACGCGCTCAACAATACGCAGACGCTCGCTTGTCGTTAGGCGAGAGTTCAATACGTGCGGAGGCACATCAATCGGCAAGTATAAGGTTGGCAGGATAAGCTGAACTGCTTCATCCCACGCATTATCAGTACCATGACCGTAAAACAGGTTCGCTGCATTAAAGCGGCTTACTGTCCAACGAATCATATCTTGAAGGGTATGCAGCTCCGATACCGCTTCTTCTACAAAAATCTTATCCAAAATTGCCTCCGAAAAGCGCTACAATACTGCCAATAAAGTTTATTAATGAAATTGTTTACCTAATGAGCAAAAAAGACACCGAGAACGATGACGATTTCGCCTTGTTTCAGGAAGCAGTACAGGGCGTAAAAAAGTTGCGACAGGATACCATAATCCAGCAACCAAAAAAAAATACTAAGCAAAAAGAAATCAAGCGCTCCAACCGTGAAGCGAGTGACTCTGAATTTTACTTTTCAGACGAGTTTGTCCCTCTATTAAACGATGAAGGTCCAACTCGTTATGCACGTGACGACGTCTCCACTTATGAAGTCAAACGTCTACGTCGTGGCGTGTATGTACCGGACGTGTTCCTCGATATGC
The DNA here is from genome assembly GCF_033339475.1 of Vibrio sp. 2304. Taxonomy (NCBI): domain Bacteria; kingdom Pseudomonadati; phylum Pseudomonadota; class Gammaproteobacteria; order Vibrionales; family Vibrionaceae; genus Vibrio; species Vibrio sp. 2304. The sequence goes on along the minus strand of NZ_JAWOUQ010000004.1, from coordinate 69,340 downwards.
ACGGCATGACACAGCAAGAAGCAAAACGCGAGCTTGGTGCGATGATAGCCTATTGCATCAAAAACGAGATTCATTGTGCGTGTGTGCAACATGGTATTGGGAAACACATCCTGAAACAGAAAGCCCCACTTTGGTTAGCACAGCATCCTGACGTAATGGCTTTTCACCAAGCGCCACTAGAATTTGGTGGTGATGGTGCGTTGTTAGTGTTGCTTTCAATTCCTGAAAAGTAACAGGCTTACCGTAGACACGATGAAACGAAAAGGCAGGGATATCCTGCCTTTCTTATTCGGTCTCTAATTTGCAAACGCTTATTTTGGTTTAGACACTTATGGCGTAATATGCCATAGCACTTCACCATTTTGTGTTTGTAAATCATATTCAATGCACACTAGGCCTGATGTAGGAAACATCGGTGGTGTCATGTCTTTTACAAACTCTGAAGTCAGATAACCGACCAAAGGCAAATGCGATACGAACAAAAGCGAGTCCAATTGTTCGACTTCGATTAACGCACTTGCGAAATCGAAAACATGCTCGGACTGGCCATAAGGTGTAATATCTTCACAAGTTTCAATGCTTTTTGCAGAGAAATACGCACTGATCTCTTGCCAAGTTTGTTGAGCTCTAATGTACGGACTCACCAACACTTTATCGAATTGCGCAAAACCCTGTTCTTTACAGGCTCTCGCAACCGCTTCTGATTCGACTCTGCCTCTTGGGGTCAATTGTCGTGCTGCGTCTGAATCTGCAAAATGCTCGGCTTCACCGTGACGCATGATGAATATTTTCATGTTATTTCCTAGGGATAGCTAACGCTACCAAAAGGTTGACTGCTATCTTTATTAGATAGACGGGGCTAACTTTAACAATGACGAAACAAAAATACTGATATAATTATCTGTTCATTATACCAATTCGCTTGTTAAAGATAGCGACTTTCTTAACAATCTATTAAAAGAATGTACTCAGTTCATCACACTATTTAACTGTGCAATGAGTTCAGAGCATTCACTCAAACAGTTCTTCCCCATACGCAAACGCGATGGGCCTGTGCAGAAGTCTACGAATAACAAAAATACGGCAAGCAGTATTTGTCGAAACGCAAACTTTGCGCCCCCCGCGAGGGGAGCCTAAATTACTGTAATGCGAAATCTGGAGACGCATCGTGCATCTAAGTCCTAACGATTCAAATCAATACCGCTACATTACCTTGAGCAATGATCTGCGTGTACTGCTGATTCATTCCGATACAGCTCAACAGTCGGCAGCTGCTCTGGCAGTGAACGTTGGACACTTCGACGACCCAAACGATCGCCAAGGTCTGGCACACTATTTAGAACACATGCTTTTTTTGGGTACGGAAAAATACCCTAAAGTGGGCGAGTTTCAAAGTTATATTAGCCAGCATGGAGGAACAAATAACGCTTGGACGGGTACTGAGCACACTTGTTTCTTTTTTGATGTTACTCCGAATGCCTTTGAAAATGCCTTAGATCGATTTAGCCAATTCTTTACCGCACCATTGTTTAACGAAGAAGCTTTAGACAAAGAGCGCCAGGCTGTCGACTCCGAATACAAACTCAAACTTAATGACGATTCTCGCCGCCTGTATCAAGTCAATAAAGAAGTCATCAATCCAGAGCACCCTTTCTCTAAGTTCTCAGTCGGCAACCTAGATACATTAGGTGACCGAGAGGGTAAGTCCATCCGCGACGAAATTGTCGAGTTTCACCACTCTCAATACTCTGCCGATCTCATGACGTTGACGCTCTTTGGGCCACAGTCGCTCGATGAACAGCAAGCTTGGGTAGAAACCATGTTTGCCGACATCCCAAATCACCACCTTCGTGGAAAATCGATTGATGTACCGATAGGCACTGAGGAAAGCACGGGCATTTTGGTTCAAGTCGAGCCGCTCAAAGAGTTCCGTAAACTGATTCTCACATTCCCCATGCCGGGAATGGATGCGCATTATAGCGTGAAGCCACTCTCCTACTTTGCTCACCTGTTGGGTTATGAAGGAGAAGGCAGTTTGATGCTTCAACTCAAAGAAAAAGGCTGGATTACTTCTCTCTCAGCGGGCGGCGGCGCGAGTGGCAGTAACTACCGAGACTTTACCGTAAGCTGCACCCTGACGCCAAACGGCTTAGATCATGTTGATGATATCGTTCAAGCAGTTTTTCAATACCTCTCGATGATCAAACAAGACGGGTTAGATGAATGGCGCTATCTCGAAAAACAAGCGGTATTAGAATCGGCTTTTCGCTTCCAAGAGCCATCGCGCCCAATGGATCTCGTCAGCCATCTGGTGATCAACATGCAGCACTATCAACCGGAAGACACGGTTTATGGTGACTACAAAATGGCGGGCTACGATGAGGAGTTACAGCGTTCATTGCTGCGATACTTAACCATCGATAATGTACGCGTCACTTTGATTGCTAAAGGCCTGGAATACAACCGTACTGCCGAATGGTACTTTACCCCGTACTCCGTCACACCTTTTAGTGAAGACCAACGTCGTTTCTATCAACAAATCGACCCAAGCTGGCAATTCGTCTTACCGGAAAAGAACCCTTATATTTGCTACGACCTCGACCCCATGCCACTCGAAAAGGGTGATTCACTGCCAGAGTTGATTGAGGATCTCGAAGGGTTTCGGCTGTGGCATTTGCAAGATGACGAATTTCGCGTGCCAAAAGGTGTCGTTTATGTCGCTATCGACAGCTCTCATGCCGTTGCATCACCAAAGAACATCGTCAAAACGCGCTTATGTGTAGAGATGTTCCTCGATTCGCTAGCAAAAGAAACCTATCAAGCAGAAATCGCAGGGATGGGTTACAACATGTACGCTCACCAAGGTGGCGTGACCTTAACCCTCTCAGGGTTCAGTCAAAAGCTGCCTCAGTTGCTAGAAATGATTCTGCACCGTTTTGCTTCTCGAGATTTCAGCCCTGCTCGCTTTGAAACCATCAAACAACAACTGTTACGAAACTGGAGAAATGCTTCACAAGATCGCCCTATTTCGCAGCTGTTTAACGCACTTACTGGGTTACTTCAACCCAATAACCCGCCTTTCGCAACCTTAGTCGAAGCGCTAGAAGAAATCGAAGTCGATGAACTCTCGGTATTCGTAGAATCCATTCTTGCAGAACTGCACGTTGAAATGTTTGTTTACGGAGACTGGCAACGCCAGCAAGCCCATGACATGGCTACGACCTTGAAGGATGCTCTAAGAGTTAACGAGCAACGTTATGAAGAGGCACTTCGTCCGCTCATTATGCTAGGTAAAAATGGCAGTTTTCAACGTGAGGTGCATTGTAACCAGCAAGATTCCGCGGTCGTTATTTACCACCAGTGCGAGGATATTGAGCCTCGTAGTATCGCGCTATACTCATTGGCCAATCACCTTATGTCGGCAACGTTTTTCCACGAAATCCGTACCAAGCAGCAATTAGGTTACATGGTAGGCACTGGCAATATGCCGCTAAATCGTCACCCTGGTATTGTACTGTATGTGCAGTCACCTAATGCAGCACCTGCCGAGCTGGTTACCTCAATCGATGAGTTTTTAAATGCCTTTTATATGGTGTTGTTAGAGTTAAACGATTACCAATGGCACAGCAGTAAGCGCGGCTTGTGGAACCAAATAGCAACGCCGGACACCACACTTCGAGGTCGGGCTCAACGTCTTTGGGTTGCGATAGGAAATAAAGACACTGAGTTTAACCAACGTGACAAGGTACTGGCGGAGTTGAAGAAGCTGACGCGCGCAGACATGATTCGCTTCGTTGTGAACGAATTGAAACCTCGTACTGCAAATCGTTTGATCATGCACTCTCAAGGTCAAGCGCATTCGGAGGCTCCGCGCATCCATCTAGGACAAGAAATAGGATCGATTGAAGAGTTCCAACTTCGGCCAAAAGATTGCGGCTTGGGGTGAGCTAGTTGCGCAGAAATAAAATTGTCGATTACTAGAATGAACCTACAAACCCATGAGGTTGTCGGTCTCATAGATTGAATCGGCACCATAATTGGCAGAAAATTGAAATTGCGCCATTGCGGCTTATGCTCTAATTACCGCACTAAAAATAACTTAATGAGGTAATCATGAAAAAAGCACTTTTACTTGTGGCTCTTATACTGCCATTGGCATCTGCTCACGCTGAAATCTCAGTCAAAGGCGATGGTTTCGAACTAAGTGACGACTGTGTGCGCCTTAGCGGAGACAATGTATCCATCAAATCAGATGATTGCTCTTCAAAACAGTGGAATGATAAAGACAAAAAAGGTAATAGCAGCGTTCATGGGGACGACAACCCTGGTAAAGGCCACAATAAAGATAAGAAAGACAAGAAGAAGTAACCATTTCTTCTTTATGAAAAAGGCTTGCCACTGGCAAGCCTTTTTCTCTACCGAAGCAACGTTTAATAGAACGTTGTCCCTTCACCAGCTCGAGTAAGCAAACCATCACATGGCGCGTAACGATCGCCATACTTCGATGCAAACTCATTCATTTTCTCTACGAGCTCTTTAATGCCAAATTGGTCCATGTAACGGAACGGACCACCCAAGAACGGTGGGAAACCAATACCAAATATCGCGCCAATATCACCGTCACGTGGCGAGCGAATGATGCCATCATCCAAACAACGTACCGCTTCATTCAACATTGGCAGCACACAGCGCAACGCAATATCGTTATCGCTTAGCTTAGATTCAGGGTCGAGCTTAAGCAGTTTGTAAACTGATTTGTCGACATCTTTCTTCTTGCCCTTGTAAGTGTAAAAGCCCTTACCACTCTTGCGTCCTTTACGTCCATCATTTAACAAGATATCAAACACATCCGGGCCTTTGAATCGGTCACCTAACTCATTAACCAGAATCGGCATAATTTTCGCGCCAATGTCGACACCGACTTCATCCAGTAAGGTAATCGGGCCGACAGGGAAACCAAAGTCAAGCAACGCCGTATCAATCTTTTCGATCGGTTCGTTAGCCAGCAGAATATGCGCCGCTTCGTTCATGTATGGCGCAAGAATGCGGTTCACGTAAAAGCCCGCTTTGTCTTTCACTACGATCGGGGTTTTACCTTGCTTCTTAGCAAGTGCAACAACTGTTGAAACGGTTTCATCTGACGTCGTTTCATGCGGAATCACTTCCACCAAAGGCATTTTTTCTACTGGGCTGAAGTAATGCAAACCAACTACGTTTTCTGGACGCTCTGCTTTTTCTGCAATTTTGTGGATAGGCAACGAAGAAGTATTGGTCGCAAAGATAGTTTCTGTCTTAGCGTTCGCTTCAATGTCCGCCACCATTTTTTGCTTAAGATCTAGGTCTTCAAAAACGGCTTCAATTACGACATCAATATGATTAAAACTGGTAAAGTCGACACCACCAGACAGTTGCAGCATTTTCGCTTGCAGGTCGGCCTTGGATAGAATGCGACGTTTGCGCTGTTTCTCAAATAACTTGTAGTTGTAGTTGAGCGCGTTTAAAACGCCATCGTTGCTAACGTCTTTGATGCGAACAGGTACTTTTGCTTTTGCAACAGACACATGGCTGATTCCGGCGCCCATCAGACCACCACCAAGCACACCAACTTTATGAACTGGTGCTGGTTTCGCATCCGTGCCATTTTCTTTCTTCATTTCTGTTGTGGCAAAGAAGATCGAACGGAGCGCTTTTGACTCTGAGCTCATTACAAGCTCACCGAAGCGCTTCGCTTCAAGTTCTTGGCCTTTAGCGAAGCCTTTCTCTAAGCCATGTTGAATAACTTCTAGAATTGCAACCGTTGCTGGATAGTTACCACGGGTTTTTTGATTCGTTTTCTTCGCAGCTTGCTCAAATACAAACTTGCGCCCTAGCCCGCTACCAGACATCACCTTTTCTTTCGTCGATAGCTTTTTCGTACCCTTGTTTTTACCTTTGTCGATAAACTGTTTTGCTACGTCGAGCAAAATGGTGTCCGGCACACAGGCGTCCACAACGCCCAGTTTTTTAGCTTTCTTCGCACGAAGTTGTTTACCCGTCAGGATCAAGTCCAAAGATGGTAACAGGCCAATCAAACGTGGCAGACGCTGAGTACCACCAGAACCTGGCAATAAACCAAGTTGTACTTCTGGCAGACCTAAACGCGTTTTGTCAGAATCCGTACAAACACGATAATCACATGCAAGAGCCAGTTCTAAACCACCGCCCAAACATGGGCCATGAATAGCCGCAACGACAGGATACGGTAAGTCCGATAGCTGCTGGAATAAATCCTGACCTTGCCTTGCTAAGTCTTCCGCTTCACTTGCTGTGGTGCATGCTTCTAGCATTCGAACATCTGCGCCCGCAACAAAATTGTCCGGTTTTAGGGAGTGGATGATCATCCCTTTAATACCACTGGAGTCTTTTAGCTGAGCAAAAATTTCTTTCATTTCGTCAGCAAAAGCCGCCTGCAGCGTATTCATTTTTTCATTAGGAACATCAATTGCTAACCAAGCAATATTTTGCTCATCAACCTTTAGACTAAATGCTTTTTGCTCGCTCATTACTCAACCTCCAGAATCATTGCCGCACCAAGACCACCAGCAGCACATGCGGTATTCAATGCAATACCACCGCCACGGCGTTTTAGTTCTCGTAGGGTTTGCGTCATCATACGCGCACCAGTCGCAGCAAATGGGTGACCATAAGCAATTGATCCGCCAAGCACGTTGAACTTATCCATGTCAATTTCACCAATCGCTTTTGAGCGACCAAGGTTTTCTTGAGCAAACTTATCGGAAGCAAACATCTTCACATTCGCCAATGCTTGAGCAGCAAAGGCCTCGTGCATGTCGATCAACGTCAGGTCTGACAGTTCCAAGCCTGTATTTTCAAGCACTTTCGCTGTGGCATAAGTCGGCCCCATCAGCATGTCCTTTTCCACGCCGATAGCAGAGAATGCATAACCTCGGATGTAACCAAGGATCTCCATTCCGAGCTCTTTCGCTTTACCTTCTCGCATCAACATCACTGCCGCACCACCATCAGTCAATGGCGTACTGTTCGCTGCCGTAACACTGCCATACTGACGATCAAACGCAGGTCGCAATTTCGCGTATCCCTCAACCGTTGAGTCATGACGGATATTGTTGTCTTCCGAAATCCATTTTTTGTATGGTTCAGGGAAAGCCGTCATCACTTCATCTTGGATTTTTCCTTCTTTCCAAGCCTGAGAAGCCAGCGTATGAGAACGATGTGCAAGCGCATCCTGTTCTGCGCGAGAAATACCATGTGTTTTAGCCATTTGCTCTGCAGTTTGTCCCATGGATAAACCCGTAGAGTACTCTGCTACTGCTGGTGGCACTGGCATCAGGTCTTTAAAGCTCAAGTTTTTGAGGATACTAAGCTTCTGACCCATTGTTTTTGTCTTACTAAGAGCAAGCAGATTAGCGGCCAATTTCTTTGATACGCCAATAGGCAGGACGGAAGAAGAGTCTGCACCGCCAGCAATACCAATATCGATGGTTCCCGCCATGATGCTTTCTGCGACATTAACCGCCGCTTGAAAACTCGTCGCACACGCTCGAGTCACACTATAAGCATCAGTATGGATGTTCATACCGGTGCCTAACACGATTTCTCGTGCGATGTTTGGCGCTTCAGGCATTTGTACTACTTGTCCAAATACCACTTGTTCGATTAACTTCGGATCAATATCTGTTCGAGCAAGCATTTCGCTTACTACCATTTTCCCTAAATCGACCGCTGGCACTTGGCTAAATTCCGTGCTTTGACGAGCAAAGGGAGTTCGAAGCCCCGCGACAATAGCGACACGCTCACCATTGCGTGTTTTTACTTCCTGCTTGCCCATTGTTTCTCCTTAAATACAAGAGGTCTGACCTGATGCATTGTAATGAATTTGTTAAATTTATCAAACGTGCGTTTAAATAAACGTGAAGCAAGTAGTTCAATTACTCTACTTCTTTGATTCTTATGCGATTACTAATGGTTAACTATAGAGAGTTAAAACGGTAAGAGGTATACGGAAAGTAAAATCGAAGCAAAAAAAAAACCACACATAACTGTGTGGTCGGAATATCTATAAAACAATTAACTTACGCCAATTGAAAAGTAATCAGTTTCCTGATTAGGAGAAAGTAAAGTCAGCCTTCAAAAGGAAGTGTCATCTTGCTCAACATGTTAGTCGCAATGACTAACGAGATGACAAGGTGTACTATAACCCCTTCACTGCTTGATATTTTGAAATAGATCAATTTTATAGTGATTTTACGAGTTTTAAGCTCACCTAGAGCGATTATTGATTCAAAACAATTCAAGAATCCACCATCAGAAGTCCCTTTTAATGCTCCATCGAGTGAACTTATCCAAGCCATTGATTACTAATGATGATATTGTTAACAATATATATCAATTCGTGTTCGATGATATCTGACATTTGCGTATACACTTTTAGGTAACCACATGGCTTATTGTGTCAAAGGGGTTGCATGACAAATCCTGCAACCAAAACCGCTAAGCGATGAAGCAAGTAAAGTCATGCTCAGAACAAATAAGAAACTCACAGAGCGAGGATGGAGGCTCCTGTGGCCATATTAAAAATGTTTGGAAAGAAAAATTCCAACAGTCCGGTCAACTCTGATATGGACAAGCAAAGAAAATACGAAGCGCTCGTCCGAGGGTATCATCGTGACTTGTACCGCTACGCATATTGGTTGTGCAAAGATAAAGCGGTCGCGGAAGATCTAGTTCAGGAAACCTGTCTTAGAGCTTGGAAGTCACTCGATAGCCTCCAAGACGAAAAAGCTGCCAAGTCTTGGCTCATCACAATATTGAGACGAGAAAATGCGCGCCGCTTCGAACGTAAACAATTTGATTTAGTTGATATCGATGATTACGGCAATGATGCTAAAGTCAGCGATGACTCACATCATCAGCAAGAATGGCTGCAGGCACAGATCATGAAGCTCGATGTTGAATATCGTGAGCCTTTATTTCTCCAAGTTGTCGGTGGTTTCAGTGGAGAAGAAATTGGCGACATTCTTGATTTAAATAAAAACACAGTGATGACTCGACTATTTCGCGCTCGTAATCAACTTAAAGAGATGTTGGATTCTCAAGATACCAAGAGAGGACAAAAGAATGGATGATTTAGAATTTCGTCGTCGTATTTTGTCGGATCCAAAACAAAAGGATGAAGAGATTCTGCAAGCTTTAGCTGGTAGCGACGCCAACAATAAGTTTGTTGATGACGTTTTGGATCTCGATGTAAAAATTAAACAAGCCATGAATGTGGATGTACCCGAAGATCTCGCAGATAAGATTTTATTTAGCCAGACGTCGAGTGCACTTGATGAAGAGAAGGTCGTAAGACCAAACTTTGTCCGCAAAGCAATGGCACTTGCTGCTTCTATTGCGTTCACCGCAGGGTTATTAGTTGGTCAAGTAAACTGGGGAAATGTTTTGGTGTCTCCAGCACAAGCCAGTTTAGCAGATACCGCGATGAAACACGTTATTCATGAAGAACCGTTTGTTCGTCATCTTGATGAGGATGTACCGAGCTCGCAAATTAATGCGAAAATGTCGCCATTTCATTACCAGTTTAGTGAAAACTTTCCATATCACGTTTACTACCTAAACCACTGCGGTTTTGGTGAATCCAATGCGGTGCATATGGTGTTCCAAGGTCCAAAAGGTAAAGTAACGTTATTTATTACTGGTATTCCAAGCGAACAAAGTACCGACTTTAATAAGGATGGCATGACCGGAATCGTTCAGCCCGTCGGGAGTTCAAGCCTGATTTTAGTCGGGGAAGAAGGTGAAAATATTGATGCTATCGCTACGACTCTTGCATCAATGATTAAGCCGATGTAACAACTTCGACGATTTCCAGCCTTCAAAAGGTTAAATGCCGCTAAATGATCTTATTTAGCGGCATTTTTGTATAAATAGAACGCAAAACATTCACCATCGCTATACCATTTAGAGCTTAAACTCTAAATTATGCATTTTAAGTGCAATTTCCCGTCTTTTAGACATCATTTCTGCAATTTTTATTCAATTTTATCCAATGGTCGGATTTGTCCAAGCAATTATTGATACTACTATCTGCGCCACTGAGCAAAAGCTCAATTTATCGTCCAAAGAGACGAATCTAATAAGGAAAAACAAATGACTCAGAACACGCGTCTGTTTAAAAAGACTCTCCTAGCAGTAACGGTAGCTTTTGCCTCAGGTCAATCGATGGCAGCGGGTTTCCAAATCAACGCTCAATCAGCAACTGGCATCGGCCGTGCATTTGCTGGTGATGCAGTAATCGCAGATAATGCAGCAGTAATGGCTCGTAACCCAGCAGCAATGGCTCTGTTTGATAAAATGGAACTGTCGCTAGGTTTCGAAAGCATTACTTCAATGATTGAAGTGAAAGATGCGAAATATAACGTTAATACTCCTTTGGGCTCCAATACTGTAAGTGTTGCTGATACTGATGATGTGGGTGATACGTCAATAGCTCCAAACATTCACCTAATCGTTCCAGTAAATGACAAGTTTGCATGGGGCGTAAACGCATACTCTAATTTCGGCACTAAAACTGAATTTTCAGATAACTACACCGCAACAGAGTACGGTGGTCTTACGGATGTAAAAAGCTTCAACTTTGGATTGGCGGGTTCTTACCGTTTAAACGAACAATGGAGCTTTGGTGCTGGTTTAGATTTAATCTACGGCCAAGGCACAATGAAGCGTACAACTAGCTCTTCAGTCCCAAGGGTTGGCGGTCAAAAAATTCTGGACGTAGATAAAGCTGATGGTTGGGCTGTTGGTTTTAACGTAGGTACTGTGTACGAACTAGATGAAAACAACCGTTTTGGTCTAGCGTATCGTTACAGCCCTGAATTTACGGCAAAAGACGACAAAGGTCAGGAAATCACGCTACCTCTACCAGATATGGCCGAGTTTTCTGGTTTCCACAAAATCCAAGACACTAAGTTTGCTGTACACTACAGCATCCAATACATCGGTTGGAAAGATTTCGACCAAATTGATTTTGAGAACCTAAATCAGGGTTTACTTAAAGGTGGTTACTCGAAAGACTATCAATGGCAAGATGGCTGGCACTACGCAATTGGTGGTACTTACTACCTAAACAACAACTGGACACTTCGTGCTGGTTACATGTACGACACAAGCGCTCAAGATAAAGTAACGTCTATCTCGGTACCAGACTCAGATCGCCAGTGGTTCTCCACAGGTTTCTCTTACCATATTGATAATAGCTCAAACATCGATTTTGGCTTCACGTACTTGTTAGGTGAAGATGTAAAAGTTAATGAGAATACTCAATTAGCTCCTGGTCTTTCTACCGGTGTAACAGCAACAACTCATGCTGATGCAATTCTATTCGGCTTACAATACAGCCGTAGCTTCTAAACGCTTCGCTGTTAGTTAGTAGAAAAATACTTTATATAAAAGGCTGGATTTCCAGCCTTTTTTCATATCTGCGATTTATTGCTCACTCAATTTGAGTGAACACGTGTATCTAAATCTCACAATTAGGACGCACAGCTGTTCGCTGAATTCCGTTTACAAGCCTTTCACAGTTAGATTATTAAACCGCAAAAATAACATTTGAAAGGATAATATTTCAAAAGACCACTTACGCTGGATTTTCATTTCTAAAGTAAAAACTCTACCTTTAAACTTTCGTCCCACGTTATAAACAAATCAGCGAACATTCGAATGAAAACCAACAAGACTCTTCTATCAACAGCAGTGGCATTAAGCCTACTTGGCACAACGGGCATGGCTAACGCAGCAGGTTTCCAACTTGCTGAATATTCTGCAACAGGCCTAGGTCGAGCATATGCTGGTGAAGCTGCAATGGCTGACAACGCAAGTGCACAATGGCGTAACCCAGCAATGCTAACTTATTTGGAAGGCACTCAAGTGTCCGTTGGTGCAATCTATGTGAACCCAAATATTGATATTGAAGGTGATGTAAACTTCCACGGTAGCACTTCTTCTGCATCTTCAGATGACTTCGCACATGATGCAATCATTCCAAACTTCTACCTATCACACCAATATAATGAGAAATTCGCGATTGGTTTGGCATTTGGCACCAACTACGGCATGGAAACCGATTTAGGTAAAGGCTTTGGTGCATCGCACTTCGGTAACGAAGCAAGCGTAACGACAATGGAAGCGAACTTAAACGCAGCTTACAAAGTCAATGAATCAATCAGCGTTGGTGGTGGTATCCGTTACATCATCGGCGAAGGCAGCTTTGGCGCAGCAGCTCCTAAGAATAACGTTGTAGGGTTAAATCCTGAAACTAATCAACCAATCAGTGTTCCTCAAGGTACCGCTCTAAAATACATGGAAGGTGACGATACCGCTTGGGGCTGGCAAGTTGGTACAGCATGGCAGATCAATGAAAATAACCGTATCGGCTTCGCGTACAAATCTGAAGTTGAACTGAAGCTTGAAGGCCATGCTGAAGGTCTTGGTTTTGGCTTCGGCACTTCTGAACGCGACAACGGCTACATGTATCTAAACCTGCCTGCAACGGCTGAGTTGGCAAGCTTCCACCAAGTAACAGACCAACTTGCATTACACGCAAGCGTTAACTGGACGGATTGGAGCTCTTTCGAGAAATTGGAAGCACGTCTAGATACTGCTGGCACGCATATGGTTAAAGTAGAAAACTGGGAAGACAACTATCGCTTTGCTGTTGGTGCTACTTACCAGCTTGATCCTAAGCTAGCGCTACGCACTGGTATTGCATACGATACTTCAGCGGTAAGCGACAAAAACCGTACGATCACTATTCCAGAAACTGACCGCACTTGGCTAAGTATTGGCGCAACGTACGATTGGACGAAAGACTTCAGCCTAGACGCTGGCTTCACCTATATTTTTGCGAAAGACGCACCAATCGTTGAGTCTCGTGGTTACAAGTCAGACGACACTGCAGAACAAGTCGGTGGCCAATTCGTAGGCGAAACTACGGGTAATGTTTGGCTAATCGGTGTTCAAGCAAACTACCGTTTCTAACCAAGCTGCAAAATACAAAAAAGGCTTAGCATCAGCTAAGCCTTTTTTCATTTCTCTATTGTGAAGAACAACGCTTAAAACTCTTCTAGATATTCATCTAAATACTCTTCTTCTTCGATGTTAACTTCTTCTACCGTTTCAACTTCTGCTTTAAAGTTTTGACGCTGGATATAAACATCGCGAGTTAGAATATATGGATCCGGCGACGAGTCTAGCTGCGCTTCTTGCGGTACTAATAAAGCACGCTTCTCCATTCCTTCAAACGCCCACTTACCCAAACTCGCCCAGAAGTTGAGATAAGAGAGGGGTAAATACGTACTATCTACGGTATCTGTCACTTCACGTAAGGTATACGGACCATAACCTGGAACCATGAAGTAAGGACCATTTCCAACACCATAGTGGCCTACTACATCACTGAACGCTTTCTCGTCGTACTTCGTAATACCCGCGGCACTTGCAATATCGAATAAACCGAAAATACCGAACGTCGAGTTAATCCAAAAACGGTTAAAGTGGTCCACGGCTTTCGTACCATTACCCATGATTAAGTTATTAACCATGCTTGCTGGCTCATCTAAGTTCGATAAGAAGTTAGCAATACCAGAACGAATAGGAACTGGCGTGTATTCTACATACGCAAGTGATACAGGACGAACCAAATACGGATCTAAATATTCGTAGTTGAGTTCCCACATGGTTCGGTTAAAGCCTTCCAACGGGTCATACACATCAGAAGTCGTTTGATTTGTTTCTTGTCCTGTTACTGCTTCATCCGGCGCACTTGAACAGCCAACCAGTCCAACGGCTAACAGCAACAAGAAGGTAGATTTACCCTTGTTATACATTTTATTTTCCATAACGACTATTAATGTACCTAAGTCACCCCGATTAACCATAGTACGTATGTTGAGCAGGATACATAGTAAAGATGACTCAGATATGGGAATAAATAAAGGCCAGCAATCGCTGGCCTTCGGTATTCTACTCGATCGTTTAGAGTCATACCACTAAAGGCAACTGACTCTACCTCGTTGTCATGTTTCAGAGACAGATGTTAACAATTAATACTGCTGATCAATGGTCACTTCTACTGGTGCGCCAAATTCAACGACGTCACTTTCTCCGTGCCAATCTTGATCACGCGTTGCTACGTTACCGTCAGAATCTACACGCACACGGACGATGAGCTTATCGAGTGTAGATAACTTTTGCCCTTGCATCATGGCATTGCCATCATCTAATACGACTGTGCGAGGGAAAGTACCTAGCGGATAACGAGCAGCAGCCACAGGCATTGGGGAGCCATCTGAACGATGTACTGACACAATCAGAACTGCGTTTGGATCCAACTGAGCATTTGGTGCCACATTAATTGTCACAGCTACACTCTTATCCGGTGAAACCGCTTCGCCCATTTGCTTACGAGCACTCTCAATACTGCGTGACAACATCTCGTAGCGACTATCTTCTGGACCAATCATTTGCTGCATGACTCCCCAGTACTTGATGGCAGCCGGGAAGTCTTGACGCTCAAACGCATCGAACGCTAACAAAGAAAACACACGCAGATCGACATAGTCTTGCTGCATCAGCTTGCCGAGTAATGAGCGAGCCGTCGCTTGATCCATTTCCTCTTGAGACAGCATCAGAGCTTGTGCATAACCCAACATCACATCTGGGTCTTTTGGCTCTAGGCGGTACGATTTTTCCATCGCATCGATAGCTGTGGTGACATCACGATTTGCTAACGCAATACGACCTAGCAGTAACCAACCTGTCGAGTCTTCCGGCTGGTAATGTAAGCGAGTTCGAAGGGCAAGGGTCAAATCCGCCATTTCATCGTCACTCAGCGGCTCAGAAGAAGCCGACATCAGCTTTTTCGATAACTCAGGTAGATTTGCAGACACTTCTTGCCATTGAACAATATCGTCTGACGCGCCAAATTTATAATACAAACCATAGCTCAGCACCACCGTCAGAATTACCGATGGAACTAAAACCGCGATTGGAGAAACCTTGGTTTCTTTTTGCGCTTTATCACCAGGGATATCGTCAAGCAGTGATTGCTTTAGATCAGAAATCAGTTCGTCTTCACTTTCAACTAGACCTTCGTCAGTTTCTTCTGCAAGCTCAGATAGTCGGTCTTTATAAAATGCCTTGTTAAGCTCATCGCGTAACACATCATCATTGTTCGCTTTTTGTTTAAGCAGCGGCAAAGCCACCAGCGCACAAGCAATAAGCGTGAGAACAACGGTGGAAATCCAAAATAGTGTCATTACTTCTTATCTCCGTTGTTCTCTTCTTCAAGCAATGCTTTTAAACGAGCTTCTTTTTGCTCATCCCATTGCTCGTCACTGCTCGCTTTTGCCTTAACTTTAGATTTACGGCTACGCAGCACAATCAAACCAAAACCACCCAGTACTACAGCGAGTGGCCCTAGCCACAAAATCGCAGTCGCGACCGTAAATGGTGGGTTGTAAGTCACGAAGTTACCGTAACGGGCGATCATGTAATCAACAATCTCATCTTTGGACTTACCTTCTTTGGTCATTTCGTACACCTTATGGCGTAAGTCCTGAGCAAGTTCAGCGTTAGAATCCGAGATCGTGTTGTTCTGACATTTAGGGCAACGGAGCGTATGGCTTAACTCTTTGAACTGCTGTTCTTGTTCCAAATTATCAAACTCGTACACTTCAATGGCCGCATGAGCAGCAAGAGATAATGTCATCGCAGCAAAAACGGCAAGAATTAGCTTTCTCATTGCTTCGCCTCCTCAACCAATTTGTTGTAAAGCGGCTCCAGTGTTTCTGACCAATTACGTGGGTTTACATCCCCTACATGGCGATAGCGAATCACACCATTTGCATCAATAATGAATGTTTCTGGAGCACCATAAACGCCAAGGTCAAGGCCAAGCATACCACTGCCATCAAATAGGCTGATCAAGTACGGGTTGCCGAGATCATTCAGCCAACCTATTGCTTTATTACGATCATCTTTGTAATTCATACCGATGATCTTAACGCCCTTACCCGCCAATTCGTTTAGGTATTTATGCTCTGCATAACACGTTGGGCACCACGTTGCCCAAACGTTCAAGAGCAACGGTTCACCTTTAAAAATTGATTGGTCGTACTGTTTTCCAGGCTCAGCCAGGTCTTCTAAATGAAATTCAGGAACTGGCTTGCCAACCAAAACCGACTCCAATTTAGTTGGATCATCGCCCTCTTGGTTACGCATTAATTGGGTTGCGAAAATGCCCGCTAGAATCATGAAAGCGACAAGCGGAATAAATAAGATTTTCTTATTCATGTTATGCCTCCTGCTCTTTTGACTTCGCGTTTTTCTTCGGCGATTTACGGAAGCGGTAGCGTTTATCAGAAATCGCTAGTGCGCCGCCTAATGCCATAATCAAAGAGCCAGCCCAAATCCAACGAACGAACGGTTTATAGTAAATACGAACAGCCCAAGATCGGTTGTCGTCTAAACGTTCACCCATTGCAATGTATAGGTCGCGGCTAATACCGCGGTCAATGGCTGCTTCAGTCATCATAGACTTAGCCGTACGGTAGAAGCGCTTCTCTGCGTGAAGCGTATTCACGTATTTGCCATCGTGTGTGATCTCAAAGTCTGCGATGTAGCCATCGTAGTTTGGACCATCTTTATCACGCAAGCCTGAGAAGTAGAAATCATAGCCTTGAATTTGGAAGTGTTCGCCAGGTGCTAAACGTACATCACGCTCGATGCTGTAGTTCTGTACCATCGCAATACCGATAACAGATACCGCCAGACCAACATGACCCAACATCATTGCCCAGTGGCTACGTTGCAGCTTGCGAACACCTTCACTAAAGCTATGACGGTGCGTTGCGCGCTCGTACAGTTCAAAGCCATGCATCGCAATAATCCAAATCGCCATCACCCAACCAATGTAAGCCATGGTTGAGAAGAAATCGGCAAACAGGTACACGCATAGCGCGGCCAAGGCGAAAGCAAGCACACCTGAAACGAGCATTGGTTTCACAAGTTTAGATAAATTGTCTCGCTTCCAGCGAATAAGAGGACCAATACCAAGCAGAAAAGCAAATGGCATCATTAACCACGCAAATAGCATGTCAAAGAATGGCGCACCGATAGAGACCGACCCCAAACCAAGCTGCTTGTGTACGAGCGGCAACAGTGTCCCCACTAACACCACAACAAGAGCGGCGATAAGTAATACGTTGTTGGCTAAGAGCGCATTTTCACGTGAGACTAAGTCGAAGTTACCTCGTACACGCACTGCTGCCCCTTTTACGGCAAACAGCAATAAAGAGCCGCCGATAACGAAAACGAGGAAGCCTAGAATAAACATACCGCGCGACGGGTCAGACGCGAACGCGTGCACCGATACTAAAATACCGGAACGGACTAAGAAGGTGCCCAACAAACTCAACGAAAATGCAGAGATTGCCAATAGTACCGTCCACGCTTTAAATGTGCCGCGTTTTTCTGTCACGGCAAGAGAGTGCATTAATGCGGTACCCGCTAACCAAGGCATGAATGATGCGTTTTCTACTGGGTCCCAGAACCACCAGCCACCCCAGCCAAGTTCGTAGTAAGCCCACCAAGAACCTAGTGCGATACCAAGTGTTAAAAATACCCATGCTGCGGTTGTCCAAGGACGAGACCAACGAGCCCAAGCCGTATCAAGGCGTCCGGTCATTAGGGATGCGATCGCAAAAGAGAATGCAACCGAGAAACCAACATAGCCCATGTAAAGCATTGGCGGGTGAACAATCAAACCAGGGTCTTGAAGCAGAGGGTTCAAGTCACGTCCGTCAACCGGGAAGAACGGTAACGTACGTAGGAATGGGTTCGACGTCAGGATGATAAACAGTAGGAAACCCACTGAGATCATGCCCATAACAGCAAGTACACGTGCAACCGACTCTTGCGGCATACCACGACTAAACGTCGCTACAGCGACAGTCCAAGCAGCTTGGATTAAAACCCATAGCAAAAGTGAACCTTCGTGCGCACCCCATACTGCGGTTAAACGGTAGTACCAAGGAAGCTGACTATTCGAGTTGCTCGCTACATACTGTAACGTGAAGTCGTTGGTATAAAATCCCCAACATAAAATGGCGAAAGAGAACAACAGCATCAGGAACATAGACCAAGATAGCGGTCGCGCTGTGTTCATGAGCATGGTGTTATTATTCGATGCTCCCCACAATGGCAATACGCTCAACAACACTGCCATTGCAAGCGAAAGAATGAGAGCAAAGTGACCGATTTCAGCAATCATTGGCCGCTTCCTTGTTTCTGTTCGGTGCTGTATTGAAGCGGTTCATGCGTTTTCTTCATCGCTTCTGCAATTTCTGGTGGCATGTATTCTTCATCGTGCTTCGCTAGGACCTCAAATGCCTCAACTGTCGTGGCATCTTTCAGTACACCTTGAGCAACAATACCCTGCCCTTCACGGAACAAGTCAGGAAGAATACCGTCATAGGTAATCGTCACTTTCGGACCGACATCGTGCAGGTCAAAACTCACTTTCAAAGAATTAGGATCTCGACGAACTGAGCCCACAACCACCATTCCACCGATACGCAGACGCTGGCCTACTTCTGGCTTGGTGCCATCTGGCTTACCATTAACCAATTCCGTTGGAGTGTAGAAAAGGTCCATATTTTGGTTAAGCGCATAAAGTATCAAACCAATGGTGGCACTAATACCGATAAAGATCGCTAGTACAATACCTAGCCTCTTTTTACGTCTCGGGTTCATAAGGTGTTCTCCATGTTCTTCGCTGCGTCGATACGAGCTTGACGGTCAATTTTTGCTTTCACTTCTTTCAATAATGCATCACCGCGGCGAAGGCTAGTGATCAGAAGAATCAGCATGGATAAGAAAGTAATACCAAACGCACTCCATACGTATGATGCGTAGCCACCCATGGCAAAAAAGTCGCTCAGAGATTCAAAATGCATAATCAGTTACCTCACTGAGTTTGTTCTGTTGCGAGTTTGCGCACCCAAGGGCGGTGACTTTCTTTACTGATGATTTCGTTACGAAAACGGACCATCGTCACGGCACCAAAGAAAAACGCAAAGCCAAAGATGTTCAGCAATAACGGCCAAAGCATGTCGGATGAAATAGAAGGTTGTTCAAATTTCGTGATCGTCGCACCTTGATGAAGCGTGTTCCACCATTCCACGGAAAAGTGAATGATAGGTAGGTTTACTACGCCTACGATCGCTAAAATACCAGCAGCTTTTGCGGCGGTTTTTTGATCGTCAAACGCATGGTAAAGCGCAATCACACCAAGGTAGAGAAATAGAAGAATCAATTCAGATGTAAGACGGGCATCCCATACCCACCAAGTGCCCCACATAGGCTTGCCCCAAACAGCACCTGTAAGTAGAGCAATAAAAGTAAATACTGCACCAATCGGAGCCATCGCAAGTGCCGCCATATCAGATAGGCGAACTTGCCATACTAGGCCAATAAATGCAGCAATCGCCATCGACATATAAACGCCCATAGACCAAATAGCTGATGGGACATGAATGTAGATAATTCGGAAACTGTCACCTTGTTGGTAATCTGAAGGCGCAAATGCAAGCCCCCAAACCGTACCAACCGATAAGCATACGAGGGCCAATACAGAAAACCAAGGCAGAAACTTACCACTCAAACGATAAGCTGCTTCTGGCTTGGCATAAGGATGTAGCCATTTCCACATGTTTTGTTCTCACTCTTACTTCAGGGACACTGTCTAAAGGGTTGAGACCGTAGCAGTGCTTTAATAATAATTCTTTGATCAAGCGCCGCTTCATTGGCACTTTATTGAGTTAGTTAACACTAACTCGTAATGCGGCACTGATGGCAAAAGGCGTTAATGTCATCGCCCCCATTAGCATCGCACCTAAAATCGCTAGTTGACCGTTATACGCCATACCGAGTGCGGCAGCATCAATTGCCGATGTTGCGAAAATCAAAATTGGGATGTAGAGCGGAAGAATAAGCAAACTCAAAAGAACGCCACCCTTTTGCAACCCAACAGTCAACGCCACACCAATGGCGCCAATAAAACTTAGTGTTGGTGTACCGATCATCAAGGTTAATACAACCGATAGCCAAGTATTGAAGTCGAGCGAAAGTAAAACCGCCAATAATGGGCTAATTAAAATCAGAGGTAACCCTGTTAACAACCAATGTGCTATGACCTTTGAAACCACTACAAGTTGCAATGGAATCGGCATTAGCATCATTTGTTCTAGTGCACCGTCTTGAAAATCATCACGAAATAGACGCTCTAATGATAATAAGGCGGACAGCAATGCGGCAACCCAAACGATGCCCGCTGCAATACGTGCTAACAAATTAGGTTCTGGTCCAATACTCAGAGGAAAGAGAGTAATGACAATAATAAAGAACCACAGCGGGTTCAGAATGTCTGCCTGACGGCGAAATGCGATTAGGAGCTCACGACGAATGATGGTGGTCATCGAGGAAATCATATCAGTCACCCAGCTTTATTTTTCTAAGTTTCGGGCTGTCCGCAAACATATCTTGATGCGTCGTCAACACAACAATACCACCATTATCAGCATGGCTTGCGAACAAAGATTCAAGCACCTTGACACCTTGCTTATCAATGGCAGTCAACGGCTCATCTAAAATCCATAAAATTTGCTTACTGAGCCATAACCTTGCCAATGCGACTCGTCGTTGCTGACCTGCGGAAAGTTGTGCTACAGGCACATCTTCTCGGCCAGCTAATCCTACTTGAGTCAAAGCGATGAAGATTTCTTCGTCTGAAGAGCGATTATTTTGAATAGATTGATAAAAACGTAAGTTTTCTAATGCGGTAAGCTCTCGTTTCACTCCTGTTTGATGTCCTAAGAAAAGCAGATCTTGATGGAAAACATCACGAGATTTTTCAACCTCTTCGCCTTTCCATTTAATGACACCTTCTTCTCTATCACCTAACCCTGTCACAATCCGTAGCAATGTAGTTTTACCAGTACCATTACGCCCTTCGATCTGGACCAATTCACCAGGCTTAATTTCAAACTGCAGGTTTTCAAACAGAACCCTTTCATCACGGATCGCTGTCAGGTTAGATACTTCTAACATAGAGCTTCAACTAAAAAATGAACGAAGCGCTATATTAGCACAGCTTAGTTATGACAAAACAGGATAAGAGGGCTGGGATGTATGTAAGTTCATGTATTTTTGTTAATTAATCGTCACACTTTAATAAAATTAACTATAAGTAGTTATAAGCTCTCATTTTAACTTGGGGAGCGAGTGCTAAGAATGAAGAGAGCTCAAGGTAACCTAGGGCTGTATTGCAAAAAGATAATTAGTAACCGAACACAAAAAAAGAGGCTTATCGCCTCTTTTTATCGCTTTAAAACCTTTAGCGTCGACGACGTCCACGCGCTGGATATTCTGCGTCATCTGATGGCTGACCACTTAATGGTGGAATCTTCTCTTTCCCCGCCAGTTTCTTCTGCAGTGAAAGCATCAACTCAGCTTCGGCTTTTGGTAGTTCGCACTCTTCAATCAGCTCGTTGATATCAGCGCCAAGCTGTACCATTTTAGAAGCGCGACTGTACAAGCGACCATCAGTATCAGCGTGTTCGAGTTCGCGAATTCTCTCGTTTAAGTGCTGAATAATGTCCTGTTGCTCCGTCACTTTTTGCCCAAGACCAACGACAACCGAGCGCACTTCGAGTAACTGCTTACTCAACTTTTGCACTTCTTTATCTGCGTGTCGAGATTGAGCTCGTTGTTGGTCTAACTGCTTTTGTAACCCAGAGCGAATCCGCAGTTGCAAAACAACCAAAACTAACACAATAAAAGCGACGCCACCCGCAAGGAATGGAGCAGATAAAAGAGTCTCTTCAGCCATCATCATTCAGCCATTAAAGGTGAGCCATCTCGTCCCACTCGTCATCTGTTAGCAGCTTGTTCAAATCCACAAGGATAAGAAGCTTGCCGTCACGGTTGCTCACACCCTGGATGAACTTCGCACTCTCGTCGGTACCAACAGAAGGCGTCGTATCAATTTCAGAAGAACGCAGATAAACGACTTCTGCCACGCTATCTACTAAGATACCAATCACTTGACGCTCAGACTCGATCACAATAATACGAGTGTTGTCAGTGACTTCGCCTTCCATCAGGCCAAAACGTGAACGTGTATCGATAACAGTAACTACATTACCGCGTAGGTTGATGATACCAAGTACATAATCTGGTGCACCTGGAACAGGGGCAATTTCAGTATAACGAAGTACTTCACGAACTTGCATTACGTTGATGCCGTACGTTTCTTCTTCTAGCTGGAACGTCACCCACTGAAGAACTTCGTCATTCGATGCATCTTTCTTCACTTCTACTTCAAAAGCTTGAGACATAGTTAATCCTCGTTAATGTCGTTCCCGACTTAAATCTAATTCAGTGATTTGACATCTAAACCGGCGTTTAGCATGTCAATGAGCGCCTGGACATGAATTAAGGCACACATTTTTTCTTTTACCATGCCCGCTAGCCAAGGGCGTTTACCCGCCTGCTCACGCCAGCGAACCTTGTCGATATTAAGCGTTTCAGTCCCCATTAATTGGTTACTGGCCAACCCCCACATGCTCTCACCAAGCATGACGACATATTGGTAGTTATCTTTATAGCTATCATCACGAAGCTTATCTGCCATCACCCATTTCGCGGTATCGACGACATCAAACTGCTGCTCGCGATTTGTTTGTAGCCCCAAATACCAGGCGGGTTTTCCTATCAAATGGTTAAGCTCGCTAATGCGATGAATACCACCTAACTCATCAAGAGGTACAGCAAACGTGACACCATTCACATCAAAGTAAAGAACTTGGAAGTCCTCACTTCGCTTCGTGCTTTCCCAGACCGTTGGTATATCGGAATCTGCTTGTGTTTCGAGTTCAGTATCGACGTTCGATTCTATATTGATACTTTGTTCGATCACTGCGTGAGGTTCATCCACCTCTGGTTGCGCTTCCTCAAAAACTGGCTCATCAATCACCCAGTCCTGTATTTCCTCAACACCCTGAAGCTCAGGCACCTCACTAAAGGTTTGTACCTCAGGCTCAGCCGCTTTTATCTCTGCTGCAATATCAATCGTATTTTGTTCAAGAATACTATCAATATCCAACTCAGCCACTGGGTTGCTTGCTTCAAGCTGACTTAATAGCCTTTGAACATCTTCCAGGTTTGGAGCTTCCAACTCTGGCGGATATGTTTCTTGAAACTGGTACGTTTCTGGCTCCGAGTATTGTAGCTGTAATTCTAGCTCTGGCTCTGGCTCTGGCTCTGGCTCTGGCTCTGGCTCTGGCTCTGGCTCTGGCTCTGGCTCTGGCTCTGGCTCTGCAGATGATACCTCTTGAGCCAACAGGTCAAGGTCTTCCTCAAGAGTCGTTATTTCAGTTTCATCATCCAGTAATGCATTAAAGTAGTCATCAAGTGCTTGTTCACTGGACAGCACATCATTACTGCTCATCGAACGCCAACCTCTCCAGATAAATCAGTAGCTGTTTATAGGCAAACACACCACGACTACCAGATGCAAAATGCGACGCTGGCAAGTGCTTTAAACTGGCATCGCGGAACTTGGTATCAATAGGCACCGCTGAGGTCCACACTTGATTTGGGTAATCTTTTTTCAGTTGCATCAATGTCTGCAATGACGCTTTCGTGCGCTTATCGTACATGGTTGGGACGATAGTCACTTTGAAACCGCCCGGGCGAGATTTTTGCATAATGGTTAGCGTACGCATCATGCGCTCTAGACCTTTCATCGCCAAAAACTCTGTTTGAACAGGAATCAAAATTCGGTCACTGGCTGCCAACGCGTTCACCATCATCACGCCAAGGATTGGCGGACAATCAATCAACACATAGTCATAGTCTTGTGAGACAGTTTGCAGCGCCCGTTTTAAGATTAATCCCATACCACTGCGATTACCCATTACGCGATCAAGCGTGGCAAGGGACATATGCGCGGGAATGATATCCATTCCTTCCAGCTCTGTTTCTAAAATCAACGGTTTAACCGTCTCACGAGAAAACGTCTTCAACTGGAATAAATCAAATAGGCTCGAAGTTACTGCATCAGGATCATAACCGAGATAAGTAGTCAGTGAGGCGTGAGGATCAGTATCAACCATCAATACTCGATGGCCTTTCTGGCTCAATAAGCCCGCCAATGTCACTGTTGAGGTGGTTTTACCCACGCCTCCTTTCTGGTTAGCTACACTCCAAACAATCATGATGAATCCTAAGCTAGGCCAACTTCCACCAACATGCGTTCAGCAATGCGGTCAAGCGGTAAATCTTCTGAAGAAATGCCTGCTTTAGCAACCGCTTGGGGCATGCCATAAACAACACAACTTTCTTCATCTTGTGCCCAAATTGTTGAGCCTGCAGACTTCAACATGCGAGCGCCCTCACGACCGTCTGCACCCATGCCTGTCAACACTAAAGAGAGCACTTTGTCGCCATATACTTTTGCGGCAGAACCAAAAGTCACATCCACACATGGTTTGTAGTTCATGCGGTCGCCGCCATCAATAATGCGAAGACGAGCAGCGCCCGCTCGTCCATCCACCATCATTTGTTTCCCACCTGGTGCAAGGTATGCCACACCGGGCTGTAACACATCGCCATCTTGTGCTTCTTTCACTTGAATCTTACACAAGGTGTTCAAACGGCTGGCAAACGCAGCAGTAAACGTTGCTGGCATGTGTTGAATCAATACAATCGGATGCGGATAGTTCATCGGCAAACGCGTCAGAATTTTTTGTAGAGCAACGGGGCCACCTGTTGATGTGCCAATTGCCGTCAGTTGATACTTCTTACCAGAAGCACGGTACTTTGTCGCAGCAGGTCGAGTTGGTGTTGGAGTCACAGGTGAAGCCGTTCTTGAACCTAATGATCGAGTAGTCGTGCTGGTACTCGCTGTTGGGCGAGCGATAGGTCGACGCATGAAAGCGCGCTTCGAGGCAATCTGAATCACACGCTGTTGAAGTAATGACACCGCTTCTTCACGGTTACGCGCAATGTCCTCAAACTTTTTCGGTAAGAAGTCCAATGCGCCCGCATCTAGCGCATCAAGCGTAGCTTTCGCCCCGTCGTGGGTCAGGGACGAAAACATTAGAATTGGCGTTGGAGCAGCGGCCATAATTTCACGTACAGCTGTAATGCCATCCATCACTGGCATTTCAATATCCATCGTGATGACGTCAGGTTTGAGAGATTTGGCTTTCTCAACCGCCTCTCTACCATTTACCGCAACGTCAATCACTTCTAGGCGCGATTCTGAGTTGATGATTTCGCTCACGCGACGTCGGAAAAAACTCGAATCATCAACGACTAGTACTTTAATCGCCATCTTATTCCTTTTAATAACGTCAGCTTTGCTTAAAGGCGTGAAGCCGCAGCATATCGCTTAAGTAAATCAGGCACATCTAGAATTAATGCAATATGGCCATCGCTAGTAATTGTCGCACCAGCCATACCTGGAGTGCCCTGTAATAGATTATCGAGTGGCTTAATAACCACTTCTTCTTGACCAATAAGCGTATCCACAACAAAACCAACGCGCTGGTTACCAATCTGTACAATCACCACGTGACCGTGACCAGTACGCTCTTGGACGTTTTGCGATTTGGATGCCAACCAGTTTTGTAAGTAAAATAGTGGGATAGATTTCTCACGCACAATAATCGTCAGCTGACCATCTACCACGTTTGTACGACTAAGATCCAAGTGGAAAATTTCACTCACCGAAGCCAGTGGTAGAGCAAAAGGATGACCGCCAACACCAACCATCAGAGTCGGTAAAATCGCTAACGTTAGTGGTACTTTGATCGTAATCTTAGTGCCCTTGCCTAGCTCAGAATCGATATCGATTGAACCGTTTAAGGTATTGATCGCCGTCTTAACCACGTCCATACCCACACCACGACCAGAGATGTCAGAAATTTTATCTTTACTTGAGAAGCCAGGTGCGAAGATAAGGTTGAAGCACTCTTTATCTGTTAAACGTGCCGCCGCATCTTCATCCATCATGCCACGCTTCACCGCGATGCCACGCAGTTTGTTCGGGTCCATACCGCCACCATCATCTACGATGGATAGTTCAATATGGTCCCCTTCTTGCGATGCTGACAAAATCACTTTACCTGTACGTGATTTGCCGGCCTTCGCGCGTGCGTCTGGCATTTCAATACCGTGATCAACCGAGTTACGCACCAAGTGAATCAACGGATCGGCCAATGCTTCTACAAGGTTTTTATCGAGATCGGTTTCTTCACCGCGCATTTCTAGCACGATGTCTTTATTTAGGTTACGAGCCAAGTCACGGACAACGCGCGGGAAACGGCCAAACACTTTCTTAATTGGCTGCATACGCGTTTTCATTACCGCGCCTTGTAGATCCGCAGTTACCACATCAAGGTTAGCGACCGCTTTGGACATCTCTTCGTTGTCGCTATTCAAACCAAGGCTTAGTAGACGGTTACGCACCAATACGAGCTCACCCACCATGTTCATGATGGTATCAAGCGTCGAGGTGTCAACACGAACGGTTGCTTCAGCCTGAGGTTTTTTAACCGCTGGTGCTTTGGCTTCTTCTTTTACCGCGACTGGTTTAGATTCTGGCTTTGGTGCTGGCGCTGCTTGAACGGGTGCTGGCTTAGCAACAGGCTCAGGTTTCGCAGGGCTTTGCTCTACGTTTGCTGACGCTGGCTTCGTTGCCATGTCCAATTCTTCTAGCGTTGGACCTTTACCTGAACCATGTAGCTCATCGAGTAACTTTTCGAACTCTTCGTCCGTCATTAAGTCACTGTCTTGATTTGATGAAGATGACACTGGAGCGGAAGGCTCTGCCGCTTTAGGTGGCTCTACTGGTACGGATGCAGATGCAGCAGCCTCTGCCGTAGAAGGACTTTTTCCTACACCGTGCAGTTCATCGAGTAAACGTTCAAACTCATCATCAGTGATATCACCACTTTCAACTGATGGTGCACTCGATTGAGGCGGTTCAGATGGCGTTGTAGATGTCGCAGACATTGAGGCGCCTGGCGCTGAACCTTTACCATGAAGCTCATCCAGTAGCTTTTCGAATTCGTCTTGGGTAATTTCATCAACAGAGCCGACACTTGATGGTGCTGACGGTGCAGCCGGTTCTTCGATGATAGGCTCGGGAATAATAGGTTCTGGAGTAGCCACTGGTTCTTCAACTACGGTTGCCGCTACTTCATCTTCTGACTCAGGTTTGCATAGACGATGAAGTTCTTCAAGAAGCTCAGGGTCCGCAGCTTCTAACGGCTCACGATCTTGAACAGCCTGGAACTGGGTATTAACCGTATCCAAAGCTTTTAGCATCGTATCCATTAAGTTTTGCGTTACCGTGCGTTGACCGTTTCGTAAAACGTCGAACACGTTCTCCGCACCATGACAAGTATCGACTAGCTCTGCCAATGAAAGGAAGCCGGCACCGCCTTTTACGGTATGAAACCCGCGGAAAATAGCATTAAGTAAGTCTTTGTCTTCTGGGTTATTTTCCAATTCAACCAACTGCTCAGAAAGCAGCTCGAGAATTTCCCCAGCCTCAATGAGAAAGTCCTGAAGAATATCTTCGTCTAAATCGTAGCTCATACGTTACCTTTAAAATCCAAGACTGGACAACAAGTCATCGACTTCGTCCTGCGATGAAACCGCATCTTCTCTCAGTTCTGGATGAAGAATCGGGCCTTCGGCTTCGCTTGTTTGTGTATTCTTTTTATCTGCCGGTTCTGACAAAACTTGAATATGTTCTTCAAGTTTATTTCCAGAGAATACGGTTAGGATTTCCACTAAGCGGCCTTCAACTTCATTAACCAACGTAATTACGCGGCGAATGATTTGGCCAGTTAGGTCTTGGAAGTCTTGCGCCATGAGAATTTCGGTCAATTGGCCGCGCAATTCAGTGCTGTCACCTTCGACTTGCACTAATAGCCCGTCGATTCGGTGACACAGTGCTTTAAATTCGCTTAATTCTATGCGCCCGTGCATGAGTTCATTCCATTGAGGACGAACTTTTAGAAGGCAATCATGCAGGTTATCAGCGATAGGAAGGCAGCAGTCGACCGCATCCATTGTTTTGTTGGCTGCAAGCTCTGTCTTCTCGATCACATAATTGAGACGATCCCTAGCGTTAGGGATTTCGTCTTTCGCAATTTCGGTCATGCGCTGATCGAGACTGAACTGCTTGAGTGATTCGTGAAGGTCTCGAGTTAACGCTCCAATTTCTTGCAGCATTGGGTTATCGGCACCTTCGTAGATCGAGGCAACAAGCATATTGGCTTGGTCTTGTTCCCCGTTTTCTAGCATTTGAACGAGTGACTTCGCCTGCTCTAGTGAGATCATTCTGAATAGACCCTTTTACGTTTAGTTCTTCTTATCACTTTGAAAACGCTAAACGAGTCATTTAATAGGTATTTAATAATTGGTATGAATGACTCGAATAACAAAGAGAAAGAGAGAGTTATAAACGCTCGAAAATTTTATCTAATTTTTCTTTTAATGTTGCAGCAGTAAATGGCTTAACAATGTAGCCGTTTACACCTGCTTGAGCAGCTTCAATGATCTGCTCACGCTTCGCTTCAGCCGTGATCATTAGAACTGGCAGATGCTTAAGTTCTGCATCCGCGCGGATGTGTTTAAGCAAATCGATGCCTTGCATACCTGGCATGTTCCAGTCAGTTACAACAAAATCGAAGTCACCTTTTTTCAGCATTGGTAATGCGGTTAAACCATCGTCCGCTTCTTGAGTGTTATTGAAACCCAAGTCACGAAGCAGGTTTTTAACAATACGGCGCATTGTTGAGAAATCATCAACAATAAGGATCTTCATGTTTTTATTCAAAATTGCCTCCACTGAATCGTAAAATCAGTGTTTTTAGTCATTTTGTGTCCACGCACTGAGCTTGGTACGTAAACGTTGCATCGCTTGACTCAGTATTTGACTTACGCGAGATTCGCTTACGCCTAACACATCGCCAATTTCTTTCAAATTGAGTTCTTCATCATAATAAAGCGAAAGAACCAAAGCTTCACGCTCTGGAAGCTGTTTTATTGATTCAACCAGTGCTTTTCGAAATGATTCATCAACTACCCCTTTGAATGGGTTGCTGTCATCGGTTTCATCCGCCGGTGAAATCACATCATCAGAAACGCCTAAATCTTCAATACCGACTAATTTTGAGCAGTTGATATCGGTAAGAGCACTATGATATTGATCCAGTGTCATACCGAGATGCGTGGCTACTTCAGAATCAGTAGGATCTCGATTTAATTCGCCTTCCAGCTCCGCAATCGCTTGGTTAATCTCTCGATTATTTTTATGAACAGAACGCGGTACCCAATCGCCTTTACGCATGTCATCTAACATTGCGCCACGAATACGGATACCTGCATAAGTTTCAAAGCTCGCACCTTTAGAACCATCATAATTCTGCTGAGCTTCGATAAGACCGATCATGCCGGCCTGAATTAAATCCTCTACCTGAACACTCGGCGGTAAACGGCCTAGTAGGTGGTGAGCAATGCGCTTAACCAACACTGAATAACGTTCAATGAACGCCTGCTGGCTATTAAATTTGCCATGTTGGTCATAGGTTATCGCTTTATTCACCAAAAGGGTCCTCTGCGAATTCGGTACGATTTAGCAACCTTTCCACAAAAAATTCCAAGTGTCCACTTGGTGTTTTCGGTAGTGGCCACGTCAACGCTTTGTTTGCTAGTGAGCTGATAGCTAAAGCGGCAGGCGAGCGTGGGAACGCATCAACGACAATTTTTTGTCTTTTTACAGCCTGTCGTACTTTATCATCTAATGGAATACATGCTACGAGTTCAAGGCTAACATTCAAGAATCGCTCTGTGACTAGTGTCAACTTTGCAAACAATTCTCGCCCTTCACGGTAGCTTCTGACCATATTTGCTACAACTTTAAAGCGTTGAACTTGGTGTTCTTTACTCAACAGCTTGATTAATGCATAGGCATCTGTGATTGACGTCGGTTCATCACACACAACTACAACCACATCTTGAGCTGCTCGCGAAAAACTGATTACCATGTCAGAGATACCAGCAGCGGTATCAATCAGCAGGACATCCATTTCGTCTTCAAGACTACCAAATGCTCGGATGAGTCCGGCATGCTGAGCGTGAGAAAGCTCTGTCATGCTCTGTGTGCCAGAAGTTGCAGGAATTATCTTTATACCATAAGGCCCTTCGACAATCGCATCTTTTAGCTCACATTCACCCGCTAAGACATGTCCTAGATTACGTTTTGCACGAATTCCGAGCATCACGTCCACATTGGCCAGACCTAAATCAGCGTCGAGAACCATCACCTTCTTGCCTTGGCGAGCCATACAAATCGCCAGACCCAGTGTTACGTTTGATTTCCCCACACCACCTTTGCCGCCAGTAACAGCAATCACTTTGGTCAACGATGGTTGTGTTAAGCGACGGAGGCCGCTTGCTTGATCGTGTATCATATTCTCAGTCATAGTAGTCCGCCGCCTTAGAGTCCTTCACTGTCACTGTTCCAAAAGTGAGGTTCGTTCTCTGTCGACTTCTCTAACAGTTCATTTGCTTTCGCAAGCATATATTTTGGTTGCGCTATCACAATGTCTTCTGGTACGCGCTGACCATTAGCGATGTAAGCTACTGGCATTGCGTTTTGAATCACTACACTGATGAATTCGCCTAGGCTTAATGACTCATCAAGCTTCGTCATAATACAACCCGAAAGTGGTATACGTCGGAAGTGATCCAGCGTTTCTTGTAGAACACGACGTTGTGCGGTAGCCGGCAAAACAAGGTAGCTGTGAATCACTTCTCCGCTCTCTTGCATTAGAGTGTCGAGCTGCTCGGAAAGCCTCACATCTCGTTGCCCCATCCCTGCCGTATCGACCAAAATCAGTCTTCTGTTTCTTAGCTGATATATAACATCGGCTAACTCGTTAGAATCTTTAGCAACTCTTACGGGACAACCCATGATTCTTCCATAAATTGAGAGCTGCTCATGTGCACCTATGCGATATGTATCTGTTGTCACAAGGGCCACATTGTCGGCACCGTATTCCATGGCTGCGCGTGCTGCGAGTTTCGCTACGGTTGTTGTTTTCCCAACCCCCGTCGGACCCAACAATGCGACTACGCCACCACGTTTTAAAATGTCCTGTTTAGGAATATTGATTTGATCCGCCACCAGCGACAATAACGCTTTCCACGCTCGCGCTGGCTTTGTATCTTCCGGAATATAACAGGCCATCTGGTCTGCTAACTCCGGAGAAACGCCCATTCGCTCTAAGCGCTTAATCAGCATTGCTCTTAGCGGCTCACGGCGTTCTACTTCTTGCCACATCAGGCCAGAAACTTGGTGCTCCAACAGACGACGAATTGACGTCATCTCTTCGCGCATGCTTTCTAGCTCATCGGCCGATTCGTCACGCTCATCACTTGGGCGACGTCGGTCATAGCGCGTCGGGTCCAGCTTGGGCGTCGGACGTTCAAATCGATTGTCCTGTGCGATTAGCTTCGCCAAAGGTGAATCTGGTTGATATGGCGCTGGCTTTTCTTGGTTGTAGCCGTCGCGATGCTTATTTTGGCGTTGCAGCAAAGCAGAGAGCGAATCTTCATTTTCCGCTACGTGATCGTCAGCATCTGCTGCACCACCGCTATATTGCTTAAGCATATTAGCGAATCGCTGCGTCATTGAGCCTGTTTTTTCATTGTTACTGTTATTACTGTTCAGGCTAATTTTATCTTCATCTAAATGACGATCTTGGTAACGATCAGCAGAAGACGATGACATTTGACGATGTTCGTTATAGCGATTCGATTGAGAAGCACCGCGATTTTGCTGTGACGCTGCGCTTGCTTGAGACGGATTAGATTCACTATCTATCGCCGCAACAATCGCTACTCCACCAGCCACTTTCTTGTTTGACATGATCACCGCTTCCGCGCCTAACTCCTCTTTCACTTGGAGCAGCGCCGTTCTCATGTCTTTGGCAAAAAATCGCTTTATTTTCAAACTATGAATCCATTAATGATGCGTGAGATCAGTTACCCACGGCTTGCACAATTCTGATCTGTTTTTCATCCGGTATTTCTTGGTAAGACAGTACCCGGAGATTAGGTATTGTGTTCTTCACAAATTTTGCCAATGTCGAGCGTAATACACCGGAAGTAAGCAGAACGGCAGGTTCGCCTTTCAGTTCTTGTTCCTGTGTCGCTTGGCTTAGTGAAGACTGCAATCGCTCAGCGAGTCCCGGTTCAATCCCCGCGGATTCGCCTCCTGATGCTTGCATAGTTTGATGCAATATTTGTTCCAGTTCGGGTATCAAAGTAATCACTGGTAGCTCAGGCTCTATACCATTGATTTCTTGAACAATTAGGCGTTTAAGACTAATTCGAACTGCTGCCGTCAATATGTCAGCTTCTTGACTCTTACTTGAGTACTCAGCCAAAGTTTGAACAATCGTGCGAATATCGCGGATTGGAATGGCCTCGTTTAACAAGTTTTGTAGGACTTTCACCACCACACCTAATGGTAATTGGTCAGGAACAAAGTTCTCGACCAACTTAGGCGCGCTGCGTCCCAACATTTCTAATAAATTCTCTACTTCTTCATGGCCAATTAGCTGTGATGCGTTGTTGGTCAATAGCTGGCTTAGGTGCGTCGCTAATACCGTTGATGAATCAACAACCGTATAACCCAGAGCCTGCGCGTGCTCTCGCTGATCTTCTCGGATCCATACGGCTTCCAGTCCAAAAGCAGGGTCAATGGTTGGCTCACCATCAATCATGCCATACACCTGACCTGGGTTAATCGCTAGCTCTTGATCCGGACGAATCTCTGCTTCGCCCACCGCAACTCCCATCAATGTAATTCGGTAACTGTTTGGGGTCAGCTCAAGATTGTCACGAATATGAACCGCTGGAATTAGGAACCCAAAATCTTGCGATAACTTTTTACGCACGCCTTTTACGCGCTCTAACAGTTCCCCACCTTGGTCTCTGTCCACCAAAGGGATTAAGCGATAACCGACTTCCAAGCCAATAATATCGACTGGCTGGACGTCATCCCAAGACAGTTCGCGCTGTGAGGAAGGTTCTGCACCTTCGTCTGCTGTTGCTGGTAAAGCGGGCTCTTTCGCTTTCTGCTTCTGCCGTTTGTCGATGAAATATGCCGCTGCACCGGCCGCGACTGCAAGGCTCAAAAACGCAAAGTGTGGCATGCCCGGTACGATGCCCATCACACCAAGAATAGCCGCAGTAATCATCAGCGCTTTTGGGTTGTCGAACATCTGGAAGACCAGCTGTTCACCCATGTCTTCATCGGTGTTTTGGCGCGTCACCATCATTGCCGCTGCAATCGACAGCAATAGCGATGGGATTTGTGCGACCAAACCATCACCGATTGTCAGTAAGGTATAGATTTCAATCGCTTCACCGAAACCCAATCCATACTGCGCCATACCGATCGACAGACCGCCGACGATGTTGATAAACAGAATCAAAATACCGGCAATCGCGTCCCCTTTTACGAACTTCGAGGCACCATCCATCGAGCCATAGAAATCCGCTTCTTTGGTCACTTCAAAACGACGAACTCTTGCCTGCTCTTGGTCTATCAATCCGGCATTCAAGTCCGCATCAATCGCCATTTGCTTACCCGGCAACGCATCAAGCGTAAAGCGAGCACTTACCTCAGAGATACGACCCGCACCTTTGGTCACCACCATAAAGTTGATGATCATTAAGATGAGGAAAACCACTAGGCCGACCGCGTAGTTACCACCAATAACGACGTTACCGAACGCCTCAATTACGTTACCTGCCGCATTACCGCCTTCATGACCATGCAGTAAGACGACACGAGTCGAGGCAACGTTCAAAGCCAAGCGGAGCAACGTGGCGATCAGCAATACCGTTGGAAAAGCAGCGAAGTCCAAAGGGCGACGTGTGTAAACGGTCACTAACAACACCACCATCGACAGCGCGATGTTAAAGGTGAAGAACATATCCAGCAAAAATGCTGGAATCGGCAGTACCACCATCGCTAGGGTGGCCAAAACCATCACCGGAGCACCAATAGCTGGCATTTCACGTTGAGGGATTCGTGGCAATTTATCTGCAAACGGCAGGCTTAACTTCATACTGCGAGAGATCTCAATCGATTGAAGCGTCACGTAAGCTCTTACTATTAATACGCGACCGCTTTAGCCTAAAAGTTTAGGTAGGGTTGATAATTAAAGCGTTTTAAGCAATCTATGTACCATAATTAGCGCCAAAATAATGACTAAACACTCAAATAGAGCTTAGCTTTTGATCAAACGAGCTTTTTTAAGGCTTTACCGCTTTTCGTATCAATGGCGGTGTTCGGGTGGGATTGGCAAATCATAATCTTGAATTTTGGGACGCTGTCCACCTCGTTTTCGGTATTGCTTCAATTGGAATACAAATGCCAAAACCTGAGCGACGGCAGTAAATAACCCATCGGGGATCTCTTGCTCGAGCTCTGTCGTGTGGTACAACGCACGAGCCAAAGGTGGTGCGGGCACAATCGTAATGTCGTGTTCGCGGGCGACTTCTCGAATCTTCATCGCCATGTGGTCAGTACCTTTAGCGATCACGACTGGCGCACGGTCTGTCTTCTGTTTATAACGAAGCGCTACCGAGAAGTGCTCTGGGTTAGTAACAATAACATCAGCTTGAGGAACATCCGCCATCATTCGACGTTGAGCCGCTTCCCTTTGCAACATACGAATACGGCCTTTCACTTCCGGCTTACCTTCAGTCTCTTTGTATTCGTCTTTGACTTCTTGCTTGGTCATTTTTAACTGATCGGCGTGCTGCCAAATTTGAAATGGAATATCGATGGCAACCACAATCAATAGCGAGCAACTGATCAGCAAAATAAAGTTCAGCAAAATATCTAAAGCATGGAAGATGTTTTGCGGATACACATCCATACTCAATTGAATCAGATCGGCCTGCGATGCTTGGATCAAATAGATGGCGACACCAGTGACCAGAACCACTTTAAGGATTGATTTGATCAACTCTACCCAGCTTTGCATGCCAACCATTCGCTTTAAACCGCTAAGCGGATTCATTTTCGACAGCTTGGGCATGGCCGCTTGGGCAGAAAAACTGATTCCTCCCACACCTGCTGCTCCAATCATGGCGGCGGTAAACAATGTCGCTAACACCAAAAATAGTGGGAACAACAAATCACTCATCGCGCCCAAAGCGATATCAAACAGTTTTGCAGTATCGAAAATCTCTTCTCGTTGAAGATCAAATAAACGGCTCATGATGGAAAACAATGAACGTGCTAACGCCTCGCCAAACCACATCAATGAAATGGCGCCAACGATCAGCACAGATGCTGATGCGAGCTCTTTAGATCGAGCGACCTGCCCCTTTTCTCTGGCTTGTTGTAACCGTCGGGGCGTGGCTTCTTCGGTGCGTTCCTGACCGTCTGATTCTGCCAAATCTTAGCACTCCAAGCGAATAAGCCGACAAATCTGCGCCTCACCCACTGTCCAGAACATTTCATAATGACTGTATAGACCAGCCAGTATGTACCAACAAAGTAATAGACCCACCATCAAAGCAAAAGCAAAACCAAGCGAGAAGATATTCAGCTGTGGTGCGGCACGGGTCATTACACCAAACGACAAGTTAATGGTCAGTAGTGCAATAATGCCGGATAGAGACATACTCAATGCCGTTTGGAACATAATACCAAGCCAGCCTGCCATTTCACGGAAATCAACCGCGTTGAGCGAGCCGGAGCCAATCGGCAAAGTTTTAAAACTGAACACCACCAATTGCAGCATTTTTAAGTGTCCATCGGTGGCAAGAAAAAACATTGTCGTTAAGAACATGAATAACTGACCAAGCAATGGCGTGTTCTGACCATTTGCAGGATCAACCATAGAAGCAAAGCCCAAACTTGATTGCATACCCAATATTTGACCCAGCAGGACAAAGGTTTGAATCATAAATTGAGTAACCATACCCATCGCTATGCCGATGATCATTTGCT
The DNA here is from genome assembly GCF_033339475.1 of Vibrio sp. 2304. Classification (NCBI taxonomy): domain Bacteria; kingdom Pseudomonadati; phylum Pseudomonadota; class Gammaproteobacteria; order Vibrionales; family Vibrionaceae; genus Vibrio; species Vibrio sp. 2304. Next base: position 33,141 of record NZ_JAWOUQ010000004.1, on the reverse strand, counting down.
CGGCAATGGTCATGAAGCCACGAAACGAGAGTAGCTCAATGTCCTGAGGTACGGCGGGGATGGCTGGCATGACAGCGAAAGTGATGGCTAAACCGAGGTAAAGGCGGATTCTTGGCGAAACAAATCGGGCCCCGGTTACTGTCATCACCATCAACATGGATGAGATACGAACATAGGGCCAGAAGTAGTTTGCGATCCAATCTAAGACAACGCTAGTGGGGTACTCCATAGGCGCCTCTAATAAAGCACCTGAGGTAAGCGTTCAATCAAGCCATAGAAATATTCCATCAACATTTGCGTCATCCAATGCCCAAACAGCATCAGGGCCAAAAGCGTGACAATCAAACGCGGTAAGAAGCTCAATGTTTGTTCGTTGATGGATGTCGCAGCTTGAAAGATCGCGACTACAAGGCCGATAAGCAAGCTTGGGATGATAATAGCGCAGACCATGATAAGCACCATCCAAAGTGCTTCACGGAAAAGCTCGACAAACATTTCTGGTGTCATGTCTTATCCTCTATCTGCGCTTATCTAAAGGGCAAAGCTGCCCGCAAGTGTCGAGAGTATCAAGTTCCAACCATCGACCAATACGAACAACATCAACTTGAACGGCAACGAAACAATCATTGGTGACAACATCATCATACCCATTGCCATCAGTACCGAAGCGACTACAAGGTCAATAATCAAAAACGGTAAGAAGAGCATAAAGCCAATTTGGAATGCAGTTTTTAGCTCTGAGGTGATAAAAGCCGGAATCAACACCGCCATCGACACATCTTCTGGATTCTCGACTTGCTCTCCTGACATGGTTACGAACGTCTCCAAATCTTTGATTCGGGTCTGCTTAAGCATAAATGCTTTCATTGGCGCTTGTGCTGCATCAAACGCTTCTCGCGCCGTAACTTGCTCGTTCAAATAAGGCTGAACAGCTTTGTCGTTGATTTCGTTCAGGACAGGAGACATAACAAAAAAGGTCAAAAACAGCGCAATACCAATAATAACCTGATTAGAAGGCGTTTGTTGCAAACCCATTGCCTGACGCAATATCGACATCACCACCACAATTCGAGTGAACGAGGTCATCAGAATCACCATGGCAGGCAAGAAGCCAAGCATGGTCATTAACGCTAAAATTTGTAGTGTAACCGAGTAGTCTTCACTGCCATCAGGGTTCGTGGTCATGGTGAATGCTGGAATACCACCGCCACTAGAAACGGACATAGCACGGCTAGCACCAGTATCACTTTGCATAGCCTGAACTGTAACACCACTTCCATCGGCTAAGTTATCTGGCAGCGCTGACCCCTCTGCTTCAGCAAAGGTAAATGAAGAAAACAGCACGCCGACAAAAAGTAACAACGTACTCAGGAGCAAACGAATTGGATTACCCTTTGTCATGTTTTTTGATCAGCTGGCTAAATTGAGTCGCAAAAGCATTGGTCGCCAACTCTTCCTCTTTCAGTGGCTTATCTAACTTGGCTAAAGTTTGGATCGATTGGCTAGTAATCCCAACCAAAAACTGTTCTTCACCCACTTGAACTACTGCGATTCTTTCTTTTGTACCCACTGGCAACTGACTCACTATACGCAAGCCCTTTTGTTGTCCCATCGCTGGAACTTGCATACGTTTCAGCAACCAAGCCAGCAAAAGAATCACGCCGATTACAAGCACAAGCGAGCCAAGTGTCGTCGCAAGATCCAGATTATTTGGTGCGGCAGCAAATGCATAAGGAGCACTTAGCATTAAGCTCAGTGCTCCAGTGATTTGCTTCAATCGCATTTTGATTGAACGACTCATCTTAACGCAGCTTCTTAATTCGTTCAGTTTGGCTGATCACATCCGTCAAACGGATACCAAACTTATCGTTGACGACCACGACTTCGCCGTGAGCAATCAAAGTACCGTTAACCAATACGTCGAGCGACTCACCGGCTAGACGATCCAATTCAACAACCGAACCTTGGTTAAGCTGCAACAGGTTCCGAATGCTAATTTGAGAACGACCGACTTCCATCGAAATCGTCACCGGGATATCCATAATAGTGTCGAGTTTACGACGCTCATCTTCGCTAATTGGGCTTGAAGTGTCTTTTAGCTCTTCCAGTGGCGCAGCCAATACTTCATCTACGTCTACAGAAGGGGCAGACGGGTCTTCGCCAAGAGCGGCTGCCCATTCGTCTGCTAGCTTTTGATCGTCACTTGGTTCCATTTTTCTATCCTGTGTTACGCCTTACTCATGCCATAGCATGTCTGTTTAATAAGGTATCTTAATGGTCTATATCGTCTTCACTCTCAAGCTCGGACATGATGTCTTTACCTAAGAAAGCTAAATCTGTTTTGACGACATGTGGGCGCTCAATTTCCTCAGAAATTTGCACCGCTAATTTATCTTCCGAACGACCCATTTTTACGCGATAGGTCGGTAGGTCTTCTACAAACATCGTCGCATGTTCTGGCATTTCAATCGGGATGATATCGCCCGGTTGCAGCTCCATGAGATCACGCAAAGAAATGTCTTTTTCGAGCAAGTTCACACGGAAGTTAACCGGACAATCCATGATCTCTTCACGTAGTGCTGAGCTCCAGCGAACGTCCGTTTCCATCTTGTCGGACTGAACACCTGCATCCAATAGTTCACGGATAGGCTCAACCATGGAGTAAGGCATAACGACATGAAAATCGCCGCCACCGCCGTCAACTTCTATATGGAATGAACTCACGACAATCACTTCTGTCGGGCTGACAATGTTTGCCATGCTTGGGTTTACTTCAGAGTCGAGATATTCGAACTCTACCCCCATCACTGGCGACCACGCTTCTTTATAATCTTCAAATACAATTTTCAGTAACAACTGAATGATGCGGCGTTCCGTTGGGGTAAATTCGCGGCCTTCGATTTTGGCGTGGAATCGACCATCACCGCCAAAGAAGTTTTCTACCAGAATAAAGACTAAACGAGCCTCCATGGTGATCAACGCAGTGCCTTTTAACGGACGAAAACGCACCATGTTCAAACTGGTTGGCACGTACAATGTGTTCTGGTATTCACCAAACTTCATCATCTGCACGCCATTGATCGACACCTCTGCCGTTTTACGCAGCATATTAAACAGACTAATACGCATGTGCCGTGCAAAGCGCTCGTTGATAAGTTCGAGCGTCGGCATTCGACCACGTACGATTCTGTCTTGCGACGAGAAATCAAAATTGACGGCACCCTCAGTGTCGTTTTCTATCGGTTCATCGACGTCATCAACATCGTCAACCCCATGCAATAGCGCATCAATTTCGTCTTGGCTTAATAGATCGGTCACGTTTTACCTATTGAATAACAAAATCTGTAAACAGTACTTTTTCAATCACTGGCTTACCGACCGCAGCATTCAGCGCTGCTTTGATATCTTCGGAAGCACGATCGCGCAATTCCACTCGTCCTGTAGGAGAGCGCAATTGATCAACCGTCGCGGAAGCAAACGTTGATAGCATAGAGCTTTCAATCAGTGGCGAATGATACCGCGCCAACTCTTCATTTTCTGCACCGCGAACCATTAACTGCGCTTTAATTTGAACCAACCTATCGCGGCTATCCCCAGTAACGTTAAATACAAATGCCTGAGGAAGATTCACATACGCGATGGGCGCAGCATCCGATGCCTTCACTTGAGCCTGTTGAGACGATTCAGCCTGAGCAGGTTCATCAGAGCCCATTAGAAAAAATGCCGCTGCCCCGCCACCAAGTAGTAATACTACAACAGCGATGATGATGATAAGTAACTTGCTTTTTCCTTTCGGCGCATCGGCCCCTTGTAACTGTTCTTCTGCCATTCTTGTCTCTTATTGTTCTTTTGAGTTACCAAGACGTTTTAGTGAGTTGCTTGGTAACCATATTCCATTGCCGTTAAACGGCCTTTTATGCGTAAAAACTAATTCCATCACGCTTTGAAGCGACATTCAAATCCAGATTGACATCAGATTCAAAACCCTCTTCGGACTGTCCAGAAAAACCGCCACTTTGCGCGCTTTGACCATGTTGTTCAGCAGTATACCTACCTTGCTGTTGCCCGCTGTTTTGTTGCTGGACGGAAGAATCAGCCAGCTGCATACCTTGTTGTGCTAGCATTTCTCTCAAACGAGGGAGCGTCTGTTCAATAATGTCACGAGCTTGCGGGTTGTTCACTGTAAAATGTACATTGGCAACGTCATTATTCATGGTCATACGAATTTGCATACGACCTAACTCTGGTGGATCAAGACGAATATCGAGATTTTTCAGATTCTTCGACATCATCATTTGCACTTTTTCCGCAACTTGCTCGTTGGCTAGCTCTTTAGTTAGTTGCAACGGAAGCTGAGCTTGTTGTGCAGCATCAATACGCGCTTGTTGCTGCACATTAATTCCTTGCTGACCTGCCATAGCCTGAAGCTGTCCAGCGAAGCCGTGTTGGAGGTCCGGCTTATCTTGTCTATCCGCAGTCGCCTTTAGCGCACCAGTCGCCAATGCTGCGTTCATCACTTTCTGGCTAATCTCTCCGTCTTTCACACCTTGAAGCGACGTCGGCACTTGGGCGGCTATCAACATATCGGGCGTTGGAGATAATGCGACTTTATCTCCACTATGAGCAGCTTGAGACTGGAGGGCTTGAGCCGCTGCATGCTGGATTTGCTGAGACACTGCCATAGCTCCAGCCTGGCGAGTTAAATTATGTTGTACTTGTTGCTCTGCGAGAATCTGTTTAATGTCATTAGGGAGCGCAACAAATTGGGCAAGGTCTTGCTCAGGAATATCCGCCGTGATCCTTCCTTGTTTCAACCCTTCAATGATCTGAGCTTCTTGCTGAGTCAGTGGTTTTCCTTGCGCCAACTTGGTATCTATAACTTCAAGTTCATCCAAGGAGACTCGTGGAAGCGCGTCGATGTTGGAACCATCAACGTCTGTTAACAACGGCGACAGCTCATTAGCTACTTCACCACTGACTGCGCTCTTAGTCGTCGGATGGCTGGCTTGTTTCGCTAGCTCTTGCCAAGCAGCAAACTCAGACGAGAGTTTGTCGACATCGATAGGTTGACCATTCTTATCTAAAATTGGCTCTAAGTCTTGTCCTGGGATCATCTGTGCTTGTTCAAGCGAATGAACTGATGGCGTTTCATTCAAAGCCAGCTCATCACGGTGTGTCGAAACGGTTGCTTGCTCGTGGAACGAGTGCACTAAATTCGCTCTCTGAGGCAAAACTTTGCCACTATCGATGGATGCATTACTCGCATTCAGGGTTTGATTCGCTTGTTCAATTCGACCAAGAAGCTGCTGTCCTTCGCCCATCGTGCTTTTTACGTCCATTGTATTTGATGGGTTACTCGTATCAATTGATGTTGATTTCACTTTTTCAGTAGCTTCAACATCATGCTCCAAAGGTGTGCTGTTACTCGCCTTTTGTAAACTTACTTCTTCACTTAAGGTTGCATTCGGTTTGTTTGCTGATATTTCATCAAAATCATGGGTCCTGTCACTGACGGATTCTTGGCTTTCTTGCGCCAACCATTCGTCCGAGACGTTAGCAGAAGAAGTACTGCCTACATCCGCTCTTTCTTTTTCTTCAACCACTGTCGATTCTGTTGCTACTTTTTCGGGCTTTTGTTTACCAGCAAACGCATCGGTTAACGTTTCTAAAAATCCCTTGCTTTCAGTGCTCTCTGCGGACGCTTTAGCGGACACATCAGAAACTGGCGTCTTGGTAGTCGCAGATACATGGGACAAATTCACACTCATTTAGAAACTCTCGTTCTCGTGGCTCTGAGCGTATCGCTGACAGGCAGCAATACTGGCGGCAAACAAAGGTCAAAAAGACCCGATACTGACAGCTAAAATGCAAAAATCACACCACAATATTGAGCCAATTCTCGGCAAGCTAATAGATGGCATGTTTATGGAACAAACATCAACAGTACTATCCGATAACCTGGTTCCTAACATGATGTACAGCTACTTGATTGACTTTGAAAAACGATAAGCGTAAACAGACACTTGGCTTAACAATTAAGGAATCACTTTGAAGATCACAGAATTACGCCAATATAGAATCAGAGCAGGCAAAACAGAACAGTGGCTAAGTTGGATGAAGGAAGAACTGTTGCCCTATCAACGCTCACAAGGCATGCGTGTACTGAATACTTACGTCCACACTGGTGATGATGGACATGACTATTTTGTTTGGCTTAGAGAGTTCGACAATGAACAAGCACGCCAGGCTCTCTACGAAAAAACATACAACGAGTGGTGGGTTCGCGAGATTCGACCGAAGGTGTTTGAGTTAATTGAACAAGACTCAATCAAAGTTACCTTACTTGAATCGGTAGAGATGTAGTCAGCTGCAACACCGTAATGCAATATCGAACCGATAACCTTTAGAAACGATGTGGTTTTCGACTGTAAAGTAAGGTGGAAAACTCGTCCATTTGCTTTTGTTCGCGCTTAGCTTCAGCAAGTTGTTTCTCTTTTTCGCGTTTGTCTATCATCCACTCATAGGATTTGCGTTCTTTACGCACGGTTAACCAATATTCTTTACAGTTTTCAACCTGCTCTTTGAAATGACTTTCTGCTTGCTTTTGCTTAGATAAAGTTTCATCTAGCTGGGTAAGGAATCGATTTAAGTGTCCATATTGACTTGCCGTTAGGCCCGCCTGACCACGGTCGACGAGCTGCTGGCAATAATCAAGCCGATACTTTTCAATTTGTTCAACCTGACGGTAATAATCTTCGAGTTCAGAACGCGCTTTGTTCAGTGCAAGCACAGCTTGGTCTTCACGATCCTTAGTTTGCTCAAGTAGAAACTCCATCGCATTATTCACGCGCTATCACCCACCCAAAATGTTTCTAAGCATATTGACGCACATATCGTATGGCACCGATTCTTTCATGCTCTGCTGCAAGTATTCGTCTAACTTCGGTTTCAAAGTAAATGCGCCATCAATAGCAGGATCGGTACCCGGTTTGTACGCTCCAATCGAGACCAAATCTTGATTCTTGCGACAAATAGACAAGACCTGTCGCACCGCTTTTGACATCAGAACGTGCTCTTCGGTCGTGATTTGCGGCATAACACGGCTCACCGACTTCTCGACATCAATCGCCGGATAATGGCCTGCATCCGCCATTTCACGAGAAAGTACAATATGGCCATCAAGAATGGCTCGCGATGCGTCCGCTATCGGATCTTGCAAATCATCCCCTTCGGTCAACACGGTAAAGAACGCCGTAATCGAGCCTTGTTCGGCACTTCCATTACCCGCTCGCTCAACCAGCGCTGGCAGCTTGGCAAATACAGAAGGCGGGTAGCCTTTCGTCGCTGGCGGCTCACCAACAGAAAGTGCGATTTCACGCTGTGCTTGTGCAAAACGAGTCAACGAGTCCATCAATAGCAGAACATCTAACCCTTGGTCCCGGAAGTATTCAGCAATCGTTAATGCCGTTTGGCACCCCTTTAAGCGCATTAGAGGTGAAGCATCGGCAGGCGCCGCGACCACCACTGAGCGGCGACGACCGTCCTCACCCAAGATCTCTTCGATGAATTCTTTAACTTCACGTCCACGCTCACCTATCAGGCCGACGACCACAACCTGTGCGGTGGTACCTCGCGTCATCATGCCAAGCGTGACCGATTTACCCACACCAGAACCTGCAAACAGACCGATACGCTGACCTTTACCGACCGTCAACAAACCATTGATAGCTTTTAGGCCAACATCGAGCGGTTCAGAAATTGGCTTTCGAGCCAATGGGTTGATTGGTTCGGCATTAAAAGAGGCACGGTGATCGGTATACAAAGGGCCAAGTCCATCAAGTGGATTCCCAACCCCGTCTATAACGCGCCCAAGTAACTCCATGCCGACAGGCAAACCAGCGTCACTGGTTAAAGGGGTGACTCTCGCGCCAGGTAAAATGCCCGTAATTTGTTCGCTTGGCATTAAAAATAGGTTGTCACCTGAAAAGCCGACAACCTCGGCTTCCATCTGACCTGACATGGTTTCCACTAAGCATAAACTGCCAATTGGTGCGCGACAGCCGGTTGCTTCCAACGTTAACCCAACCACACGCACCAGTTTGCCAGAGGCGACAGGGCGCGTCGTAAGGCCTTCAACTTTGTAGCTTTTTAAGCGGTCAGCGAGTGCTTGCATGGATTACTCACCCTCTTGATGACGGTTTGCGCCACAAAAGCTGTGCAATACGCTTTTGACGCGTTCTTCCATGCGATAATTAATGCTTGATTCACCGGCTTCAATCTGGACGTCACCTCGATTTAGCGATGGCTCAGCAACTAACGTCCAGTTGCGACAATTAAGGTCTTCTTCACCATAAGCTGAACGAATAATCGCGACATCTTCTGGATTCAGGTGCAAGGTAATAGGGTGGCCTGATATTGGTAGCGCTTCAACCGACTGTTTCACTGTATCTAAAATAATTTGAGGGTTGGTTTGTACTTCAACGTGCACCACTTCTTTAACTAAACAGAGCACCATATCCACCAGCTGCTTTTCAACCTGAGCATTCATCAACTCCAAAGGTTGAGCAAACTGATTGGCCAAGTTCATAAAAGTTTCAACTTGCTGCTGAATGTATTCTTGCCCTGCAGTTACCCCTTCAGCTTTTCCGAGCTCGAGACCTTCAGCATGGCCGGCTTGCAACCCTTCTTCTTTACCTTTGTCGTAACCTTGCTTAAAGCCAGCTTCCTGACCTTGATGTAAGCCTTCTTGATAAGCACCTTGCTTAATCAGTTCAATTTGTTCTTCGGTTAGCGCAAGTGGCTGCTCTTCTTCAGGCTCATCAAAATTCGGCACCCATCCCGGGTCATAGTTGAACGCGGTTTGTTTTGCTTGTTTGGCTTTAGGCTCGCCATAATCAGGCAGCCCCCAACGTTGAGGTTCGATCATCGAATCATCTTCATCAGGACGGATAAATCCACGTTTTCTATCGCCAGCCATGGGTTACCTATTGTGTGTTCGATTAAGAAGTGAGGGTGCTCCGCAATAGGATAATTGCGAAGCAATAGAAATTATAAGAATTCGTCAGCACCGCCAGACAACATGAGCTCACCAGCATCCGCCATTCGACGAGCAATTGCTAAGATTTCTTTCTGAGCGGCTTCTACATCTGCCACTCGTACTGGCGGCATCGCTTCTATGTCATCACGCATCATATCAGCAGCACGTTTAGACATGTTCTTAAAGACTTTCTCACGTAACGAGTCATCTGCACCTTTGAGTGCTTTTTGCAACACGTCTTGTGGTACGTCACGCAGCAACTTCTGAATACCTTGGTCGTCCACCTCGACTAAGTTTTCGAAGACAAACATTAGGTCTTGGATTTGCGTCGCCATGTCTTCGTCCTGATCGCGAATTTGTTCCATCAACAAACCTTCGACGTTGTTGTCTAGGTAGTTCATGATCTCCGCTGCTGCTTTCAGGCCGCCAATTTTGGCTGCTTGTGCACCCGCTTGACCCGCGAACTGTTTCTCCATGATTTCGTTCAGCTCTGCCAATGCTGATGGCTGAACTTCTTCAAGGTTGGCAATACGCATCATCAGATCCAAACGCACGCGCTCAGGGAACTGAGACAAAATCTCTGCAGATTGGTCTGCTTCTAAATAAGACAATACGATAGTTTGAATCTGTGGGTGTTCATTGACAATAATGCTCGCCACTTGGCGTGGGTCCATCCATTTCAAAGAATCCAAGCCTTTTGAGCCCGTACCAAGTAGGATCTGGTCAACTAAGTTGTTGGCTTTGTCTTCACCAAGAGCGGCAACCAGTGCATTACGCATAAAGTCTTCGCTGCCCATACCAATGTTGGTGTATTTCTGGATATCCTCCAAAAACGCACGATGAACAGCAGATACCTTGTCTTGGCTGAGATCCTTCGCGCGAGCCATCGCACTACCAACACGCTGAACCTGTTTTGGTTCTAGGTGACGGATAATGCCAGCTGCATCTTGTTCATTAAGGCTCAGTAGCAAAATTGCCGCTTTTTCTTCGCCAGTAATGGTTGAAACATCCAGCTCTACTGGCATTCCCGCAGCGTTATCATCTTGAGGTACGATATCGTTAGCCATTGTCATTCATCCAGTTTTTCACTACTTGAGCAGCCAGTTCAGGTTCATTCGCAACCAGAGCGCGAACCGCTTTCAATACATCTTCATCTTTATGAAGGTTTGGCAAATCAATACTTGAGCCAAACTCGAACAGTTCGCTGCTTTCGATGTCACTGCCAATCAAGCTAGTTTCACCATCCGCACCAATCGGCAAGCCGTCTGGTCCGTACATTTCGTCTTCATCATCGCTGGTAGGGTTAAGCAATTTCTTCATTGCTGGGCGAACCAGAACCAACACAACCACAATAATCACTAATGCACTTGCGAACCAACGAACCCAATCACTGAAGTTAGGGTGCTCCCAAATTGGTGGTTCTTCTAGCTGCTCAGCCTCTGGCTCAGCAAACTTTACACTCAATACATTCAGCAAATCGCCACGGCCTTGATCAAAGCCAACGGTACCAATTAATACTTGGCGAATGGCATTGATTTCAGATTCAGACATTGGGGTATAAGTCACTTCACCCGTATCAGGATTAACTTGACGACGGTCTTTAATCGCAACAGAAACGGTCTGACGAGCCACCGTCCCGGTCTGCTTTCGCTCGTGGCTGATGGTGGTATCTAGCTCAAAGTTACGCGTGGACTCTTTACGAACTGACCCCTGCCCCATGACAGAACCATCTTTCATTTGAGCCACATCTTGCGGAATAGAGGCATCCGCTGGAGGCTGATTACTCAACGCACCCGGAATACCCGCTACCATGTTACCGTTATTGTAATCTTCGAGTGCGTACTCACTGCGGGTCGCAGGGGTATTTGGATCAAAGCGTTTGCGGGTTTGTTCAACCGCACTGAAGTCCATTTGGATATCAACCTGCGCCGTATAGTTGCCATAACCTAAAATGGGTAATAGTACGGAATCAATTTTTTCGCGCAGCGCTTGCTCTTGGCTGCGTTCTAATTCTTGTTCTTTGCGTCGCGCCGCAGAAGCAGGATCTTGGGAGCCTGAGCTGAGTAAGCGGCCATGCTGATCTGTGACGGTAATTCGAGAAGTTTTCATTCCCGGCACGGCACTCGCTACCATGTCGACAATAGAATCGACTTCTTGTTGCTTAAGGTTCGTGCCTGTCGACAATGTCAAAAATACCGACGCAGACGCTTCTTGGTTATGACGCACAAACACGCTGTGCTTTGGCAGTGCCAATAACACTCGTGCTTTGCGAACTTGCTTCATTTCTTCAATCGCTTGAGCCAATTGGCGCTCTCGACTGAGTTTGAGACGCTCTTGCTCGAGACGTTGTGAAACACCAAAACCCATGTCTTGCAGCAAAATATCATCGCCTGCTTCTGTAGCTTGGTTAACGCCGGAACGAACCATGCCAAGTTTGATCGAGTTGTACTCACTCGATTCAACAGAAACAGTATTGCCATCAAGCTTATAATTGATTTTCTGCTGGTCCAGATAATCCAGAACGGGGATCAATTCTTCGGTCTCGTACGCACCAAGTGGGCGCATCTCCGGTTCTTTGACCCAAAAGAACAGCATCACGATCAATGCAACACAGATGGATATCGACAGCACAAGCACAACCTGACGAAGTAAATCGAGGTCGCCCACTGCCATATCGAATTTTGACGCACTGCGCTCCTCTAGATCTGGATTTTGACTCTCCACATCCACATCGGAACTTGCTACCAGTGCACCATCTGAGCCGCCTTCAGTGACGGTTAAATCTGTAGACTTGTCTGCCACACTTATTACCTAAATTACACTGGCATGTTCATGAGGTCTTTATATGCCTCAACGAGTTTATTGCGAATTTGAACCGTCGCATCAAAAGCGACACTAGACTTGTTACGAGCGATCATAACGTCAGAAAGGGATACATCGGCATCACCACGATCAAAACGGGTTTGTAAATCACCAGATGCTTTTTGAAGTGTGTTCACGTTATTGATGGCTTTAGTTAGGAGATCGTTAAAATCTGCTCCAACTTTCGCCCCACTTGCAGTAGGAGCCGTATTGGTTGCTTCTACCATCATGGCGCGCATTTCTGCCTGAATACCATCAATTTTCATTAGCACCTCTAAGCCAAAAGATTGACTATTAACAAAACTGATTATTGACACAGCAATTAACGTGCCATAAGACATTAGTAATCAATTTACTTACACTTTTTGTCTTATGGCCGTTGTCTGTGTTAATTCGGGATATCTATACCAGCATCACGCATTTTGGCAAGCTTATAGCGCAAGGTTCGAGGGCTTATACCCAGTTTCTCCGCCATTTCTTTGCGTCGACCATTACACTCAACCAAAGTCTCCAAAATAATGGCGTATTCTTGATCGCGCAGCTCGCTGCCTAAGCCTTCTCCACCAGTTACTGGGCGGCTGACACTCTCAGCTTGAGCAACTGGCTTAACATTGGGCACGACCATATCTGCATTTTGCACCACGTGTTGCAAGCTATTGGCATCTTGCCAATCTACGCCCTCAAGCAAAATGTGCTCTGCATCGATGTCGCCATTTTCACTTAATATCAGCGCTCGTTGAACCACGTTATCCAATTCACGAACATTACCCGGCCAAGGGTATTGCAATAGTTTTTCTAACGCAACGGTCGAGAATTGAGGCACTGGCATGCCCATTTTGCTGCAATGACGCTCAGCAAGATGCTTGGCAAGCGGTGCAATATCGCCTTTACGTTCTTTAAGTGCAGGCCACGCAATTGGGAATACATTCAGGCGGTAATATAAGTCCTCTCTGAAGTTTCCTTCTGACACGTATTGCTTAAGATCACGGTTACTCGTCGCTAACACACGAACATCTAACTTGATGCTTTTGCGACTGCCAAGGCGCTCTACTTCTCGCTCTTGCAAAACACGCAACAACTTCGCTTGCAGGTTCAAATCCATTTCGCTGATTTCATCAAGCAAGATTGTGCCACCTTGCGCTTGTTCAAACTTTCCTGGGCATGCCTGAACAGCACCAGTAAATGCGCCCTTTTCATAGCCAAACAGTGTTGCTTCGAGCATATTGTCAGGAATCGCGGCACAGTTAATTGCGACAAAAGGACCATTTTTACGATTTGACGCGTTGTGAATATAACGCGACATCACTTCTTTACCTGAGCCACTCGGACCTAGCACCATAACATTCGCATCTGTACGCGCCACTTTATCGGCCAACGCGAGTAAGCTCAGACTTTTCTCATCAGCAACGATAGCGTCACCGTTGTCATCACTTTTTATCGGTGCATAACGACTGACCATATTTAGCAACACTTCTGGTGCAAATGGTTTCGCCATGTAGTCAATCGCGCCGTCTTTCATTGCCGACACGGCATCTTCAATATTGGCGTACGCCGTCATTAGCAATACTGGTAAGTTAGGCCAATTCTGCTTGATGCTTTTGAGCAGAGCTAAGCCACCCATACCCGCCATTTGCACATCAGAAACGACGATATCAACCGTATTCGATTTCAGCTTTAACAGTGCATCTTCAGCACAGTCCGCTTCCAACCACTCATACCCTGCCAGAGCCAGAGTATCGACTAGGGCTTCACGAAGACCTTCATCGTCTTCTACGATCAGCACTTTGCTTTGCGCCATTATGATTCTCCAGAAATTGTTATTACCAAAAGCCGCTTATTGCGCTTCTGTTTGCACTCGCTCTAGCGGAATGCACATGGTGAAGCAGGCTCCATCACCCTGCTCTGAAATAAGTTCCAATCGACCGTCATGGGCACGGCAAACCATTTGAACAACTGCCAACCCTAATCCAGTTCCTTGAGAACGTGTGGTAAAAAATGGCTCCATGATTTTGGCTTGCAGTTCTTCGGGCACTCCCGGTCCGCTGTCTTGCACAGAAATGCGTAACTCACCATTTACCGGGCGGAAAAAAATATCGACTTGCGATTCTTTACCAGACATTTGAATCGCATTCATGACCAGATTACTTAATGCGGATGCAATGGCGTTCGCATTGCCTAGTAGCTCAGTTTGTTCTTCTTCCACTTCTAGGCAGTAATCAATACTGTTGTTTTTTAGCGCGGTTTCGACCATCGGCTGATATTCCGCTACCAACTGGGCAATCGTGAATGGCTTAATGACTTTATTATCACCACCTTTAGCAAAAAGCAGCATATCATTAACCTGCTTTTCCAAATCGTGCAGTCGATCCATTAATTTGGTTTGGAAGCGATCTTTTGTCGCTGGAGGAAGATTTGGCGCTCCCAAATTGGATGCATATAACATAGCGCTCGACAGCGGCGTTCTTACTTGGTGAGCAAGCGACGCAACCATACGTCCTAACGACGATAAGCGCTGTAAATCACTGACACGAGCTTGAAGTAAACGGGTTTCGGTTAAATCGGTAATCAGGATCAATTGACCTGTTGTGGACGCCGAGATGGCGAGTCGAACTTTACGGCCATTCCGCAGGGAAACTTCATGGCCATCATCTTCACGTGGGTCAAACACCGCCTGGATAACGTTGAACCATTTTTCGTTAACCAGTGGAATCTCAAGAATTCGGTGCGCTTCTGGATTTGCTTCACGCACTACTCCGTACGTATCGAGCAAAATCACTCCAGCAGGCATCACATCGAGCACCTGTTTGTAGCGCTCAACCTGATTCTCTACGGAATCTAAATGGGATTGATTGGTGTTGTTATCCATTACTGCCTGTCGAAATATCGCCGCTAAAACTAAAATAGCTTGGTAAGCAATTAGCGTACCAAGCTATTTTTTTATATTTATCAGGACGTTAAGCCATCGACAATAAGTTGACACTCAGAGATAACGGTTTTGGATGCCAGAAAAGCGATGTTAACCAGCCCAAGTGATTATTCAGATATCGTCTTAAAACTTCACTTTACCTAGCGCTGTAAGTTGTACTTACGCATTTTTTCCACCAGCGTAGTACGTCGCATACCCAGCATGTCGGCCGCTCTTGCAACAACGCCACCCTGCGCTTCTAATGCTTGGCTGATCATATTAACTTCTAAATCAGCCAGCAGCTCTTTCAAATTAACCCCTTCCGGTGGCAGCGCTTGCGGGGCGTTCATGCTGTGATCAAGGTCGTCTTGATCTTCAAAGCTAAAATCTTCAGAGAAGATATCTTGGAATACATCACGCTCTTGCTCTTCCACCGAAACAAATGGATTGCTCTCTGGTTGGAACTCTGGGATGTCACTGTAGCGATATTTGGTTGGTAGATGGTTTACATCCACCAAGCTATTTGGATACAGAATAATCATTCGCTCAACAAGATTAGCCAACTCGCGTACGTTGCCCGGCCAGTTATGCTCCATCAGTGAGTTGATTGCACGAGGTGTAAAGCAGATAGGTTGTCCGCCTTCCGCCTCTAAACGTGTCATCAGTTCTTGCAGCAGCAATGGTATATCTTGTTTGCGCTCTTTCAGCGCTGGCATCTCAATTGGAAACACGTTCAGACGATAGAACAAGTCTTCTCGGAACGTGCCTTCTTCAATCATATTTTCTAGATTACGGTGTGTCGCCGCCACAACTCGAACATTTACCTTGATGGTACTATTGCCACCTACACGTTCAAAGCAGCGTTCTTGCAATACACGAAGCAACTTTACTTGCATCGACATTGGCATATCGCCAATCTCATCAAGAAAGATAGTGCCACCATCTGCGAGCTCAAATCGACCTTTACGGGCAGTTAACGCACCAGTAAACGCGCCTTTTTCGTGACCAAATAATTCGCTTTCTAGGAGCTCAGGCGGTATTGCACCACAGTTAATAGGTACAAATGCGCCATCGCGGTATGAAGAGTGATAGTGGATGTTACGCGCAACAACTTCTTTACCCGTACCGGACTCACCTAAGATCAACACGTTTGCTTCCGTGTTTGATACTTGCTCAATCAGGTGTCGAACTTCTTGAATACCTCTACTTTGACCAACTAAGCTGCGAAAAAGCGTGTTTTTGCGTGCACTAGCAACAACATTCACTCCTTTTCGCCCCAGAAAATCTTTGCAGTGGCGTAACGCTTCACTAAGCTGTGGGTAATTAAGCGGCAGCTCTAGTTCACCAACAAAATTTGGAAGATCATCAACAGGCAAAGGAAAACGGCCCATGACTAGAAGAGGGATGTGGTAAGCGCTGTTTAAATGAGAGATAACCGTACTCGCCGCTTGACCTGCTGGAATATTACCAACAATACAGCACGACCATACGCTAGACCAATCAACATCGCTGAGCTGATCAGAACTGACCGCTTCGCAATTTTCTCCAACAAATTCCAATATATTGCTTAAATTTAAACGACTTGATGCGTCATCATCAATTACAAGCAGCTTTGCCAAACCATGCATAAGTAAGAATGATTGCCTTTATTTTAGGTGCGTTGCGGCCAAACCTTGATTTGCGCAATTGGGTGCTAAAGAAGGCAGAACCACCACACTCAATTTACGATAGACAAAATAGGAAAATCAGCAACAAAAAAGCCATTAGGGCTACTAATGGCTTCTATTTTATTTGAATATAAAAATAAGGCAACCAAGCAATGGAGAGGTGTGAGCTTGATAGAAACTTTGCTACACAACTCGTTGCGCAATTGACAAATATATTCGTCTAGTATCTTAACGCATTGTTTTGACTATTAAATACCAACTTCAGCAGCGGTAAGATTATGAAACTCTGTTGGGATTTGGTCCCAAGCGGACTTGATCTCACGGATAATATCGATAACGTCGTCGATCAGCTGAGGCTCATTTTGATGGTTAGCAGCAGAAATTTGCGTGATCATAAACTCATACAGTGAATCTAAGTTTGAAGCAATATCACCACCGTCATCCATAGATAGACAGCTGCGTAGCGCGATAATGATGTCTAACGCTTTACCTAAGCGCTCACCTTTTGCTGGAATATTGCCTGCTTGCATGGCTGCTTTACCTTGAATAAGGCGCTCAATCGCACCAGCCATAAGCATTTGAATGACTTTGTGCGGAGAAGCCGCGCTAAGCTGGCTGTCGACTGATACCTTTTTGTATGCTTGCAAAGAACCGCGCATAGTAATCCTCTTTTAAATAAATTTTTTGTACTGCTGAAGTGAACGCTGGCCATAACGAAACTTATGGAGCTCTTTTCCGACCTTTGACGTTTCCGATAGCATCAGCTCGACAATTCTTTTGGTACGAGTTAGCAATGCTTGCCACTCTGCATCCTGCTTAACCAAAGGATTTTGATGAATAATTGGTAACAGGTTTTGCAATAACCGTTCCCTGATATCGACCAAGCGAAGAATTTCTTCAGCATTAAAATCAATTTTTTCTAATTCTTGCGTAATTAGTTGATCTATATCACTAATTTCCATGAGTTCTTTTTGCATTTATTAACCCAACGCACTCATCAAAGCGCCCAACTGGCCCTGCATTTTACCGGTCGCATCTTGCATCGCGGTAAACTTCGCATGAGTACGCTTCTCTAGGCTTTCCATGCGGCGATCTAATGCCGCTTGATCGTCACTCAAACGGTAATTTTGTTCTGTGAGACTTTTTTCTCGAGTACGAATACTGCCTGTAATACCTGTGATACCGTGAATCGCATCTTCTACTCGTTTAGCAAAACCTGTGTTGCCACCGAAGAACTTTTCTAACTCGTTGAAGTTATTGTTCAACTGGCGGTCTAGCATGTCATAGTTGATTTCTAGTGTGCCTTGACGTGTGGTCGTAATGCCAAATTCTGTTAAGGACTTTAGGTTTTCAGGTGCTTTATCGATTCGAGTAGAAAAAACCGATTTTAATCGTGAATCTGCACTGCGTACGGTGCTGTCACCTGACAACGGCCCTTTTTGACCAGTTACCGGATCCACACTCGCCAACGCTTGGGAGGTTTGATAAAACGAGTTATACGCTGCCACAAAGTTTTCGATATCGTTGCGTACACTTTGACGGTCGTACTCGACACCAATTTCAGCAGGCGGTTTATTCGGTTCTGATTTGCCTTTTAGTGTTAAATCAACACCTTCGATCGCATCTTCAATCACATTGTTGTGGCTAGATAGCTTTGCCACGCCATCAAGCAGAACTTCTGAATCTTGCCCTGCTTGTACTTCTGTCATCCCAAGGTATTCTTCAAAAGCAGATTGTGCCTTTGCGATTTTCGCTTCTGCTTCATCAATTTTTTCCAGACGCTCACGTTCTTGAGGATCAAGTTTAGCGCGATGAATTTGCTTAGCTTGCGCTTCGGACAGTTCACCACGTGCCACTTTTTCGTCTAACGCTTGCTTTTCACTCGCAATTTTTTGCTCGATTTCCGCTTTTTCTTGCTCGAGAAGCTGCTTAGCCTCTTTCGTCGTAACGTAAGAATCGGTTAGGGTGCCCGATGCGGCATTATTCCAGCCTGGTACATCTGGTGCCTTCTCTATTGCCTTTTCGTCGAGTTCGAGCTCTGGTTCTTCATAAGAGTCCAACAAAGTACCTGACGCAGTTTCTGTCCACCCTGGAATTCTGTCTTCAGGGCGTAAACTCGCGCGTCGGTTGGCTTCATCAATGGCTTCTTGACCAGCTTTGGCTGCTTCTGCACCCGCCGCAGAGATTGGCGCTTGCGATGCATCATCTTGTACATCGTCTGCCGCTTTTTGCTCTTCTGGAGGTAGAGGATTGCCGTTTGCATCCAGCTCTTCTGCTGGTTGTTCCGGAAATTTAAGAGGACCTAAGACATCTTCCGCCGCTGAACGAGCTTCTTCAAGCGCGTTGACGCGGTCTTCAAGTGTTTGGTATTCGAAATATTTAAGAGGGTTGCCTTTTTCTGCCTCCACACTGACTCTGATTTGATGATCCTTACCAGAGAGGTTAGAAGCAAGGATAAGGCGTGGACCTTCGACGTCGTTAATAAGAGATGCACGAACGCCAGGGTTATCTTTAGCGCCATTGATGCCACGTACGACATCGATGAGCTTAGATCGGGAACGAACATCGATATTAAAACGCTCATCACCAAGCGAAATCTGCAGCTTACCAGGGCCAAATTTTGCGTCTTCTGGCAATACGTCAGAAGCGACTTTATGGCTCTGAGCAAGCTGCAACACATCGATAGCATATTTGCCAGCGATAGCATCTGTGGTTGCCGTGGCAGATACGATATTGTCATCGGTCGTTTCGACAGTGCGAACGGCAAATGCTTTCTCCTGACGAAAGTTCGCCATGAGATTTTTCATCGTATCCAATGATTCTCTGAGTCGTCCGTAAGCACTGATACTGGCATTAATTGTCGTGCGTTCGTTGTCGATGCGTTGCTGCTTTGGTACGCGTTCGGCATCCACAATTTTGCTGACCATGGAATTAATATCCATGCCGCCAGACATCCCCAAAGGGCCTAAACTCATCAAATCACCTCTAAAAACGACTTACACTTTTTCAGTCAACAACCCGCTGTTGGCTGTGTGCTCAGCTAGGCGACGCAATACCACTAGCATTTCTTCATCAGGAATTTGACGAATCACGTCACCGGTATTGGCTTCATAAATCGTCACCACATCTCGTCCGGATTCTTCATCCACTCGAAATGCGACTCCTTTGTTTATGGACGTTACAAATTCATTCATTTGTGCGACCAATTTTTCACGTTCTTCTTTGTTCAGTTCTTGACGGCTTTCAGCCATCTCGATCGCAGCTTGAACAGAGAAGTCGTATTCGGTGTTTTTCGCTTTTTGCGGCGAAATCTCACCATTTGAATTTGCTGGGCTAGACGTGCCTATATCATTGCCATTTTTACTTGCAAACTTTGTGCCATTTGGCGTGCCGTAAGGCTGGATGTTCGATGCGTAGGAGGATATATCCATTACAATCTCCCTTCCACCTTATGGGCTAACGATAGAATCTATCGCTTTGGTGCCCCAGCACTAAGGTGTTGACCTCAGGCTGGGTTTACCACTTAGCCCAACAAGCTTAGCGCTGCAGATGGAGACTGCTTCGCTTGAGCCAGGATTGAAGTACTTGCTTGCTGAAGAATTTGCGACTTAGTCATCGCAGTGGTTTCCTTCGCGTAATCAGTATCTTTAATACGGCTTTTAGACGCGTTAACGTTCTCGTTAATGTTGTCTAGGTTGCTGATTGCGTGGTTGAAGCGGTTTTGGAAAGCACCGAGTGAAGCTCGTTGGCTGTCTACGGACTTAAGAGCACCGTCGATAACCGCTACTGCTTCTTGAGAGCCAGCTACTGTGGTTACATCGATGTCTTTCACTGTTACGTCTTTCGGGCCACCAAAGCCGATCTCGTCTGCTAGGTTGCCAGAAAACTCAACATCACCTTCAACTTTTTGAGAAGAAGCAAATACTTGTAGTTTGCCATCTTCGCCAACAGAGGCTTTTACATCATCGTTTTGACCGTTGATGTATGTCGCTAGCTGCTCAATATCATCGCCTTGCTTAGCGCTGATTGATAGCTCTTTCTCTTCACCCTGCTTGTTGGTGTAGCTCATTTTGAACTCTGTTTTCTCACCAACAGTCCAAGATGCGTCTTTACCCTCTTCTGCTGCGTAGCTCTTACCACCCATTGCTGAAGTGTCTGAGCGTAGGTTACCCATAGAAAGCATCACTGCTTCACCTGAGTCCGCACCGATTTGGAAAGATTGAGTACCGTAAGTACCGTTTAGAAGCTTGTTACCACCGAAAGAGGTAGTTTCAGCAATACGGTTTAGCTCGTCGTTTAGCGCTGTTACTTCTTCTTGGATCGCTACACGCTCTGCTTTTGAGTTAGAACCGTTCGCAGATTGAAGCGAAAGATCACGCATACGTTGTAGGATGTTGGTAGATTCATTCATTGCACCTTCAGCAACCTGTGCAATAGAAATACCGTCGTTTGCGTTTTTCACTGCCATGTCTAGGCCACGGCTTTGTGCATTCAAGCGGTTTGAAATCTGTAGACCTGCAGCATCGTCTTTCGCGCTATTGATTTTATAACCCGAAGACAAACGCTCCATTGATTTTTGTTGACCGTCAGCTGCCTGGTTTAGGTAACGCTGTGCAGTCATCGCAGAAACGTTAGTATTAACGTTAATCGCCATAATTGATCTCCTTAAGGCTTTAGTGAATGTACCGTCGTGTCTCTCACCTCACTTAGGTACATCTCATTTCTCTCAGTCCCTTTAACGGCGACCGATGAATATCCTTTAGAAGAAATTTTCAATTTTTTGCGATTATTTTCTTTGGCTTACTGAAATGTGATGAAGCTCTAATGTCGTGATTCGCAGAAATCCTGGGGCCCCAAAAGACAGAAAAAAACCCAGCCGAAGCTGGGTTTACTCGCTCATCTCTCACCACGAGCCAATGAGGTTCTCGTCTTAGGTTTGAAATTAACCTAGCAGACTTAGCGCTGAGTTTGGCGCTTGTTTCGCTTGCGCAAGGATTGAGCTTGACGCTTGCGATAGAATTTGTGACTTGGTCATTGCCGTCGTTTCTTTCGCGAAATCTGTATCTTTGATACGGCTCTTCGACGCATTCACGTTCTCGTTAATGTTGTCCAAGTTGCTGATTGCGTGGTTGAAACGGTTCTGGAATGCACCTAGCTCTGCGCGGTGGCTGTCTACGTATTTCAGTGCTGCATCGATGATAGCAACAGATTCTTGTGCGCCACCAACTGAGGTTACGTCGATAGTATCTACCGTTACTTTTTTACCTTCGCCCAAACCTAGCTCACCAGATAGGCCGCCTGAAAACTCGACTTCGCCTTCGACTTTGTTGTTGCCAGCAAAGATTTGCAGTTTACCGTCTTGGTCTACTGAGGCTTTCACTAGGTCAGTTTGACCGTTAATGTAAGTCGCAAGCTCTTCGATATCGTCACCCGCTTTTGCGCTGATGTTGATTTCTTGCTCTTGGCCGTAGCTGTCCGTTAGGTTGATTTTTAGGTCGTTCTTACCTTCAGCAACGTTCCAGTCTTTACCTTTACCACTTTCAGCTTGGTAGCTCACACCGCCCATCATTTTGTTGTCTGAGCGCATGTCTTTTAGCTCAAGCATCACTGCTTCACCGTTATCCGCACCGATTTGGAACGATTTCGCACCGTGTGTGCCGTTTAGTAGCTTGTTACCACCGAAAGAAGTGGTTTCTGCGATACGGTTTAGTTCGTCGTTTAGCGCGGTCACTTCTTCTTGAATCGCCACACGTTCTGCTTTCGAGTTTGAACCGTTTGCTGATTGCAGAGACAAGTCACGCATACGTTGAAGAATATTAGTGGTCTCATTCATTGCACCTTCAGCAGTTTGTGCAATCGAGATACCGTCGTTCGCGTTGCGAACCGCTACATCCAAACCACGGCTTTGTACGTTCAAACGGTTCGAGATTTGCAGACCCGCAGCGTCATCTTTTGCGCTGTTGATTTTGAAACCCGAAGACAAACGCTCCATAGAAGTTTGTTGAGCTGAGTTTGCGTTGTTTAGGTAACGCTGAGCGGTCATCGCTGATACGTTAGTGTTTACATTCACTGCCATGGTGATTTCTCCAATTGATTTTCCGGTGTAGCGGTTTCCGACGTCTCGGAAAACCAAGTAGTTCTCTCAAAGTTACTTTTATTAACGGCGCATGCCCTGTTTTCTTTAGAGAAAATTTAGATTTTTTTGAAAATAATTCGTTTGGAGGGGTAATCGTGACAAAGCGGATAAAAAAGCAAAAAAACTTTCATTTTTCGCTAAAGCTTCTTTTCGAATTGTCGATACAGGCAGGTTTTGCGTTAAATTCGGGCAAGGCCGTTCATCAGCCAAGCAAGGTCAATGCTAGGTTTGGCGCTTGTTTTGCTTGCGCCAGAATAGAAGTACTGACCTGTTGTAAAATCTGCTGCTTCACCATTTGCGTAGTTTCTTTGGCATAGTCAGTGTCTTGGATACGACTGTTGGAAGCGGCTAAGTTTTCGTGGATGTTATCGAGATTATTGATCGCGTGATTAAAGCGGTTTTGATACGCGCCTAACTCCGCACGACTGCCATCTACCGTTTTCAAAGCATCATCTAAAATGCCGACCGCCATCTGAGCGCCACCGACCGTGCTAATATCAATACTATCTACCGTTCTATTTACGGTGACATACTTGCCAAGTTCTAACTCATCAGCCAGGCCACCACTGAAGGTTGGTCCAGGGTATTTTATGGCGTCCTTGTGGGACATGAGTAACTGCAGTTGCCCCTCTTCATTAACAGACGCTTTCACTTTATCGGTTTGCCCATTAATGTAAGTCGCGAGTTCTTCTATATCGTCGCCAGCTTTAGCTTCAATACGGATCTCCTGCTCTTCAAAATTGTTATCACGGTAGCTGATAACAATTTCATTATTTCCGTTTTGAACCGTCCAATCTGAACTGACTCTTTGATATGAGCTCATTGAAAAGCTACCTAAAGATTCCGGCTGCATGGTCCGCAGGCCAATTTGTACCGCTTCACCAGCCGTTGCACCGATTTGAAAAGACGATGTACCGAATGTGCCATTCAGCAATTTACGTCCGCCAAAGGAGGTCGTTTCTGCAATACGACTTAACTCATCATTTAAAGCAGAGACTTCTTCTTGCAGTGCAGTGCGCTCCGCTTTGCTGTTTGAACCGTTAGCTGATTGAAGCGACAAATCACGCATACGTTGCATAATGTTAGTCACTTCATTCATCGCCCCTTCGGCGGTTTGCATTATAGAAATGCCGTCATTCGCGTTACGTACCGCGACATCCAAACCACGCATTTGCGATTGTAGACGGTTGGAGATTTGCAGACCCGCCGCGTCATCTTTTGCGCTGTTAATACGTTTCCCTGAAGACAAACGCTCCATGGATTGGTTCAGCATGTCAGTTGCACTGGTCAAATGACGCTGTGCGACAAGTGCTGCAACATTGGTATTAACGGTGATCGCCACGAATAAAGAGTCCTAAAATTAAGGCTTTGAGTACTTATCGACCAAGTAACAGAAAAGTTTAGTGTTTTTTGAAAAGAGATTGGAATAGAAATAGAAAACAAAAGCCCTCCAATTGGAGGGCTTAAGAAATAAAGTCTGAGAACTTACTTGATGGCTAGCTCTGCGAGCATTTCTTGTGAAGGAGCGAAGAAGTACGCACCAGTTACCGCTGTTGTGAAACGAAGCATTTGGTCTGTTTTACCATCTGTCACGCCGTACATACTTTCTAGCATCACTTTAATGTTATGAAGTGTATTGCAGTAAGAAATAAACAGCAGGCCATGAGGCCCTGTTACCGTCCCGTATGGTAAGCTGTGGCGAACAATCTTCAAACCTTTACCTTCTTCTTTGATATCAACTCGACCAACGTGTGATGCAGCAGGAACGTCTTCTAGCTCGATAGAGTCTGGCTTGGTACGACCAATCACTTTTTCTTGCGCTTTGACATTCAATCGATTCCAAGCGGCAAGGTTATGTTCAAAGCGCTGAGCCATAACATAACTGCCTCCAGCAAATGGGCCCTCTTTTACTAGAGCCACATCAGCGCGAGCCTCCCCTTTCGGGTTTTCTGTGCCATCAATGAAGTCTGTCATATCACGAGCATCAAGGTAACGGTACCCATATGTTTCGTCCACAATGGTGACATCTTGTGCCGTCTCTTCTAGGAACTTACGCAACACGTAAAAATGCAAGTCGTGACGAGTCGAGTGACAGTGAATCAGTACATCTACGTCTGTTGCTGGAGCAACGATGTCACCTTCGCCAAGTTGAGTAAAATCAATAAGCTCTTCTGGCGCGTCTACATTAAGGTGTTCCCAAAACGATTTTGTGAATGCGATAGAAAGCGTCAGCGCTGCACCCGGCTGGGTAATGTTTAACTCTTCCACCAACTTTGGCAGTGCTTTCAGTTTTTCTAATACGTTTTCACGGTTTTGGTTCACTTTGAGTTGAGTGTACAGTGCAAATGGCCCGGCTTCTGGCACGATCGCCGTTTGAGCTTGTGACATTGAGGTTTCCTCTATTACTTTGCCCCAGAGTGGGAAGTTATTGTTTTTAATTCTTTGAATGCTGCTGTTCATCGCGCGCCAATTGTGGCACATGAAAACAGTCTTTTACCCATCTTCCATTTAGAAGATAGATCATAAACCAAGCTAATAAGGTAATGGTAAGGGCGTTTGCCCAATTAAACACTCCATGTTCTAGGTACACATGATACATGGTCTGAGCAAGTTGAATACCGCACAAGATCAAAGTGATCTCGCGACCATAGCGAGTAATTCTGTTTACCCATCCTCTGTCGGGATGACGAAGCCCCATTAACCACATAAGAAGCAAACTTGGAATGCCCATCGCCAAACCTAAATACAACGTACTTGAATCTGGGTAAACAATAGCGAGTAGCTTGCTGCCACTATCACGACTTACACCAGCCATGGCAAACACCACCCATGAACGCACAAGAAACATCCATCCCACCCATAAAATGATCGGCGCCTTTAAAAATCCATGAGCGTCATATTGGTCAAACGAATAGCGCACAACATCTTCTTCTTTATGTGATAAAAACGTCACTTTAACCTATCGTTTCAGAGTTGCAAGCCAACAAAGATGAGAACTGAAGTTCATTTCAGCACCTTACACAGGTAAACTAAACAAAGATTTACAGCGACGTTGATGAGAAACATGAAAAAAAGAACTCCAGCTACCCCAGCGCCTTCTCAAGAAACTCAAGCCGAAGCGATGAGAATTGCTAAATCCACGCAAAAGCCCGGCCAAACCAAAGAGCAAACCAAGCTCATCGCTCAAGGTATCGAAAAAGGCATCGCGCAATATAAGAAACAACAAAAAGAGCGCAACCGCCAAGCCGATAAAGCGAAGAAAAAACAGCAACGTGAAAAACAACGTCAGCATGAAGAGATTATCGAACAAGACAATATCACCGACGATGCGCCAAACCATTCATCAAGCAAACTGCCTTGGACACTACTTGTCCTGAGCTGGATTGGCTTTGCTGCTTACATAGTATTGGGGAAATAGCTAATGAAACGCCTGTTACTTGGACTTTTTGTCGTGCTTCTAACGGGTTGCACGATGCCTTCTCATCTTACTCATGCTCAAAGTCAAGATGTTCATATTCGCATTGACGCGCAATTCGACCCTGAGCGATGCGAATACAAAGGCGAAGTTACTGGAAGTGAAGGCCATTGGTATAACTACATTTTCATGACTAATGACGCGATGATGCAAGGCGCGATGAACGATTTAAAAAACAATGCAGCGGCTATCGATGCGGACACCGTTTTTATGGTTTCCCCACAAGATTTTATCACTTCATTTAGCGTACTGGGTTCCGCCTACCGCTGCAATGGATGAGGCCTGAATATGAAAAAAGCCAGCAATTGCTGGCTTATGCACGAAATCCAAGGCTGCTAGCGATATCTCTCTCCCGCTCTAGAACCCATTGGCTATCAAAAGGCCCCCAATCTGAAAGTTGATAATAGCCGTCATTATGACGTCGGCCATCTTGAACGAATATGAGTTCAATGCCGATCCCAGGTAACGCCTTGAGTACATCTTGAATAGTACGACGAGGCCACCCCGTTTTTTCGATCAACTTTGGCACATTCGGCCTTTCTAGGTTTTCCACCAACAAGGCCAAATATAGCCGCCTTGCAAAAACAGGACTCAATTCCATTGACACCTCCTAAAATTGTGCTGATTCATTATTTCGTTTTTGCTCAGCGAGGTGTTGCGTTTGATCAATAACTCGACTTTTCCATTTGATTTAGACGATTTTTTATTCGATTTATAGCGCATTCATCGTAAATAAGTTATGTGGCATTAGTTATCTCAATCTATCTGAAAATATTTTCCACCGCATTTTGTCAGTTTGATTGCTTCTTGATAGGATGCTTTAACAGCCCAAATCACTTAAGTGCGTCTTAACCGCGCCAGTGAAAAATAGAACAAAGAAAAAGGAAACACTATGTCGATTACCATGTTTGGTATTCCCAACTGCGATACGATCAAAAAAGCCAAGAAATGGTTAGAAGCCGAGGATATTGCTTACGACTTCCATGACTACCGTAAGCAAGGCATTGATGCAGAAATGGTAAGTGAATTTTGTCGCGCTTTAGGTTGGGAACAGGTGCTCAATAAACGTGGCACAACCTACCGCCAATTAGCGCAAGAGCAGAAAGACACACTTAACGAGGAAAACGCCATCGCTCTTTTGGTAGAAAACCCTGCGATGATTAAACGCCCAATTTTAAAAGTGAATGATCAACTTCATATCGGTTTTAAAGCTGATCAATACGCTAGCATTTTCAACTCTTAAATAAAGGAATACTCAAGGATGACAGACAGTCCAGTATTGGCACTTGCTAAAGATCTGATCAGTAGACAGTCCGTAACGCCGGAAGACGCAGGTTGTCAGGATTTGATGATCGAGCGCTTAAAAGCACTCGGGTTTGAAATTGAAGTGATGGTATTTGAAGACACCACGAACTTCTGGGCTCGACGTGGTTCAGAAGCACCGCTATTTGCGTTTGCTGGCCACACCGATGTGGTACCAGCTGGCAAATTGGAACACTGGAATACACATCCGTTTGAACCGACCATTATTGATGGTTACTTGCATGGCCGCGGCGCAGCTGACATGAAAGGGTCGCTAGCTGCTATGGTCGTTGCTGTCGAACGCTTCATTGAAGAAAACCCAGACCACAAAGGCTCAATTGGCTTCTTAATTACGTCGGATGAAGAAGGGCCATTTATCAACGGTACAGTTCGCGTTGTAGAAACGTTGATGGAACGTGGTGAGAACATCGATATGTGTATTGTTGGTGAACCATCCAGCACCGACGTGGTTGGCGATGTAGTGAAAAATGGACGCCGTGGATCCATCACTGGTGATTTAACGGTAAAAGGAACACAAGGTCACGTGGCCTACCCTCACCTAGCCAGCAATCCAGTGCACGAGTCTCTACTCGCGATTCATGAACTCGCGACGACAGAATGGGACAAAGGGAATGATTACTTCCCACCGACTAGTTTCCAGATCCCGAATGTATCGGCTGGCACTGGTGCGTCTAACGTTATTCCTGGCGAGTTCCATGTTCAGTTCAACCTACGTTTTAGTACTGAGCTTAACAATGACGCAATTGTTCAGCGTGTTACCGAAACATTGGACAAGCATGAGCTGGACTACGACCTAAAATGGACATTCAACGGAGCCCCATTCCTGACCGATACGGGCGCACTGCTAGACGCGGTTGTAGCTGCTGTGGCCGAAGTCAATGATACGAAGCCAGCGCTACTTACAACTGGCGGTACGTCTGATGGTCGTTTTATTGCTCGAATGGGAGGTCAAGTCGTAGAGTTAGGCCCTGTTAACGCTACGATTCATAAAGTGAACGAGTGTGTGAAAGTCGACGATCTTGAAAAGTTGACGGACATGTACGAAAACACGTTGAAACACCTATTGGCGAAGTAATCAGCGAGAACACAATGACACCAGAGCAACTCACCGGAATCACTGATTCTCATCTTCAATCCACACTAGTGGGGCAAAAAGCGTTTCTACTCCACCCTGAAGTGGCTGACGATCTGCTAAAGATGATTGAAGCGGCAACAGAAGCAGGTTTCAAAATGGAAATCGCCAGTGGTTTTCGTGACTTTAATCGCCAAAAAGCCATCTGGAACGGGAAGTTTTCTGGTGAGTTGCCAATTCTCGACATCAACTCACGCCCTTTGAATAAAGCAGAGTTAAATGACGAAGAGAAATTGATGGCCATTTTGCGCTGGTCGGCATTGCCCGGAGGAAGTCGTCATCATTGGGGGTGTGATTTTGATGTCTATGCGCGCAATTTATTGCCTGCTGACACAAAACTCAAGTTGGAACCTTGGGAGTATCTTGAAGGCCACCAGCAGGCGTTCTACCAATGGTTAAAAGCCAACCTTGGTCGGTTCGGTTTCTTCTTTCCTTATCAGCACGATTTAGGTGGCGTTTCGATTGAGCCTTGGCACATTAGTCACCGCGCTGTCGGGCAGCAATGTCTCAAGCAGTTGACGCTTGATGTACTCAGCAGCCAGTTGATTAAACAAAATCAGACCAACAACATTGCAGGGATTGACGTCATACTGAATAATTTGGATAACGTCGTTGCCAAATTTATTCACAATATCACGCCGCCGGAGGCTCTATGATAGAAATACTAACCAATCCTTGGGTCATTATTATTGTAGTGTTGAGCGTGGTCATTGGTAATATTGCCGCACTCAAATACACCGCAAAAATGAAGTTTGGTCAGATGGATAAAAGCCGTAAGAACGATTTAGATAAGCTGAACACATTGGATAAACAGCGCTACGCTGAAGAAGATAAAAACAAAAACGAGCCTCGTTAGTTACTCACCAGCTTCATCTCGACACATTTAATCTAAACATCAAAAAAGGGACCACTAGGTCCCTTTTCTATCATTAAGTAAACACGCCGCGTTAAGCTCACTTTGTTTACTGCTTCACTGTTGCAGCCAATACAGGCGCTAGTGATTTCAAAAACTCTTCTTCTACTGGCTTGCCAGAGGAGTCGGTGATATTGATAGACGTACGGTTGCCTAAATCACCAAGTAAGAATGTGTACTTACCAGCGGCTAACTCCACTGGTTTAACGCCGATATCGTTCCAGAATTCATCATCCGGAGACGCATATTTCGCAGTGATTGTGCCCTGAGACTGGCTACGCTCTTCAATCTTAAAGCCCATCTTAGGTAGAATATTAGGCAGACGCTGCCAAAGCATGTTGTATTGCGCACGCGCGATAATCACAGGAAGTCCGCTGCGGTCTTTACCCATTGTGATTGGGATCTGTTTAACCAACTCTTGCGCTTTACGCTGTGCTTCTTCACGCACTTCTTGATCGTAGCGAGCGGTGACCAAGTTCGTCATGAACACATTGTAGCGCTCACGGTTGGTCGCCGTTACTTCTTTCACTTGATTGCCTTCACGCCAGTCAATAAGGCTAACCTTAAAGCCGTGTCGACCATTTGCTTCAGCGCGTACGATTTCATATCGGCTGCCAATTTCTAGCTCTTCATCTGGCGAATCCCAAGTCACCCATCCTGTCTCGATGCGAGAGTCTGTTTGGCTTTCAACTGGAATCTCGTTAGCCGCGACCATGTTTTGCACCGTTTGCCAAACTTTATCTAGTTCATCTTTACGAAGTAGCCAAAGTGTCACTTCACCATCACTACTGCGGTCTAGACGTGCACCGGGAATAAGCTCTAGGACTTGTTGAGGTGGACGAATGTCGACATCTTTACCGACACCACCAGCGTAGTTACCCTGAGGGATCTCGTAGTTAGGGTAAAACTGAGGCTGTGCACCCTGTGGGACATTCCACTCACCCAAATTGGGGGAGTTCAAATACTCGAAGTCATCTTTTGCTTGACGACGTTGATTGGCACCACCTGAACAGGCAGTCAATACGAATACAGCTAATGAACTTAACACTAACTGGCTTGAAAGCTTCATCTATACTCCTAAAACACCGAGGGCGCTTTGGCCCCCAGTATGAACTTCAATCCTAGTAACTCAATCTTAATAAATATGGGCGTCTGTTAGCGCCTGCTCGACGATCGGCTGCGATTTTTCAGAAAGCGTAGTTAAAGGAAGACGCAAACCACCTTCTTCAATCAAACCAAGCTTTTGCGCTGCCCATTTTACTGGGATAGGGCTTGCTTCGATGAAAAGGTTTTTGTGTAGAGTCATCAAGCGTTGGTTAATCGCTTCTGCTTCTTCGTACTTACCTTCACTTGCCAAATGGAACATGTCTGCCATGTCTTTAGCTGCAATATTGTTCGTTACTGAGATAACACCATTGCCGCCAAGTTTCACAAAATCCAGCCCTGTCGCATCATCGCCACTTAGTAAGATAAAATCTTCGCCACAAAGTTCACGATGAATTGCAATTCGTTCCAAATCGCCCGTTGCATCTTTTAGAGCCACGATATTATCAAGCTTTGACAAGCGTGCCACTGTTTCTGGCTGCATATCAACAGCAGTACGGCCTGGTACGTTGTACAAAATTAGAGGCACATCACTCGCTTCGGCAATTGCCTTGTAATGTAAAAACAAACCCTCTTGAGTTGGTTTGTTGTAATACGGTGTCACACTCAGGAAGCCAGCAATACCAGAATCAGCCAGTAATTTGCTAAATGTTACTGCCTCATGGGTTGCATTTGCACCCGTGCCAGCAATCACAGGGATGCGACCGTCGGCAAACTCAACAGTTTTATTAACGACCTTCACATGCTCTTCAATGGTCAGTGTCGCTGACTCACCTGTTGTGCCTACTGCCACAATACCGTCTGTACCCGCTTCAACGTGGTACTCTACTAGCTTTTGCAGACCGTCAAAGTCTACTTCGCCATCTGCTTTGAATGGCGTAATCAGCGCTACGATACTTCCTGAAAACATGTTTATCTCCCTCATTTAACTCTTTCTGCATGGTACTGTAATGCGATTGAAAAACACAAGAGCGTAAACTCGCTTACAAAGTACAAATGAATGAATAATTATCAGTTGTTAGAGGTCTAGCAACTTAATTGCTCTATTTGGTTTGATTAACGGCAATATTGATAATCGTGTTGGGCTTTCGAGTGACTTTAGAATCTATCAGTGATTTGGAAAATACTGAAGAGCACAAGCAAGGAAAATATACTCTTTGGTCTTGTTAGCCAAGTCAGATCTAAGTGAATAAAACGGCCAGACAATAGGCAAGCACATCATGCAAACGTTTTGTTTATCCTATAGCCTGCATTTACTGTTTATTTCCCACCACTCCCCTCAAGCTCCGACTGCTTTTTTATGGACTAAAAAAGAACTGGCTCGATATTTCTTCGCAATATCTGTGCTAACATCTCTCTATTGAAGAAAGGACAAGAAGCTCATTTATGAAGCAACATCTGGTACTTACAGCAGTTGGAACGGACCGTCCAGGCATTTGTAACCAAGTCGTACAGCTCGTTACTCAAGCTGGTTGTAACATAGTCGATAGCCGTATCGCTATCTTTGGCAGCGAATTTACGCTGATCATGCTCCTGACTGGGAACGCCAGCAGCGTGACTCGAGTTGAAACGCAATTGCCCCTGCTTGGCCAAGAACATGACCTTATTACGATCATGAAACGCACAGCGGCGCACGAACTACTCGATAACAGCTACACCATGGAAGTGTTTATTGAGTCTGAAGACCGCCCTGGGTTAACTGAAAAATTTACTAAGTTCTTCGCTGATCAGCAGATTGGTTTAGACTCTCTTAGCGCGCAAACCATCAGCAAGTCGAAAATTCAACTCGATTCTGACCAGTTTCATATTGCGATTACTGCATCTGTAAGCGCGGATTTTAATTTGATGCAGTTACAAGAAGACTTCGATGAACTTTGTAAGTCGCTCAACGTACAAGGTTCTCTGAATTTCATTAAAAACACACTATAAAGTAAAGGAAATCAAAATGAATACGCTGACAGCAGGCTCGCCAGCGCCAGCCTTCTCTTTGCTCGACCAAGACGGAAATACCGTTTCTCTTGAAGACTTTAAAGGCAAGAAAGTACTTTTCTACTTTTACCCTAAGGCGATGACGCCGGGTTGTACTACACAAGCAAAAGGCCTTCGTGACATCAAAGCTGAACTCGATGCACATAACGTGGTGGTACTCGGCGTAAGCATCGACCCTGTAAAGCGCCTAGGCAAGTTCATCGAGCGCGATGATTTAAACTTCACTCTGCTTTCAGATGAAAATCATGCCGTTGCAGACCAGTTCGGCGTTTGGGGCGAAAAGAAATTCATGGGCAAAGTATACGACGGTCTTCACCGCATTAGCTTTCTGATCAATGAAGAAGGCGTGATCGAACATGTGTTCAACAAGTTCAAAACCAAAGATCACCACGAAGTCGTATTAAACTACTTAAACGAAAACGCTTAAACATTATTGTTTTTCTACAAACAAAAAGCCCAGCAAACTGCTGGGCTTTCTTTTAACCATCTGTGCCGTCCTAAATAAGGTTGACACTTTCCACCCCCCAAAATTGGAGAGTGTTATGAAATCAACAACTAAAAGAACTCAGCGCGATTACTCCCTCGCTTTTAAACTCAC
>NZ_JAWOUQ010000003.1:0-483608 GCF_033339475.1 Vibrio sp. 2304 | reverse complement strand
AGTTCTTTTAGTTGTTGATTTCATAACACTCTCCAATTTTGGGGGTAGAAAGTGTCAACCTTATTTAGGACGGCACAATTCACTCATACAAAGGCCTGCAGCAATGCAGGCCTTTTTCGTCATAGGATTGATGGAATTTAGGAGTGAAAGATGATCTGTCCGTCTTCTGTCATCACAAGTGTCGCTTTGCTTTGTTCGATAAGTTGGGCAGCATAAGAAGGGGTAACTGCCTGCATATCACCTTTAGATCGAAGAGTTAAAGACTCCCACGCTTGATCTCTATATTTCCCTGCTTGGGTGTATTGAATCAGTACTTTCATAGCTTCACGCTCCGGTGTGGTTGACGTGCTACTTAAGTTAACGATCTTAGGTTGGTTGCGCATCTGTTAAAAATGAAACATTAGTTTAACCAAATGTGCCTTTCCAAATATCGCGCATTGAGCAGAGCAATTTAGAATCCTTGTGATGGAAGGATGAAGAACACTCAATCTTTCGATTCATACTGCGCAATATAATGTTTGAGAGATTTGGTTTCCGCACTCTGAAACTCTTCATCGTGCATACGCAGTGCTTGGATACGGTCGAGGCGGAACTGGCGGTAGTCATCACGCAATTCGCACCAGGCGACCAGCGTCCAGACTTTGCCCCAAAAGAACTGGCCTAACGGTTGGATTTTTCTCTCGGTCACCTGTCCGCTTTCATCTTGGTAATCCAAACTGACCTTAAACTGATGATCAATCGCGTGGCGCAGAAGCTGCCCTCGTTTGGCAGTCTCGGATTGGGTGTGATAATCGGGCACAATCAGCGGACAATCTTCCACTTGTTGTTTGAGCTTATCGGGCAATACCGAAAGTATTTTGGTGGACGCAGAGTGAGACGCTTCGGCGAGTTCGGCATCCGACCAGGCTCGAACCATCCGCATACCCAGTTCAAGCGCCATCATCTCTTTTTCTGAGAACATCAAAGGCGGCAGATGAGAGCCAGCTTGCAACAGGTAGCCAACACCTGCTTCACCTTGAATAGGAACACCAGAACTGAGCAACGACTGAATATCGCGATAAATCGTACGTTCGCTAACTTCCATTCTTTCTGCGAGCTCTTTCGCTGTCACGGCGTAACGCTTTGCGCGCAGAAGCGTCAGTAGCTCAAACAGTCGTTCTGATTTGCTCATGATGTTCCTTATCTAGACCTACTGGTTGTTAGTGGTAGTGTGGCTGATTACTTCTCTAGCTCACTGCACATTTTTAAGTTGTGATGTTTAAGCTCGAAGCTTTCGCAGTCAATCATCGATAACAGAGGCTGAAATTCAACGGCTTGCTTAATCTGTTTTCCCGCCTGTTTTGCATCGTCCATTGAACGCCAGTAAATGATGTCTGTCCACACATCGTCCGTCGCTTCGTGACTGAGCGATCGGTACAAAAAGCCCGGCAGATTCTTCACAAACGTTTGTGACTGTTTGGCAGCAGCGATCACGTCTTGCTCTGTTGTGCCTGCGGTTAGACGAAATTGCACAGTTTCGATAACGGTTTCCATATTGTGATTCCTTATTGGTTTTGGCGGATTGCCTGTTGAGTTCCAAATAAGGTTACGCGGATGGAATGTCAGAACGTGTCAGTAGTGAAATCTCACTCACTTATCATCAATATGGTTATTTTTCTGGGCTATTGTAACGATCCCAGTAAGGTAAATCTGTGCCGAGCTTTTCGCTGATAAAATCGATAAAGGCTCTTACTTTCAACGGCATGTGCTTGCGCTCAGGGAACACCGCATAAATGGCGTGTTCTGGTAGAGAGTACTCTTCCATCACCGGTTTTAGATTTCCTGCGGCAAAGTCTCTTCCTGCAATAAATGTTGGCAGTTGCGCAATGCCCGAACCTCTTAACAGCAACTGGCGAATGGCTTCGCTGTTATTGACGATAAAGTTTCCTTTTGGAAGTACCTTGTATTCGCTGCCGTTGTTGATGAACATCCATTCGACGCCGCCACGGAAATAGGAGTAGCGCAGGCAGTTGTGACCGACTAAATCACTTGGTTTTTGTGGTGTTCCAAACTCCTCTAAGTAATCTGGTGAGGCACAAAGCACACTTTTACAAGGGGCGAGACGTTTTGCGATTAGATTGGAAGAGGTGAGTTCACCAATACGGATCCCCAAATCAAAACCGTCTTTAACCAAATCGACCATTTTGTCTTCGAGGTTTAAATCCACTTCAATTTTCGGGTAACGAGCGAGAAACTCGCTGATCAAAGGTGCGATATGCAGTACACCGAAAGACATCGGCACGGTAATTTTGAGTCGACCTTGTGGAGAGCCTTGCAGTTCCGATACCGCGTCTACGCCTTGCTGGGCTAGGTTGAGCGCTTGAGAGGCGTACTCAAAATAGCGTTCTCCTGCTTCGGTCAGGCTCAGCTTACGCGTAGTTCGGTTAAGGAGACGAATGCCCAAATCGTCTTCTAGTTGGTTGATGCGTTTGCTGATCGCCGATTTCGTCAGATTCAGCTGTTTGGCCGCAAGGGAAAAGCTGCCGCATTCGACAACAGCAACAAAAACGGGCAGGGAGGCAATCGCGTTCACTTCAATCTCCTATTATCGTGAAGCATTTATTGTTGAGCACAAGGATACAATTAATTTCCAATTATAGAGATTATCTTCAAGAAGAAAACAATCTAGACTATGCACCAGTATTACGACCTTGATTTTGGGAAGAAGAAAATGAAGTACGATTGGATCCTGTTTGACGCTGACGAAACCTTATTCCACTTTGATGCTTTCAAAGGTTTGCAGCTTATGTTTTCTCGCAAAGGCGTAGATTTTACTGAACAAGATTTTGCTCATTACCAAACCGTAAACAAACCGCTTTGGGTGGATTACCAAGACGGCAAAGTAACGGCAGATGAGCTAAAACATAAGCGTTTTACCGAGTGGGCTGAGAAGTTGAATACCACAACAGCAGACCTCAATAGCGCATTTTTAGAAGCAATGGCCGATATTTGCAGCTTGTTGCCAGGTGCAAAAGAGCTGATGGAAGCGCTGCAAGGCAAAGCTAAAATGGGCATCATCACCAACGGTTTTACAGAGTTGCAAGCAATTCGCCTTGAGCGCACAGGGATGACTGAGTACTTCGATAAAGTGGTGATCTCTGAACAAGTGGGCGTAGCAAAACCGGACTTCGGTATTTTTGAATACGCGATGCAGCAAATGGGCAACCCATGCAAAACGCGCGTACTTATGGTGGGTGACAACCTGCATTCCGATATTCTGGGTGGTAATAACTTTGGTATTGAAACTTGCTGGTTAAATACCACAGGCGCAAGCGTCGATGAGCGTATCGCACCAAATTACACCGTTGAGTCTTTGAGTGAACTAAAGAACATTTTGGTGGCGTAACCGAATCGGGTATTATTCCGCAGTAACCCTCAGAAAAATCAAGGAATAACCATGTCAGACATCAAACAGCTAGACAGCAAAGTCGTTTACCAGAATAAGTGGATGACGGTGCGTGAGGACAAAATTTTACGTCCGAGCGGCGCAGAGGGCATCTATGGTGTGGTCGACAAACCTGATTGTGCTGCGATTCTGGCTATCGATAACGGGATGATTCACTTGGTTCAGCAGTACCGTTACACCGTAGGTCAACGTTGTTGGGAGATCCCACAAGGGGCGTGGGAATCAAACCCAAATGCGGATCATCTTGAGCTTGCCAAAGGCGAGCTGCGTGAAGAAACGGGCATGCAGGCGAGCGCCATGGCGTATGTCGGCGCGCAGTTTATCGCATACGGCTTTTTGAATCAGACATGTCACGTCTATTTCGCCACTGATTTAACGGACGTGGGCAATCAACTCGACAGTGAAGAAGAGGATTTGATCGCTCGTGCTTTTTCGGTTGAGGAGTTCGAACAGATGATGATCGACGGTACGATCAAAGATTGTGTCACCATCGCTGCTTATGGTTTGGCGAAGCTGAAGAAATTCATTTAGTTATTCATTACGATTTTTTAATGAAAACAGCGGCCTAGTGCCGCTGTTTTTAGTTTGGGTGAGCTCGTTGAGCCATCGCTTACTCGTCGATTTTCTTACCTAAGATTTCCACTTGCGCTTTTTTGGTCACCCCCGCGACTTGCAGCGCAGTGCTGCCAACCGATTCATAGTTCAACTCGATTTTGTCTAACTTCGCGTTATCTTTTGTTGGTAGGCTTAAGCTTCTTGATGACATGCCTTTAGTCAGAACCCCTAAACTGTCGAACGTCTTTTCCTGACCATCTTTCATGATTACTTTAACGCTTTTCAGATCGACCGTACCTTGCGTACATTTGATTTTTATGTGGCTGAAACGAGCGTTAGCAAATGGTGACAGTGGATTGACTGTGTCGGTTTCCGATTTAAAACTGACGGTCTTATCTGCAATCTTATCCCAATCGTTGTCTCCTGCAACCGATTGGAAAGAGGCTACAGCCGCTAAAAGACAGAGTGCGATGGTGTTGAACAGTTTCATAGCTTTTCCTTACCTTAGGTTTAGATATTCTGTTTAATCAGTTCGATGACGTGTGTGACTTCGTCTTGAGTTAAAGCCCCTTCTTTCACGAATAAAATTTCGCCTTGTTTATTTTGTACGATAATCGCAGAACTTTCTTGCTGTAGATCCCAAGTTGTTGCTAATACGCCATTTTTGTCTAACACCATGGAAGACCAAGAGAATGTCTTTTTGCTGTCCTCTGCCGACGATTTAACAAATGTACCGGTTCGTCTTCTTGGTTGATCACGGTTGTGGTCTGATACTGATCTTCAGGAAAGTGAGCGGCAGTGATTGCTGACATCAGCGGCGCGTTCATCTCTTTGGCTTTACTACGACCTGCAATGGCTTGTATCACACGGACTTTGCCTAACATCTGCTGAGTTGCCCAAGGTTGATAAGCCACATCGTCTCCTTGCAGCGTCATTTCGCCATAGGTATCAATGCTGACGGAAGGGGTGGTTTGACCGACAGAAAGGTTATGAGAGAAGGCGAATGTCGGGGCGAGTGCGAGTAAGAGTGACAGAACAGATGGAGTTTTCATTGGGGGTTCCTGTAACGAAGTGAGGTTAGAGCGAATCAAAATAAGGGGCAAATACGATGCCCCTTATCGGATGTGGCGTTTAGTTAGAAAGTACAACGCGCGCATTTAGCGGTTGCAGCGGACGATTGTTTTGTCCCATGACTTCCATCAGTTTCGCGGCTTGATCTTTGGATAAGGTTTGAGTGTCTTTAAGCACAAACCAGCGCACGCCTTCTGAACATGGTGGTGTGGTTAAAGAGCCGTTAAATCGATAGTAGTTTGCAGTTTTTGGCAGTAAGTCGTTAATCTCAAACGTATCTTTAAAGAAGGTGGTTTGATTCTCTTGTGGGATTGCGTTGATCAGTTTAGACAGCGCTGCGTTTTGATCGCCAGCATCAAACATCACCGAAATTACCGCCAACTCGCCGTCTGCGTTGGCGTGTACAAAGTGCGCTTCAAGTGGATATTGGCGGCCTTTGATTTGGTTTTCTGAAGGTGTGTGGAAATGGAACTGTTGCAGCTCGAACGTCTCGCCATCGATGGTGAAGCTGTTACGTCCATTCACTTGCGCTTGCAGCGTATGACCATTGTTGGTTAAACCAATGACCTGACCAGTGTACGAAAGGTTCAGTGCTTCCAGTTTTGCATCGGCTGGGTTGTCGATGTTGATTGGGCTTTGGTTTTTCGTGGTTGCGCAGTCTTTGGCGATTTCTCCCCAGTGTTCTGGCCCGTGTTTGTCATTGCCATAGCCCCATTCCGAAGCCTGAGCCGCGCTTAGAGTGAGAAGTGAGAGTGAAAAAGCAAGTAGTGTTTTGTTCATAATAATGTCTCTGTTCGGTCGCTTTGATAAGCGTTGTTACAAGGCAATGACCTAGAGGTTTGATCACTGCCTGACGAATTAGAAACGGTGGCTGAGTTGGGCACCAATTAGGAACGCATTTGAATGGGTAACGCCCGTCACCATCGGTGCAGGAACACCTTCATACGCGTACTCTTCTACGTTGACATCTTCACCAATCAAGTACGTCATGCCGATGTCAACCGTGGTATCTGATGACCATTGGTAAGAGGCCCCCGCAGATAACCAGTGACGGTTCGAATCTGGGATAGAAAGCGAAGTCAGCTCATCGACAGGTGTTTTGTCGAACATGTAACCCGTGCGTAGTGTCCAACGTTCATTGGCGTACCAAGTCGCACCGATGGAGTAGTGCGCGGAGTCTTGCCACTGAAAATCTTTTAGCAACTGATCATCAGCTTTCAAGCTGTCAAATGCTGACCAACCAATCCACTGCACAGAATAGTGCAGGGCAAATTTAGGTAAGACGCGGTGATAACCGGAAAACTCCGCAATATCCGGTAGCGGCATAGCAAGCGAGTCGTACGATTCGCCAGCAAAGTGGATGTCACCCTTGGCATCAATGTTAGGGCTGTGCTTGTAGCTTAAACCTAAGCGATGACGTTCGTTAAACTCGTACATCATGCCAATGTTCGCGCCAAGCCCAATGCCGCCAGCTTCCACATCAAGTGCGTTGCCTTTTACTGCTCCGCAACGTTGGTCTAGTTCGTTTCCAAGTATGTTCCCACCAACGCAAACACCCACGTCCATATCGCGGTACAGCTCACCAGAGCCGTAAATCACATCAATACCACCACCGATACTAAAACGATCGTTCACCTTGTATGCCAAGCTTGCGCCAAGGTTGACACTCGCTACGCTGGTGACACCGCCAAAAACAGGTGCGCCATAGTTTGGTTTAAACTCCATGTCGGTTCCGAAGTTGGAGTATGCCGATAAGCCTAGATACCAGTCGTCGTTGATAGGGTGAATAAAGTAAAAATTGGGTACAACGGCTGGTTGACCAACGCCATCGACGTCATCAATGTCGGTCACGGTCTCTGATGGGGTAACACTTACACTTGGTGGTTGAAGGTTGGGTATCAATCCACCTCCCATGCTAACATCGACATCCGCATTAATATTAGCTCGATGATATTGCGCATTTTTAACGGTAACGCCAGGTTTGACGTAAGTGACACCGAACGATAAGGCATTTTGTTTAAACAGCGTCATCGCTGCGGCGTTGCGGCTGACTACAGACGCATTATCACCAATGACGGCATCACCAGCAAAAGCACGACCAAGACCCGTCGCCGAATGTTCGTTAATTTGAAAACCACCGGCATACGCCGTCGATGAGGCTAAACCGATTAATAAATAAATCGGTGAAAGAGTGAATTGTCGCTGCATGTTTTTTCTCATGAATTAATTAGAGATTGTATTGCAACGAAAAGCAGTAAAATAAACAAATCTGACCAGTATATTTAGGAGTAAAACTAACAGTATGTTGACAATAAATAAATTTAACTTAATAAATATTTATTGATGAATTTATTAATGGTTCATGTCGTGAATGTGGTGATTATTTTACGTGTAAATTAAACTCAGAGCCTCTATTTTTATTTTTGCGGTATTACTTCTCTATTTTTATTGTGCTGACTGTTCCCTAACAAACAGAGGCAAATCCAGCGATAAAGTGTCCGTGATGGAAACTCTGAGTCATTTGTATTTCCATTGCATCCCAACGTTGGTAGTTCGAATCAGCAAGAGAACTATCGTTTTAAACCCACATGACACACTCCTCTCGGTCTTACCTGTGTTATGTGGGTATTTTTTATTTAACTTGTCACTTAACTCCTCTTGAAATTCAATAATTAAAAATGGCCATAATGAAATTTAAATTGATGGCATATTGAATAATTTTGGACTTTACTGGTTTGTTGGTATTTAAAAATTTTGTTTATAATACTTATAACTTGAATTTCTATATTAAAAATGGTCTTTGCTATACGTATTGAATAATATAGTTTTGAAGTGACTATAATATCTCGGATTTTTCACATTAATGATGTTATTCCTTCAGTATCTTGACGTTAATTTACCTATCTTTACGTCTCGTACCCTGTACGGCTAAGAAAAATAGCAGTATAAAATCAAAACGATTATTTACTTCACTCCTGCTATGAAACTCAATAAAAAATGGATCGTTTTGTGTGGCCTACTTGCTATTGGTGCTGGTGGTTATCATTATCTGCAACGTCCAGAACCCATTTCTCCTTACGCGACAGAAGTCGTTCGTAAAGGCAATATCGAAAAGGCGGTATTAGCCAACGGCATGTTGCAAGCGTCCAAATTGGTGAATGTCGGTGCGCAAGTATCTGGGCAAATTCAACGCCTCGCTGTGAACTTAGGGGATGAGATCAAACAGGGAGATTTGATTGCACAGATTGACAGCCTGACTCAGCAAAATAGCCTCAAAGAAGCCCAAGCGTCTCTTAATAGTCTCAATGCTCAGTATCAAGCTAAGCAAGCGCAGATTAAACAAGCAAGCTATGAATTCGTGCGCCAAAAAGGCATGTTGGCGGCGAAAGCGAGCTCACGAGCTGATTACGAGAATGCCGAAGCGACGCTCGCCATCTACAAAGCCGAGTTAGCGCAACTGGATGCCGAAATCGAGAAAGCCAAAATCAACGTCGACAATGCGCAGTTAGATCTCGGTTACACCACCATCAACGCACCGATGGATGGCACGGTGGTCTACACCGCGGTGGAAGAAGGACAAACCGTAAACGCCAATCAAACCACGCCAACGATTATCGAGTTAGCTAAGTTAGATACGATGACAGTGAAAGCCGAAATTTCGGAAGCCGATGTGATTTTTGTTCACCCCGGCCAAACGGCGCTGTTCACCATTTTAGGCAAACCGAATCAGCAGTTTAAAGGCACATTGCGCGCCATTGAGCCGGGGCCAACAATCATGGATGGCGATGACAGCGATTTGAGCATTTCAGATAGCGACGCCATTTACTACAACGCTGTATTTGATGTGAAGAACCCGCAAGGTATTTTGCGCATCGGCATGACTGCGCAAGTTTCGATTGTCCTTGAGCAATCGGAAAATACCTTGATTGTCCCTTCACAAGTGCTGCAAAAATCTGGCGGCAAAGGCAACTATACCGTGCCAGTGCTTGAACAGGGCCAAGTGGTGCAAAAGCCCGTGACAGTGGGTATCAACAACAAAGTGAACGCAGAAATTCTCTCAGGTTTGAAGGAGGGCGACCAAGTTGTTCTTGGCAATGCTATGGATGGAGAATCATCAAGCCGAGGTGATCGTCGTCGACCTCCAATGAGGTTCTAAGATGAGTGACGTGCTTTTAAAAGTTGAGGATTTAACTCGACGATTTGTCTCTGGCGACGAGTCGCTTACCGTGTTGAACCACATTAATTTAGAGATAAAACGCGGTGAAATGGTCGCGATCGTGGGTGCATCAGGCTCAGGTAAATCGACGCTGATGAATGTGCTCGGCTGTTTGGATAAACCGTCCAGCGGTCGATACTTCATTAATGGGCAAGATGTATCGACGTTGGAATCCGACCAACTGGCGGAACTGCGCCGCGAGTATTTTGGCTTTATATTCCAGCGTTACCATCTGCTGGGGGATTTAACCGCGGTGGCAAACGTGGAAGTACCTGCGGTTTACGCGGGAGTTCCTCATCGTCAAAGAACGGAACGAGCGCAGTCGTTATTGGCTCGCTTAGGGCTGGAAGATCGTTTCACTCACAAGCCCAGCCAACTGAGTGGTGGCCAGCAACAGCGCGTGAGTGTTGCTCGTGCACTGATGAACGGTGGTGAGGTGATTCTCGCTGATGAGCCCACTGGCGCATTAGACAGTCACAGTGGGCAAGAGATGATGGCACTGCTTAAAGAGTTGCATCAACTTGGGCATACGATCATCTTAGTGACTCATGATATGAACGTGGCGAACTTTGCGGATCGCATCATTGAAATCAAAGATGGTGAAATCATTGCAGATACGCCAAATGCACAAGTTGTAATCAATGAGCAAGCAGTACAGACACCGAGCGTGTCTTTTCATCGCCCAGCGCAAGTCGCCAGTAAGTGGTGGAAGTGGGACAGTTTTATTGACGCGCTCAAAATGGCGCTGCTGGCGATGTCTAGCCACAGAATGCGCACGTTTTTGACCATGCTCGGCATCATTATTGGTATAGCTTCGGTGGTTTCCGTGGTGGCACTAGGTAATGGTTCACAACAGCAAATTTTGTCGAATATTTCATCTATGGGAACAAACACCATTGATGTCAGGCCGGGCAAAGGGTTTGGTGACCGTCGCTCCGGACGAGTGAAAACGCTAACCGCCGACGATGCTAAATCGTTGGAGAGTCTACCTTTTGTCGACAGTGTCACGCCGTCTTTATCCAACAGCTTAACCGTGCGTTACGCCAATCAGGATGCAAC
This sequence comes from Vibrio sp. 2304, assembly GCF_033339475.1. Classification (NCBI taxonomy): domain Bacteria; kingdom Pseudomonadati; phylum Pseudomonadota; class Gammaproteobacteria; order Vibrionales; family Vibrionaceae; genus Vibrio; species Vibrio sp. 2304. The sequence goes on along the minus strand of NZ_JAWOUQ010000003.1, from coordinate 473,262 downwards.
CGCGTCTGTGGAAGGGGTTGGGGAAGATTATTTCCGTGTGCGCGGTTATGAGATCGCCAAAGGTCAGTTTTGGGATGAAGACAGCGTGAATTCGCTCGCCCAAGAAGCAGTGATTGATGACAACACCAGAAAGGAAATGTTTGCGGATAGAAATCCGATTGGTGAAGTGATTTTTCTTGGTTCATTGCCAGTGCGTATTGTGGGTGTCACGCAGAAAAAAGAAGACGCGTTTGGCAACAGCGACGCGCTGAAAATTTGGGTGCCATACACCACCATGTCGGGACGAATGATGGGACAACGCTACCTCAACGGCATTACTGTACGGATTGATGAGCATGCCCCAAGCGCAGCGGTAGAACAGAGCATCATCAACTTGTTAAAAATGCGCCACGGTACAGAAGATTTCTTCACGATTAACACTGACACCATTCGTCAGAGCATCGAGAAAACCACCGCCACCATGACGTTACTGATCTCAGCGATTGCGGTGATCTCCCTAATTGTCGGCGGAATTGGCGTAATGAACATCATGTTGGTGTCGGTGACAGAGCGCACGAAAGAGATCGGTGTGCGAATGGCTGTGGGTGCGCGGCAAGCGGATATTTTGCGTCAGTTTTTGATTGAAGCGGTACTGGTGTGTTTGTGTGGTGGCATTGCTGGTATTGGCTTGGCGTTTTTGATTGGTTTTGCATTCAGTACATCTGGCAGCAGCTTCCAAATGATTTACTCAATGAACTCGATCATCTGGGCGTTTATTTGCTCAACGTTGATTGGCATCGCTTTCGGCTTTTTACCCGCTCGCAATGCCGCCAAACTCGATCCGATAGAAGCGCTAGCGAGAGACTAAAAATGAGTAACACAATGAAATTCAAAACTCGATTGGTCGCGGCTGCCTTAATTGCAGTGTGGTTGTCAGGTTGTGGTTCGCTTATGCGTAGCGACTATCAAGCTCCTGAGGTGCAAGTGCCTGCAAATTGGCAACAGATGCATGTTGCGGGTGATGTCAGTATGGATCCTTGGTGGTTGGCGTTTAACGACCCAACGCTTAATCAATACATTACTCAGGTGTTGGCTCAAAACAACGATTTGACGCTGGCAACGCTAACGCTAAAGAAAGCGCGTTTACAGCTGGGTTTAGCGCAAGATGACCTTTTCCCTACGTTGAGTTCTTCCACATCAGGACAAGTTCAAAAATCTCTTGATAGCGGGGAATCGGCAGATAGCTACAGCACTAACTTATCCGTCAATTACGAGTTGGATTTGTGGGGAAAAATCTCGGCAGACGTTGACCAAGCCAAGTGGACGGCGATTGCAAGTCAACAAGATCGCGAGGCGACCGCACAAAGTTTGGTCGCAACGACGGCATCGTTATATTGGCAAATCGGTTATTTGAAACAGCGCTTAAACCTTAGTCAACGTAATGTGGCAGACGCAGCTCAAACGCTGCAATTGATTGAAAAACAGTACCAACTTGGCGCTGTGGATCAGTTAGATGTGCTTGAAGCCAAACGTACGTTGGCAAGCTTACAAGCGCAGCAAAGTGAGTTTGAACAGAGTTTACTTGAGGCAAACAACGCCTTTGCGATTTTGTTCAATCAACCGCCGAAGAGCATCAGTGCAAACATCCAAATGCTGCCTGAAGGCGATATGCCATCGTTGAGTGTTGGTGCTCCGTCTGATTTATTGATCCGCAGACCCGACATTAAAGCAGCGATTTATGAAGTCAAAGCCGCGCTAGCAAATAAAGACGCAGCAGATTTGGACTACTTGCCTAAGCTGACGCTCACTGGGGCTTTGGGGGGATCGTCACAAGCGCTCAAAGACCTGCTTTCCAACCCGATCGGCAGTTTAGGTGCGGATATGACGCTACCGTTTTTGCAGTGGAATGAGATGAAAAACAGCCAAGCCATTGCCGATCTAGACTATCAATCGGCCATTGTGAGCTATCGCCAAGTGTTGTACGCCGCATTCCAAGATGTCGAAAATGCCTTGTCGGCACGCGAGAAATTGAAGTATCAGGCGGCGCGTTTACAAGAACAATATGATGCCGCAAGTGCCGCTGAGTCCATATATGCTGCGCGGTATCAGTATGGCTCGACATCGATCATGGACTATTTGAATGCCCAAGAAGACACCAGAAACGCGCAAGCTTCTTTGTTGGAGAACCGCTACAACCAGTTTCTCACTCAGGTTACGCTTTACCAGTCTTTAGGAGGAACCGACGTTGCGCCGTTGTAATTAGGGGTCAGCGCACACTAGCGAAGCGCCATGCAACAAAGCCTTTTTTGAAGGTATTACTGGTCCCATGAATGGGACCAGTACTAAAAGCTTAAGTTACTTGGCAAACTTCTTGAAAGGTGCATCAACCGGGGTGTCAGCTAGGTGATTGGTGTAGTTACTCATCACTTTTTGCGCTAGACCAAGAACAATTTCAAGCAGTTGCTGCTGTCCGTAACCTGCCGCAAAGAATTTCTCTATCTGAGACTCTTCCACTACACCACGTTGACGCACCATTTGAAGCGTTGTTTCTCGTAGTGTTTCAAGTTTTTCGTCTGCCAATGGTGTTTGGTTGACGAGAGCATCAACAATCTCCTGATCCACTTTCATTGACGCCGCGATCGCACTATGAGCAGGAACGCAGTAGTGACAACCATGTTCAACGTTGATGGTTTGCCATACGACGGTCAATTCTTCTGCGTTAAATGATGTTTGTTGAAAGAGCTCATGCACAACTTGATAACCCTCAAGCAAGGTTGGCGCTTCAGCCATAACAGCATGAAGATTTGGTAGCATGCCAAACGCTTTGACTGAATTTTCAATCAGATGCTTTGATCCTTCGGGTGCGTTTTCTGCGGTATACAGTTTAAATTCTGCCATGTTTAAATCTCCTGTAATTGGATATGAGCGAATTAGGCAAGAACAGGATAGTTGATTTTGAGCGGTCGCTCAATATAAAATTGAGCATATGTTCAAAATTGATAATTGCTCATGGCGAATACAAAGAAATTCCAACGTGATGAAGTGGTGAAAGCCGCCTCGGATCTATTCTGGAAGAAAGGTTTTCATGCAACATCTACACGTGATTTGCAAGATAGCGTTAATCTGCGTCCTGGAAGTATCTATGCGACGTTTGGGTCAAAAGAGGGGCTATATTGTGAAGCGCTAAAAATGTACGTTGCGAACTTACAAGCCCTGTTTGAGTTGCATTTAGCTCAGAACACAACGGTTCTAGATGCAATAGAAGCTTTCGCGATTGATGTGGTTATCAATCAGCGAGACTCCAATCCCAGTGAGGTGTGCATGTTAGTCAAATCAGCAAGTGAATTTGCTGAGGATTTTAATGCGCTGCGCAATCAAACAAACAGCTTAGCAAACCAATTTGAATCTTTTCTTGCAAAGCTGTTTGAGCGAGCAATCGAGAATGGCGAAATTGAAGCCCAGGATACATTGCTTCTTGCTCAGTTGTTCCAGGTTCAGTTTACGGGTATACGAGCCTACTCATACCGCAGTGATGATGAAACCTTAAAGACGTTGATCTCTATTATGGTGAACAGCTTCCGCGGTAACGTACCAAAACAGAACGCTGAATGAGACTGCTCAAAGTCAACGTCTCTAAATCAACGGCTTGAAGTAAGCGAGCTCAAATAAACCCGTTATCGGGGGTCGATATCGATAAAAAATGACCACGAAGCATCGTGGTCATTTTTATGCAGATTAACTTGCAATGAACAACAACGGCTTATTAAAAGCGAAACTCTTCTAAGTTATTGCTGCTTTCTAACATTTTTTCAGCCACATAACGATGCGTTGCTGTGGTTGGGTGAGTCACATCCCAGAACACGAACTTATCTGCGCCAGATGCTGCACATTCAGAACGTAATGAGTGAGTGTACATGTAGTCAACAGAGGATGAACGGTTGATGTCTAAGCAAGGGTCGCTTGCATTTACGAAACCGTGTTCTTCTGGTGCCGAGGTTAACTTCTCAAACAGTGCGTGTGTATCAAACAATGCGATGTTGTAGCCTTGGGCTTTGTAGTACATCGCTTGTGCTTTGATGAACTCGTTCATCTTCAATACTTTCGCACGAATCGTTTCAATTTCTTCCTGTGTTGAGTATTTGAACTGTGGTGCTTTGGTTGCATCTGGCAGTGTCATCAACATGAAGTTCTTCGCGCCAGCGTCTGTTAAACGAATCAGAGCTTCAGCGTAATCCGCTTTTACTTCCGGCACGCTACGGTTGTAGTTCATGAAATCATTTAAACCAAACTCTAACGTAAACAATGTGTTAGCAGGGTTGTAGTTCTTCGCCAGCTTTGTGTAGGTTAAGTAAGAAGAAACTTGTTCGCCGACACCAGTTAGCGCGATGTATTGGTTTTCACCTGCTGCGCCACCAACTGCCCAGTTGTATAGCGGTAAGTTTTTGGCTTTAGCAACGTATTCCGTCCAAACAAAACCGTTTGAGAAGTGACCCAAGAACCAGCTATTAGGGTTAGGGAAGCGCCATTGGGACGCGTTAAAGATGTTGCCTGTATCAGACAAGCTATCGCCCAAAGCCACCACCTTGTTGATTTGATCTGGTTGCATTGCAACATCATTGCTCCAGATCGTGTGGTTATAAGAATAACGATTGTCGGCAGCAAAAAATGTAATGTCTGCGTTCTCGTTCGCTAGATCTAGTGTTTCCTCACAACGCTGGCGAATTACGTTTTGTGAGGTATTGGTGTAGAACATGTTTTTAAATGAAACAGAGCTCCACCAATAACCATCGATAGTGAAGTCACTACCATCTTGGTTTTTTGCCCATTTCCAATCGGTAGCCGCATCGTCCTTAGAGTGGCTCGTACGATACCAGCATCGAACGTACGTATAAGTTTGATTTTCTTGCGCGCTAACCACTTCAGCCGCAGAAACCATTGCTGGTGATAAAGTTGGCTCCTCTGCAATGGCGGAGGCAAGCGGAAGTAATGCAGTTAATAGTGTGATTGTTTTTTTCATCATTCACTCTTCTTGTAATGGTTATTGTTCCGAATGCGTGAATACGCTCGGCTATAACAGTATTTAGATGAGAATTTTTCTCACTAAACCTTCTAATTCTGAGTAAATGCTCAAGACAGTCAACAACTAAATATTCAATATTTCAGTTTTGGCACCACGGTCAAAAAATCCATTCAGCATAGCAATCGATTAAATGGGTTATATTTAGAATAATTACTCACTAACATTAATTTAACATTCACTTTTTGTTAATTAAGTAATTGCTTTATAAGGTTTTGTTGATTATTTTTAATGTTAACTTAAAGTGTTTATTGAATGATCTTTTGTACAAATTTTTATATTCATGAAACAAATTGTTTGGCATTTTTGCTCTGTAAACTATAGCTGAAGCTCTCATGCAAACATCATGATGATGACTTTTCATGAGAATATAGTGAATAAAAATTAGCTCAAATAAGGAATAGGGCAAATGCACTACACAACAAGTAAAAAACAAGGCTTATTTTCGTTGTCTGCCGTAGCAATAGCACTGACCACTTCGATGTCAGCGTTTGCGGCTCCACCAATGGGATTTGATGAATCTAAGTTACCGACGAAGTACATCGTCAAATTCAAAGAAGATGCAGTCAGCCGTTCTTCAATGGGTGGTAACTCATTCTGGGGGCCACGAATCGCGCAGGAGTCTGTTCTAGAACAGGTGAAGGCACGTAAGGTGGAAAAACTGGGCAATCGCGCCATTTACAGCGTTGAATTGGATGGCGATGACTTAGAGCCGCTTCGCAACCGTAGTGATGTGGAATACGTGGAAGTCGATCCACCTCGCTATTTGCTCAGCGAAACGACCCCATGGGGATATGAAGCGGTTAATGCTCAACTGCTAGCTGACTTCAATGCGGGTAATCGCACTGTATGTATTATCGATTCAGGGTACGACATTTCGCACAACGACCTAAGCGGTAACCGCGTTGCTGGTACTAACGATAGTGGTACGGGATCATGGAGTGATCCGGGTAACAACAATGCCCACGGTACTCACGTCGCGGGTACGATTGCTGCGATTGCCAACACCGAAGGTGTAAAGGGTGTGATGCCAAACCAGAATGTGAATTTGCACATCGTGAAAGTATTTAACGAATCGGGTTGGGGTTACTCATCTGGGCTTGTTAAAGCAATCCAGACCTGTGCCGATAATGGTGCTAACGTTGTGAACATGAGCCTTGGTGGTAGTCAATCAAGCCGAACTGAGCAAAATGCACTGCAAAGTATTTACGATCAAGGCGTTTTATTGATCGCCGCTGCGGGTAATGATGGCAATACAGCGCACAGCTATCCAGCTTCTTATGACTCAGTGATGTCTGTTGCGGCTGTTGATAATCAAAATGATCATGCGGCGTTCTCACAATCTACTAATCAAGTTGAGATCTCAGGCCCGGGTGTGGCGATCTTATCAACGGTTACGGTAGGTGAAGGTAAACTTTCTGATATTACCTTGAATGGTGTAAGCCAGTTTGATCGTGGGATTGTTCCTCACAATCGTTTGATCAATAACGGTTCTTCGTATGTTCCGGATCCAATCGCGGGTTCAGTAACGGCAACGCTAGATAGCTGTGATGTATCTGGCGGTAACGTTAACTGTGGTGATATGTCGGGCAAAATTTGTTTGACTGAGCGTATTGGCAACCAGTCTTCAGGTAACTACCCAGAGGTGGATGCGGTTCAGGCTTGTTACAATGCGGGTGCGCGAGCTGCAATCGTATACAGCAACTCTGAACTACCTGGTTTACAAAACCCATTCTTGGTAGACACAAACAACGCTTATCGTATGGTTTCGGTAACGGTTGATCGTGCATTTGGTCAAGAGCTGTTGGGGTATGTTGGTCAGGAAATTACTGTTGCAACAACCTCTGGTGAAGATTACGAGTACTACAATGGTACATCAATGGCGACACCGCACGTAACGGGCGTAGCTGGCTTGGTGTGGAGTTACCACCCAACCTGTACAGCAGCGCAAGTACGTAATGCCCTAGTGAAAACTGCAACAGATATTGATGTTGCTGGTCGAGACAACCGTACTGGCCACGGCCTAGTTAATGCTGAAGCGGCGAAGCTGTTCTTGGACGCTGGCTGTAATGGACCTGATGGTGGTAGCTCTTCGGACTCTAGCTTCTCAAATACCAGCCCTGTTGCGATTCCAGATAATAAATCTTCTGGCGCAATCAGTGCAGTAGAAGTCGATCGCTCTGGTGATTCAGGCACAGTAAGTATTGACGTTGATATTAGCCACACTTACATCGGTGATCTACGAGTGACTTTAACGTCACCGACTGGTGGAGAAGTTGTACTTCACAATAATACTGGCGGCAGCGCTAACGATATAAAAAACACGTTCCAAGCGGATTTTTCTGGTTTTGAATCGCAAGGTACATGGGAACTAAAAGCGGTGGACAGTGCCAGAAGAGACACAGGCACCATCAACAGTTGGACTCTGACCTTTCAATAAGGAGTGACTATGAAGAAGTTGACCTTACTTTCTTTGTCTGTGGTAGGCGCTACCGCACTATTGGCAATCGGACTGAGCTCAAGCAGCTTGGCAAACAATCAAGGATTTCCTCTCGTGGATGAACGCCAAGATCAAGCCGAGCAGCAACCTGCACGCTACTTTGTTAAGTATCATGAAGGAAAAGAGAGCGAGGTGAGAGCGCTTCTTCGTCAGCACAACATTGAAGTGGTCGACGCTCTGGTGAAACAACACGTGTTGGTTGTGGTGGGTGAACAGGCGGAAGTCGATAAGCTCGCGGATCACGATGCGGTCGAATACACTGAGCAAGAGCCGACAAGAAAGCTGCTATCTAACGGAAGTACGCTTCAATAAGCCAAACTTCCTTGAGATAGTGCCAAAAAGAAAAACGCCCCTCACGTGAGGGGCGTTTGTTTCATTTGTTAGTGGAAGATGAAGATTACGGACGTTCACCTGCCGCTAGGCGACGTTCGATATCTGCAACCACTTCTGGGAAGTCAGCGATCGTATCGATAAGGTAGTGCGGCGAGCTCTTGAGCAATTTTGCACGCGCTTTTTCACGGGCGGCATTAAGCGTTGCTTCGTCCGCGGCTTGGTATTCTTCAAATGTTAGACCTGCTTCGTTACCAGAAAGCAGCAAACCAACAGTCCACATACCGGCGTTGTGACCTTCATCGATGCCCGGTGCAGCGTCATCCACTTTGATACACGCGTTAACGTCCGTTACATTCAGCTCAATCACGTTCTTCAGTGCCATAAATGGTGCTGGGCGACCACCTTGAGGTAGGTCATCCGTTGCTACTACGCAATCCGGTTTGTAGCCGTAATCCGCAGCCACAGGAATCAGCACATCCATCACTTCGCGAGGGTAACCAGAACAAGAACCGATCTTGATGCCTTTGTCTTTCAGACCGTTCACAACTTCAATCGCATTAAGGATTGGCTCTGCGTGGTCAGCCACTTTTGCTTTTTGCAGCGGCATGAATGCTGCGTAGATAGCGTCGATGTCTTCGCTGGTCATTGAGCGACCAAACTTCTCATTCCAACGCTTATCAACCGCAGGAATACGACCCACTGCTTGGATGTGATCCCACTTACCAAGTCCCATTGGTTCGCGCGCTTCTTCAAGGTCGATTTCAAAATCAAAGCCTTGTTTGAACGCTTCCACAAAGATACTGGTTGGCGCAAAAGAGCCGAAATCGACGATAGTGCCAGCCCAGTCAAAGATCACTGCTTGAATTGGTGAGTTGCTCATGTTCAATCCTTTTTCTTGCTTGCCAGAGCGCTGCCTACACATTGGAACTGCGCTCAGGATAAATTGGTTTTTGTTGAGGTCTGTTGACTCTAGGTTTTGTTGACCTTTTGCGGTTAAATTTTGTTCGAGATAAAAGCGTTTTAATCGCGGCGAGAGGTTTGTAGCCTAGTCATTCTAAGCACAACACCTCACAACAAAGAGTAAAACGCTTTTAGCCGAACCCTTCGGGCAGCGTTTGTGGTTCCTTTCTTCTGCGTTATCGGCTTATCAGGTAGGACAGCTACAACTCAAAGCCTCTGCCTTGCATAAAGAACCCACAAACTGCTGCAAAAATCAGCTCAAAAGGTCAACAAAACCTAAATGTAGTTAAAGTCTTTACACACTTTGGCGATCGCTTCTTCGAAGATCGCCAACGCTTCTGTTAGTTGTTCGCGAGTGATGATCAGCGGTGGACTAAGTTGAACCACATTGCCTTGAGAAACTTTGAAGCTCACGCCATTGTTGAGGCATTGGTACAGCACAGCTTCCGCTTCGTCATACGCGCGTGCTTTGCTTTCGTGGTCAGTGACCAGCTCAATGCCCCATAACATGCCGATGCCACGAACATCACCAATCACTGGGTATTTGGCTTTCATCTCCAGCAGCTTTTCACGCATGAACTGGCTGTCAGCTTTGGCTTTATCTAGCAAGCCGTCTTGCTCAATAGCTTCCATGGTTGCCAGTGCTGCAGCACAACCGATAGGGCTTTTCTCATGAGTGTAATGGCCCATGGAGATTTGCTCGGCGGTGTTGTATTTGTCTTTGGTTACCATGGCCGCGATAGGCACTAAGCCACCACCCAAACCTTTACCGATGCAGAGCATATCTGGCTCGATGTCGTAGGCTTGGTAGGTAAACCATTCTCCGCTGCGACCCATGCCATTCGGGATGTCGTCGATGATCAACATGACATTGTGTTTGTCACAGATTTCACGGATGCGTTTCCAGTAGGCTTTGCTAGGCACTTGTACGTCGGTATTACGAACCGCTTCTGCGATAAATGCGCCCACGCCGCCTTCTTTCTCAATCACGTATTCAAGGTAGTCGGCGTAATGCACGTCGCTGCCGTCCGCAATTGGGAAAGCGCCACGGTAAGATACGGCTGGTGGAATACGCTCAACACCTGCCATTAATGGTCCCATACCTTGGCGGAAACACGCTTCGCCACCTACTGAGATGGCATCCAACGATGCACCGTGGAAGGAGTCCCACAGCGACACCACCTTGTAGTTGCCCGTGATATGGCGCGCTAGTTTAAGTGCCATGCCTACCGCTGATGTGCCGCCCGGAGCAAACAACACTCGATTCAATTCGCCGCCACAGATTTGCGTGAGTTTTTCGGCACATTCAATCGCGGTCTCGCTGGTAAAACGACGTGGTGAAAACGGCAGTTTGGCAATTTGCTCTTGCACACGTTTAATCACATGCGGATGACCGTAGCCCAGCTGATGGACGTTGTTGCCATGGAAGTCCATGTACTTTTTGCCTGTAGCATCTTGGATGTAGATGCCTTCCGCTGCTTCCAAGGTATCTAAGCAAGGCGTCGACATGGCTTGATGAAGAAAGACCTCGGAATCGCGCTTCAATAATGCTTGCGTGCGTTCGTCGTCCATCGACGCATTCCAAGCTTGGCGCGCTGGCGTCGTGTTGACATCGCCTTCGCTGCGAAAACGGATCGGTTTGATATTATGAGTCATAACGCTCTCTCAACCAGAAGGCTGCTTTACGCAACTTGCCAGTACATTGCTTTTTCAATCGCACCGATTAAGCGCTCGATATCTGCTGGGTAAACTTCGCCAATGTTGCCGATACGGAAGCAATCTGCGTTCGATACCTTACCCGGATAAATCACAAAACCTTGCTCTTTCAAGCGCGTGTAGAATGCTTTGAACTGGTAATTACTGTGCGTCGGAGAGTAGAAAGAAGTGATGATTGGCGAGTGAAGGTCATCACTCAGTAGCGGTTCGAAACCCAGAGAACGCATACCTGCAACCAGTGTTTTCTGGTTAGTTTGGTAGCGGTTATGACGAGCCTCAATGCCGCCTTCTTGTTCCAGTTCTAGCAATGCTTGGTAGAAAGCGCGAACTGTGTGCGTTGGAGACGTGAAACGCCATTTGCCGTGGTTCACTTCCATACAGTGCCACTGGTCGTAAAGATCTAGGCTCAAAGAACGCGCCTGACCTTGGCACTTTTCTAGCTCAGTTTGTTTCGCAATCACAAAGCCAAAACCCGGTACGCCTTGAATACATTTGTTTGCAGAGCTGATCATAAAATCGATGCCTAGCTCAGCGATATCGATAGGAATGCCACCAAAGCTCGACATGGCATCGAGAATCACCACTTTACCGTGTGCTTTCGCTGCAGAAGCAAATGCCTCAATTGGGTTAAGCATGCCAGTGGTTGTCTCACAGTGAACAATTGCCACGTGTGTGATAGCAGGATCCGATGCCAATGCAGTTTCCACCTCGTTCAAGTGTGGCTGTGATGTTTCGCCTGGGGAAACTACATGGCATGGAATATTCAGGTAATCAGCGATCTGAGCGATACGCGCACCGTAAGCACCGTTGTCGACAACCAACAATTTTCCCTCTTTGCCAATGGCACTGCCAATCGTTGCTTCTACTGATGCGGTGCCGCTACCTTGCATTAGTACGCTGGTGTAGCCGTCTTGCTCCGTCGCCAGTTTTACAAGCTTAGTGCGGATCACTTCTACAATGTCTTTGTTGTATTCATCATCCCAAGTACACCAGTCTTTCAGCATGGCTTCACGTACCGTTTCAGAAGTAGATAGAGGACCTGGAGTCAGTAGTAGGTATTCGTTTTTCATCTCGATTTCCATCAGAATAAGCTAATTGGTCTACACCAAATTTCGAGTTCACTCTAGCGAGGAAGAAAAGGGCAGTAAATAGGCGAATCTTCAATTTCATAAAACTTTAACATCCAGAAAATAGCGGATCAATTGAACGATTATTCATCGATAATTTTCGTAAAACTGCCATTTAATGGTCATGATTTCGTCATAAAGGCTCAGTAGGGTGTATATCGTCAACTGGTACAGACCAAATGAAAACTTAGCCAAATTAACTGGAGAAAATGATGAAAAACCGTTTGATGAAAGGATCGCTGGCTGCACTTGTCTCTCTGCTAGCTACGAATGCAATGGCAGCACAGGAAGTCACGGTTTACACCGCTTTCGAAACTGACATTCTTGCGAAATACAAGTCTGCGTTTGAGAAAGATAACCCAGATATCAAGATTAAGTGGGTTCGCGATTCCACCGGTATCATGACGGCGAAATTGCTGGCAGAAAAGAACAACCCTCAAGCGGAAGTGGTTTGGGGTCTAGCTGGCTCGTCAATGGCACTGCTTAAAGATGAAGGCCTTCTTAAGCCTTACACACCAAAAGGTTTGGAAGAGCTGCACGCGAACCTAAACGACCCTCAATCAAACCAAGCTTGGTTCGGTAACGATGCGTTCTTTAACGCAGTTTGTTTTAACGAAGCGGTAGCGAAACAACTTAACCTGCCTAAACCAACGTCATGGGAAGACCTAACGAAGCCGGTTTACAAAGGTCACATTGCAATGCCGAACCCAGCGTCTTCAGGCACTGGCTACATGCAGGTTTCTGCTTGGCTACAAAACATGGGTGAAGATCAGGCATGGAACTACATGCGTGACCTAGACAAGAACATTGCACACTACACGCACTCGGGCTCTAAGCCATGTGTTCAAGCGGGCATGGGTGAAGTGGCTATCGGTATTTCGATGGCAAGCCGCGGCGCGAAGCTGAAAACACAAGGCGCACCACTAGCGGTTATCACACCAAAAGGTATCGGCTGGGAATCAGAAGCTGTTGGTCTAGTAAAAGAGTCTGATGCAGCGAAACGCGTTGTCGACTGGTCAATCTCTAAAGCAGCAAACGAGCTTTACGTAGAAATGTACCCAGTGGTTGCACATAAAGAAGTGAAAGCGACAGTTTCTAACTTCCCGAACGTTCAAGAGAGCATGGCGAAGATGGACTTCGCGCAAATGGGCAGTAAGCGTGCAGAGATTCTAGCGGCATGGTCTGAGAAGTTCGACGCGAAATCAGAGCCAAAGTCTTAATCGAATTTGCTTTGAGTTGAATACTGAAATCCACCTCGGTTGAGGTGGATTTTTTGTTTTTAGAAGAGGTGAGAGTAAAAAGCCTAAAAGTAGCAACCCCACCTAACCTCCCCTTGGCTTTAACTTCGGGGGACTACAACAGTCATGCTGGTAAAGGGGAGGGACTGGTTCTGCATTCGCGGATAGTTTAATTCACAATGCAACATCCAATGTGCTGAAAATAGATTCTGAATACTCGCCTAGGCTCTTTCAGAATGACGTTGGGAAAGCACGGAGCGCACCGCAGCAAAGAAAAACTCTCCCCCTTGATAACCACATTTAAATGCTTGGCAAAGCATGTCGAGAAAAGGGGGAGTTGGAGGGGGTTGCAAGCACCTACCTCGACGTTAAGCAACCCCACCTAACCTCCTCTTGGCTTCAACTTTAGGGGACTACAATAGTCATGTTGGTAAAGGGGAGGGACTGGTTCTGCATTCGCGGATAATTTAATTCACAATGCAACATCTAACACGCTTCAAGTAGATTCTGAACACTCGCCCAGGCTCCTTCAGAATGACATCGTGAAAGCACTGAGCTAACCGCAATAAAGAACAGCTCTCCCCCTTTATAACCACATTCAAATGCTTGGCAAAGCATGTCGAGAAAAGGGGGAGTTGGAGGGGGTTGCAAGTTTGGAAACAAACCCCATCTCCCTTCATCTATTTGTCATCTTCTGGCTATAAATTTGTCATTGGAACGTAACACTCCAAAACTAAAGTTGGTATATACCATTTGGAGCGTGTGTTATGTCAACTAACCAACATTACCTAAATATCGAAAATGTAGTGAAGCAATTCGGACAGTTCACTGCATTAAAGAAAATCTCGCTAGCGATTGAAAAGGGCGAGTTCGTTTGTTTTCTTGGTCCTTCTGGCTGCGGTAAAACCACTCTGCTACGTGCCATTGCAGGTTTAGACTTGCCAACGTCTGGTGCGATTTTTCAAAACGGTCAAGAGACCACATTCCTACCACCAGAGAAGCGCGATTTCGGCATCGTATTCCAATCTTACGCGCTGTTTCCGAACCTAACTGTGCAAGAGAACATTGCAGTGGGTTTGAAGAACCAAGGAATGTCGACCAAAGAAGCGTTAGAGAAGGTGGATTACTGGTTAGAAACCATTGGTCTTCCAACCTCTGGCGAGAAATTTCCTAACCAACTTTCTGGTGGTCAGCAGCAGCGTGTTGCCTTGGCTCGTGCATTGGCGCTATCTCCGGGTCTACTGTTACTTGATGAGCCGCTGTCAGCGCTGGATGCAAAAGTACGTGTTCACTTACGTGACGAGATTTGTAAGCTGCAACGCAAGCTTGGCATTACCACCATCATGGTTACGCACGATCAGGATGAAGCGTTGTCGATGGCGGATCGTATCGTGGTAATGAACCATGGCGTGATTGAGCAAGTTGGCACACCTCAAGAAATCTACCAACAACCAGCAACGCGCTTTGTCGCTGAGTTTGTCGGCAGCATGAACTTTATTGAAACCTCAGTAGCAACGGACTCCCAAGTACGCATTGCAGAAACCCTAATGCCAGCGCCAAGCTTGACCAATCGTGAGATCCAACGTGGTGACCGCTTCGACCTTGCGGTGCGCCCTGAAAGCATCAAGTTCGTTGAAAACTACAACAACTCTTTACCTGTGCGAGTGACGGCTACCGAGTTTCTAGGGGCGTTTTTCCGCATTGATTGCGTATTACAAAACGACAGCTCAACGAAAACCATCGTCGTGGATGTGCCTGTGGAAACGGTTCAAAAACTCAATATCAAGGCGGGCGATGTACGTTACATTCAGTTTGCTGAAGAAGGGCTGCATGGTTACGCCGTGCCCTCGGTTGATAAAGCGCTAGCGGCGTAGGTGTAAACATGGATGCGAAGACAATGACGATGAATAGCCTGACCACACAAGACAAAGCAAAATCACTACTCGGACGTGTCAGCCGCGACAACCTTGTGTTGTTTGGTTTGCTTGCTGGTTTGTCGACCATGATGGTGCTGTTCATCTTAATGCCGCTTTGGGCAATGTTGACCAAGAGTGTGCAAAATGCCAATGGCGAATTTGTCGGATTGGCAAACTTTGCGACGTACTTTTCCTCTTCAAGCTTGTGGGTGTCGGTGGGCAACACCTTCACTTTGGGCGTGATTGTGACCTCGGTAGTGGGTGTGCTTGCGTTTGGTTATGCCTACGCGCTGACTCGTTCCTGTATGCCGTTTAAAGGTTTGTTTCAAATCCTAGGTACTGCGCCGATTCTCGCGCCTTCGTTGCTACCAGCGATCAGTTTAATCTTCCTTTTCGGTAATCAAGGCATTGCCAAAGAGATGCTGTTAGGAAACTCGATTTACGGCGTGATTGGGATCTCGATGGGTTTGATTTTCTGGACCTTCCCTCATGCATTGATGATTTTGACCACTTCGCTGCGCACTTCAGATGCCCGCTTGTATGAAGCAGCCCGCGCACTGAAAACTTCACCCATCAAAACCTTCTTTATGGTGACGTTACCTGCGGCGAAATACGGTTTGATCAGTACGCTTATCGTGGTCTTTACGCTAGTTATCACGGACTTTGGTGTGCCGAAAGTGATTGGTGGCAGCTACAACGTTCTGGCGACTGACATTTTCAAGCAAGTGGTGGGACAACAAAACTTTGCCATGGGGGCGGTGACCAGCATTATGCTGCTATTTCCAGCGGTAATGGCGTTCGGCGCAGACCGCTGGGTTCAGAAAAAGCAAAAGAGCTTATTTGACACTCGCTCGGTGCCTTATCAGCCAGAACCTAACAAAGCGCGCGACAGCATTTGTTTGGTTTACTGCAGCATCATTTCTATCGCAGTGTTGGCAGTGCTAGGCATGGCGGTGTATGGCTCGTTAGTTACGTTCTGGCCTTGGAACAAAGCGCTGACGCTAAACAACTACAACTTTGCCGAAATGAGCACTTACGGTTGGAGCCCATTCTTCAACTCGCTAACGCTGGCAGGTTGGACAGCGGTTATTGGTACAGCCATCATCTTTGTCGGTGCTTACTGCATTGAGAAAGGGCGTGCGTTCGGTCCAATTCGTCAAGTGATGCAAATGCTCAGCGTGGTGCCAATGGCGGTTCCGGGTATGGTGCTTGGCTTGGGTTACATCTTTTACTTCAACGATGCGAACAATCCTCTGAACGTACTTTATGGCACCATGGCATTCTTGGTGATTAACACGGTAGTGCATTACTACACAGTGGGTCACATGACCGCCCTGACAGCGTTAAAGCAGTTGCCATCGGAGATTGAAGCCACTGCGGCATCGGTGAAGCTTCCTCAATACAAGTTGTTCTTTAAAGTGACATTACCTGTGTGTTTACCTGCGATTTTGGACATTGCGACTTACTTGTTTGTTAATGCATTGACCACCACTTCTGCGGTAGTATTCCTTTACTCAACCGATACGATTCCGGCTTCGGTCTCGATTCTGAATATGGACGATGCAGGTCAAACTGGCGCTGCAGCGGCAATGGCTGTCATGATCATGATTGCTGCCGCGATTGCGAAGATTGTTCAGATGACTTTGGGTAAATTGTTAGAAAATCGCACACAAGCTTGGCGCAAAAGATAAGGACACTTCGTGCAATACGTAAAAATTAAAGATTCGATTGTTGAACAGATTGAAGCGGGCATGCTATCGCCGCGTCAAAAACTGCCAGCAGAGCGTAAGTTGGCGGAATCGTTCGATACTACACGCGTCACTCTGCGTGAAGCTTTATCACTGCTAGAAGCGGAAGGTCGAATCTATCGCGAAGATCGCCGAGGCTGGTTTATCTCACCTGAGCCATTGCGTTACGACCCAACCCAAACGCTAAACTTCCCGAACATGGCGAAAGCGCAAAATCGTGTGCCAAAAACGGAGTTGGTTGCAGCAAAAGGGACGTTGGCAAACAAACAAGCGGCGCGTTTGCTGGACTTGCAGCCTTTCTCGGATGTGTATCGAGTTGACCGTGTGCGATACCTTGAAGATAGACCTGTGGTGTTCGTAACAAACTACATTCGCCCAGAGTTGTTTCCGAACCTGTTGGACTACGATTTATCAAATTCACTGACGGACATTTATCGCGAGCATTATGGCGTTACATATCAAAAGATTCGCTACCGCATTTCAACCAGCACTTTGTTGGGTGAAATGGCTCAAGCATTGCGCGCGACAGCCGGCACGCCAGCGATGGTGGTGGAGCGCATCAACTACAACCAACACGGTGAGTTGATTGATTGCGATATCGAGTATTGGCGACACGATGCCATCAGCATTGAATCTCTGGCGGAACTCAATCGTTAAGTGGATTTTCTCATTATCTAAGGCTCCATCTCGGGGCCTTTCTTTTATTCAGACAGGAACATTGAAATGGATTTGTTGGCGATTGGTCTCGTCGTTTTCTCTGCTGTTCTTCATGCGGGTTGGAATATCCTTGGCAAAAGCAACTCTGGGTCAGGGCTCGCGTTTACCATGGCCGCCAGCTTTTCTGCATGTTTCATTCTTACCCCTTATTTGATTTGGTATTTGGCAACCATTGGCTGGACATCATTACCGAGTGAGTTTTGGGGATTGCTGTTCATTAGCGGCATTTCACAAATGGTTTATCTGGTTGGTTTGATTGTCGCTTATAAGCACGCTGATGTGGGGGTGGTTTATCCGATTGCTCGGGCACTGCCTGTGATGATGGTCGGCGCAATCAGTGTTGCATTGGGACATGAATTATCTAGTCAGCAGTGGCTTGGATTCTTACTAATTACTCTTGGTTGTATGCTGGTACCACTGACGAATTTTCGTCAGATGACATTGGGCTCTTATTTGAACGTTGGTGTGTTCTGGGCATTGATTGCCGCAATAGGCACAACGGGTTACTCGGTAGTCGATAAAGAAGCGCTGAGTTTACTCACAGGACAAGCATCAGAGATCTTGAATGATCAGTACAGTGCGATCTTTTACTTGGGCGTGCAGTTTTGGGCAATTGGTATCCCAGCCCTTGTGTGGTGCTTAGTTACGGGCAAGCTAGATGAGATTAAGACCGCGTGGCAGATCCGCAAAACAGCCAGCATGGCAGGGGTAATGATGGCATCCACCTACGGTTTGGTACTGTTTGCGATGACCATGACCGACAACGTCAGTTTGGTCGTGGCACTAAGGCAAATTAGCATTGTGTTTGGATTGTTTATGGGGATTTGGTTTCTATCTGAGAAATGGTATCTCACCCGAGGGCTTGGTGTTACTTCGATCGTGGCGGGGATCATTCTTGCGTTGACGAACTGACTCATATTGATGAAAGAAAAAGGCAGCAACTCAGGCCATCGCGGCCTTTTTCTTTTTTAGTTTTTGGGGAAGGGGTAGGAGTATAAGGGACGTCAGAAACGCAATTGAGCACCAAACATCACGCCGCTAGAGTCAAAATCGCTGTTTTTTGAGTACACATATTCTGCATTCAAACCAAAGTGTTTGTAGCTCCAGCCGATACCGCCAGCCGCTTCACCTCCGACACTTGAGTGTTCGATGTTCTTGCTCTGACCGTTCACTTTATAAGTGTATTCGAGAGTGTAGAGAGTGACACCTGCCTTGCCGTACAGTTCGAAACCTGAACCCAGAGGATAGCTAGCATAGCCACTCAAGCGAGGTCCGGAGAAGCTCGTATCGGTGACTTCTGAAATCGGACTCACGAGTATCGAGCCGATACCGTCAAACGCGCCTTTATAACCTGCTTCGATACCAAAGTTATGTGTTGGCATGTAGCGGTAATATATTTCACCTAAGAACATGTCGCCTGATTCTTTGCTTGTCGGAGCATCGTAGTTCACATCGCCATAGCCAATGTTTGTACCTATGATGTGCTCACTGGTTTCTGCATTGGTTGACAAAGAAAAAGCCGACAGCACTAAAGCAGTAATGAATGAATAACGCATGAACGCTTCTCCTTAGCTTTTAGCTTGCTCGCCTTTTAATATTTGTTCGAAAGTGACCTTGGTGTTGTCTAGCCATTCATAACGGCGACGATACATCGAACGCTTAGAGCGCGACATGCCTTCGATATCTCGACGGGGTGCATTTACATCAATTGAGTAAAAATGACGATTGTATTCGGTGCCGCCCAATTCTTGCCAGAGTGCATCGTAATCCGTTTTGATTCGCCCTTTGCTGTAGCGCTTAGCTGCGTAAGTATGGGACTGCGTTTTCACTGCTAGAATCGTGTTCACTTCCCAAATTTGTGCGAGCAAAGTGAGCAAGCTCACCATCAAGCTTTTTGGTCTCTGTCCGTAAAGCTTACGAGTTAGCTTTTTAATTTTCGCGTTGTTTTCTTCACTGCTTCGCGGTCCTTGTAAGCCGCCAATCATAATGCTGCGTCCAGATTCGATGTGACCGAGCGTAAAAGAGAGCGTGTAGAAGTTGCCATCTTCAGCGCTGTGCAGCACTAGGCTCATGTCGCCTTCTTTTTGATAACGTGCTTCGTATACTAATCTCACCGAGTACAGTATTTCGTCAATTTCAAAAGAGGCTAATGTTAGGCCTTTCGAGTCTGTGTAGATTTCTTCGATTGTTTGTTTAGAAAACAGTTCTGAAATCGTTTTATAGTGATCAACCACCAAGTTGGAGCGATCAAAGGCGGAGTTATTCTTGATGATGTACGGGCGAAACGGTTTTTCTAGGAATCGGTGTGTACGCGTACAAAGCAACTCTAACAATGAAGATTCAATATTGTCTGAAAGGTGCTTAAACGCACGTTTGTAATAAAGCGCACGTAAGATGAACTTAGCTCTGTAGGTCCAAATTGGCTTGTAGACATCAGCATAATCATCTGAGTAAATCGATTTGCTATGGTAAAAAATGGATTTGTTCGCGGTCATTTTCACTCCAGATTAACTTGTGCTCAATAGCGACAATTAAGAACCGACGGACGAGCAGCGAAGAACCCGAAAAGGAGGAATGCAAAGCACGACTGAAAAGAGGTGGTTTTTGCTGTGTCCGACGTTTTTGTAAGGTTTTGAACACTGTTCTTTTGCTGGAATTCTAAGAGAAAATTGACCTTAGGTATTGTATGGTTTGGTAAGGAAGTGTCAGGTTGAAACCCATTGTTCAAAATGAAGAAAATGCGAATGTCGGCTGAATATGACGTTGAGTTGCTAAGTTAATGTGAAATAAGTTGAACGAAAATTGAACATTATTTGAAATTGTTTTGACGTGTTTTAGGTCTTTATACGTACCTTATAAGTATCGAGCCAATTTTGGCCCGATGTAAAGGTAAGTAAGGAGAGGTTTATGAAACGCTTAACAACTTTAGCAAGTACGATTGCTCTGATTGCTGCACCTTCTATGGCTCTTGCTAGTGGTTATCAGTGGACAAACGATACCGAAACTATCCATGGCGACGTAATGGATAGCAAACAAGCGGCTTATGAAATGGGCCGAGACATGATCCAAAGCTACCAAAATAAATCATCTGGACAACTCCGTGATGAGTTTACGAGCCTTACAACGTATGTTGATCGCCAATCGTTTTCTATCACTGACTCAAAAGTCATGGTAAATGAGTTCTTGCAAAGTGACGGGCAAGTTGTTTACCAGCCTATTCTCAATGTTCAATACGAGTACCGCATGCGTGATACCGGTAAATACTAACCAGTAAGACGGACTCGAATTGTTTACCACTAATATTTTTTGCTGTTTGTTTTGGGGAGCCACGAGCTCCCCATTTTGTTTTTGTCGAAAGCGAAAATTTTCACACTCTCAGTGCAACATTTTCTATCGCTCAGCGTTAGATTTTCTTGCTCGTTGATTGTCATCATCGTTTGTAAAGTGTTTGCGGAAATGGATGTAACGCACTAACGAGGATACCCGATGACACATCATTCATATTGGTTCAAGCAGGCAATTGAAGCTGAGCAACCAGAAACGCCACAACCGTTACAGCAGAACATTAATACTGACGTTGCGATTGTTGGTGGCGGATACACCGGACTTTGGACCGCGATTATGATTAAGCAGCAATCTCCGGCAAAACAGGTGGTTGTTATCGAAAAGGGCTTATGTGGCAGTGGTGCATCGGGCGCAAACGGCGGTTGTATGCTGACTTGGTCTACCAAGTTCCCGACATTGAAACGGTTATTCGGTGAAGAACATGCTGCTTGGTTAGTAAAAGAGTCGGAACAAGCAGTGCTAGAGATTGACGACTTTTGTCAGCAGCACAACATCGATGCGCAATTATCGTTAAAAGGGGTTTATTACACTGCAACCAATCCGGCTCAAACTGGGGGAATGCAGCCAGTTGTGGACGAGTTAAAGCGATTAGAAGTGAACAGTTGGCGTCGTTGCTCGGTGGAGGAACTGCGTGCCAATGCGGGATCGCCGCGCAATATAGAAGGCTTTCACTCTCCAGTTGCAGCCAGCGTTCAACCTGCTTTATTGGCGAGAGGATTAAGACGCGTCGCAATGGAGTTGGGTGTTGAAATCTATGAGAATACGCCGATGACGCGTTTAGATTATGGAAAACCTGCCACTGTCTGTACACCTAAAGGAAATGTTCAAGCGCAGCAGGTGGTGTTGGCATTGAACGCATGGATGGTGGAGCAGTTTAAACAGTTTAAAAACAGTATCGTGGTGGTCTCTTCCGACATGGTGATCACCAAGCCGCTTGGTGACGCACTACCTCAATCTGGTTGGCAGGTAGGTTCTAGTGTGTTGGATTCTCGTATTTTTGTGCACTATTACCGAGATACGCCAGATGGCCGTTTGATGTTGGGGAAAGGCGGCAATCAGTTTTCTTTCAATAACCAAGTTGACGTAATGTTTAACAAGCCAACACGCTACCAAGGTCTACTGCGTAAGTCGTTCGATAAGTTGTTTCCTCGTTTGAGAGGCGAGGAGTTTGCTTATTCATGGACGGGGGGCTCTGATCGTTCTGCTACTGGTTTCCCTTTTTTCGGCGAGCTAGATAAACAGAGCAATATCTTTTACGGATTTGGTTATTCAGGCAATGGTGTAGCGCAGACTCGCATGGGCGGAAAGATCCTATCTTCATTGATATTGGGAATCGATAACGAGTGGACGAACAGTGGTTTAGCCAAAGGACCGTTGGGGTGTTTCCCACCAGAACCGCTTCGCTGGACCGGGGCTATGATAGTGCGCAACGCGGTACGTCGAAAAGAGGAAGCAGAAGATAACGAGAAAACGCCGTTTATCTGGGATAAGTGGCTAGCAAAACTTGCAGGACCAGCAGGCAAAGCGGATAAGCTTGACTAAACTGAAGACTTTAGCCACAAACGAGACAGTTTGCAGTGAAAGTCATTGGGGCGCGATGAAGCCTTGTGTTAGCCTCTGTCTTTCAAGCTCAGATTTAAAAGGTGAGTCATAAAATGAAAGTATTCAGCAACTTCGATAGCGGCAGCATTCACGTAGTGAAAGCGGACGACAAAAACGACATCCAACTCAAAATTCCTAACGACAATATGTCGGAATTCTACCAGTGGTTCCACTTCCGTCTTGAGACAGAAGCTGAGCAATCGCACACCATCAAATTGCTTGATTTGGCTAAATCGGCTTATCCAGAAGGATGGCAAGGTTACGATGTGGTTGCGTCTTACGATCGTGAAGAATGGTTCCGAGTACCGGCAGAGTTCGATGGCGACACGCTGACTTTCACTGTAATCCCTGAGCGCAGTTCAATTTACTTCGCGTACTTTGCGCCATACACGTACGATCGTCATTTAGACTTGTTACACATGGCACAAAGCACGCACCATTGCCAACTTGAAACACTAGGCCACACATTAGACGGCAACGACATGAGCTTGCTTACTTTCGGTGAGCCAGAAGAAGGTAAAAAGAAAATCTGGATGATTGCACGTCAGCACCCAGGTGAGACAATGGCGGAATGGTTCATGGAAGGTATGATCCAACGTCTGTTAGATGAAAACGACACGGTTGCGCGTGCATTGCTTGAAAAAGCGGTGCTTTACGTCGTACCAAACATGAACCCAGACGGTGGTATTCGCGGTCACTTGCGTACCAACGCAGTAGGCGTAAACCTAAATCGTGAATGGCAAACGCCATCAATGGAAAAGAGCCCAGAAGTCTACCTTGTGCGTCAGCGCATGCTGGAAACGGGTGTTGACATGTTTTTAGATATTCATGGCGATGAAGCGATTCCGTATAACTTCGTCGCTGGCTCAGAAGGTATTCCTTCTTACGATGAAAATCTTGCCGCTTTAGAGACATCATTTAAGCAAGCGTTACTGACTATTACGCCAGAGTTCCAAGATGAGATTGGTTACGATAAAGATGAGCCTGGTAAAGCGAATTTGACTGTGGGTTCAAATTGGGTTGCAGAGCAGTTCAAATGCTTGTCTTACACAATCGAAATGCCATTTAAAGATAACAACAATCACCCAGATCCACTTTACGGTTGGTCTCCTGAGCGTAGTGTTTTGTTTGGGCAAGATGTATTAGCTGCAACGTTAACCGTAGCGGATAAAATTTAGCTCGACGAGTTAACGCTTTTTCATTATTTCGAAAACAGCTCATTTAAATGAGCTGTTTTTTTTGTGCTCTCCAGAACCACGCTCCCCTGTAAAAATTTGTTGCCATTCACAAGCTTAAATGATGATTCTTAAATTTGAGAAAGTGGCCTTTTATGGTGATTTGCGTCACAGAAAGTTGGCTTCTTTGTGATATTCTCCGCAACGAATTGACTATGGCTAAACCAACGCAACGAACTTTATTTTTCGGTTGGGTATGCGGATGAAGCTCATGAATAGATGGTCTTGAGGTTACCTTTTTCCGTTTTACGTCATTGGCGTTTGAATATCATTTTTGATTCTTTCCTACGCTATTTAGCTATTTCTATTCGAAGAAAAGAGAAAGTTACGGCTTCATATTTTACGGCAGTATGCTGCCGCGGTGTGTTGCTTTGTGTACAAGAAAAAGGAAAAGAATAATGAAAAAAATCGCTATAGCAGTGGCTACTGTACTTGCTGGTGGTGTGATCTCAAACGTTGCACTTGCTGACACTTACATGGGCGGTAAAGTAGGTTACAACTCTCTAAACGATGCGTGTTACCTAAACGAACCTTGTGACGACGACAGTTTTGCAGCATCTATGCACTTAGGCTACAGCTTCAACAAGTACGTTGCAGCAGAGTATGGTGTTGATTACCTTGGTGACTTCACTGCAAACTTCAAAAAGCCTGGCCTAAACACCGTTGATGGTGATCTTTGGGCGTTGACGCTTGCTCCTAAATTTAACCTACCACTAACGGATTCTTGGAATCTATTCGCGAAAGTTGGTGCTGCATACATGATGGCTGGTGACGAGAAAGATTTCGTACCAACTGGCTCTCTGGGTGCTGAATACCAAATCAACTACAACTGGAGCCTACGTGCTGAATACCAACGCTACCAAGATATGTCTGATGATGTAATTGAAGACATGGATTCAGATTTCTTCGGTATTGGTTTCAACTACAAGTTTGGTTCTGAGCCTGTCGTTCAAGAAAAAGCCGTTGAAGAGGTAGTAGAAGCACGTCCTGCAACACGCATTGTAGATCATGTTTACCCTGCTCAAACAACAGCGACAGTACAATTCGACTTAGAAAGTGCAGAAGTGAAAGACGCGTCGAACCTTTCTGGTACCGTTGATTTGATGAATACTTACCCACAAGCTCAAGTTGAGATCACGGGTTACAGCGATACGACAGGTTCTGCTGCTTACAACAAGCAACTAACAGAAAAACGTGCGAAAGCCGTTGCTGACGAGTTCCAAGCAAAAGGTATTGCGGCTGAGCGTATGACAGTGAAAGGCATGGGTGAAGCTAACCCAGTAGCAAGCAACGAGACACGTCAAGGTCGTCAAATGAACCGTCGTGTTGAAGTGGTTGTTCCTGCGTTTGAATACCAAACAACTGAAAAAGCAGAATAATTCCTGCTTAAGATAAAGTTCCAAAAGCCAGCGTGTATCACGCTGGCTTTTTTGATCCCGCTTAACTAACTAAGTAGTTGTGTAGAAACATAGTTATATCGGGACGCTTTGACATGTGCTCAACATACGTAAACTCAGCACCTTCATCAATTTGTCATCACCAGTTCATAGCATGACAGCCAAGTGTTTGGGAGAATGATATGCAAAGTTTACCGCCGCTCAATTTGCTCCGAGCTTTTGAAGCCACGGCTCGACTACAGAGTTTTACAAAAGCTGCAGAGGAGCTAAATGTGACTCGTGCGGCCGTAAGCCAACAGGTGAAATCGCTAGAGTCACAGCTTAATGCGACGTTATTCGAGCGCAAGGGCACTCACCTTACGCTGACCTGCTCCGCACAAGAATACTGGCCTGTGGTTAATCATGTGCTTCAAACATTATCGACCACGACGCAGCATTTATTTACTCGTCCCAAGAATACGCAAGTTAACTTACATGTCGCTCACAGCTTTTGCTCTCAGTGGTTAATGCCAAGATTGGCTGATTTTCAGCGACAATTCCCAGACATTTCCTTTAAAGTCTCGACAACTGCTAATACAGTTCCAAACGCCAGTGCGATTGCGGATATCGAAATTATTAACGGAGATGGAGATTGGCAAGAGCAAGAAGCCATACGATTAACCCAAGAAAACTGGATTGTTGTCGCAAGCCCCGGCTTTATGCATTTAAACCCGATAAATGACCTCTCGCAGTTAGCTAAAGCGCCTAAAATCTGTACTAGCGGTTATCATGAATCTTGGCAAGAGTGGCTTTCACACCAAGGTTACCAAGGGAAGGTGAGCAAAGTCGTCGCCGAGTTTGAACACTCATTGCTTGCTATTCATGCTGCGATTAATCAACTTGGCGTGTTGCTGGTAAGAGACTTTCTTGTTGAGGATGAGCTGCAACAGGGCGTATTAGTCCAGGCTGGAAATTGGCATATGCCAAGTTCTGGTGCACATTATATGATGGTTCGAGCATCCGAAAAATCACACGTAAACACCTTTGCTCGATGGTTAATACAGAGTCTTTAATGTTCGTTCAGCGAGTGAGTAGAGCGCATGTGTGGTTTAGCTATTATTAGCAGTAGCAAGTCATCAGTCTAGGACTGAGCGACATGCTTAATGACATCTAATAACCACTGATTTACCGGAGCTTGCTGTTGAGAGCGACGACAGCTCATCACGTAGCGAACATCAAGCTCTAGCCCAGCAGGAAGCGCGATACTCCGGCAACCCTTAGGAACATGTCCACTCATCGTTATGCCAAAATGATTCGTTTGCAGAAGCACTTTTTGAATCATCGCTGGATGCTCAATTTCCACTTTAGGTGTGGTTCTAAAACCCATATGTTTGAGCCTTTCCAACACTGGGTATCGGTAGTCGTTCCATCCCGGCGTTTTAAAAAGTATAAAAGGGTATTCTTCTAGTTCTTGGGAGTTTTGAGCGGGATGATCTTGTCGAACAAAAAATACCGCTTTTCCTCGCCCTAGTTCGGTCTGAACAATTGACTGTGGCAGATCTTCATCAAAGTAATGAATCGCAATGGCGTTTTCACCGTCAATTAATCGTTTTTTTGCTTCGCTACCCCAGCGCAAACATGAGAATTTTGCGTTTGGGGCGTGCTTTAGTAACTCCAAGTAAAACTTGTCACCAAAGTACTCCCAAAACAATGTGTTGGCATAAATAGTGATTGAACCGTCAAAATGAGCTGGTGAAAAATGCTGTGGTTTGATGGAATCAATACTGTTGATTATTTGCTCAAAATGCGCAATGTTCGCTTCCACAAAAGCTGTTGGTTCAAAGCCATTTTTGGTCTGAACGAATAGCGGATCATTGAGCTGAGTTTTCATCTTTGTCAGATTTTTGCTGATTGCTCCTGACGTTTTACCGAGTGATTCTGCGACTAACCGGACGTTACGTAACTCATACATCCGTTTTAATACCAAAATATTTTGAATATCCAGATTAACGCTCATACATTGTCTCGCTTGGCTTTTGTCGACAAATCATATCGCTGAATTTCTTAAGAAAAGACAACGCTCGGTCAATTTACGTTGCTGCCTTATCCCTGATTTATTGAAGGTAACGATAAGTTATTCTTGGTTACATCAGTTTATTAGCATGGATTTCCATTTGGTAAATAATGGCTTTCCTCGTATGAGCGCGTTTCTGTTGTTACAGTTTTTCCACCGAAAGAAAGTAAGAACGATAATAGAGGTGATGTATGAAAAAACTAATCGCACTTGTTTTGATGGTTTGCTCAACAAACGTAGCATTTGCTGGCGATGGGTCATACACGGGCACGATTGATATGACGATGGCAACGAAAAATCAGGTTGACGTAGAGCGTGCAGATTCTCAATTGACGCTGAAGGGTCGCAATGAAATGGCCTATGGCGGTGTAACAATCCATTCGGATGCTGCAACTCAAAAAATTGAACTTCGTGGTCGACGTGATTAATCGAATAGTTTCTTGTTAAGAAAATGCCGCGAAGAACGCGGCATTTCTATATGTAATATCATCAGATCATAATTACCAGATAAGCGTATGGTGAGAAGCTAAGCGCAATGACCACCTGCCATTATTCGCATGGCGGTGCCATATGAATGACAGCTAAGCCCCCCAAAGAGGTTTCACGGTATTTTTTATTCATATCTTTACCAGTCTGATACATGGTTTCGATAACTTTATCTAACGAAATTAAACATTTACTTGTGCGCTTTAATGCCATACGCGATGCATTAATCGCTTTCATTGCTCCCATGGCATTTCTTTCAATACAAGGTACTTGAACCAAGCCGCCAATCGGGTCACAAGTCATACCCAATGAATGCTCCATCGCAATTTCCGCAGCAATACAAATCTGCTCGTTACTGCCCCCTCTTAGCGCTGTTAAGCCAGCGGCAGCCATGGATGAAGAAACCCCAACTTCTCCCTGACACCCCACTTCTGCACCAGAAATTGACGCGTTAGTTTTATATAAGATGCCGATAGCGCCGGCGACTGCGAGAAAGTCTTTTAGCTGTTTAACATCGAGCTCTTTGATGAAGCGATGGTAGTACATCAATACCGCCGGAATCACCCCTGCTGCACCATTCGTTGGAGAAGTGACGACTTGCCCTCCTGCTGCATTTTCTTCACTAACCGCAAAGGCGAAGAGATTGATCCAATCCATGATCTCCATCGGATCGTTTTCAACTGCAGCGTTGGCTTCGAGCTTTTTCAAAAGGTTTGGTGCTCGACGAGTGACATTTAGACCACCTTCCAAAATCCCTTCCGTATCGAAGCCACGTTGCATGCAGAGCGACATCACTTTCCAAATTTGCTCTGCTCTTTGGTTAATTTCTTCGTCTGAGCGAAATGCGAGTTCGTTTTGGAGGATCATGCCTCCCAAGCTGAAACCGTTCGTCTCGGCTTTTTCCAGCATCTCATCTGCGGATGTAAACGGAAATGGTACTGCGACCTCATCTTGTTGCGTGCCGTTCTCTAGTTCGTCGGCGGTGGCGATGAATCCGCCCCCAATGGAGTAATAAATTTCAAACGCTACTTGATCTCCAGCAGCGTCTAATGCCGTAATCGTCATGCCATTTTCATGCAGGGGAAGGTTGTCGCTATGAAAGACGATGTCATGGTCGTAGCTAAACTCAATCTGGTGTGTACCGGCGAGCATGAGCGTATTATTGTCTATGGTATTTTGTAGCGCACTTTTGGCACTGCTCATTTTGATGGTATCAGGTTTATTTCCCATCAAACCAAGGACCGTGGCTCGGTCTGTATGGTGCCCTCGACCTGTCAGTGACAATGAGCCATAAAGGTCCACTTGCACCCGATGCACTTTCGCCATAGAGTCGCTAACTAGCTGAGTGAAATGGAATCCGGCAAGCATAGGACCATTAGTGTGGGAGCTGGATGGCCCGACACCAATTTTAAATATATCGAAAATCGACAGCATAATTGACTTCCTTTAGCAGTGAACCTTTATAAAGGTCTCTAGAACAGTGTTGTTAACTAGATGTTAAAGCTTGTGGGTCGGGAGTGAAAGAAGATTTTTGTAACACTGCCAACTAAGCGCGAGATTTTAAAATGAAGTTAGACAACATCGTCATCGTTTTAGGTAAACGCCTCGTCAATAACAGGTTGACCTCTGAGGGCATAACCAGAGTCGAAGTTTTGTCTTGTAGGACTGCATCACTACCGACAGAGCGAACGGCGATTATTTTTTGTGGCGGAGTAACGCAAGGACAAAGTGTTTCTGAAGCAGAGGCGATGTACGCGTATTTTAGAACCCTAAACGCAGACTCTGTGAATCCGTTCCCTGAACGTCATATACTCTTAGAAACGGAGTCGTTGAACACGTTTCAAAACATGCGTTATGTTTCCCAAGTTTTGTGCAAAAGTGGGTTGTTCGAGTTATGGTCGGGGCATCCGGTTGAGGTTATCTTGCTGTCTAATGACTACCACCTCGAACGAATCATTGATATCCAGAATTTGATGGATGAGCAAGGCTTATTACGAGTACTTAAATCCGATTGCGAATCCATTGGGGTGACTCTCAATATTCCACTGGATATCAGCAAACATATTCGCGTGCCATACCCACATAAAGGGCTTATGGCGGAGACATTCTTGCTACTCGATGAACTCACAACCTACCGAGTTTATTTAGAAGGGGTCAAGCATGGCGTATTTTTCCGAGATTTATCAATTGTCCGAAAAAAGCCACTTATGATCGCAAGAGATGCTATTCACAAATTGCTCTCTTTCCCGCTCGATAAAGAGGCTTTGCAAGATATTGAAGAAATGAAAAAGGCCGTCGAAATGACGGCCTTGGATGAATCTGTAGGTGTTGCGGAAAAGGCATTAAGTATCTTCCATCCGATACTGACTGCATTGAACCGTCGCTTTGATCCTGAGTCTATTCATTAAGCTCGCGTTTTGTGCGGACGGCGCTTAATGCGATCAAACAGTAGCAAAGCAGTTCTATACCTTCTTCTGAGATATTTTTAACATCACGGATGTAATTTTCGTCCATCACTTGTTGCCAAAAACTACCCATACCATACAAACGAGAGAAGACTAATAATAGCATTACAGCACCAACTAATAGCTTCATATGTGGCACCGTTAAAATGGTCGCCATTTCGTTCATGGTACCTTTACCACCTTGGTAAGCTTTGGCGCAAGCCAGTGCGGTGACAGCAAGTGCTGGGAAAACCCAAGAGCCATGATGAATCATGTCTGTCCAATAGTCCGTTTCGCGAATAATCAGTACTGCAAAAAATCCTGCAATCAAAATAGCCGCATGCTTTAGCTGAGGCTGTTGTTTCGATAAGCTGAAAAACGACCATGATGCAATAGCAAGCATCACAAGCTGGAGCGTCTCTGTAACGGAAAGCTCGCCAAGGCTTGATCCCAACACGACATAATCAAGACGAAGACTAAGGTTAACGAGAATACTTATAGCGACAATCATCAAGGCGTTTAAACTCGATTTATAAATAATGCGCTTTGATTTTTCAGTAACAACGTTGCTTGGGGCTGACTCGGCTTCTTTTACTATTTGTGTTTTCATCTTGCTCACCTGTCCCAGAAAATGTGGAAGAAATGTGAATTAGTGTGATCTGTGTTTGGAATTTTATTGTCCAAGTGGAAAGTTATGTCAGGGGAATGTCAAGAATAGAACACTGTTCGATATAGGGTCGATGTGCGGTAAAGTCAGAGATATGTAAAAACAACGTAAGAACACTTTGATAAATCAAATAAAAAAGGAGCCCAAAGGCTCCTAAGTGATAGAGGGAAGGTGACGTATCGATAAAAATAATTAGTAGTTGTCACCCTCATTTTCTTTGTGATTCTCGCGATAGTATTCCCATTGCTCGACGCGTTCATTGTCCGACAGCACACAGTAAGTGACACGTTCGCCGTTTTCCGACACGGTATCCAGCTCACCACCTTGCTGAACACAGTATACGGCTGCGGGATTTGCAACGGAGGTATACTCAGTTGATCGGGTCGCTCCCTCGTAAGTTGAACAACCAGCCAGTACCAATGTTGCAGCCATAGCCATCATTAAATTTGTCTTTTTCATTCTTTATCTCCGCATGGGGTGGGCGAGTATTGTATTGATTATAGGCAACTTTAAGAGATTATTGTCTTATCGATGTTAAAAGTAAGAGGGACGTATAAGAATTTAGATATTCTCATTTATTGCTGATTAGCACGTCACACTTCTGTTCTTGGCGTATTGTTGTGAAGGTCATATCAATCACTTCCTGACAAGCGCTCGCACGTACCTGGTCTACAACAATGATTTAAAGTGTGAAATTCGGTAATATGCGCACAAAACATTGACCGTGGTATTTTCGATGAGACATTTAAAATCGACCGTTCATCCAGACATAGAGCATTTGGATGACAAAATTGTTTTTCAGCGCAATGCAGCGCGAGCCATTGTACTTGATGGTGAAGATGTGCTGTTGCTCTATACAGAACGTTACCATGACTACACGCTACCAGGCGGTGGTATTGATGATGGTGAAGATGTCATTGCTGGATTAGTCCGTGAATTAGAGGAAGAAACGGGCGCCCAAAATATACATGGTATTAAGCCTTTCGGAATCTTTGAGGAGTTTCGTCCGTGGTACAAGGATGACGCTGACGTGATGCACATGGTGTCGTATTGTTATACATGTAAAATCGAACGTGAGCTAGGCGAAACGGCGTATGAAGATTACGAAGTTAAAAATGGAATGCGCCCGGTATGGATGAACATACACGAAGCAATTGCACACAATGAAAAAACGATGGCAGAAAGCCCGAAAAAAGGCATGAGCATTGAGCGCGAAACGTTTTTACTTCAGTTGATTTCTAAAGAATTACTATAAACAGCTAGTTTGCATCATTACGACTTAGCTTCTGTTGGCTCTATTGTGGGCAAAGATTTTAGAGCAATAAAAAAGTCCGGACTCCCCCCCGGAACCCGGACTTATTCCAGACGCGCAAGCGAAGCGTCATCTTGATATGTTAGATTTGTTTCGAACTATGAAAACAATAGCTGTTTTACATTTAGTGTGTAAATAATTATTAGGTCTGACCATTGGTTTTCATGTTTTTTTGCAAACGCAATGTGACGCATATCTACCCAATTGCCAAGCGCAATTGGGGCGCTTTTTAGTAAACCACTACTCTTTCTTATCTTTGAGATACCTTACCTCAACTTTTTTGCACACGTTTGCATAGAGATCACGAGTTTTCAAATTCGCCGAACAGGATCTTGTG
Organism: Vibrio sp. 2304; assembly: GCF_033339475.1. Classification (NCBI taxonomy): domain Bacteria; kingdom Pseudomonadati; phylum Pseudomonadota; class Gammaproteobacteria; order Vibrionales; family Vibrionaceae; genus Vibrio; species Vibrio sp. 2304. Next base: position 441,073 of record NZ_JAWOUQ010000003.1, on the reverse strand, counting down.
ATTTTACGTTTCTCTGACATTGAGCGCTGTCGTAGCTTTTATCACAAATTAACTAGCGGAGGCAGTCGGCTAAAGTCGACCAGCGGTTGTGAAATCATAGGAGCGTCTGGAGCAAATAAGAGTAAAGGTTGAAATGATGAGGATTGTAACTGACCGATATCTATCAACTTTTCCAATGCATAGAAGCGGCTGACATATTGGCGAGTCTCGTTAGGCAGCGTGAGTTGTTGGAAATCTCGACTTCCTGCTCGCTGAATAGCACGTGCAACACGTCCTTCTCCGGCATTGTATGCAGCTAAAGTGAGAGCCATATTTTGATCGAATTTGTTGTATAAAAACGCCAGGTACTTGAGCGCGGCCGTTGTGCTAGCTTCTGTGTCAAAGCGATCGTCTTGTTTTGTATTTATCGTTAATCCGAAACGTTTCGCTGTGGCTGGTATCAGTTGCCAAAGTCCGGCGGCGTTAGCGTGAGAAACGGCTTTGGGGTTGTAAGAAGATTCTAACATTGGCACTAAGGCTAGGCTATTTGGTAATGAGTGGTTTTGAAGCTGTTTGAAAATGTGGTTAATTACCGGTTTGGATGAATCGAGACGCTTGGCAATTTGTGGTTTGTATGGGGCTAATACTTGATACTGCGTTTGAATATCGACAGCATTTGGTTTTGCCTGGCATGTGAATGGAAGGTAGGACAGAAAGGCAATAAAAATAAAAAGGCCTACAGTACTCAGCCGAGATGGCGACTGAATCTGTAGGCAAGACGAACATCGTTTAGAACGATTTATCTTCATAAGTGTGTTGCACAGGTTGTTTGAGTTGACTGACCAACTCATGGAACGCCGCAGAGCTGTGGCCATTGCTCTGATTGTATTGTTGGCACTGACTTACCAACGTTTCCAATAGCGCCCATTGTTTTCTAGCTTGCATACCTATTTGGGCAGGCAAAGCATTGAAAATTCGTTTTACGCTGGCGTCATTACACGCTAACCCCAGCGCTCGCATACACTGGCTTCTGTCATTGGCGGAGCGGCTGAGTTTATTGAGTATCGGCATTTGTTTCTGAACATTGTCGTTCAGTGCCTCTCCATCAAACTTTAAGTACAATACCTTTTGCTGCTGAAGCAAAGGAAGCAGTTGTTGATAAAGCTTAATATCCTCAGATATAGAGCGAACAAATTGTTGAATTCGCTGCGATACTGCGCTTGCCATGATGTCTTCCTAGCGTTTTATTACTCGTGACCTGTATGGAACTGCATGATTGCCTTGGATAGCACTTTTGTATCTAGGCTAAGTTCACCACGCGCTAATGCGTTGCGTACTTGTTCTACTTTTTCCATATCAACATCAGGTAGTGATGCCATTTCAGCTTGAGCGCGATCTATCGCTACGGTATTCGCTTGAAATGCAGGCTCGTGTACTTTGCTCTGTTCGACGACGTCGACAGGCTGTTTGCTTGCTTGCTGTAATTTTGTTTGTGGGACATGACCGCCCGCGACTTTGTCGATTTTCATGCTGTGGTCCTCATCATCATGTTCTAAATTAAGTAGGCGGTTAGAATGTGATAAACATTAAATATTTTTTTTGTACTCGAAGTTCAGTGTTACTGACGAGAGCCAAAATTAAAAAATGTTACCCCGAGTCAAAAAATCAAAATTGAGTATGAACCTGGTTTAATCCAGTTACGACTGCTCTTATGACCTTGCCCGAACTTGGGTTTTCCACGTCAATTTGTTGCCCTTTCGCTCCATCTTCTAAGGCGACTCCTTTTGTGCTGGCACTAAATCCATTTTTGCTCGCAATGACTATGACTTCATTGCCTTTCTCGATTAGAGGTGGGGCCGACAAATTGGATGGATTAACCACTTGTCCAGCCCTCAAACGACGAGAGGTTTCTAAGCCTACTGCTTGCTCGGGGCGAGTATAAAAATCGTCTTGGCGAGAGATGGTTCGGGTTTCAAGCTTTATGTGTTTAGCCGTTACGACTTCATTTCGGCCAACCGTGGTTGTCGCGACTAAAACAGGCAGAGTCAGCGAAGACTTTATCGTAACGTTAATTCGCCATGGTGATGCGATATTGTCGCAGCTGACTGAGCGCTTGAGGTTACCGACTGGCAACGTGTTGTTGTCACGACCTGTGATAACTAAAGGCGATTCACATTCTGGCAAGTGATTGGCAGAACCGGGCACCCACATGTCGAAGTCCAGTTTGTACTCCCCCCACTGATTGGAGAGCGCTACGCGATCCACCTCTTGTTCGAAATCCGTTGCTACAACGGATTTTATCTCTTCAACGCTGAGGGTTTTGTCATTGGTGTTGGCGAATGCTTGTTCTGATGTCAAAGCGAGTAACGTCAGCATTATTGTTGAGGAAGTGGACACTTTCCTCTTGTTTTTAATGCTTTCCGAGAACCGGAAGTTTGGCTTCCATCCTTGTTTATAAGTCATTGATATATATGGCTATTTTTTATGGCACGTATCTTGTTTGTATGTTGGCGTATTCGAGCCAACTGTAAGGAAGATGCATGGCGATCACATTTGAAAATGCTTTAGGAGTACATCCAGAGGCACTTAATTTTCGCGTTCAGCGTACCAAAGTCCTCGCCAGTAACCTAGCAAATGTTGACACCCCTGGGTATTTGGCGAAAGACCTAAGTTTCACCACCGTAATGAACCAAGTAACGGCAGGTGGTGTGAACAAACCGGTGCCAAAGTTCCAGGTTCAGGCCCAATACTCGGTGCCTTACCAGAATAGCAAAAATGGCAACACCGTAGAGCTTGGTGTTGAACAAGCAAAATTCACGCAAAACAACATGGACTTTCAAACTAGCCTGACGTTTCTCAACATGAAATTTAATGGCTTAGCGAAAGCGATTGAGGGACGTTAATTATGTCATTCACTGATATTTACTCGATCACTGGTTCCGCGATGACAGCACAAACTGTGCGTCTTAATACGGTAGCCAGTAACTTAGCAAACGCAGATGCAGTATCTGCAAATCCAGAAGATGCTTATAAAGCGCTTAAGCCAGTATTTGCGACTGTGTACCAAAAAACGCAAATGACAACAGAAAATGGAGCTTATCCCAATGCAGAAGTTCGCATTGTTGACGTTGTTAAAAATGCTGGAGATGCAGAGAAGCGTTTTGAGCCGAACAACCCACTGGCTAATGATGAAGGCTATGTGTTTTACCCAGATATTGATGTAGTTGCTGAAATGGCAGACATGATGTCCGCAACACGCAGCTTCGAAACGAATGTTGAAGTATTAGCCAATGTAAAAAGTATGCAGCAAGGTCTGCTTAGATTAGGGCAGGGCAGCTAATGAGTATTGCACAATACACCCCTTTATCGTCTGACGCTCCAGTAAATACAAAAGCAAAAGACAGCAACGGTATCTCACCAAACCCTAAAGACATGAACAGCGCTTCTTCATTGGAGAATGAGTTTATTTCTTTGATGGTGGCTCAAATTCAAAACCAAGACCCACTTAATCCCCTTGATGGTACGGAATACGTTGGTCAATTGGCTCAGTTCTCGCAGGTACAAAGTACCGAGAATATGTCTAAGACAATGCAACAGAGCATGGTGTTACTGGACAACATGCAAGTGCTATCAACAGCGGGCCTTGTTGGGCAAACGGTTTACGTCAATGCGGATGAATTTCAGCTTGGTGAAGACGTACAAAACGGAAAAATCGAACTCGCTCATAGCTCAAACCAAGTCACGTTAGTTGTTAAAGATGAATTTGGTCAATCAACTAAAGTGCCACTAGGTGCTCACGGCAAAGGTGACGTCGACTTTTCAATTAATCCTGAAGAACTTGGTCTTAAACCAGGCAAATACTCAGTGGCCGTAGAAGTGCAAGAAGGGCAAGCAAGTCCAAATGTGCTGATGGCAGGCACTGTTGAGCAAGTGCGCATTCCTAATACCGGTGGCGCAGCATTAGTCAATGTCCATGGCGTTGGCAACGTTCCTTTCTATCAAATCACTCAGTTTGGTGCTTAACCAAATACGGAAATCAGAGGTCTATTTATGAGTTTTAACATCGCACTAAGTGGTCTGGACGCGACCAACACAGAGCTAAACACAATCAGTCACAACATTGCCAACGCATCAACGTATGGTTTTAAAGGTGGCCGCACAGAATTCTCCGCTGTATATAACGGCATGCAACCTGGTGGTGTGGAAGTCGCGTCAATTTCACAGAACTTCGACAAAGACGGCAGTATCACAGGAACTGGCCGTGCGATGGACCTAGCTATTAATGGCGGTGGCTTTTTTGTTACTAAAGATAATATGGGTCAAATGTTGTACACACGTTCAGGTGTGTTCTCAACGGATAAGAACAACTTTGTTACGGCTAACAGCGGTGCAAAGCTTCAAGGTTACAGTGTCGATAGCAACAACAACCTAATGACAGGTTCTGTGGGTAATATTCAGGTATCGACTTCCTCACTGAATGCTAAAGCAACAGACAGCTTAGATTTTGTTGCGAACTTCGACGCAAGCGCGTCTGTTATTGATAAAGCCGTAACGCCATTCAATCCAAAAGATCCAAGCTCATTTAACTCGTCTTACACAACAAAAGTCTACGACTCACTGGGTAACTCGCACACGGTAACTCAGTACTTTACTAAGACTGCTTCTAACTCGTGGGAAGTGAACGTTCAAGTAGATGGCGGTACGACGCCAGTAGCAACTGTGCCTGTAACGTTTGGTAAAGACGGCTCGCTTTCAGCACCAACTGCGCCGTTTAATGTTTCATTCCCTGCTGCAGGCGCGAACGCGATGAGTGTAGACATTAACCTGAAAGGCAGCACGCAATTTGGTGCAGCTTTTGGCGTAAGTACTAATAGTCCTAACGGTTACACATCAGGTGAACTTGCAGGTGTACGCGTTGAAGGTAACGGCATGGTTTACGCGACTTACACTAACGGCCAATCACAGCTACAAGGTCAGGTTGTTCTTGCTGATTTTGCAAACACACAAGGCTTAGCGAAAGTGAGTGGAACATCATGGACTCAAAGCTTTAGCTCAGGTGCTCCAATTATGGGTGTTCCGGGTTCAGGTACGATGGGTGACCTAACTCCGGGTGCATTAGAAGGTTCTAACGTTGACTTAACCAGCGAGCTTGTTGCTCTAATGACTGCACAACGCAACTACCAAGCAAACGCAAAGACAATTTCTACCAGCGACAAGCTTACTCAAGCTTTGTTTAACGCGGTGTAATGGGAGTTTTGCATGGATAGTTTGTTATTTACGGCAACGTCGGGTGCCAGCCGAGTTCTTAAAGCGCAGCACGTTCGTTCAAACAACTTATCAAATGCTGATACTGCGGGTTTTCGAGCGGATATGGAGCGTGTGCGTAGTGTAGAGATGCAAGGCCCAGGTTTTGATGGTCGCACTATGGTTGTGACCAACTCTGCCTCAACACGTTTCGACGCTGGCGATATTGTGAAAACAGGACGTCCGTTGGACGTTGCGGTTATGGGTGAGGGGTATCTCTCTGTAGAAACCCCAGCGGGTAACGAAGCTTACACCCGTGCAGGCAATATTCAGGTCGATACTTTTGGCGCTCTAACAATCAATGGGTTCCCTGTCCTCGGTGACAATGGTCCTTTGGTTGTGCCGGATTATCAAAAGATTGAAATCAGCGAGCGTGGTCAAGTCTCAGTGATCCCACCAGGTGGCGGCGCAGAAATTGTGGCAGGCACTTTGAAGTTGGTTAAACCGGAAATTAATCAACTGCAAAAAGAGAGCGATAGCTTGCTGCACAGCGTAGATGGCGTGCCATTCGCGGCAGATGAAACCGTGCAACTCTCTCCTGAGCACATTGAGGGCAGTAACGTATCTGCTATTGATGAATTGGTTAGTGTGATGTCGCTGACGCGCAACTTTGAAATGCAAGTTCGCATGATGAAAACGGCGGAAACTTTAGCAAAAGCTGGTAACAAATTAATGGCGGCGAGCTAAGTCTCGCCCCGCAAAGGAGTAAAAAATGCATTCAGCATTATGGGTAAGTAAAACAGGCATGGCAGCGCAAGACACGAAGATGACTGCCATTTCTAACAACCTAGCAAACGTAAACACGGTTGGCTTTAAGCGTGACCGAGTCGTATTTGAAGATCTTTTCTACAGCATTCAGCGTCAACCAGGCGCACAAGTAGACCAAGTTAACGAACTACCAAGTGGTATTCAGCTAGGTAGCGGTGTTCGCGTTGTTGGCACACAAAAAGTGTTCACGCAAGGTAATACCCAAAACACAACGCAAGAGTTGGATCTTGCTGTAATGGGTCAGGGTTTCTTCCAAATAGAAAACTCGGACGGACAGATCATGTATACACGTAATGGTCAGTTCCATCGAAACTCAGAAGGCTTAATGGTGAACAGTCAGGGCCTGCCTTTAGAGCCTCAAATCCAGATCCCAGACAATGCGGTCTCTTTCTCTGTGGGTGTTGATGGCACCGTGACTACAACAACAGCAGACGATCCAACACCTCAGCAGCTTGGTCAAATTACACTTGCAAAATTCATCAATCCAGCAGGCTTAGAGGCCATGGGTGGCAACTTATTCCGTGAAACGGAAGCCAGCGGTCCAGCTGATGAGCTGATTGCAGGAGCTGATGGTGCCGGCATTATCAAGCAAGGTGCACTGGAAGGGTCAAACGTACAAGTAGTAGAAGAGATGGTCGACATGATCACCACTCAACGTGCGTATGAGATGAATGCGAAAGTGGTCTCTGCTGCAGATGACATGCTGAAGTTTGTTTCGCAATCAATGTAAGTATGAAATTGGTGATGATGAAGGAAAAAGCAATGAAATGGCTTTCTAAGAGTTGGGCAGTAGCCGCCGTGTTGCTGGTGGGATGTGCTGGCCGTCAGGAATTTATTCCGCCTGAGCCGAATGCTGAGGAATATGCACCACCAACGCTCGATTACACGCTGCCGGAAACCCAATCTGGTAGCCTTTATCGTCACCAATACACGATGACTCTGTTCCAGGATCGTCGTGCTTACCGAGTTGGCGATGTATTAACGGTTCAATTATCAGAAGAAACCTCATCGAGTAAAAATGCGGGTACTAAGTTCGGTAAAAGTTCAGCAATTAACTTTGTGGCGCCGACCATAGGCACGAAAACTATCGATGAGTTAGGGGTTAGCGTGGATGGCAAACGTAACTTCGATGGCAGTGCATCAAGTTCACAAGGCAACAAGCTTCAAGGTGCCATTACGGTAACGGTACACGAAGTATTACCTAATGGCGTATTGCGTATCAGCGGTGAAAAATGGCTTCGTCTGAATCAAGGCGACGAGTTTATTCGTCTAACCGGTATCGTCCGTGTGGATGATATTAACCGCAGTAACCAAGTTTCTTCTCAACGAATTGCTGATGCAAGAATTACCTACGCAGGTCGCGGAGCGCTAGCTGACAGCAACGCAGCCGGGTGGCTAACTCAGTTCTTCAACAGCCCATGGGTACCTTTCTAATGAAGACAATGCAATCTTTCTTTATGTCTCTCCTATTGGTGTTGACCTTGGGACTACCAGGCACTTCACGTGCTGAAGCGGAAATTCCGATCATGGACTTGGTCGATGTTCGCGGCATTCGAGAAAACCAACTGGTTGGTTATGGTTTGGTAGTTGGCTTAGCTGGCCAAGGTGACCGAAACCAAGTGAAATTTACCTCTCAATCTATTACCAACATGCTACGTCAGTTTGGGGTTCAAATTGATGACAGTATGAACCCTAAGCTACGAAATGTGGCTTCTGTGAGTGTGACAGCGTCCGTTGACCCAATGGCAGGCCCAGGACAAACGTTGGATGTGGTTGTGTCTTCAATCGGTGATGCAAAGAGCCTTCGTGGTGGTACTTTATTGCTAACGCCTTTACGTGGTATTGATGGCGAAGTGTACGCGATTGCGCAAGGCAACGTGGTTGTGGGGGGCTTATCTGCAGAGGGGCGAAGTGGCTCCAAAGTAGAAGTGAACACACCAACGGCGGGTCGCGTTCCGAATGGTGCGACTTTAGAGAGAGAAATCAAAACCGATTTCAACCAACGTGATGAAATCACCCTAAACCTGCGCAAGCCTAGCTTCACTACAGCAAAAAATATTGCGCGTGAAATTAACAACACTTTTGGACCTAACGTTGCAGTTGCGATCAATAAAGCGCGCATTGATATGCGTGCACCAAAAGATACACAGCAGCGTGTCGTCATGATGTCGATGCTTGAAGAAATGAGCGTCGTTGAAGGCCGTAAACCTGCTCGTATTGTCTTTAACTCTCGCACTGGCACCGTGGTGATCGGTAAGAGTGTCAAAGTGAGTGAAGCAGCAGTAAGTCACGGTAACTTAACCGTGCGAATTTCTGAATCACAACAAGTTAGTCAGCCTAATGCGTTTGCAAATGGCGATACGAAAGTCGTTAACCAAACGGATCTTGATGTGAATGAAGATCTCGCTCAGATGGTGATTTGGCCTCCAGGCACGGAACTTAACACCATAGTTAATGCGGTAAATAGTTTAGGTGCCACGCCTACAGACTTGATGTCTATCCTGCAAGCTTTGAGTGAAGCGGGTGCATTGAACGCTGAATTGGTCGTGATATAAGGAGTTAAGGATGAAGCTAGACAGTACCAATGAACAAACTCAGTTAAATTCGATGCTTTATCACGACAATAGTGCATTGGCTAACATCAAGCATAGTCGTGATCAAGAAGGCGCACTTGAAGTCGTCGCAGGTCAATTTGAGGCAATGTTCCTACAAATGGTGTTACGCCAAATGCGTAGCAGTAGTGACGCTCTTGCTGATAAAGACAGCCCGTTTGCCAGTCAGCAACAAGGGGTATTCCGTGATATGTATGACGGACAGCTGGCGATGGAACTAGCAAAGAAACAGAGCTCAGGCATTGCCAATATGCTCATCCAGCAGCTGAGCCCGTCTATGCGTGAGGTTGCTTTCGATGCTGCGCGCAACATCTCATCCGCTAACGATGGTAAAGCTTCGAATTCTGAATCTATCTCACAAGTAGATTCTAAAGAGGTGGAGAAGAATTCAAGCCTATTTAATACCGCTTCTCAAGCCGTCGCCTCTGTTAAACAGGTATTCGGTGAGGCCGGTATGACTACCGCGTTTTCTCAGCCGTTGATCAGAAAAATGGAGCTGTAAATGAACCTAGTTAATATTGCCCTTTCAGGTTTAGGCGCGAACCGTGTGGCCCTAGACGTAACCGCGCAAAACGTGGCAAACGTGAATACCGTGGGTTACAGTCGTCAACAAGCGTTGATGGCGTCTGTCGATGATGGTAAAGCCAATCGCTTAAGTCCAGGTTTAGGGGTAGAAGTCACTAGCATTCGCCGCGTTACTGATCAATTTCTGATTAAGCAAACGTGGTCGACTAACAGTATGGCGGCATACGCATCTGGATACACCAGTAACATGAGTCAGCTGGAGAATACGCTTGGTGCCGATGGTTTCAGTATATCGGCTGGCTTGGACTCACTAAACGCCGCGCTTAACGATGCGACCGTTAAGCCAGAATCCATACCCTACCGCCAGCAGATCATTAACGAATCTGAAGCTTTGGCCCGCCGTTTTAATACGCTTACCGAATCTTTATACAATCAACATAAAGACATGAGCGACCAACGTAATGCAGCGCTTAACCACGCGAATAGCCTTATGGAAAATATCGCGAAGGTGAACAAGCAACTGGTAGAGATGCAAGGTACAGGTGGTAACCCATCACAGTTAATGGATGAACGAGATAGGTTAATCGGTGAGTTATCTCAAACCATTGAAATCAAAACAACACAGCAGCATGACGGCAGTGTTCAGGTCACACTAACCTCTGGTCAACCGCTTGTGATGGGTACGGACCATGGCAAACTGGAAGCCATTCCTGACCCGAGTGATCCTTACTTGGCGGACTTACACGTCACGTTCTCGAATCAAAGCTTTGCGATTGGTGACTCGCTTGGTGGCAAATTAGGTGCGATTAATGACTATCAAACTGAAGTGTTGAAACCAAACCAACTGGCTCTGAATGACATGGCGAAAGCTCTCGCGGATGAATACAACGCCGTGCTTGCGACTGGCAAAGACTTAAATGGCAACCCAGGTAAACCTTTGTTCAGCTATGACCCAGCAAACCCTGCAGCCAGTTTGGATATTACCAAGCTAACTCCAGATGAGCTTGCGTTCTCAAGTGATGGAACACCTGGTAACGCAGATGCGTTGCAATCATTGATCGAGTTAAGCAACAAGCCAGTGGCGGTATCAGGTTACGGCTCAGTAAGCTTGAACGATGCCTTTAGTTCAATGGTGGGTCAAACCGCAATTAAAGCACGCCAAGCTAATGCTGATTATCAAGCGAAGTTAGCCATGAACAAGCAAGCGCACGCAGCTCGCGATAATGTTAGTTCCGTAAACAGCGATGAAGAAGCGGCTAACCTAATGATGTTTGCTAATGCGCACAATGCCAACATGAAAGTGATCAGCACAGCAAATCAACTGCTCGATTCTATTCTGCAGTTATTCTAAGAGGAAAGTTTAGATGCGAATTAGTGACAATCAATTTAGTCAAATGATGTTGCACAGCTTGCAGAGCAATAGCGCGGGATTAGGCGAAGCTCTGCAACAGATGTCTACTGGCAAGCGCTTGACCAAGCTGTCTGACGATCCAATGGCTTCGATCAAGTTGCTTAACTTAGACCGAGAAACCAGTGCGATTGCTCAGTACAAAAACAACATTGAAAACGTAAAAACGACGCTATCGAGTCAAGAAACCCATTTAGATTCGATCAAAGAAAGCTTAAAAAGCATGCGAGACATCGCGCTTTGGGGTGCGAACGGCTCTCTTACTGACGAAAGTCGTGGCGGTATGATTACAGAGCTTAAGAGTTACCGTGACTCTATTGAGTCGTCTTTTAACGCGCAGGATGAAGAAGGGCACTACCTTTTCTCTGGTACTAAAACGGATACTGCGGCTGTAAGTAAAGCGAGCGGCAGCTACGTAATTGAAGGTAATAGTGACAAGCGCGTAGTAACAATTGCTAAAGGTGTCACGATGGATTCCAATATGACTGCAAAAGAAATATTGGACCTTGGGGGAGGCCATAACGTGCTTAACCAAATTGATGCGCTGATCAAAGAGTTTGAGAGCCCTACCGCCAACTTCAGAGCTGAAGTTGAGGCGAGTATCAGCGCTATCGACGATACTTTTTCAAACGTACTAGGGACCATGACTGAGATTGGTGGTCGACACAACAACTTAGATCTTGTTGGTGGCGCGCACAGTGAAAACAAGCTGTTCGTTGACAAAGTATCTGGAGACCTCTCTGCTCTGGACTATGGTGAAGCGTCGGTACGATTGAGTAATTACATGGCCGCTTTGCAAGCAACGCAAGCAAGCTATGTGAAGATCGATGGTTTGTCGCTGTTTGACCGTTTATAAGGTTAGGAAGTTCTTTTTATGGTAATGAGTACAGTAGAGGTTAGACCCCATAGCATACGCTTAGGTGGACAAGAACAAGCCTCTATCATGCCGACCCGTTCTGCAGACTCAAGTACGGCAATTAAACCGCGCCCGGCGCAAATTCAGGCTGACACTGCGTCAGCCTACTCTGTATCTGGTATTCAGCTTACGCAGGGTCAGCAGCAAGCCACGGCGGTTCAGATCGCGTCCAAATCGCTGCAGGTGATTGGCAAAGAGCTCACGCAAATTAAACGTGGTTTGACGCAAGCTGTGAATCAAGGCGTACAAAATGTTCCTAGTTTGCAGGATACATTGGTTCGCTCTAAAGCCACCATCCAAAAAGTCGTTGAGCAAGCACGTTTCGATGGCCAGAAAGTCCTAAATAACGAACTGCACTTAAAACTGGATAAAGCGGACATTCGTCGCTTTTCTATTCCAGGTTTGAATGTTCATCGCTTAAGCGACAAGGCCGAGCAAATCCGTTTGGATTTTCCTCAAGGTCAAGCGGTGATGATTCAGTTTGATGGACAATCAGACGGTGAGCGAACGGTCAAAATGCTGGATCGCAGCTTGATTGCGTTAGGAATGCGAGCCTCATTAGCCGATGATGGCAGCATTTTATTTGAAGCCAGAGACAACGCTTATCAACAAATGCAGCAAAAGGTGATGGTAACGGGGGAAGGGCACCGATTCCCTGCGGGGCAGCCTAACGTTTTGAACTTAAAGTCTGAGCCAGATGGTATTGCGGAGCTCGGGTTTGATTTAGGCTCACGCGACGGCATCAAGCAGACGATTGCCAAAGTAAATCAGCATCTGAAACAAGTTCAAACGAGCTTGCAGGAGGCGAAAGCTTTTCATGGTGAACTGAATACTCAAATGCGTTCTATCCAAACCAAAACCGCACAGCTTTCAGTCAATGAGGTGAATGCAAAACTGGATGGATTCATGCAAAAGTCTGGCGAGTTTACTTCGACTTTTCAGGCATTGAATGCGCAAGCAAACGTGCGTCGTCATACTGTGGTCGCTTTACTGAAGTAACGAACACTCCAATGATTCCCGGCTTTACACTGTTATCGTCCCCCAATAACGAAAACAGCGCACTGTCGGGAATCTCTCTTTGACTCGTCTAGGGCTCGAGTGCTTTTGCCACCGAACGATTCAATTTCTGGAATAGCCATCCAAGTGCTATCAAAGACGCACCTAAGCCTAAGAAGCTTATTGCTCGCCAGAACCCATCCAGAGAGCTCACATCCCATAAGAATACTTTCAGTGCGACACAGGCAAGGACTACTAGACCGACACGCTGCATCATCAGCCCCTGTTGGGTCACGCCGCGCCAAGTCAGTAATCCGCCTACGAGCAAGCCAGCCACTGAATAACTAAACAACTCTGCCATGCTGGTTGGCTGATACAGCATCATCGATGTGGTTTGCCAGAATTGACGGATAGACATCCCCAACCAAATGGCTGCAAGTAAAAAGCCTAGACTAGCAATCGCAAATCGATGAACTTGCAACGTATTCCAGCGTTTAAATGTTGCGATAAGCAGGATGCAAGCTGGTAACAGCCAGCCGATACTCAGCATGTTAAAGATGGGAAGTGCTTGTGCCGAGACGTTATCAGTCACCAACGGCGATTCTGCCGTATTAAGCAAAATAATCAATATAGCGAACGCGCACCAAAGCAAGTAACTATAGATTTCGTAGATACGACTTAAGCGTTGCGCAAATTGGCTGCGGTAGCTGTATACCAAACCCATAACTAATGCTTGATTGGCAAAGACTGCCGCACTTGTGAAGTCGATGTGCCCCAAGTAACCATATTGCCCCGTTAACCAGTAGTTAGTTTGGGTGAACAATGCCATTAAGAATACATGTAAAAACGCCCCTTCAAACCAGTTGGTCAGTTCTCGGTCCACTTGTTTTAGTGTTGAACGAGCATAAGACAAGATGAAGAGAGAAGGCAGATAACTCACCAGAACCCAAGCCCAATGCCCAGCTTCTACCGGTTGCCATTCGGGGATGAAAGGTAGCAGCGTGAGTCGGATAACCAGTATTCCCATTGCCACTTTAATCGCCCAACTCGCAGGTCGAAATAACCCGAATTGAGCCTGTAAGGCCATTATCGCAACTTGTATTGAGATTGCTGTTGTTAACCAAGTATCACTCAACCAAACAAAAGCGATACCTACGATTACAGCATGCATAACGGCAGAGCATTCTAATGCCAACGAACGTGCACGCTGACCAAGCACAACGTAGTAAGTGGCCATCAATGCGCAGAATGCAGTCCAATACCACAGGTAGCCTTGCATAAATTCGTCAATATAAAACAACGTAATTAAGCTCATCGCGGGAGCCAGTACCAGCAGAAGCAGCCCACTGAGTTGCGAACGGTCACTAAGTGATTGGCAATATGTTCGATAGCAGATCAGCGCAATACTCACCGCCAATGCGAATAGGATGCTAGCTTCTCGCTCTACCATATACAGCGCATCAAAAGCGATGGTAAGAACTATCAGCGCGGTTGCTGAGACGAGTATGGATGGCAAAAATACACGTAATGACCAGCCTGTACGAAGTGCTGGTAGCCAGATGCTCGCAACAAGCAGCGTATAACAGTACGCCATTTGTAGAGTGTTCAGCTCCGGCATTCTGGTGACGGCAGAAAAGGTCAATAAAGCAGTTGCGAGAGCGGTAGCGGTCGGCGAGTTTGTCCACTTGCTTTGATAGTGACGAAAGCGAGGATTGAGCATCCAACCCATTCTCGGAACCGCGAAAATGAGATACAAAGTGATGGAGAGATAAATCACGAGCCACGAGAACAACCGTTCTGTTGGTACACTCTCAATCAACAGCAACATCCAAATGACATGTGGAATCGCGATACTTGGCGTAATCCATGCCCTACGCACTTTTTGCATCAATAAGGTCGCCGCGAACGAAATTGCGCAGATGTATCCGGCTAACAAGAAGTAGTTGGGTTCATTACCCCCAATCCACAGTGGTGCTGTGTAGCCACCAATTAAGCCAAGCACGGCCATTAACGGCCCTTGTCGCAATGATAATGCTAAACTGAAAAATGCCGCTGAAGCCAAGATGATCAACGAGATACTCGGCGTTAGCATTTGATAAACCACAAAGGCAAAAATGACGGTGCAGTAAATGCCCGTTAATCCCGTACCGGTAACAGCAGCAGGAACATACGTAAAACCTTGGGCTCGTGCTGCCCGTTGCGGATTCTGTTGTTCTTTACGGTGAAACCACTCGCCAACAAGCACCATAAGTAATGAGAGCACAAAGGCAAAGGACACTCGCATAAATGGCGAAAACTGGATGTGACTACCAATTACCTGTACGAGATAACCTCCACCGATCAGCATGGCCAATGCGCCTACCCAAACCAACCAATTTTCTTGAATGTTGCTAAGCAGGCTCTGAACTTTACTCTGAAGGAATGACTCATTTTCTTGACTAAAAACATCCAGTTGCACTTCTCTTGTCTGGGCGTACCCTTGATTCGCAGCGCTCTGGTCCAAGTCTAGGTTGGTAGCTGGATCATGTTCCCCAGAGGATGAGACATCTTTCTGTGGTGATTCTATGTGAGGTGACGTCGCTACAGATGGTGTGTCTTTTTCGATGCTGAATTGTTGGTGCGCTTGTTGGTTTGAGCCCCCATGGACACTGGCTCGTAGTGATGTGACTTCCTCACGAAGTTTGGCTAGTTCTTTTTCTAAAAGTGCAGCTCGGTTGGCGGCTTTCACTCCGATGAGGATGGCGAGACACGCCATGAACAGTGCTAGTATTACGTACAATCCATTTCTCCTTGCGTACGTCGCGTGACACACGATTCTTAACTTTGAGCACTTACGCTAAAGCTTAGTTCATGCTCTATGCCTTAGCCTCATATAGTGCTAGGTTCCGCGCTTTCTTTAGAAATCATTCTACATAATGAAACTCAATGCGTAATGATGAATTCGACAAAGTCGCACACTTGTGTGCCACTTTAAAACCTGATGAACAAAAATGAGTCGTTAAGTCATTGGGGGTCAACTATATTCATAGTTCTGATGCGATCGCCAAATGACTTCAAACATGTGCGTTTCGTAGCGATGTCATCGAAGGTCAGTCGTTTGATTTGCACGTTCGGTTGTTTCTATTTGACCGTAAGGCTGAATGTATTCGGGTATAGCGCATTCACGCGAAAAAAGACAAAAACAGGTAATTATTGATGCAAGTGGGTAATGAAGCGCTGGTGCTGTCAGCGGTTGGGGTTATTGGTTTAGGTTGCCAATGGTTAGCTTGGCGATTGCGTTTGCCAGCGATTTTATTTTTGTTGTTGGCAGGGCTGATCGTCGGGCCATTTATGCAGTGGTTAAATCCTGATGAGATATTAGGTAATTTGCTCTTTCCGTTGGTCTCTTTGGCGGTGGCAGTGATTTTATTTGAAGGCAGTTTGACCTTAAATTTTAAAGAAATTCGTGGCGTGAGTGGTTCGGTATGGAGCATTGTTTCCATCGGGGCGATCATTTCGTGGGCAGCGACCAGTATCGCAACACACTATTTCCTCGGCTTTACTTGGGAGCTTGCCATGTTGTTCGGCAGCTTAACCGTAGTAACAGGGCCGACGGTCATCGTGCCACTTCTACGAACCGTAAGACCTAACAGTACGCTTGCTAACATTTTGCGCTGGGAAGGGATTTTGATTGACCCGCTCGGTGCGCTTTTTGTTGTGATGGTTTACGAGTTTATCGTATCTCACAGTGCGATAAATAGCGTCGAAGTGTTTGGGACGATCATTGCTGTCGGTGTCATGCTAGGTGCGGCCTCAGGCTATGCAGTTGCGACGATCATGCGTCGTTCTTGGCTACCGGAATATTTGCAGCCATTTGCGGTTTTGATGGTGGTTCTAGGTGTATTTTCGGTCTCTAACCACATTGAGTCTGAAGCTGGGTTACTAACCGTCACCGTAATGGGTATGTGGCTCGCAAACGCTAAAGACATCAATATTCAGCAAATTCTGCACTTTAAAGAGCATTTAACCATTTTACTGATCACCGGATTATTCATCTTCCTTGCGGCTCGAATCAGTCTGGATGATTTTGCTGCGCTAGGTAGCGGTGCGTTATTGTTGTTTGTATTTATGCAGTTAGTGTCGCGTCCGTTATCGATTTTTCTTTCAACCTTCCGCAGCAACTTGCGTCTTAAAGATAAGCTGTTTTTGTCTTGGGTTGCACCGCGCGGTATTGTTGCAGCTTCGATTTCGTCTCTTTTCGCGATCAAATTGACTGAATACGGCATTGATGAAGCGATTTTACTGGTCCCTATGACCTTCATGGTGATTATAGGAACGGTCGTGTTACAAAGTGCGACGGCACGTCCTGTAGCGCTGACATTGGGCGTCGCAGAGCCAGCACCACGCGGCTTCTTGTTGATTGGTGCTAACCGAGTAGCAAGAGAAATAGGGCAGGCGTTGTCGCGTTATGACCGTCGCGTATTAATGACTGACTCAAACTGGGAGTACATCAGTCAGGTTCGTATGTTGGGACTGGATTACTATTACGGCAACCCTATTTCTAGTCACGCGGACGACAACTTGAACTTGATAGGAATAGGTCAAGTGGTTGCATTAACGCCCGATCAGCATTTCAACATTATGGCTTGCATGCAATTCGTCGACGAGTTTGGGGAAGATAAAGTTCACTGCTTACAAAAAGTGAAAACCAACAGCAATGACAGCGAGAAGCACTCCGTGGCTCAGGAGTACCATGGTAAATTGCTGATGGGCGGCAATGTAAGCTATACCCAGCTAGCCAGTATGTTAAGTCGTGGTGCAGAGGTTAAACACACGAAATTGAGCGATAACTTCACGTATCAAGATTATTTAGCGCATCACAAAGGTAGTTCAGTTGTACCGCTGTTCCATGTAGAAGAAAAAGGAAAAATTCAATTCTGTGATGATCCCGAACAGTTTGAACCAACGACGACAAGCACTGTTGTGTCGCTAATTCTGTCGGACAGCGTAAAGTAAACTACAGAGCAATGTGATCCATTTTCATCATGGGTATCGTACGCTGATTATCTCAATTTGAAGAGAAACTTGCCGGCTTGTTTAAAACGGAAAGCGAGTTTCTTTTCTTATAATGTCAGGGGCAGTCGAGATTCATTACTCGTTTCGGAAAAGTAATCCGGCAAATTCACAAAATTCGCATTGACGTTACTGATAAGGATCGCAATACTGCGCGACTGTTTTACTTTAGGGTGACATTATGGCTCCGCAAACTAACCGAAAAGATTTACACCTAGATGCTGTTTTACATCATGATATGAGCATGAAGCATAAAACGGCGGGTTTTGAGTCTGTCGAGTTTGAACACTGTGCGCTGCCAGAATGTGACTTTCACGCGATCGATTTATCGACAGAGTTTCTTGGTCATCAATTAGCGCTACCGTTTTTGATTAGCTCGATGACTGGCGGAGCAAAAGACGCAGAAACGATCAATTGTCGTCTAGCTGAAGCAGCAAGTGAATTAGGTATTGCCATGGGTGTGGGCTCGCAACGGATTAGCTTAGAAGAAAGTCAGCATTCGGGCTTGGGTAAAACCATTCGTGAGTTGGCGAAAGAAGTACCATTGTATTCCAATCTTGGAGCCGCTCAATTGCTCGATAAAGGTAAACTCGATAATGCGCAACGTGCGGTTGAGGCGATTCAAGCCGATGCCTTGTTTGTGCACGTTAATCCAATGCAGGAAGCGTTTCAGAAAAATGGCGACCACAATTGGGTTGGTGTTTTCCAGGCAATTGAGATGCTTAAATCTCGCGTGAAGGTTCCTATCATTATCAAAGAAGTCGGTTTTGGTATTAGCGGACACGTTGCGCAGCGATTAATTGATGCTGGTGTGGATGCAATTGACGTTGCGGGCGCGGGTGGCACAAGCTGGAGTGCGGTTGAAGGGTATTGCCAAGATAATCCGAAAATGCAGCGTGCAGCCGAGCTTTTCCGCGATTGGGGTGTCCCTACAGCAACATGTTTGGCTCAAATCCGCGCACTGCATCCTACATTACCCTTGATCGCCTCGGGAGGTGTTCATAACGGACTTGAAGCGGCGAAAGCCATTCATTTGGGTGCTAATCTCATTGGGCAAGCTGGTGCGGTATTAAAAGCTGCGACGATCAGCACGCAGTCTGTCGTCGATCACTTTGAACAAATGGCATTAGAGCTGCGTTTAGCGTGCTTTGGTACTGGCTCTTTTAAGGTTGGTGAGCTAACAAAAGCGCGCTGCCTATAGCTTTTAGAATGGCGCGCTTTACACAGAGTCGCTCAATAATTTTTCGGTGTCTTAACACGTAGACTGATAATTTCGTTATAGTTGATACAAAAGTCACTTCAGCTAGTGACGCCTTTATTCAGACACTTGAATGGGCATGTGTTGAAGAGATTGAGTTTAATTTTACTATTGTTTGCAACTGGAACCTTAAATTTATGAAAAAACTAGTCATGCTGATGTTGGCGGCTTCTGCTTTGACCGCTTGTAGTGATGAAGTGGGCACTGAAGGCTGGTGTAACGACATGCGCGATAAGCCAAAAACAGAATGGACAGCAGACAACGCGGTAGACTTTGCAAAGCATTGTGTTCTGCAAGATGGTGTCGGCAGCGAGCAATGGTGTGAAAACCTGAAAGATAAGCCGAAAGGTGACTGGACTGCAAACGAAGCGACCAGCTTTACTAAACACTGCATTTTTTAAGCACAGCGGAAAGCGCCTTTTCTGAGGCGACATTCTGTGAGGTAAACACCAAGCGTTATTGCTTGGTGTTTTTGTATCTAAAATAGCTCGATTTTTCACGTGTCGAGCGCACTTCCCTCTGAATGGAATGTTTTACATTTTCGTTTCATTTTTGAAAACCTGTATTGCCTGTCTTTAATTTTTCGTATTGCAGTGGCATGGTGTCGAGATAGCCATCTAATTCAATTAGATTCATAACAAAAAGGAATTCAAATGGAAGTACTAAAAGGCTCATGTCTGTGCGGCAAGGTAAAGTTGGAAGTGGCAGATGAATTTAAGTACATGGGAAATTGCCATTGCTCTGAATGCCGCAAGTTCACAGGTTCTGACTATTCATCTGCCGGTGGTATTGCGTTGGATAAACTGCTTATTATCCAAGGGAAAGAAGATATTCAAACTTATCAGAAAAGCGAAAATACCATGCTATGCTTTTGTCGCCACTGCGGATCAAGTCTGTATTCGAAAAAGAACAATGGGATCGTCAATATTCGCCTTGGTATCTTGGATGACACACCTTCTCACAAGCCTGATTTCCATATTTTTGTCGCGTCGAAAGCGCCGTGGCTCGAGATATCGGATAACCTAACTCAATTTGATGCAGGGCCAAAATAGAGTTGTTGTAGATAAGTATTTAGAAACAGAGCGCGTTACAATACGCTTGCGACACGCTCTGTGCTTTTACTTTGTATATTAGAACGGAGACGACTATTTGGCGTTTTGTAGTTCTTCTAAGCCACCTGCATTGTGCAGATTCGTAAAGCCTTGCGATTGTAAGTATTGATACGCTTTGCCAGAGCGGTTACCACTGCGACAGTACAACACGATAGCTTGATCTTTATCGACGTCTTGAAAATGTTTATCAAGTTCAGATAAAGGGAAGTTGACGGCATTATCCAAATGCCCTTCAGAAAACTCTTGCGGCGTACGCACATCGACAATCATCGCGCCCTTGTCAATCAATTGCCACCCTTGTTCAGCGCGTTCAGAAGCCGACACGTTGGGAGAGAGGAAGCCAACGCACAACGTTGCAAGAAATAGAGATACGGCCTTTTTCATTGTTTGATTATCCTTTTTAAGAGTACGTAACCACTCTAGATTTGATTGAGCATATTTTCCATCATAAAGAGATGCTAAGTAGTTGTGAATGCGATAATTCGATAGAAAATTTTATTTAATTTAATAAAAAATTTTTATCAAATTCACCTCTTGAACTCTAATTTTTCGACCTTATTATTTTCATCGAAAGCGAGCTGTCGACTCGCAAATCCATCTTGATGTTTATTTTGTCTTTTATTTTTGGTTCCAAGTAGGAGGCACTTAAAAATGAAAATTCGTCCTTTAAATGACAAGCTAATTGTTGAAAGACAAGAGGTGGAAAATAAATCTGAAGGGGGAATCGTTTTAACTTCTCAGTCGGTGAAAAAATCAAACCGCGGGAAAGTCATTGCTGTTGGTTTAGGTAAACGTCTTGAAAATGGCGAACGCGCTGCGATGGAAGTCAAAGTGGGCGACCAAATCATTTTCAATGACGGTTACGGCGTGAAAACCGAGAAAATTGACGGCGCAGAATACTTAATTCTGTCCGAATCTGATGTGTTAGCAATCGTTGAGTAATTATTTTTGTAGTAGTTTTTTGAGGAGATAACCATGGCTGCAAAAGACGTATTATTTGCTAATGACGCACGTCAAAAAATGCTGAAAGGTGTGAACTTACTGGCGGACGCAGTAAAAGTGACACTAGGCCCGAAAGGCCGCAACGTTGTGCTTGATAAATCTTACGGCGCGCCAACCATCACCAAAGATGGCGTGTCTGTAGCGAAAGAAATCGAACTGAAAGATAAGTTCGAAAACATGGGCGCACAAATGGTGAAACAAGTGGCGTCCAAAGCGAATGATGAAGCGGGGGACGGTACAACGACGGCTACCGTACTGGCGCAATCTTTCATCAATGAAGGTCTTAAAGCGGTAGCCTCTGGCATGAACCCAATGGACCTAAAACGTGGTATCGACAAAGCCACTGAAGCGGCGGTTGAGAAACTACGTGAAATGTCTAAGCCATGCAGCGACAAAGAATCCATCACCCAAGTGGGTAGCATTTCTGCAAACAGCGATCGCGCGATCGGTGAAATCATTGCAGAAGCGATGGAAAAAGTGGGTCGCAATGGCGTGATTACGGTTGAAGAAGGCCAAGGTCTAAACAACGAATTGTCTGTGGTTGAAGGTATGCAATTCGACCGCGGTTACTTGTCGCCATACTTCATCACTAACCAAGAAAATGGCAGCGTAGAGCTAGACAACCCTTACATCCTATTGGTGGACAAAAAAGTCAGTAGCATCCGCGAGCTATTGCCTGTATTAGAAGAAGTGGCGAAATCTTCTCGCTCGCTATTGATCATTGCTGAAGACATCGAAGGTGAAGCGCTAGCGACATTGGTTGTGAACAACATGCGCGGCATCGTGCGTGCGACTGCGGTGAAAGCGCCTGGCTTTGGTGACAACCGTAAAGCGATGATGGAAGACATTGCGGTACTAACTGCTGGTACGGTCATCTCTGAAGAAATCGGCCTAGAGCTCGAAAAAGCAACGTTAGAGCAACTAGGTAGTGCGAAGAAAGTGACCATTACCAAAGACACAACAACCATTGTGGGTGGCGCAGCAGAAGCAAGCGCGATTGCTGATCGTGTGGCTTCGATTGAAAAACAAATCGAAACAACCACTTCTCAATACGACAAAGATAAGCTTCAACAACGTGTTGCGAAGCTATCTGGCGGCGTAGCGGTGATCAAGATCGGCGCTGCAACCGAAGTTGAGATGAAAGAGAAGAAAGATCGCGTGGACGATGCACTACACGCTACTCGCGCAGCGGTTGAAGAAGGTATTGTTGCTGGTGGTGGTGTTGCCCTAACTAAGATCGCGAAAGAATTGGCGGATCTAAAAGGCGACAATGATGACCAAAACGTGGGTATCCGAGTTGCGCTACGTGCAATGGAAGAGCCTCTTCGTCAAATCGCAACTAACGCAGGTGACGAAGCTTCTGTTGTGGCGAACGCTGTCAAAGCTGGTGATTCCGATTACGGTTACAACGCTGCAACAGGTGAATACGGCAACATGATCGAAATGGGCATCTTGGACCCTGCGAAAGTAACACGTTCAGCGCTTCAATTCGCAGCGTCTGTTGCTGGCTTGATGATCACCACTGAAGCGATGATCACCAACCACGTTGAAGACAAAGAACTTGATATCTAACGTCATCAACCGTTAGTGATTAAGTAAGCGTTAAAATAACAATAACATTGCAAAACCTAAGCGGGCTCGCTTGAGCCCGCTAATCAGTCATTTGAGGTAAGTGTTATGACCCGTTTACCTGAGTTTTCTTTCTCAATATCTGAGCCGGGCGGTAATGAAGCTTCGTCAACGTGGCCGACTGCTATTCACTTCCCCCTTGTTCCAGCTGGGCCAGAGTTTTCGATCGAAAATGCTCTGCCTAAACGTCCGACGGTGACGATATTCACTATCGATCTGTCTCAGTTATTTAAAGGGGACGCTCGGGTCATCCATTAACTGTATCGAAACAGCCAGCGCACGTTGGCTGTTTTTTCTAATTTAAGGTATTGATAATGAAGATTTTTATTTGATTACAGCCACTTGTTCAATGATCAATTTGAACTGGGGTAATCGGACCGCAAGCGTACTACACTTTTAAGCCCAGCATCGCGCCGAAAATGATTAATCCCGCCCCACATGCTTGATTGAGTCGATGCTTAATCTTCAACAAGAAAGCTTGTAGCTGGGGTGACGTGAATAAAACAGCAACGATAGAAAACCAAATACCATGCAGCGCAATCATATAAATCCCGTAGAACAAGGCGATGTGTTGCTGACTAGAGTCGGGAGAAATCACTTGGCTAAAAATACTCAGAAAAAACAGCATCGTCTTGGGATTGAGTAAATTACACAGAAACCCCTGCATGAAAAATCGCCACATTGAATACTCGCTCTGTTGAACGGTTTCTGAGTTTGATGCAGGTTGCGAGGAGAATATTCCTTTAATCCCAAGGTAGACAAGATAAGCGGCCCCAAGATAGCGCACGAGATTAAACAACCATTCATTTTGTGAAATTAAGTAACTGATCCCCAGCATGGAGTAAGCGATGTGGATGCTTATCGCCATGCTGATACCAATCGCACTGTATACGCCTGCTTTTCGTCCTTGATTTAAGCTATTTCTTAATACCAAAACAAAGTCTGCGCCAGGGCTAATAACAATAAGCACACCTAATAACGCAAGAGTTACAAATTCCATATCGATTTCCTGTTTGAATGATGAAGTCTGGGATGTAGCGGAATTGTAGGCGTCTTTATTACTGACTATAATCGAGAAATATTCCCATATTGGTGAGAAAAACTCACAGATGCGTCACCTGAAATCTTTTTATGTCTTCCACGTTGCGGCGAGTTCTTCAAGCTACACTGAAGCGGCTGACAAACTGAACATTACCCACGGAGCCGTGAGTAAGCAGATCAAGCAACTTGAGCAATATCTGTCTCAACCTTTGTTCTTCAAAGAGGGCAGGAAAGTCGTGTTGACGGCAGAAGGCGAATTACTCAAGACATACACAGAAACGGCATTCCAAACGCTAGAAACAGGCGTGAATACGCTTATGCAAGAGAAGCATCAGCATCTTGAAGTGTCTTGTGAACCGACATTAACCATGCGCTGGTTGATGCCAAGGTTGGCCGCGTTTAATGATGAACACCGTGCTGATGTTCGTTTGTCGACGGCTGGTGGCCCGGTAACATTAGGATCAACTGGGCTTTCGATGGCGATTCGTCGAGACGATTTTGCGCAGCATCACGATTACGACAAAACCATTCTTGTGGAAGAGTGGGTGGGGCCGGTATATTCTCCTGAGTATTGGCAATCCATTAAAGACAATTTGAAAGCAGCTCGATTGTTGAATAGCCAAACCAGACCGAATGCTTGGGCGGATTGGCAGCAATCAACACGTTGTGAAACTTTCAACGGCAACACTCAGCAATCATTCGCGCATTTTTATTTTTGCATACAAGCAGCGGTGGATGGCTTAGGCGTTGCAATGGGATCGTATCCTTTTGTCATGGACGATATTAAGCGTGGTAATTTGGTCGCACCATTTGGGTTTTCTCCATCAAGTTGCAATTACGTTTTATTGAGTCAAGATAAAAAGCGTACAGAACTCGAACATAAATTTATCACGTGGTTACAAACGCAGATGGCAGAGTGTGTGCCACTGTCATCACAGCAGATTACGCAAGGCGAATAGAAGGCATAGAGCGAGATTACGTCAGTCAGTTTTATGGAAAAAGGCTTAGGAAATTGGAAATGGAAAACCTCAATATTGTTGAAATCAAATCATTTGTTCCGGCGAAAGATTACGCGCTATCAAAACGTTTTTATGAGGCGATTGGCTTTGAAATGGCATCGGACTTCGGTGATGTAGCATACTTCTCTCAAGGTAGCTGCGCGTTTCTTTTACAGAATTTTTATGAGCCAGAACACGGCAATAACTTCATGATGCACTTGCTCGTAGAAGACGCAGAAAGCTGGCATCAGCACTTATCCAAAGTGGGTCATGAGGAATTTGGTTCGCGTTTGACAGAGCTGGTCGAGCAACCTTGGGGCATGCGCGAATGTTGTTTGTTTGACCCTAGTGGCGTTTTATGGCGAATTGGCCAGAACATGAATACTGACTAACGCCAGTCTTATTTTCACCGCATCTACGCGCAGGTATTGAGATCTCGATATCTGCGCGTTTTCTTTTTTACTTAGCCTTGCCAACGTTTGTAGCGCACTCACGCCTTTTTCGAGGTGGTGTGCGATGGGCTAACGCCAAAAAACTCCTCAAGCAGCATGGCTTTGAGTTCCGCTCTGACTTCTGCGCCACCGATTAACGCCAAAAGTGCGAGTCCTCCTGGAATAAGGATGACCATTAATATCGGTCTTAAAATATACGAAAAGCAGAAGATGGTCGGGAAGAAAATCAATCCTTGGCCTAGTTTGTTTAATACGTACATGAGCGATTCCTTTTGTTTTTATATAAAATGAGCATGCTCAATTTTATAAATGAGCGCGCTCAATTTGTCAATCTCAACCACGCAAGGTATGATCCTTTCAGGCTCATTAAGCAGACACATCAATGACGAAGCGACAACAAACCAGAGATAAAATTCTAAAAGCCGCATGGGCATCTTTTGCTCAAAATGGCTATGACATGACGACCACAAGGCAGATAGCGAGAGAAGCAGGAGTAGCCGATGGCACAGTGTTTAGCCATTTCCCGACTAAACTGTCGATTTTGCGCGAAGGGATGCTGGCGCAACTGCAACAGATCAGCCAAGAAACGCTAGTCAGTGTGGAAGGTAAAACCGATATCGACATTGGTTTGGCGCTGACGGAGAAATACTATCGCTACTATTTTGCGAACGTTGAGCTGAGCCGAGCTTTGTTGAAAGAAGTGATTTGGGATTTGGATTATTATCAGTCGTTTAACCAAGCTTTGTTTCAATCTGTAAACGGAAGCTCCGTCCTTGAGGGAAAAATACCGCTGATTTTTGACTGCTATTTTATGACGTTAATCTCGCACTTGAGCTGTGCAGAACCGGATGTTGAAGCGGCACTTGAAGAGCTTCATGCTAAGTTTCAGCAAATCATTGCGACTGCATAACATGGCCCCAACGCAGGATCTGAAAGAATATACTGCCTGTCATCTTATTTGCTGGACTCCCATTTTCTCGTTTCAGTTGGTGTCTCACCAAATAGCCGCTTGTAGCTTTGACTGAACTGCCCGAGATGGAAAAAACCAAAGTCAAAAGCGATTTCTGCAATTGTTCGATTATCTTCAGGGCTTTGTAGCACTCTACGTACTTGATTCAAGCGCATTCGATGTATGAACTGCTTTGGGGAAGTATTACAGCAATGTTCAAAGGTGTACTGTAGTGTGCGACGACTGACGTGTACTGCATCACACAGTTCACTGACGGTTATCGGTGTACGGTAGTCTAGATCCTGTAGCTGTTGTTTTATACGGTGCATCACGTGTTGACGATGAGAGATTGATATCGGATGGCTCGTGTGCAGTGAACTGAGTGAGAACAGCTCCAGCACAATATCTTTTAAGATTGCTTGATGTGTGGTTTCAGACCATCTTGGTTCGGCGGAACCAAGTAACATGCCTAAGTAGTATTTAAGTTGTTTAATGTGTTTTTCCGTCAAACCCGTTAAGTGTAATGTGTTGTTTTGGATACTCCCAAGCTCAAGTTGATTTTCTATGATGTGAACGAAGTTTTTGTCGAGCACTATTCCATAGATAGAAAACTGCTCCGGTGTCATTAACTCAAAATCAGCGCCACCTTGCCTAAGCAAAAGCTGGCTTGAATTAAACTGACTGTGATTTAGGTGTAGCGGCTTATTTTCCGCACTCAAACCCAACCAAATACCTCCCTCTTCAACCCTGCATTGCTGTCTTAGCGAGCGGTTACTGTCTTCACGAAATACATGGAAATTGGGAAATCGTCGTTCTCGAATTTGACCTAAAAATCGACCATCGCTGAGTTGGTCGTATTCCTGTTGCCAGTTTATCAGACTCGCAGCTTGTTGGTTTGCATCCTTAGTGTGATGGATGCACAGCATTGGTGCAGTTTGGGGCATTTGGTTACTCATCCTTGTGATGCTCATTCCTTTTTTGTGAGTCATGTTGGAGCAATATTTATATAAATCATTGTTTATTATTGGTTTATAAATGTTGCCAGTTTTTGATAACGCTACGGAACACATTTGGCAATACTTTCTTAAAGCTTATTGATAGTTCAGCAAAAAGCGAACCAAATAGTGAAGAGGAAGAGCAATGACGGCAACTTATCGTCGGCAACAAGGAAGTAAAGTCTATACCTTTAAGTCATTAGCTGACTTGATGGCGAAAGCGACACCGGAGCGCTCAGGCGATGCGTTAGCCGGGGTTTGTGCTCAGTCAGCGGCAGAACGTGTAGTCGCACAAATGGCGCTGTCTGAGTTACCACTTAAAACGTTTCTTAACGAGGCGGTTATTCCATACGAAAGCGACGATATCACTCGCCTAATTATCGATACGCATGACCTTGAAGCCTTTAAGCCGATTGAGCACTTGACGGTTGGAGATTTTCGAAATTGGCTGCTGAGTGAAGAAGCCGATGGTGAAACGTTGGCTAAAATTCGTCAAGGTTTAACACCAGAAATGGTGGCCGCAGTCAGTAAGATTATGCGCAACCAGGATTTGATTCTCGTTGCTAAAAAATGCCAAGTTGTCACGGCTTTTCGGAATACGATAGGTTTGCCGAGTCGCCTGTCTACTCGCTTACAGCCGAATCATCCCACTGATTCTCTCAACGGTATCGCAGCGACCATTTTTGATGGTCTGATGTACGGAAATGGCGATGCGGTTATCGGTATCAATCCGGCAACAGATAATGTACCTCAAGCTATTAAGTTAATGAACTTAATGGATGAGGTGATTCAACACTATCAAATACCGACTCAGTCTTGTGTGTTAACTCATGTCACGAACACGATCGAAGCCATTGAAATGGGTGCACCAGTCGATCTCGTTTTTCAGTCGATAGGCGGCACGCAAGGGACGAATGATACCTTCGGAATCGACTTGTCGATTTTGAAAGAGGCCCATGAAGCCGCGTTGTCTTTGAATCGAGGTAGTGTAGGAAATAATGTGATGTATTTTGAAACCGGACAAGGTACAGCGCTGTCTGCTAATGCATTTCATGGGGTCGATCAGCAGACTTGTGAAGCCCGCGCTTATGCTGTCGCGAAACAGTTCGATCCTTTGTTGGTTAATACTGTCGTTGGGTTTATTGGCCCTGAGTATCTGTTTGATGGCAAACAGATCATTCGTGCTGGGCTTGAAGATCATTTCTGTGGGAAGTTGCTTGGTTTACCTATGGGTTGCGATATCTGTTACACCAATCATGCCTATGCCGATCAGAATGACATGGATAACTTGCTGACACTATTAGGTGTGGCCGAGTGCTCGTTCATCATGGGTATTCCAGGGTCTGATGACATCATGCTCAACTATCAAACTACCTCATTTCACGATGCCCTTTACGCAAGAAAAGTACTCGGTTTGAAGCCAGCACCAGAGTTTGAACATTGGTTAATGGAGATGCAGATTTTCGAGAGCGTGCAAGACGTTCGGTTAAGTGAGCAAATCTCTCGCTCGTTTTCGGGAGCAATTAACCAACTGAATAAGGGTTATTCTCATGGGTAAAGTAATCACCATTGCTCAGTCCCCACAAGATGAGTCTGAAGTTGTCACACACAACCCGTGGGGCAAGTTACGTGACTTCACTTCTGCTCGGATCGCTCTGGGTCGTAGCGGGAACAGTGTACCAACCAACGAGTTACTCTCATTTCAGCTGGATCATGCCCAAGCTATGGATGCAGTGCATTGCAGTTTGAATGTTGACTCTCTCGTTGCTGGTTTATCGGACTCTTACTCGATTCTTGAAAATACCTTAGAACCTCCAGTGGTAGTGAGCAGTCAAGTGAGTGACCGGCTTATGTACCTGCAAAGGCCCGATTTAGGAAGGCTGCTTGATGAATCTTCTTGGCAAACGCTCAACTTGATAGCAAATGAGCATAACACTGACATTGATCTTGCGATTGTTATTGCTGATGGACTTTCTTCCGTCGCAATTCAAAACCATGCCGTGCCTGTGGTTACTCGATTGATTTCTCTTTTAAGCGCTGATGATGAACATCAATGGAAATTCGCACCTATCACAATCGTAAAGCAAGGAAGAGTAGCGGTAGGGGATGATGTTGGTGAATGTTTTAACGCCAAGGCCGTGCTGGTTTTAATTGGAGAGAGGCCCGGGCTAACCTCTCCGGATAGCATGGGGATGTATCTCACTTGGGGGGCTAAACGAGGCTCTAAAGATTCCCAAAGAAACTGCATTTCCAATGTGCGCCCTCAGGGGCTCAACTATGACGATGCCTGTGAACGCGCATTTTACTTGCTCAAGGAAGCTCGAAAATTACAACTGTCAGGAGTGAATCTGAAAGATCGCTCAGATATCAATGAGCCAAGTGGCGCAAGCGTTGAAGATAAACACAGCGACAACTTTTTAATTTCATCAAAGTAGAAGGATTTACTATGTCTAAACATCAGGAGTACTTGGCCAAAAGGCAGCTAAAAAGAGGCACCGCAGGTTGGATTTTACTTGCTGGCTTAGGTGTCTCGTATGTTATATCTGGTGACTTCGCCGGTTGGAACTTTGGCATCGCTCAAGCAGGATGGGGAGGCTTTCTTATTGCTGCTATCGCGATGGCAGTAATGTATTTCACGCTAGTATTGTCTTTAGCTGAAATGTCTGCGGCTATTCCTGCTGCGGGTGGTGGTTACAGCTTCGCAAGACAGGCGATGGGGCCGACAGGCGGCTTTTTCACTGGCTTATCAGTTTTGATTGAATATGCGCTCGCGCCTGCTGCGATAGTGATTTTTATTGGCTCAGCCGTGAATGAATTGGTTGGTATCGATGGCCCTGTTGTTTACGCACTTTTCTACGCCGTCTTTATCGCTATTCATATGGCAGGTGTTGGCGAAGCTCTCAAAGTGATGATGGTCATCAGCGGTTTGGCTGTGCTAGCTATTCTCATTACTGCTGCTGTGCTTATTGGTCACTTTGATGTTAATAACTTATTCGATATTGCTCCGGCGACGGCTCAGGCAACAGAAATCTTGCCGTTTGGGTGGTATGGCGTATGGGCTGCGTTGCCATTTGCAATGTGGTTGTTTCTTGCGGTTGAAGGTGTGCCTTTAGCGGCAGAGGAGGCAAAAAATCCGGCAAAAGATGTTCCCAAAGGCATCATTGGTGCGATGCTGTTTTTATTGCTAACCGCAACTCTCGTAGTCGTCCTTTTGGCTGGTGCGGTTGGCTCAAAGGTCATAGGCGATAGCGCGGTGCCATTAGTTGACGCCCTAAAGCTTACGGGCAATTCAACGGTAGCAATGGCCGTGAACTTACTCGGGTTAGCTGGTCTTATCGCTTCTTTCTTTTCTATCATTTATGGTTACAGCCGCTTGGTGTTTGCGCTTTCCCGCGCGGGTTATTTACCGCAAACTTTGTCATTAACCAGTGACAAAAAAGTGCCTTCTCGTGCGCTGTTGGTTCCGGGCGTTTTTGGGTTCTTGGTTTCACTTACGGGTGAGGGGGACTTAATCTTGGCGATGGCTGTTGTCGGTGCGACTGTATCGTACGCATTAATGTCCTTGAGCCATATTTTATTGCGAATTAAACAGCCTGAATTAACTCGTCCATATAAAACGCCTGGTGGGATAATTACTTCGAGTATTTCTCTGGTGCTTTCTTTGATCGCAATGACAGGTGTTTATGCTTTTGATCCCTCGGCCTTTTTCATTACAATGGGATTGTTTCTTATCGGTGGTGTTTATTATGGGTTATACAGCCGCAACAAATTGGTGGCAGCAACCGCCGAGGAAGAATTTGCCATGCTGTCTGTAGCAGAGCTAGAGCTTGAATCAGATGTCGTACGATAGTCACTCTGATTCTTGTTATTCAGCATATTAAGGGAGCCATAGGCTCCCTTTGTCATTTCTATCAAAAGTGCATAGCGCACAAATGCATCACTTTAACTTTATAAGTGGTTAATCATGTGAAAGTCTAGTCTGGATAACGATGGCGCAGATCCATCACAGGTAAAGGTTAAGTTTTCAAGGAAAGGTCATGATAAATAAGGTATTTAATACACTTTTGGGAACAGAGTTACCGATTATTCAAGCGCCAATGGCCGGTGTGCAAGACAGCCAAATGACCATAGCCGTCAGTAATGTTGGCGGGCTTGGCTCGTTACCTTGTGGAATGCTGAACAAAGACGCCATCGTAAAAGAACTTCAACTTATCAAGCAGGCAACTAACCGACCGTTTAACCTCAATTTCTTTTGCCATGAAATGCCGGAGTATGACGCCAACAAGCACGAAAAGTGGCAAAAAACGCTGCAACCGTATTTTTCCGAGGTTGATGCAACCGTTCAGGCTCAGCCAAACGCTCCGACAAGGATGCCTTTCAATCATGATATTGCTGACGCGATTGAACCATTTGCACCGCCAGTGATCAGTTTCCACTTTGGTTTGCCAGACGATGATCTGTTAGCTCGAATTAGAGGGTGGGGAGGGAAGATCCTTTCGTCAGCGACCACGGTGGACGAAGCACTTTGGCTAGAAGCAAAAGGCGTTGACGGTATTATCGCCCAAGGCTTGGAGGCTGGTGGACACCGAGGTATGTTTTTATCGGATGATTTAACTACTCAATTAAGTTTGATGGCGTTATTACCACAAATCGCCAAACGGGTGAATTTGCCTGTTATTGCTGCAGGCGGAATCGCTGATAGAAGTGGGGTGGAAGCCGCGTTGAGATTAGGAGCGAGTGCCGTTCAAGTTGGCAGCGCCTATTTGTTGTGTGATGAGGCGAAAACATCGTCTTTACATCGATATGCCATTGCCAGTGAACGCGCGCAACATACCGCTGTGACCAATGTTTTCTCGGGCCGACCAGCGAGAGGCATTGTGAATCGCGCGATGTCGGAGCTAGGCTACATCAGTGAGTTTGCGCCGAAATTCCCATACGCCTCCATTGAAATGGCTCAACTAAGAGCGCTTATGGAAAAGCAAAACCGAGATGAATTCACACCGTTGTGGTGCGGACAAAACTCGTCGGGTTGTAAGGAAATATCGGCGGCAGAAATGACATTGTCATTAGTGGAAGGCATCGATTTAAACTGATATGCATCTTCCCTTTTAAAGCGATGCTGACTGAATGGTTACGAGTTATCCCTGTATTTATGTAGTAAATCTAATGGGATGTGGCAGTAATCATTCGGAAAGTTTGTGAGTCTGTCTTGGTGCTCATCATCACTTGGCACATAATTTGTGAGTGGCAGTACTTCTACGGCGATCTTGTCGGCGTCCGGTCGTGCTGCGATAAACGCTTTCGCGATGGTGAGATGCTGTTCGTTTTGGCTATAAACACCAGTACGGTACTTCTCACCTACGTCTTCACCTTGCTTGTTAACGCTGTAAGGGTCGATTATCTCAAACAAATACCCCATTAAAGTTTCAACCGAAACTTGCTCAGCATCGAACTGGGTTTTCACGCACTCTGCGTAGCCATCGTATTCGGATTGAGTGTTATCCGTTGTGCCATTTGCTCGCCCTGCTTCTGTGTTGATTACGCCCGGAAGGTGGCGCATAAATTCTTGCACGCCCCAAAGGCAACCGCCTGCGAAGTAAATTTCTTCCATTACTTTTATCCTAGTCTTTACCGTTGTTGGTATGTAGGGATCTAACCCCTCTTCTTCCATCACATTTTCGTTGCCCTATTATCTGTTGATGGGAGCGATATTCGCAAGGTACAGCTTGGCTAATCAGACCACGTGTTTTTTCCTTTTTACTTTCAAGTTCTTTTCATATGAAACATCAGGTGAGTATACTGTAAGCTCATCAATAAGGAGCGAATCTGTGAACCCAAGACAAAATGAAATCCTGCAATTAGTGAACGACCGTAAACGCGTTCAAGTCACAGAGCTTTCTGACATCATTGGCGTGTCGGGTGTGACCATCAGACAGGATTTGAACTTTCTGGAGCAACAGGGCTACCTAAAGCGCGTTCACGGCGCAGCTACCGCGTTGCAAAGTGATGACATTGATGCCCGCCTAGAAGTACGTTTCGATATTAAACAATCGCTCGCAAACCAAGCTGCGGATTTGGTCGCACCGAATGAGACAGTGCTGATTGAAGGAGGCAGTGCCAATGCGTTGTTGGCTCGGACTTTGGCTGAGCGCGGCGATGTGACCATCATTACGCCATCGGCGTATATCGCCCATCTCATCCGTAACACTTCTGCCAACATTATCTTGCTTGGTGGCGTATATCAGCACCAAGGCGAGAGTTTGGTCGGACCGCTGACTAAGTTGTGTATTGAGAACATTCATTTCAGCACAGCCTTCTTGGGTATTGACGGCTTCCATCAAGACACTGGCTTTACTAGCCGCGACATGATGCGCGCTGAGATTGCAGAAACCATCATTGCGAAAAAAAGGCGCAATATTGTTCTAACGGATTCTAGTAAATTTGGGCAGATTTATCCCTCATCAATTGGTAAAACTGACGAAATATCAGTGCTGCTGACTGACAAAGCCGCTCCGAAAAGCGACCTTGAACAAATCAAAAAGCGAGGTGTGGAAGTCATATTAGGCTAATTAAGCCACGCTTCGTTTTCGCTTCGCGAGCATTGCTGTTGGGGAGAAACCGGTGACTAGCATAGTGCCGCTAAGCACTAGAATTGTTCCTATGATGGTGTTAGAGCCGACGGGCTCATCTAGCACCAAGTAGCCCCATAAGATACCAAAAACAGGAACAAGAAAAGTGACAGTTAGCGCTGATGCTGGGCCGATATCAGAAACTAAGCGGAAATAGAGCAAATAAGCGAACCCTGTGCATACAACGCCGAGCGTGACAACAGAGCTCCATTCGAAATGACTTGGTTCTGCACGCATTGGTAAGAATGGTAGCAGCGGCAGTACCCAAATAACCGCCGCCCACATGCTGCCGTGAGCATTGTCAAAAGCAGGTACTTGTGGCGCATTTTTAGTGTAGTTGGTAGCAATGCCATAGCTGAAAGAAGCCATCAAACTGGCGGCAATAGGGAGCATGGCTTCTTCACCTATGGTTGAAGTATCTAAGCCGACCAAGACTGCAACGCCTCCAATGCCTATTAGCATACCGAGAACAGATTTCGCTGTGAGTGGGCTGCGGTACCAAACAAAGCCAACTAGTGCTCCCCATATTGGGGCGGTTGAGTTCAATATTGCTAAAGTTGATGCATTCAGTGTCTGGGCTGCGTACGCAAAGAGTAAAAATGGAACTGCGCTATTGAATAAGCCAATAATAAAGAAGTGTTTAGTATGCGCAGTTAACGTGAGTTTCTTCTTCAAATATACGGCGATCAATAACAAAGCGACGGCGGCAAATGTAACTCGAAATTCGATTAAGTAAGCCGGCCCGAATGTGTTGGCGGCGACTCGCATAAACAGAAACGAGCCACCCCAAATAGCAGCGAGGCAGAGTAAGCGAAAAAAACTGACGGCAGTCATTTGACATCCTTGGTCGAGGTCTAGCGCCTCATCGATTAATTGTTGCGCTAACAGTGAATTAAACCAAGGATGAGGTCAACCAGAAATGTAATGCCAGTTCCGGATCTGGCTAGCTTGGGCTCACGTTGATAGTGTGTTGTTGATTTGTGATGACTTAATGGCTCTCTGACCATACTGCGAATTCATTTCCACTCGGTTCAGTGAAGTGGAATCGACAGCCGCCGGGGAATTCGAAAATAGGGCGGATAATTTTTCCACCATGCTGCTCTACTTTTGTCTGAGTGGCCTGAATGTCTGAGCTATAAAATACTAAAAGTGCGCCACCATTTGCGGTTTGGTTTATAAACTCAGATTTGAAGAATCCGCCATCCAACCCTTGTCCTGAAAATGCAGAATATTCTGGGCCATAATCGGTAAAGCTCCAGTCAAAAGCACGCTCAAAAAATTGTTTGGTCGCACTGACATTAGTGGAACCAAATTCAACGTAATTCAATTTTTCATGTTGATGCATGGTGAAATCCTTCTCGGTTACTATCGTTTCTAGGCGAACTTTTCTACGATGATGTCGTCCGCTTTTTCGACAAATAATGCGCCATTATCTCTGAGCTCTGTCAGCACATTCTCTACATTATCAGGCAGCACCGCACGAGTTGAAGCAAGATTAACTACCACATTGTAGCCAAGTTCCAGCGCTTGCATGACGGATTTTTTCACGCAAAAGTCTAAGGCAAGGCCACCTATAACTAAGGTATCAATCCCGTTGAACTTTAGAAATTCATGCGCGCCTGTCGTTTTGGTGTCGGCAATATCATGGAAAAAAATACCGTAAGGGTGTGCGTCAGGATCCATACCTTTATTAACTTGAAAATCATAGTCCAACACGGGTGGTAAGCCATCTAGCAGCTCAGAACCTGTTGTGCCAAGCACACAGTGACGGTTCCACTTTATATCCACATTCGGTAAACCAACGGGCTCAAGCATATTGGCTGGCGATTCTGCATCCCATTTTGCTTTCGGTGGGTGCAAGTCACGACTGACCAGCTTTAATCGGCCTTTGGCATGATTGTTCAAAAGCTCCGGTACGATTTCCAACGCACCTGCAACGGGCAGTTCATTTGGACATAACTCACTAAAGCCTTTCTCTGGATCAACGTCGATCACTGCTGTAGTTTGATAGTTTACTCGAACAGTCATGGCAGACTCCTTGTCTGTCTGATTGTCTGCGTTTATCCACGCAAACAGTTTTGAAAAAAGGTTACTTCGTCGCTAGTCAGCGTATATACCATTGCGGGTTTTCCACCTTTACCTTTGTTGGTAGAAGCGACTTTATTAGTGGGTTTTAGTACGCCTGAATCTATCAAGCGGCGCTTAATCGTCATTCGGCTGATATCAATACCAAACTCTTGATAAGCAGAAATGATGTCCGCAACCAAAAACTCTTTGTCTAATGCAAACAAAAGAACCGATGTGTATTCAATGGATGCACGAAGCTTTTGCCACGCTTTTTCAATGGTTTTTTGATGATCAAATGCGAGGGTTTCTTCTCCATTGAGAATAGCCTGTAGCGAAAACCATTTAAGTTGGCATTCCGGTACACCTGCATTATTTATTTGCTCTACATTGTTACGATCGACTAAGGCGTAGTGCGTAATGTTTAAGCTCCAGTCTTCTGGATCGCGCTTTGGATCACCGTCGATAAACGCTTCGCTAAAATGGCGAGGGTAGGTATGGATTTTCTCACGGCAAATTCGGCGACGCGCCGCTTCAAAGTTTTCATCGGCCGGGCGTCCGCCTTCACTGGTTAAGTCTTTATCAAAGACAAATCCGCCCGGTAGTGCCCAGACTCCATGGTATGGCCGATTTGGATTTGAACGTTTAATCAACAACACTTCCAATCCCTTATCGGCACAGCCAGATAGCCTGAATGGAATAATGTCGACAGATACGATCATGGTTGGGTCCTAATATTGATTTGTAAGTAATCTAGCGCATAACAAGTGGTCAATCAATGGGTAAGTAACGAGTTGTTAGAAACGTTTTCGGTAGTGTTCTTAATACGGTTTGAGCATAAATTTACGGATGACTCTGACTTATTCACAATACTTGCTCGAATTCTAGACAAAAAAACCTTATAAAAATGAGTGGTTAGTAACAAAAGTTGACAAACTATAGATGGGTGTTTATTGTTTACGCAAATTAGTTAGTAACAAAAAGTTATATACCCAGGAAGGGCATGTAGAAGGGCACCTAATGACCACCAAACTATTTTCTTCCCGCATCATTCAAAGCGCTTTGGATTTCGATGTCTACAAAGTCAATATGATGAGCGCTGTAACAGCGCTTTACCCTGATGCGATGGTGTCATATAAGTTTATCGTGCGCAGTGAGGAAGACCTCTCTGAGCTTTTGCCCGAGGTAAAAGCCGAAGTCCTTAAACTGCAAGATATTCAATTTACGCAAGAAGAAATTGAATATATTAAGCGTGTCGCGCCTTACCTGAATCCTGACTTTGTTGATGCACTGCGCCATTTCCGTTTCAACCCACAAAGTGATGTCTCTTTCCATAATAAAGCCATGGCTGATGGCTCAAGCCAGTTAAGAATTACCATTAACGGTTTGTGGCGAGATACCATCTTGTACGAAACGATCATCATGAGCATCGTGTCTGAAGTTCGTAGCCGTCAGCGTTGGTCAGATATCCCTGTTGCGCAATTTACCACTGTTTTAGAAGAGAAAGTTCGACACCTAAAGTCGGAACTAAAACGTCGTAACATTACTAACTTTAAATTTTCTGACATGTCGACGCGTCGACGTTTTTCCTTTCAAGCTCAGCGCACTATGCTGGAATATTTGTGCCAGGAAGTGCCGGAATGTTTGACAGGAACAAGCAACTATCACTTAGCAAAAGAGCTGAATTTGACGCCTATCGGCACCGTTGCTCATGAATGGTTTATGGGACACCAAGCTCTGGTGAATGTGCGAGATTCGCAAAAAGTGGCGTTGCAACGTTGGCAAAAAATGTTTGATGGTGCACTAGGTATTGCGTTAACCGATACGATTGGTATCGATGCTTTCCTTAAAGACTTTGATGAAGAACTAAGTAACGCGTACTTCGGTGTACGTCACGATAGTGGTTGCCCTTATAGCTGGGGTGAAAAAATGATTGCACACTACCAGTCGCTGAATATAGACCCATTAACAAAAACACTGGTGTTTACCGACGGACTTAACTTCGAACAAGCGTTAGATATTTGCGAGTATTTCCAAGGACGTATTCAGGTGAGTTTTGGTATCGGTACTTTTCTTGCCAATGATATGGGTGATTATGTCAATAAAGATGGTGAAGCCTACCAGCCACTTTCTATCGTGATAAAAATGGTCACGTGCAATGGTTCACCGGTCGCCAAAATTAGTGACGAACCTGAGAAAGCCATGTGTGAAGATATCTTCTTTTTGATGAATCTCAAGCGCCGCTTTGAACAACCTCTTGATTTAAATGAGTGTCGTAAAATGATCGATCGTTTAGAAACTGAAGGTCAAAATTATCTCATCGACGCGTAGGCGTTATCCTCTCTCCATGATAAGCACCCTCTATCGTTACGACAAATTTATATAGGTAAACGTGGAGGGTGATTTCGTTATAGTAATATACAGAAGTAACCAGATACAGCGCAGGAAAGCACTCAAAAGTTGATGTGTTATCTGCCTTTGATTGGTGTAAATCGATACGTTACAGCATCGTGGACGGTGTATCTCATCCGACACTAAACTTAGTCTAATCACGTAGTTTATTCCCACGTACCATGAGCTCACTCGGGTATAGACGTCTATCTGCTTTTATGACTTTGGGCTTCACGTAGTTGCTTGAATCAGGAGTCAAAATGAACCTAGTAGTACATTTGCAAAAGAAAGCGATCCGAAAATATGGCTATGAGATGGCCACTCGCCAAGCATGGAAGTGTGGTATCAAGGCAAATCTTGTAAAGCGCGTGATTGGCCTTTTTAAAGGACAAATTGTTTGTGTGGTTGAAGGTTGCCGAGCAGAGTTTTCTTCTCCTCTTAATAACCCTCTTCACGAAGATGACAAGCAGGGGCGATATGTGTTTGTTGGCGGTGTATGCTGGGAACCAAATAACATTATAGCGCCTGGTTTCCCTGATTTTATGTTTATGCACGTGCGTAATCTAAGCCACCGTCATAAGTATTTAACGGATGACGAACTATTTTTGAGCTTGGCTTAAAAATAAATCTCATAGACTAGTCCAGCCCAATCATAATCAGTAGTGATACAGTTTTAGCTCTGTTGACATTCTGCTGAGTGTTTCTTGACGTACCTCTTATAAAACAGTGTTTCTTTACTTGTTAATAACAGAGGGTTTGTTTTCGTCTGATGTGATTTCCCTTTTGCGATTTACCATAACGCTCATCAAAGCAAACCATACTGGGATGTAAATCATGAATATGAAATCTATCGCAATTGCAACGGCAGTTGTTGCTGTACTAGCAGGCTGTAAAGACAAAACGCCACCAGCTCCAACTCAAGCAAACATTACTTTGGTTGAAGCGGTGACTGAAACGGTGAAAAAGCCGCACCAAGTATGTAAAGACGTGGTAGTAACCGAGCAAGTTGCCCCTGCGGATGACAATAAAATTATTGGTACGGTTGGTGGCGCAGCAGCTGGAGCAGCGCTGGGCAACCAAATCGGTGGTGGCTCAGGTAAAGTGATTGCAACTGCAGCTGGTACGATTGCTGGTGCACTGACAGGTCGTAAGATCCAGGAGAATGTGCAAAAAGGTGATGTAGTAACAACGACGAAAAAACAGTGTCATACAGAATATACGACATCTGATAAAGTAGTGGGTTACGACGTCACTTACGAAGTTTCAGGTGCACCAACGACGGTTCGTTTGGCGAGCAAGCCAGCGACAAAAACGTTCCCAATTCAAGATGGTAACGTTGTTCTACCACAATAGTTAGCGACTTAACCGAAGCGATTAACAAGCCCTTTTATCTTTGAGATGAAAGGGCTTTTTCACATAAGCGGCGTTTTCATCTGTTTTCCTATTGGAATGTGCGGCCAGAAATACCCGTTAATTTCCGCGTTCGATACAATCACTTTTCTTAAAGTACGAACGGAAAAAACATGGAAGATTTTTACCTGACCGAGCA
Source organism: Vibrio sp. 2304 (assembly GCF_033339475.1). Lineage (NCBI taxonomy): Bacteria > Pseudomonadati > Pseudomonadota > Gammaproteobacteria > Vibrionales > Vibrionaceae > Vibrio > Vibrio sp. 2304. The sequence goes on along the minus strand of NZ_JAWOUQ010000003.1, from coordinate 401,444 downwards.
CGGTCTGGCTGGTTATTTCGAAGCGCAATGGTTCGACAAGTTCATTGAGGATCAACAGATTGAGATGATAAGCAGTCGCTCAAAACAAGTCCCACTTTCTTTTTTGTCATCACCTCACTGCTCTCAAGTTGCTGATTTTATTGCGCAGGCGGTAATCGAAAGCAGCGTTCAGCCGTATTCCCTACTTGAGGTTGGGGCGGCGCTGGGAAGAAATTATTATGAGTTAGTGCAACGCTTACCTAACCTTAAAGAAGCGACGCTTGTGGAGCCTTCAAATAGGTTAATGGATGGCTTGAAGCAACTATTAATAGAAGAACAACGCGTCGAGCTTACTTACCTTCACGATGTGAACACCTTAAACACTTTAGAGGTAGAGAATAGAGATATCGTACAGAAATGTGCTCATGTTGATTTGACGCTAATTAACCAGCCTTTTGAGCTCGATACTCTCCAATCTCGCTTTGATTTAGTCGTATGTTTAAATGTGATTGATCAATGTGAGTCGCCACTTAGCGTGATCAATGCTCTAAAAAAAACCACCAAGGTGGGTGGGCTGATCGTTGTCTCTTGCACTTATCAGTGGAACGCGAAACACATCAAAAATAAAGAAGAGGCGGTTGATGATATCAAAGAATACTTTGCTGAAGGCTGGCGTCTAGTGTCGGAAGCCGAGCATGAATATCGCATCCGGTTTAATGATCGCTTTGCAAGGCAGTTTTTATCTCACGTAGTCGCTTACGTAAAAACCGATTAGAGCCACATAAAAAAACCGAGCACTTACGGCTCGGTTTTTTAGTCTTTGGGTTAGAGCACAACTTTAAGTAACGTGCGCTTCTTGTTGCTCTTGCAACTTTTTCTTTCGACGCTCTCGTTTAGAAAGCCAAACGAGAGGCACAACAATCATAATGGTTCCTATTGCCATAAATATATCAGGCACTTCTCCAAACCAAATCAATCCCACAAACACGGCACCAATTAAGCCACTGTATTCAGCGCTGGCAATTTTGTTGCTATCGATCGAGCGGTAAGCGATGACACATGTTGCTGCATAAATCATGATGAACAAACTTGAGCCAGCAGCAACAGGGAAAGCACTCCAGTCCCAAGGTTCTGCTTCGATCAGAACAAGCAAGAAGGCTACTGGAATACCTGCCAAGTTTGTCATCAATAATGTTTGCATCACAGACTGATTTTTTGGCAGTTTTCGAATGAGCAAGTTATTGATTGCTAAAGTAATTGCAACAACTAAAGCTGAAATTGCTGCCCAATCGATTTGGTCTGGACGAATGATGACTAACACACCGGCAAAGCCCATTATCGCTGCGGCGACCGATTGCTTAGACAACTGTTCTCCAAAAAAGATTGCTGCAAGTGGCAACATGATCAATGGCGCGGCGTAAAAGATCGCATTCGCAGTTGCGAGCGGTAAAGATGAGATCGCCAAAACCATGAATATTGCACCAAGTAACCATACGTGAGCGCGAACAGCATGCCACTTAAACCCTTCAAGAAAAGGCGCATTTTTTGTTAGCAAGTAGACTGGCAGCAGGAAAAGCACCGCTGAAATTTGTCGGAAAAAGACAAATTGAAAAATAGGCACTTCATTTCCGACACTTTTAATTAAAGAGTCCGAAAGCACCGCAATGAGATTTCCAACAATTAATAGCAGCATCGCTGCTCCGACCGATGTAACTTTCACTTTTTCCTCTCCTCTGTCTTTGCCAAAGAGTAGGTGATGTCATAGGATGAAGTGAAGTGATATTTATTAGTTTAAGTATGAGATTTTTAGATAATGAAATTGCCACCACTCAGAGCGGTTCACTGTTTTGAATCTGTTGCCAGAAACTCTAGCTTTTCGCTTGCTGCTGAAGAACTCAATGTGACGCAAAGTGCCGTTAGTCACCAGATACGACTATTAGAAGATTATTTGGGTGAATCATTATTTATCCGTCAAGGCAGAAAGCTCTCTTTGTCCGATACGGGCACCCGCTATTTAGAGGATATTAGCCCAGCAATTAGCTCAATTGCGATGGCCAGCCAAAAGGTGCGAGAAGGGGACAAAGGCAGCATACGGTTGGCGATTTATAGCTCGCTTGCCGTAAAGTGGCTTATTCCGCGTTTGTCTGATTTTAAGCGCTTACATCCAGAAATCGATCTGACACTCAATATGGTCGTTGGTGATCCTGAACAGACAGACAGCGTTGGCGATTGTTTTATCACGGTAGAAAAGCCAAAGCGAAACTACATGTCGGTAAAGTTATACGCGGAGACGCTGTATCCGGTCTGCAGCCATAAAATTTGGAAAGAGTTGCAAGATCAACCGATTCCAGAAGCGCTTTGGCGATACCCTATTTTGTCGACAGACTCAATTTATCGTGAGAGAGGAAAAGACTGGGCTGAGTGGTGTATAGCGGGCGGTTACACCTTGCCGAAAGATGTCGATGTTCAACATTTTAGTCATATGTTGTTGGCAATTGAGGCGGCGCGTTATGACCAAGGCATCGCATTTGCGAATGATTTTATGCTTAATGAAAGAGATAAAGCGCACGATTTGGTGTATATCCCTTCTCATGGATTGGAAACCGGCGACAGCTTCTATTTTATTCATAAAAAGAGTCGAGCCAAGCAAGCGGAAATCATCAAGCTCACTAACTGGTTGAAGCAGCAATGCTTGTGAAATGACTAAATTGTCAAAATTAAGAAAGAAAGTGGCAAAGTTGTGTCTAAATATTTCATGTTTTATTGAGTTTTTATTCATTAACATCCACTTGGTTTTGAAACCAAGTGAAATGGATAGCATGGCATGCTTAAGGATGGGCAAAACACAACCTCAATAATTAACAGGCAGTGAAATACAATGTTTAAAAAAACATGGCTAATGACAGCCCTTCTAGCAACATGTTCTGTTGCAAACGCAGCTCCTTACGTTGGTGCATCTGTAGGTCAAGCATCGTTTGGTGATGTTAATGGCTCTATCAATGGTGGTGGTACTAACGCTAGCACTAAACTTAAACTTGAAGATGACTCAAGCCTTTCAGGCAAAGTATTCGGTGGTTACAAATTCAACGAATACATTTCTCTAGAAGCAGCCATTGGTGGTTACGATGCTTTAGACGGCAAAGTTGTTACTGTTGGTGATATGAAGTATCTATCGATTCAGCCAAAAGCGACTCTACCGATTGGCGATCGTTTCAACCTTTTTGCTAAAGCTGGTCTTTCTTACTTCAATGCTGAATTCAAAATTAGCAACTCTGTGATTGACGGTAGCGCAGGCCATACCACCATTTCTGACAGCACTGTAACAGGCATGTACGGTTTAGGCGCAGAGTTCGCTATTACTGAAAACTTTGCTCTACAAGTTGAATGGGAATACATGATGCCTGAGCTAGACATTGCGAAATTTGGCAATGAAAAAGTAACGGTTGATGCAGACATCAATGTATTCTCTGTAGGTATGAGCTACCGTTTCTAAGAATACTTATTCAAGTTACCTCTTGGCTTAGTAAACGTTTGTGACTTCTGTTGGTCGAGCTGAGTCCAAGATTTGAATTTGTTTAGATATAGCACAGGAAGTTTAGTTGCTAAGCGTCCTGTGCTATTTTTTTGCTTTGGAATAACTCTTAGGAATCTTTGTGAACGATGTCAATCTTAGGTATCTGGATCTACTGTTAAAGCACTTTGAACCTCACCAGTATCACCTTGTTACGCTTTCTGAGCTAGAAGCGGTGGTTTGCACGTCGAGGCGCAATGTTTCTATTGTGATGAAAAAGCTTGCCACTTACGATTGGGTCGATTGGCAACCTGCGATTGGCCGAAGTAACGCTAGCCGTCTCAGTATTAATATTTCCCTCCAACAAGCGATGACCGAGTTTTTGGTTGAGGAGCTTGGCAGAGGAAGAATGAACTCAATAACGAAACTTATTGATTGGTTCGGTCAAACCGCGGTTAGAGCACTAACTATCGCATCTGAAAAAGTGAATCGATTGAATGAATCAAATAACGCTATTTTGATTTCTTCTTACCCTTGGGTATCCAAAATCGACCCTGCGAATACTTACCGTCACACTGAATTACACGTCGCGAAAAGCGTTTATGACGTATTGCTGACCCAAAATTCCAATGGTGGTATCGAGCCATCGTTAGCACACGAATGGAAAATGGAAGGCAAGGTAATGACGTTATGGTTGCGGCCAGGCATATATCGCCATGATGGCGAGCCCCTTAACATACAGGATGTGGTTTGGAGTATAGAAAGACTTAGGGAGATAAAAGGACCAGTTCACGAGCTCTGGCAATGCATTGATAGCGTGGTTGCAGAAACATCTAACTGCTTAAAAATCATATTGAAGTATCCGAACAAGTTGTTTCCATACATGCTAGCAACTCCTCATGCGTCTATTCTGTGTCGAGATGTCGTCTCTTTCGGTTCTAGTTATTCCTACCACATAGGGACTGGGCCATTTAAAATCAGCGGCTGGAACCAGGAGAGTATGACTCTTGAAGCGCACAAAGAGTATTTTTCAGCACGCGCATTGTTAGATCAAATAACGCTGTCTCATGGTGATGTTAAAACCTTAAATATGTTGAGCTTTAACCAAAGCTCCGATCACGTTGAAGTGGAAAAAATTAGCGCATTTTCATATCTGACCTACCGCGAACGCGTGGAATCCCAACTCACAAAAGAGACTTGGTATCAACTCGCTGATTACATCCATGTGCAAAAGCAAATTTATGATGCGCCAAGTGCCGTTGACAGCATTCAGTTAGAGACTCACGAGCAAGATTTATCAATAACAGATGGTGTTGTGATACCTAAACTGAAAGGTAAAGTGGTATTAGCTGAACCTGTCTGGACGATTCCGAGTTTAATTCGTCATTCCGAATGGTTGCACAGTGTGATTCGTGCAACGGGATTAGAGTTAGAGATCATTGTTATTGATGACATTAGTTTTCCTGAGGTAGTGTCTCACCAAGCAGATTTGCTCTTCATTGAGGAAGTCATGGAAGCACCATTTGAATATGGCATCTTCGAATGGCTGTCGATAGCAACTGGACTGCGTTTTAGTTTTGATCAAAGCCAGATGTTAAGCCATAGAGAAAAGGTTCGCAGGGCGATGGCAGATGATCACTCGCTACAGTCTTTATTAAACCTAGAGAAAGCGCTGCGCGATCAGTACCTATATTTGCCTTTGTTTGTTGGCTACGAAGAAGTGACAAAAACACAGCAAGTGCGAGGTGTGCAGGTGAAGAATACAGGCTATAGCGATTTACATAGGTTATGGATTGCTCATTCACACTAACGTCGGTGTTCAAGATTATGCAAATGTCCAACGCATAAAGCCATCGAAATGATGGCTTTATAAGGGCGTATCGGATTAGAAGTTGTACGACACACTTGCGCCAACAACCCATTGGTTTGCGCTATCAACGATAGAAGAGTCGCTGATACCGCTGCCTAGGCGCGTGTATTGTGTCATTTGGCTTACTTGCCAGTTGTCGTTGATTGGCATAACAAGTTTGTAGCCCACACCATAGCTTACCGTTGAATCACCTTTGTATGCTTTGCGGTTTGCGTTTGCTTCGCGTTGTTTTACACCAAAGTAATAATCTACGTAGTCTTCACTTTGATAAGTTAGGTTAGCAAAAGGAACAAAATCAACACTACCGAATTTCATGATGTGGAAGTAAGTCGCGCCCGCTAAGTAACCTTTGTAAGCACCACTGATATCGTGCTGAAGGTACGTAGAAATGACGTTGTTTTGATCCAGTGTAAAGTCTGCGTTTAAACCTAGATCGACGGCGAAACGGCGTTTATCTGTGCCTTTTAGGCTTTTCGCTGTATCACCGTCGCGCATTACACCGCTACCTACAAGGTAGGCACTCATGTTGATTAACTCATTGGTGTTACCGAAGAAGCGGTAGTTAATGCCACTTAGGTCGGCATTAAAGTCGTCACCATGGTAACCACCGTTGAGAATTGGTGCTGTATTATGCTTTTGATCTTTGAAAAGATCGCTGCCTTGAGCCACACCAGCTTCTACGTTCCAACCGCCTTCGTTGTTGTAGATGTTACCGTTACGAATGTAAGTATCGCCAGCGAAAGCTGAGCCAGCAGCTGTCAAAGTAAGTAGTGCAATTAATGTTTTTTTCATCATTTTTCCGAGTTGTTCTGTTTTGTTTTGAACACTGTACAAAATGATGTTGTAAGCATCTATCGGCAAAGCGTATGGAAATGTAATGAACAATCAGGGTAAGAAGCAGAATGTTGCTTCAGAATAGAAAGGTTGCTGGAATAGCTTTCGTTAAAATAACGAAAAATCCGAGCTGGGGTGGCTCGGATTTGAGGTATTTATCAGGTATTGATACTAACTTCTTACTGTTTCGTTAAGTTGTATAGTGGTGCTAGGTCACCCGTTACTTTTTCGCCATTCATGTCTAGCTTCATAAGTACGTTTTCACCAACAAAGTATTGGTTTGGTGCATCTTCATTTGTCAACGTTACGATGCTGCCATTTGCGTCCCAAGTGAATTGACCTTCAGATTTTGATTGACCGTCTTCTTTGTCTTGGTAGCTTTCTTCAAGTACGTAAGTGCCATCTTGATTTAGTGTGATGGTCATATCGATACCAGCACAATCCGCGCAAGGTAGTGTTCCTTTGTAGGTGCCGTTCCAGTCCAGAGCACTTTGTGCGTTGTGTTCAGAGTCTACAAATGTCTCTTCAGTAATTACTTGTTCTTCTTCTACTGGTAACGTGTCAATTGTCTCAGTCGTAACGTCTGCACTGGTGGTGACTTCAGTTTCCGTTGCTTGAGGTACTTCAACTGCGCTTGTTTCGGCAGGTTTCTCATCTTGACAGCCTGCAAGAATGATTACCGCGCCTGTTAGTGCCAACATTGTCTTTTTCATTTTATCCCTCTTTAAATCAAGATTTTGTATGAGAGTAATAGTAGACATTTATCGAGGATTTGCGTCATCAAAAAGCAATAGAATGATCTAACTATGTCAATAAAACCGGATATGAGCATGAAATTGTCAGGAAAATCAGAACAATGTAAATGTTGCTTTGGGTATCAAGCTTGAGCCCACAGACAAATATCTAAAAGGGGATTGTGAGCGAGTTAATTGATAACAGCCCACATTGTTGTGAGCTGTATTATCAACATCATCTAAGAGACGTTATTGAAGCTTGAGCGTGAAGTGCCCCGTTTTGTGCTTCGTTGATCAGAAAACAGCTCCGCAATAACCTGACGATTTAATTCGCCTTTCAAATGGCCGTGCTCATCGATGACGGGCAGTGAATATTCACACGACGTGACTTCAGTCAGCACTTGCTCAATGGCTAAATGTGGAGAGATGATAGGCACCTCTTCATAGATATCATCACGCCAATCTGATATATGAGTTAACTTCGCTGCGTTTAGCAATCCTTGCTGTGTTATCACGCCTTGATAGCCTGCATTGGTCTCATGGTAGGCATAATCACGTTTAACACGTTTCATTTCACTCAGTGCATCTTCAATGGTTTCAGCGCGAACACAGTACGAAGGTGGCTGCATCAGCGTTTCGACCGTCAGTGCTCGCGCTCTATTGACGTCTTTTACAAAGGCTTCAACGTACTCATCGGCAGGATGCAGTAAAATTTCGTCTGGTGAACCTTGTTGGACAAGTTCACCGTCTTTAAGAATCGCGATGCGATCGCCAAGTCGAAGCGCTTCATCTAAATCATGAGTAATGAAAATAATGGTTTTGTGCAGCTTCTGTTGCAGCTCTACCAGCTGATCTTGCATTTCGCTCCGAATCAGAGGGTCCAATGCCGAGAAAGCCTCGTCCATCAACAGTATTTCGGCGTCGGTAGCCAGTGCCCGTGCAAGGCCCACACGCTGTTGCTGTCCACCCGATAGTTGAGCAGGATACTGGTGCTCATAACCCGTCAGTCCAACGGTTTCTAACCATTCATTTGCTTTTTCTAAGCGCGCCTCTTTATTCATTCCCTGAACTTCCAAACCATATGCGATGTTGTCGATAACAGTGCGATGAGGCAGCAAGCCAAAGCGCTGGAACACCATAGACATCTTGTGACGGCGAAACTGTTCAAGCTCTTTGTTCGAAAGTTGTATGACATCCACCCCTTCTACCAAAATCTGCCCCATGGTTGGATCGATTAATCGGTTGAAGTGGCGAATCATGGTGGATTTTCCAGAACCGGATAATCCCATAATGACAAAAATTTCACCCTTTTGAATTTGCAGGTTGATGTCTTTTAGTCCGACCGTGTGGCCCGTTTCCGCTAAAACCTGCTCTTTACTATGTCCCAACTTAACGCGCTCAATCACGCTATTGGGTTTGGGGCCGAAGATTTTATACAGACCGCTGATTTCGATAAGTGGACTAGTCATGTTTTGAGTCTCCTAAATGAGCTTGAGTGCGTTTCGCATACGCTTGTGAAGCACGATCAAAAAGGATTGCTAGGGCGACAATTGCTAAACCATTGAGAAGACCAAGAGTGAAATATTGATTGGTAATAGACTTTAGAACAGGCTGACCTAAACCTTTTACCCCAATCATTGATGCGATGACCACCATTGACAGTGCCATCATGATCGTTTGGTTAATTCCCGCCATGATGGTTGGCATTGCAAGCGGAAGCTGAACCCCAAAAAGCCGTTGCCGAGTGCTGGCACCAAATGCGGTTGCGGCTTCCAATACTTCTTTATCAACTAGACGAATGCCCAAATTGGTTAAACGAATAACCGGTGGAATCGCGTAGATCACTACTGCGATAAGGCCAGGAATTTTCCCAATGCCCAATAACATCACAACTGGAATGAGATACACAAATGCCGGCATGGTCTGCATGACGTCGAGTAATGGTGTTACCACCGACTGAATGCGATTAGAGCGCGCCATAGCGATGCCGATAGGGATACCAAGTGCGATGGCAAGCATAGTACATACAGTGATGATACTGAGCGTACGCATAGTGTCTTCCCACATTCCAAAATAGCCAATCAGAATCAGCGAACCAAAACATGCAGCGGCCAGTTTCCAAGAGCGGCTGGCGGCATAAACGAGAGTGGTGCAGACACCTAAAATAATGAACCAAGGTGTAGAAATCAGAAGTTTTTCAAACCAGACAAGAAACGAAAGGAGCGGATCAAACAGAGACTCAATGAGTTCACCATACTCGCGAGAGAAATCTCTGTAGGCGCCGTCGAGTGTTTTGCGAATCGCCCTGAGATCAGAGGCATCCATTTCCGGGAATTCGCTGAGCCAATTTGAGTCAGACATATGTACTTCCTTTTTCTGATATACCTAAGCGCTTTCAAGAAACTTAATTTGGCAAGAAGAGTAGGGCACCTAGGCCAAGTAATGGTCGTTCGACAGGTTCTGTATCGAACGTATTACCCTTTAAGCTCAGACCAATGTTGTCAAACTTCTCTTTTTCGTTCCTTAGGTATACATCCTTTTAAATAAAACAATCATTAGTGTTCAAACTAATGATTTGCTTGGATTATAGTTTTTCTTCTTCAATAAAATGAACACATTAGCGTGTATTTGTATGAAAAATCTGCGCAAACTAACGTTTTTATTATCCGGTTAATTAGAATTGATCTTTTTGTTCGTTTGTCATCAAAATTCCTAAATTATTAGATGTCTAATTAATGCTGATGTATTACGTATTTGTCGTGTTGATTTTTGCAAACTTAGTTTATTGGCATATGCTAAAAATGTTATTGGCATATGCCAGTTTAAGGCGTAATTTGACTCTGTGTTTTTGAGGGACAATGATGGCAAGACCAAAGATAGAAAGACGAATATGCGGACGTGCGGCTCACCATTGCTTTAAGCCCAATGGCATTCCATTTAATCAGTTGGAGCAAGTCGCCATATTACCAGAAGAGTTAGAAGCGCTACGTTTAGCCGACTTAGAGGGGCTTAGCCAGCAGCAAGCTGCGGAGCAGATGGGCGTTTCCAGACAAACTTTTGGTAACACAGTAAAAAGTGCAAGATTGAAAGTCGCAAAAAGTTTAGTTGAAGGTCATGCATTAGTTTTTCCGAATGAGGAGTCAAACTTATGATTTATGCTATTCCTAATGATGGTGAGCGGGTGGCAAACCACTTTGTAAAAGCACCATACATTGCTATTTATTCTGATACTGACGGTATGCTAAAAAACTTAGCGAACATTGCTTCTATGCCACAAGCTGGTTGTAATGCGAAGTCTCAGTTGATTCAGTCTCTACAAGGGTACAATGTGGATGCTGTTCTTGTGCGAAATATCGGTGAACGTGCATTGGCAAAGCTACTTAGCAGTGGCACGCCAGTATTTAGGCTGTCTACTCGTAGTTCATTGGAAGATGTGCTTGCGGTTCCAAGAGAGCCTTTGATTGAGCCCTCTCAAGGACGCCCATCAAACAATCATAAGAAAAGTGTTCACAAACAAAAAGGCGGCTGCGGCTCCTGTGGTTGTGGTGGCCAAAAATCAAAACCCTCCTTGTTGGCAAGACCTAAAGCGCTACTCAAAGCAACATCTAGCCCTGCTATACTTAAGCTAGAGTCGATGGCTAATAAGGCAGGTTAATATGGTTTGGTTATTTACCTTTCTTGGTTTTCTCGCAATCATTTTGTTGATGTCACTTGGCGTCATTTTTCATAACAAGCGTATTCAAGGAAGTTGCGGCGGTTTAAACAACGTCGGTGTTGATAAAGTATGCAACTGCGAAACCTCATGCGCAGAACCTGAAAGGCGTTTATATCAAATCTCAGAGCCTAACTCATCACCTGAGCGCTAAGGCTTTTGGCCCATTGCGGCAAGGTTTGCCGAAACCAGTCCAAATACTTGCTGGTCTGCGGATTCTCTCTGGAGACCAGTATGTTGACTACCTCGACAACGATCCACGCTTTTGCTAGTCCGATATCGCGCGCCAATTCTGTTGTTTCACCTTTCTCTGAGCACTTTATATACTTGTCTGCTACGTTCAAGTAATCATCAAATGTGCCCATGCCCTCGATGAGCGGCGCTAAATCTATCGCGACATGCCCTGTAGAAAAACGCTCCCAGTCGAACGGCACCAGCTCGCCATTTCTACGCTGTCCCCAGTTTCCAGCATTCGAGTCTCCGGAGATCAAGTTCTGTCCATCAAAAAGGTGCGCCGATCGTTTTTGTAGCTGGTGGAAGAACTGTTCTGTCTCTGAGCCCAGTTTAAGTGTAGTGAGTGCTTGTTGAGTCGCTTGTGGTGTCCACTGGTGGCGGTGATAAACACCATCTGATGTTGGTGGAAGTCGGTGCAGTTTGACGAGTTGTTCAATGACTCGATCATCTTCAAGTAAGAATGCTTGCTCGACTGCGTGGGGAACGTATTCAATGTACAGAACGTTTTTCTGGTCGTCGAGTTGAATCAAGCGCGGTACGTGTATTCCAAGCGCGTTAAACTGCTCGGCATAGCGTTGATAAAACGCCACTTCTATTTGAGTAGGGTTACGTTTTTCTATTACTTGGACGCCATCTTTTTCGATGAGAAAAACTTTGGCACTGCCCATTTGGTTGAGTTCTTGTTGCGACACCGGACTTCCTGTCTTCATGTAGAGAGAGCTCACCTTAATCGCTGCACTCACGTTTGCCAATAGCCACGACAAAGTGCCTCAAAAATATTAAATGCAACTGTTTAAATATGATTTTGCTGTGAGTGTCTAAATTTTACACAGTCTCGTCTGTACTCCGATAAATTCGTTCTACGCTTACTATTCGTCTTAATAAAGGAGAACCAAAATGGCTGTAATGAAGCAGGATATTCCAAATCGTGTAACGGTTTACCATGACAATATCGACCAAGAACAAGAGCTGAAAAATGCGATGCTGCCAGAGAAACCGCGCTACTTTAACGGTGCTCCGACTTACAAAGCGAACAGCATCGAAGAGTTTGAAAGCAAAATCAGTCAGATAGGTTTTTCTCTCGATAAATAGTTTTTCTTTTACCTAAAAGCGCCCTCAAAATGAGGGCGCTTTTTTGTTTATGTGATTGATTTGAATCGTAGGGAATTAACCTTGTTGTGCACTGCCTTGGCAGACCTGTTTTTGCACTGCTGGTGGCGCGGGCTCGTAATGGCTTAAGGTCATACTAAAGCTGCCTTCACCACCAGTGATGGAGCGTAATCGACGAGCGTAATCTTGCAGCTCGTTTACTGGTGACTTGGCTCTGAGTAAGGTGAAGCTGTTATCTATTGGCTCGGTACCTTCGATCAAGCCTCGGTTTCCAGATAAATCTCCAGAAACATCGCCAACGTTCGCGGTTGGGATGTGCAGTTCCATCTGGACAATGGGTTCTAGCACAATAGGATCGGCGTTGTTAATCGCATCTAAAAAGGCTTTCTTACCTGCGATGACAAACGCTATTTCTTTCGAATCGACGGAGTGATATTTACCGTCATAAACGGTGACTTCCACATCCTTAATTGGGTTGCCAGAAATCGCGCCTTCCTCTAACGCTTGCAAAATACCTTTTTCAACAGCAGGAATGAGCGCGGTTGGAATAGCGCCACCCACCACTTTGTTGATGAACTTAAATCCAGCGCCACGTTCGAGTGGACGAACCTTCAATTGCACTTCACCAAACTGGCCTGCACCGCCACTTTGTTTTTTGTGTCGATAATGCCCTTCGGCAGGTTTGGTGATGGTTTCAAAGTATTCGACGCTTGGTTGGCAGGTTTCGACGTCCAGTTTGTACACGTTCGCCATCTTTTCTAATGCGACTTTGAGGTGAAACTCCCCTTGGCCGCTGATGATGGTTTCGTTGGTGCGAGCGCGATGTTCGATGCGCAGCGAAGGGTCTTCACTGGCAATTTTATTCAGCACATCTCCTAATTTTTGCTCATCTCCACGCTTAAGAGGCTTCAAGCACAAAGAATACATGGAGTCAGGAAGGTCCAACGTTTTGAGTTGAACACCATCTTCTTCGTGAGAGTCATGAACGATTGAATCGAATTCGAGATCATCCACTTTGGCTAAAACGCAGAAGTCGCCCGCAAGCGCACGAGGGATCTCGGTTCTATCTTTGCCCTGCAGTTGATATAAGTGCCCAACTTTAAATGCCTTGTTGCTTTCGCCAATATAAAGCTGGCTGCCCGCATTGATTTCACCCTGATACACACGTAAGTAGGCAAGTTTTCCCATGTATGGGTCGACGCTGACTTTGTACACGTGTGCGACGGTGTGCTCTAAGGTTTCGCAATTTACTTTGATTTTTTTGCCGTTCTTTTCCAGTAGAGGAGGATTACCCTCGTTTGGCATGGGCATGATCTCCGCCAAGGTGCGCAGCAGCAACTCGACGCCCGCGCCGGTTTGTGCTGAGGCAAAACAGACCGGAATCACATGTCCAGTTCTCAGTGCTTCTTCAAACGGATCATGCAGTTGCTCCGCGGTGAGTTCGGAGCCTTGTTCCAGATACAGTTCCATCAGTTCTTCATCGACTTCGATAACTTGGTCAATTAAGGTCTCATGAGCTTCATCTACCGTTGCAAGTAAGGTTTCTCGTCCCAATTCTGGTTCGAAATAGCAGTCAACTACAGATTCCCCGTCAGCCGAAGGTAAGTTGATCGGCAAGCAGTGGTCCCCAAAATGCTCAACGATGTTCTCCATCAATCTTTCTAACTGATTACCGTGGTTATCGAGCTTATTGATGATGATCATCTGACATTTTTGCTGCTCTTTAGCAAAGGTGAATAAGCGATCGGAAGTTTGGTTTAGTGGTGTTTGAGGGTCGATGACAAGGGCGGATGTTTCAACGGCAGGAAAAACGCTGATAGTACGGCCAAGTAACTCGTTTTGTCCCGGAGTGTCGATGATATTGAGCCGGTGTTTATTCCAGCGCAGTGCGACTGGCGTTGCTTCAATACTGTGTTGATATTGGATGGATTGAGGGTCGAAGTCGGTAACGGTATCGCCTTTTTCTACGCTGCCTAAATGGTGCGTGGCATCGCAGGTGAAGAGCAGTTTTTCTATCAGCGTGGTTTTACCGGTCCCGGTTTGGCCGACAAAAGCGATATTGCGTATTTTGTTGATAGGCATAGAGCCTCCTTGCAAGATGGCATGAAAAACCTACGAATTGCTAGGAAGTGGGTTGCTATAGAAACCCACGCACTGCATTGGAGTAGGGCGGGATTACCGCCTATTCGTCTTCCATGTCATTTTCCGGATGACTCGATGCATAAGACCACCTTCTTGGACTACTGTAATCTTAGCATGCCGTAATAACCGTATAATTTATGTGACTTATTTCATGATGGGGCTGATTGTTTTTTAATCGAGTTCATAAACTCAGAGGTTCTGACTTTTCGATCAAAACCTCGGGATTATTTAGGCTATTTGGAAAGAACGATTTCGCCGTCGCGATAAACTAAGCTCGGCGTTACATCTTGTCCGAGCAACACCGGGCCATCAAGATCGACAACGCTTGCCTGAGCAGCAATAGGTAACGCAGCACGCATCGCCAGCGACGTCCCCAACATACAACCGGACATGAGGCTAAAACCGAGTTTTTTTGCATCGTCGGCCAGCAATAATGCTTCACTGAGCCCGCCTGTTTTATCTAGCTTAATGTTCACCATTTCATATTTTCCAACCAGTTGATGCAATTGCTCTCTGGTGTGACAACTTTCATCGGCGCAAAGTGGAATGGGGTGCGGAATGCTGGTGAGTACGTCGTCGCAGTCTTGTGGCAACGGTTGCTCGATCATGGTGATATTAAACGGTTCGAGTTGAGCAAATACCGTAGCGAGGTCGAGGTTTTGCCACGCTTCATTCGCATCTAAAACAATTTGCGCGTGCGGCGCGGCGTCGCGTACTGCGGCAACGCGCTCAATCACGTTTTCACCATCCAGTTTTACCTTAAGCAGTTTTGCGCCTTGACTAAGGTAAGCTTGCGCCTGTTTGGCCATCGCTTGCGGCGTGTCGATAGAAACCGTCATCGCCGTCACAATCGCCTCGGGTAACGTAAAGAGGTCGTTAACCTGCTGCTTGTGGCTCAAAAGCGCGTGAAGATGCCAAAGGGCGCAATCCAATGCATTTCTTGCCGCCCCCGCGGGCAATAACGATTGAAGCTGGCTTTTGAGAACCATGACATCAGCTTCGCCTTTGGCATACAAACTTTGCAGTTCATGTGCGGCGTGAGAAATCGCCTTAATCACCGATTCAACCGATTCACCATAACGAGGGTATGGCGTGCATTCACCTTGGGCGGTCATGCCTCGATGTTCAATTGTCACTCGGACTACGTGGCACTCTGTCCGACTGCCGCGAGAGATGCGAAATGGTGTCGCCATGGCAATCGTGACAGGTTCTACATGAATTTTCATCTCACTAGTTTTCCCTAAACCGCAGTTATTTTCTAAACCGTAAATGTTTCTTAAATCGTAAGGAGCCTATCTGCAACCGCATCAACGCCAAAACGTACAGGGTCGGTGACGGGCACTTGGTATTTGTCGCTCCAATCCTGGCATAACTGGGCAGCATCTTCTTCGCTGAGCGCCGAAGTGTTTAAGCAAATACCCACTAATTGAGCGTTTGGATTTGTTAGGCGAGCAGCGGCCAGATTCGCTTCTATCGTTTGTTCAATGGTTGGCAAGCTCGCATGTGGTAAGTTGCGGATGTGCGGGCGACCAATCTCATGGCACAGTATCAGAGCGTCAGCTTGTGCGCCGTGAAGTAAGCCCAAACTTACGCCAGCAAACGAAGGGTTAAATAACGAACCTTGCCCTTCGATGATGTCCCAATCGTGATCGGTGAACTCAGGGCTGATCGTTTCTACTGCGCCGGAGATAAAATCGGCAACTACGGCATCAATTGAAATGCCACTGCCTGCGATGAGAATTCCAGTTTGACCCGTTGCTTTGAACTCTGCGCGACAGTTTTTACGCTTTAATGTGTGCTCAATGGCGAGGGCAGAGTACATTTTGCCAACGGAGCAATCTGTTCCTACAGTAAGTACTCGCTTGCCTGCGCGAGCTTTGCCATTGCCGACCTTGAGCGGGGCATCATAATGGCGAACATCATACAGTTTGGTTAATCCGCGTTGTTCTAGATCGGCAAGAGGAGAAAGTTCCGCCAAACGTTGGTGCATGCCCGATGCAATTTCAAATCCCATCTCTGCCGCTTCAAGTAAGGTTGCTTGCCAAGCTTCGGGAATGACGCCTCCTGGATTTGCCGTGCCGAGCACCAGCGTTTTTGCTCCTTGCTGCTGCGCTTGTTGTAGTGTCATGTCGGTTAAACCAAGCGATACGGTTTCTGGCGTCAGGCGGATTTGGCCAAGACAAATCTCAGGTCGCCATTGGTATATGCCACGCGCGGTTTTTGCTGCGAGTGGATCGGTTACATCGCCAAGAAAGAGTAGGTAAGGTTGAGCAATTTGCATGATGGTTCCCTTCGTCATCGTTATTGCTCATTAATGTAGCCAGACTGATTTAGGAAACCGAATGCTTATTTGTTAGGCAGGTATAACTTCAGGTTATACCTTTAACCCATCTGTTGTTTTAGGGCGGTGATAAATTGCTTTGTCGCAATGGATTGAGGTGTGTGCTCTGCGAATAAAATAGAGACGGAGAAGGACATATTTGGCTCCAAAGCATGCACGGAAACGGCATTATCTTGGCGATATTGTTTTGCAGTCCAAGGGTCTACAATCGCGAATCCTGCTTCGTTTTTCACCAGTTCAGCCGCCGCGGAGTAGCTGCGGACGGTAATGGCATGTTGATAATGCTCGTCACGCGCTGACAAGGTTTGATGTAACAGCAAGCCCAGAGGGTCTCGGCTATCTAAACCGATAATGGGTAAATCGTGACTGATGAGTTCTTCTAAAGTGACGGTTTTTTCTGTGGGTATCGCTGCGCTTTTAGGGGCAATTAGCGCCAAGTTTTCTTTTAATAACATGTGTCCCATGATCGCTGGTGGCGTTTCTTCACCGAACGCAATGGCGACATCCAGTTCATGTTTCAGTAAACCTGAGCACAGCTCATCGCGATTAGCCGTTGAGAGCTCAAAGGAGATGCCGTGCTCTTTCGACAGCAACGCGACAGTCGGCGCTAACAAGTGTGCGGCCAAAACAGGCGGAGCACCAACTCGTAAATGTTGAGTTCCCTGTTTGACTTTGTTGGTCAGAGAGCGAAATTGTCCGAGTTGTTGATAGACTTTTTCAGCCTCTGGCAATAAGGCTTTGGCTTCTTGAGTTGGAACGAGACGGCCCTTTACACGCTCAAATAAAGCGAAGCTCAGTTGTTGTTCTGTATGGGCGAGAACTCGAGTGACATTAGGTTGGGAAACGTGCAGTAAGCGAGCCGCGCCTGACACCGTTCCTGCTTGCATAATGGCGTAAAAGACTTCTAATTGCCTTAAGTTCACTGCGATTTCCCTCTGCTTATGTTGGTCACCTCAGAATACCCAACCTTGCTGATAAGCGATAGAGGCAAAAGTGCTAGCGTAAAAAATAGGAAGACGATGTTGGTTGCCTTCCTATCTCGCTTTTTCAATTTCTCAACTTCTCAATTTCTATGCTTCACTTTGCTGCTGCATGAAGGGGCAGGTCGTTAAACGGCTCGACGTCTCGGCTGAGTAATCCCATCAAAATCACTGCTAACACCATGACAGCGGCTGCGATTGCAAAACCGTATTGTGTTAGTTCGTAATGACTCAATATTGCAATCAGGACGTAACTGAGAGATTGAATGGTGGTGGCAAACATGCTGATGCCGCCATCGACGCGACCTCGTTGATGAACCGCTACGGTGTGATGCATCCAGTTGACTCTCGCAATGCGATTTAGCGCGTTAAATACGCCAAACAGCGCCGTAAACAACAAGATGATCAGCGGGCTCATCGCAAAACTCATCCCGATAAGCGCAAAAGAGACCATAACCATCGAAGCGAACATAATGTGGCTATGGGAGGCACGGCTTAGCACTTTGGTGACAATAAAGCCGGTTAGCAACGAGCCGAGGCCAAAACTGATGTTGAACCCTGCAAACCAATCGCCAGAGATGCCTTGTTCAGAAAACCAAATCGGCACCAGTTTGCTCAAATACGTCAATGCAGGATAAGAGAGGCAAGAGAGCAGAATAAAGCCATAAAATCGAGGTTCGAGACGGAATATTTGTTTGCTCTCTTTGAGTTGCGCGATGAAAGCAACGGATTTTGATGCCCTTAATTGTTGGGTATAAGGCGTCAGAATATAGAACATCGCTGCTAACGCAGAGGCGCTGGCCGCAAACAAAGCAAACTCTTTCATACCCCACATTTCAAGCAAAACAATACCCAACGCGCCAGCTCCGAGGGTCGTGGATTGCATTACAATTTCTTGCTGACCCGAAATTTTCGCATACTCATGGTGCTGATAATTTTCTTGGGTGAAGGCATTGTTGGTCGTCCATGCAAAATTACTCGAAACCCAATACACCAATTGCGCAAAAGCCAGCAACCAGTGTGACTCAAACCCTAACCAATAAGCAATGAACACCACCAAAGCCATACCCGATTGAATCCATTGATTGAGCACGAGTAGTACTTTGCGTGAATGTCGGTCAATTAAAGTGGAAAAGAAAGGCGTTGCTAGAAAAGAAATCGCGGTGCAGCTCAGAGAAACTAAAGCGACGAAAGTGCCCATGTTAGGTTCGGAAAGCATGACCCATGGCAGTGCCATCATGAATAAGCCAGAGGAAATGCTGTCGAAGAAGCGGCCAGCTAAGTACGGCTGAGTTTTATTTTTCATTATGTTTGCCTCTAACTCCCGATGTATTTCAAAAGGTTGATGTCCAACTGTCTTGTGTTTAACAACCAAGTCGTTCGCGCTGAACACATTATCTTGAGATCGCCGGGGTTTAGCGTTAATTAAGATGGTGCAACTTTAAAACCTCAAGTAAACTTGAGGTAAAGCATTTTTTTAACAAAATTGATACACAGGGAGTCAAGGATGGAAATCAGCGTAGGAGAAGTGGCAAAACGTTCTGGAGTGAAAGTATCTGCCCTACATTTTTACGAGCAAAAAGGATTGATTTCGAGTTGGAGAAATCAAGGTAATCAGCGTCGCTACCATCGCAGTGTGTTGCGCCGTGTTGCGGTGATCAAAGCAGCGCAGCAAGTTGGGTTGTCGTTAGAAGAAATTAAACATGCGTTAGATGAACTGCCGAAACACCAAGCCCCTAACAAAGCGCAATGGGAAGAAATGGCAAGCCATTGGCATGAACAGTTAGAACAAAAGATTCAAAAACTTAAAGCGTTGCAAAACGATTTAGGCGGATGCATTGGCTGCGGGTGCTTGTCGTTAGAAACCTGCGCACTGCGAAACCCAGAAGATGTATTAGGGAAAGACCACTCGGGGTCGAACTTAACGTTAGAAGAAGAGTAGCGATTATCTCTATTCTTTGTCGAAACTGTCGACTACGATCGCGCCCATCGAAGCAGGCATTGTGATGACGATAACGCGCTTTATCGCAACCAAAGGCTCATTCATGAGTGGCAGCTTATCAAGACAGAAAAGAACTAACGCTACCACAACGGCCGCAATGAGGTACGCGATAACCACACGAAAAATAAAGATGGATACGCGATTCTTGATGTGGCTTTGAAACACGCTTTGATACGCGAAAAAACTGAGGAAAATGACAGAAAGACTTAACAGCATGAGCAAGTTTGCCATTGGTAGGCTCTCACCCAATCGCCACGCTTCCTCCGAAAATGAGATCGGGACTGCTAGGGCAAAAGCGCCAACCAATACTTGGCTAGCGTCTTCTAGATTAAAGTGGCTGCTCATGCTGTTTATTCCATTATTCGCTTGCTAGATGTAAGAGCTTTTCAAAACGCTCATTACCGTGCAGCAATTCGAGGTCTCGTTCTTCGGCAAGTAAATCACGAATGGATGGGCTGTATTCAATTGCGCGTTCCAAGTCTTCAATAGCTTGCTCTTCGATACCAAGGCGAGAGTATGCACACGCGCGTTGATACAGTGCAGGGCCGTTGGTGTAATCGACTTCAAGTACGCGGTTACAAATGCTAAGTGCCCAATGGTATTCGTTGATTTCCATCGCTGCGTCGGCTTTGTAAGTCAATGCTTCTAAATCACCTGGACGAATTAATAATATTTCATCATAGATTTCAATACGTTGCTCTGGAGTTTGAGAGCTTTGTGCACGTAGCCATAAGTTATGGATCTCGTTGATTTTCTCAATCTCTTTGTTGTTTTCACTGATAATGCGAGTTTTGCGTTTTAAATCTCGCTCAAGGGCGACAAACTTTTTCTCGTATTCTTGGGCGATCTTCTCCAATCGTTTATCAGCCATCTCTTTGGTGTTGTGTTTAAACTCACGCAGAGATTGCCATCCGACAAAGGCAATCAGCGATGCGACACCAGCAATGATGTAGAAGAAGTATGTAACGGTCACGTTGGCATAGTTCAACGATTTATCTGCGACCGTTAGCTCGCGATCGGTGATCTCTGTGATCATTCGCTTTTCTAGGCTTTGATAGTCCTGACGCAGCGCTTTTAGTTCATCTAAAATATAGCGTTCCATTAATGGCCTATCTAACAGATCCGATTCTGAATACTTTTCCTCCGATGCCATTGTTGGCAAGGCAAGTATCAGCGAGAAAAAAATACCAATAAATAAGCGCATATAACGTCCTTTCACGAGAAGAGTACAGATAGACCATGCAACAATAGCAAATAGCACAAACGTTTAGCAAAGTTATTACAAAAGAAATAACAGTCGTCTACGTAGAAGTCATATTCTTGTTGTTTTTCAGTTTGTTCCTGGTGGTTATTTGTTGTGATATCTTTTATCCTCCTTGCGAATTTATGATTAATGGAGTGAGCATGGACGCGCGAGCTAAGGATTACTTAGAACAATTCCTAGAATTATTATCACCAGAACAAAGGGAAGCTGTACCATCAGTCAGTGCTGACTATTATTGTGCCGACGAATACAACGCGAATGTATGCGCAGATTTGGTTCGTATTGGACAGAAAACTGCATCGTGCAGTTTGGAGCTTTGGTATCGAGAACATGGTGAAACCATGCCCCAAGTCGGTCATTTACAAGTAGTGACGAATTGGGATGGGGACCCGGTTTGCGTGATACGAATTACTGACGTAAGTACATGCAAATATGAGGATGTAACCGCAGAGTTTGCCTTCGCAGAAGGCGAAGGTGATAGAACCTTAAACTGGTGGCGTGATGCTCATACTGCATTTTTTAAAGCTGAATGCGATGAGTTGAACATCGATTGGCATGAGAAACGTACGCTGGTTTTAGAGCGTTTTGAAGTGGTGTATCCCGTCAATTAATCTCTTATAGCAGCACTGATTTGAAGTGCTGCTTTCTTTATCGAGAGACCATTTTTAGCGCTTTCGAGCGGTCACACTAAACATGTGCCAATGTTTTTGGCTTCCGACTACAGTGGTCCCGTCTTCATCTCTTTCATGCAATGAAATGAGGTCGTAACCTTCGAATAAGCTTTCCACTTCCTTTTTTGTTAATGCGGTAATGTTTGGATGCATTTCGGAGGTAACCCAGGAGTCTTTCACTCCCAAGAAATCGCCGCAGAAGATACCGCCCGGTTGTAATGCGCTGTCTATTTTTGTCCAGACTTGTTTGAAGCCTGTGTCAGGGCAAAAGAACAAACTGGCATTTGCGATAACCAAGCTGCACTGAGGGTAATTAAATTCAGTAAAACAGCACTGCGAAACTGAAAATCGCTTATTACCTTCAAAGCGTGTTAAACAAGTTTTTACTGCATCTTCATTGCTATCACATGCGTGAACCTTAAATCCCTGTTCGAGGAGAAAGTGGCTGTCTCGACCTATTCCGCAGCCAATATCGAGAGCGACTTTGCCTTCTATCTTAAGTCGGTTTACGGCATTCTCCACGTTTGGGCGGTGAGGTTGGCTTAAAATTTTCTGATAGTATTCATTCCATTGCGCTGGCATTGAACTTCCTTATGTTGGTTGTGCCCCCTGCCCAAAACTAGCGTCCATTTTGTTTTGCTTGACTGGGGAGGTTTGCAGTATTGGCAGCTGTTATAGCTGATCTTCAATCGGTAATATTCCGGAGAACCAAGCGCCCATTTTTCGCCATACTCCTGCTTCTGGTTCGGAGTCGTATTCTTCGCCTGTTTTTACGTCGATCCAGACAATGTCCCCGTCGCGCAGAGTTAAGGCGTAGGCGTTACTCGACAGTTGATTCGGCAGTTGTTCTAGAAACATTTGCACATATTCTGGCTGTTCTATAACAACGGCCATTTCGGTATTCAAAGCTGCCGAACGTGGGTCCCAGTTCATTGAACCAACGAAAAGTGTTTTGTTATCAATCGTCATTGCTTTAGCGTGTAAACTTGCTCTGCTACTCCCCGTGAGGCTCCACTTACTTTTGAGTTTCGCGCTCGCTTTTACTTCCCAAAGCTTGATTCCAGCTTCGAGTAGATCTTTTCGATATTTTGCGTACCAACCATGCACGGCAAACACATCGTTAGACGCGAGGCTATTGGTCACAATCGTGATATCAACGCCTCGCTTGGCCGCGTTACTTAATGCTTGAGTACCTGCTTCAGTTGGAACGAAATAGGGAGAAATGAGCACAAATGAATCCTCAACACTTTTAACCAGTTCCGACAAATTATCAATAAGTTGGCTCTCTCGGGTCGCGACTTTATCGGGCAGATCAAACCATACTTTCGCTTCTCCCCAGTAGAGCTTGAGTTTGCCTTGTTTTAGATCTTGGTACATATCCAGTTGAGTGAAGTCATAGCGGCCGGTTGAAAACTTTTCCTCTAACCGGAGTTTATTGACCTGCTTTTGAATCGCTTGGTCGGTAATTTGCTGTGAATTCGGTGTAATCCATTCCATTGGTATCGAATAGGCGCTATTCCAGTAGAGGTCGAACTGATCGGCAGTTTGTTGTACCGCCTCACCATAGAGCAGAAGATCAAAATCACCAAACTCAACTTGCGATTCAAAAGAGAAGTATTCATTGCCGATATTTCTACCTCCGACAATGGCGGAAACACTGTCTGCAATCAGAGACTTATTGTGCATACGACGATTAAGACGTTCAAAATCGCTAGCAAGAGCGAACCAACGGGAGTCGCGATACTGATGCGGGTTAAATAAGCGGATTTCTATATTAGGATGTGCATTGAGGGCAGCCATCACATCGTCGTTTCGCTTTTGCATATCGTCAAGCAACAGCCTTACTCGAACACCACGCTTTGCCGCTTCATACAAGCGCCACGTTATTAGCTGACTCGTTTCGTCACCGCGGTAAATATAGTATTGAAGATCAAGGCTTTTCTGGGCGGACTCGATCAAAGAGGTTCGAGCAAGAAGGGCATCGTGTCCCTGATTTAACGGTGCAAAGCCAGTTATGGACTTGGGGTCTCTCCCGTAAGCTTCAAAGTACTGCGCAAGAACAGAATCCTTTTGATAACCGAGCTGAAAGCTGGTGGACTTTTCACTGGCGTCATTCAACGATACGGATGAGCATGCCGATAAAATAGTGAGCAGCGAGGGGAAGAGCAACTTGGCGAGCGTTTGTAACAAAGCACATTTCCTTGTCTTACAGAGTGTTACCTACTCCAAATTATAGACTTAAGCTGACGCCACATGCACCCAGAACCGTTTGATAACGAGCGATTAATCAATGAATTGCCATAGAGCCTGCACTAAGTTCAACTTTTAGAGCGCAGATAATCATTTATTTTAATTATCATTATGGCCGTATTGGTCATAATCACTAATATCTGGTGATTATGACCAATAGCACACTGGATAAAATAATGGTTTTTATATAACCATATGATTTTTAATAAATAAATGCTTGGCATGTCATTTGCTGTTTAGAATACAAGTTAAGTCAGAGCAACTTGCGCAGTTGGTTAATTTTTTGTTAATTTTATTAACTTTGAATTGGCAATAACTATCTAGTTCGCTGCTTAAAAGACTAGGCAAGCGCCGCTTTGATGTTTATTCAAATTCAATTCTCTCACCACCATGCTTACCGGGAGCAATGGACTGAATAAAAGTGTGGTGTTGAAAACAACAATAAAAAAGGATTTTCGATGTTAGCAAAACCCATATTACGTTGGCTTTTACCCTTCGCCGTCGTTGGAGGCTCTTATGCAGGATATGCTGCAATTGCCGCAACTGCGCCGGAAAAAGAGTCAACCAAAGATGCAATTACAGAACCTACTGTTCAGGCTTCTTCTCTTTTTCCTACCGATCACAAAGTGGTGATTACTAGTCACGGTGAATTAGTCCCTTTTGAAAAAACACACCTTTCCGCGCAAGTTAGTGGTGAAGTTACAAGTTGGCACCCGAATTTTGTGACGGGTGGCATCGTAAAACGAGGAGAGGTTCTTTTCACAATTGAAAGTGACAACTATGAAGCGTCGGTTTTACAAGCTGAAGCCGATTTAGCTAGTGCACGCGCAAACTTGATTGAGGAACAAGCGAAAGCCGAAGTGGCAAAACGTCAGGCAAAGAGACTGAGCGATAAGCAAGTGACGGATCTGTATTTACGCAAGCCTCACGTTTTGAGCGCACAAGCCCAAGTGAAGTCGGCTCAAGCGGCACTCAAACGAGCAAAAAGAGAGTTAGAAAATTGCAAAGTCGTTGCACCTTACGATGCGCTGGTTGTTGAGCGTGATATTGGTGTTGGTCAATTTGTTACATCTGGTTCTCGAGTTGCCACGTTAAACAACATCGAAGTGGCAGAGGTGCACGTACCCATTGCCGGTTTTGATAGTGCATTTTTACCCGAATCCATTGGTGAACTCACTGCGACAGTGACGCAGCAAGGTGTGTTTTCTACCACTAGAGAAGGTCGAGTAGTTCGTGATTTAGGCATGATTGATAGTGCTACCCGAATGATTAACATGGTCATTCAAATCGCGGACCCATACGGTGTCGATAACCAGCAGCCTCCAATTAAATTCGGCTCCTACGTTGAAGTGAGCTTCACTGGTAAGGAACTTAAGCATATCTATCGCTTACCACAGGAATTAGTTAAAAACCGTACCGTGTGGGTGGTGAATGGCGATAATCAACTTCAACCCAGAACTGTCACGGTTTTGAGAGCAGAAGGTGAGTTTTTGCTGGTGGGCGAAGGTTTAGAGCAAAGTGATAAGTTGGTACTGACCTTGCCCGAGTACCCTCAAAAAGGCATGGCGGTACAAATCGCAAAAAAGAGTGACGACTCCGAAACCGTCGTACAGTAAGTAGGAGTTTGTCATGGAAGATACTAAACAAAAGGGCCTGATTGCCTATTTTGCGAATAACCCCGTCGCTGCCAACCTTTTGATGGTGTTCATCATTATCATGGGTGTGGTGAGTTTTCTCTTTATTCAAAGGCAGATGTTTCCGAATATTGAGGTGAACTACATTGATGTTCGTGCGACTTATCCTGGCGCTTCTCCTCAAGAGATAGAAGAGAGTATTCTCGTTAAGATCGAGGAATCGATTAAAGACGTCACCGGGATTAAAAAAGCAGTCTCAACGGCCTCTAGAGGTAGCGCGTATGTTTCCATCGAGGTAGACGTTAATGCCGATATCAAGCGTGTCTTAGATGATGTAAACCAACGTATTGATACCTTGTCTAACTTACCAGCGGGTATGGAACCAATCAATGTCTACCAAGTTGAATGGCGCCAAGATGTAATCGAAATGGGGTTAGTTGGGGACCGACCGCTCGAGGAGCTTAAACCGATTGCTAAGCAAATCGAAGATGAATTACTTCAGTTAGAAAACGTCATGCTGGTGTATCTGAGTGCGCCAGAAGAAGAAATAGCGATTGAAGTTGACCCACTTGTTCTTCGTAAATACGACCTGACGTTGAGCGATATCAGCAGCGCGATCAGCCGTTACTCAGCCAACTTTTCTGCGGGCGAAGTAAAAACAAACTCAGGGATGATTGCAGTAAGGATTGAAAACCAATACTACCGTGGTGATGAGTTTAGAAATATTCCTGTAAAGCTTGGCGCAAATGGTGCGAAGGTTTTACTGCAAGATATCGCCACGATCAAAGATGGCTTTACGGAAGAAGAGCGCTATTTTGAATACTCAGGGCAAAATGCGATCTACATGTCTGTTGAAGCCACTCGTGATCAGAACATTATCCCTGTTGCACAGTCCGTTCGTAATTATATTGAAGCAAAAAACAAGACATTGCCGCAGGATGTTAAGCTCAAAGTCTTAGTTGATACGACTTATTATTTAAATGGGCGTCTCGACATGATGTTGAAAAACTTGCTGCAAGGCGCTGCATTAGTCGCGATTATGCTGACCATTTTCCTACGTTTCCGCTTGGCTATGTGGGTAATGATTGGGCTACCTGTCTGTTTCCTCGGTGCTGTAATGATGATGCCAGCTTTGGGTATTACAGTGAACATCGTCTCGCTGTTTGCTTTCATCATGGTGCTCGGAATTGTGGTGGATGACGCCATCGTCATGGGAGAAAGTGCGTACAGTGAAATCGAAGAAAAGGGCGGCGGTGTCGAGAACGTGGTACGCGGTGTCAAACGTGTTGCTACGCCAGCGACATTTGGTGTTCTGACAACGATTGCTGTATTCGCACCATTCTTGCTTTCGAGTGGTATTGATAGCGCTTTCTTTTACGGCATTGCTGGTGTCGTGATTCTGTGTTTGATCTTCAGTTTGATTGAATCGAAGCTGATCCTTCCTGCACACCTTGCGCATACTCATTTTAAGCCAGTTAAACCAGGTGGTTGGCGTGACCGATTTAACCAACGTTTTTTTGGTTTTGTAAATGGTCCATATCGGAACTTTGTAACAACATGCACCCATTGGCGCTGGACAGTGTTTGCGGTGTTCTGTGGTTTACTGCTGATCAGCGCGGCTTTGATCAACGCGAATTATGTTCGGGTGATCCCTAACCCTAAAGTGCCGACCGACTATCCTGCGATCACTATTGAAATGAATGATACCGTTTCAAGTGAGCAGACAATCAGTGCACTCAAGACTATTGAACGTGTCATGCAAAAGATCGAATCTGAGACCATTGCAGAACATGGTCAAGGAATGATTCGTGATGTGCTGTCGTACAACAGAAGCCGCACCGAAGGTCGTGTATTAGTACCTCTGGTTGATGAAGAGTTACGCCCGTTCAATACATTTGAACTGGCTCGACGTTGGCGTGAAGCTATGCCTGTTATTCCAGGTATGAAGAGCATCAAAATCCGCGAGCAGAGTGCGGGTGGTGGTGACAGAGATGAGTTTGGCTACTTGTTGTTTGGTTCTAACATCAATGAGCTCAACGAGGCTGGGCGTTACTTGATAGAGCGTTTACAGCTGGAAGAAGGGTTATATGATATTTCATCTTCTATTGATTCTGGAAGCAAAGAAGTACTCCTGTCTCTTGCGCCTGTAGCGTACGATCTCGGTCTGGATCTCACCATGATCGCAGAGCAAGTTGGTGGCAGCTTTTATGGTGGCGAAGCACAGCGCATTATTCGTGATGGTGAAGAAATTAAAGTTATGGTGCGTTACCCGCAACTGACGCGTGAAGCATTCTCATCATTGCGTTACGCCGTGATTACAACACCAGCAGGTAAGAAGGTCATGCTAGGTGATGTGGTGAAGATCAACGAGCAGCCGGGCGTGAGTAGCATTCGACGTGAAGGCGGGTATCAAACCGTTTATGTCTATGGTTCGATAGACGAAGAATTGGTTGAACCTCAAGAAATCGTGAAGGTCATTGACGACAATATCTTACCGGATATGAAGCAAGCGTTCTCGAGTGTGAAAACAGAATTGGGTGGTGATATTGAAGAGCAGGCTGCGCAGCGTAATGAACAGATTTTGTTCTTTATTGCAGGTATGATCATCGTCTACATCTTGTTAGCTGTACCGTTAAAAAGTTATACCCAACCTTTGATTGTAATGTCCGTCATTCCGTTTAGTCTGACGGGGGCGATTTGGGGCCATTTCTGGCTAGGTTTAGACATCAGTATGATGTCGACATTTGGTTTGATCGCCGCTGCTGGCGTGGTTATCAACGACTCTCTGGTTATGACAGATTACGTAAACCAAGTGAGAGAAAGGGGTATGAACATCAAACAAGCGGTTGTTGAGGCGGGTTGTGCTCGTTTTCGAGCTATCACGCTCACCTCAATAACGACGTTTGCGGGTGTATTGCCGATAATGTTTGAAACGAGTTTGCAGGCGCGTTTTGTCATACCGATGGCTGTCGCTTTGGGCTTTGCGGTGTTGTACGCAACGGTTCTGACTTTAGTGTTGGTGCCTTGTTTGTATTTAATGCTTGAAGATATTAAAAATATTTTCAGATCGATTAAGAGGTTTATCCATCGTTTGATTAATCGTTTCAGAAAGTCGCCAGTGACGTCGAGCGTTGAAGCAAGCGTATCGAGTTAACAAGCTTGGTATTAACGATTAGGAGCAGCCTTCGGGCTGCTTTTTTGTTTCCGCATTTTGATTCAAAGCGATTTTTTAGTGGGCAGTTACGTAATTATCTGATGAGAAAACTGCCTGACAAAGTATTTCTAATGTGTATGTTTCTAATGTTTTAAATTCGTATGGTTAATTTGACGCTTGGTTAGCGAAATTTACCAGACGAAGATAACGTTGAATATGAGGGCTTGTTTAAGTTGTTGAAAAATAAAAAAATAAAAGTTGGCATCGTATGTGCAATATATAAATCGTATGTGCAATATATAAATTGTAATTAAAATTAACTGCTAATCCTCAAGGAGCTTATTATGAAAAGCGTATTTCTATCTACTCTAAGTCTTATTGCTGTAATGTCATCACCAATCGCTGCTGCTAACACTTTAGACAAAGAGGAGTGGAGCTCAGATTTACGTCAGGACTTTTCTGAAATGAAACATGAAGCTATAGCAGATATTCAGCAAATGAACATGGATGCCATTCACGCACGTGATGAGCGTATCGTGAAAAACATTAAAGATGAGCAAGAACAGTTAGTAAAGGTAACGTGCCACAAAGAGAAAGCAAGCAAGTCATAAACGCCGCTAAAAGAGACTAACAGACGAAAATGAATCCAATACGAGTTCGGTGTTAGTTAGCAGTAAGCACTGACCTTGTTGCTCTACTTGCCAGCCTTTTAAGGCTGGCTTTTTTGTTTCTCATTTCATGGGTAGGGATCAGACCCTCAAGCTCATTATCAATAGTTGGCGTGTTTGATGAGCTATTGCTGGATGGAGCGGATGTAACTTTTAAAAGTGTAGATTTCAGTAAAGTGGAGGTGATGTTAGATATTTAAAATTTAGAAAAGATCCGATCTCCTTTTTGACCTTCATAATACCTTAGTATGTGGCTTACCTTTACTTGAATTAGAACTCATATTGCAGGCTCTCGTTTAAAGGTATTGATGCATATTTGAAGAGTAAGAGATAGACATATGAGTTTTATTAAAATGTGTAAAGATGGTTTTAGAGGAAAGCCGGATTTCTCTGACTTATTACATAATGCGTTCCAGATAGATGACTTAGTGCTGTCATTTGAGTGTCCGAACAACATATATGAAGGACATGTATACCAGGATCTTGTTAATTTAGAACAGTTCGATGTTGAATCAAAAATAGAGAGGCATGAAAGGTTTGTAAAGTTAGCTACGGTATATTTTTTGTTTCAGAAGAAAATATTAAACCCTTTGCTTCCTATTAACAAACAAGGTGGATTATATATTAGGCTACGGGTTAAATCTACTGGAGAAGATATTGATAATATTAGTCAATTGTCCTCATTTTTAGAGAGAGAATATTATGATTTTTATCATGCCCCGGAGCAAAGTGAAGGCTCTATGAGGGGGTATCATACAGACTTGATGAAAGAATTGACTAAGCGTGCGAATAAACAATGGGGAGAAATTCCAGAAAGTGAAGACCGAAAAAGAGAAAAAGAAGAATATTTAATTAGAGGTTTCTTAAGTGGTTATCCACCAATAAAGTGTGAGATAGTTGAAGTTGGAAAAAACAAATACTCAAAATACTCAGAAGGTAATCTTAAGTATAAGAGTGAATTACGAAGAGTATACAATTTACCCATAAAAAATGAATTCTACCTGAGCATCGAGTTTTGGTATAAGTACGAATCGATGTTTGCTAAGCAGAAGTTTTTAGATTGGGTGAGAAGTGCTGATGAAACTTTTGAAAAAAAAGTATTGGAATTACTGGACTTGTCTCCGGTAATCGAATCGTATACGACTGGAAAAACAGAGAGATTGAGCAAAGAAACTAACGCAGATTAAGCCCATTTCAGTGGGAAGAAAAAAGCCCGCGAAGAATGCTTTCACGGGCGAAAAAAGGGCACCAAATTGGGTGTCTATTCATTTTGGAGGTGGTCGAACGTCCATATAAAACTGACAATAGGCTTGGTGAGAGGCTTACCACCAGCGCGACCAACGAGGCTAAAGTTAACATTGTTGTAATGATTGTTAAAATGTTAATTCTTCAATCAATGTTTTCATTATCGTGAGTTTAAATTGTGAATGTGTTGCCTACGTGTATTTTTACTCTGTGAAATTCCGTTTTTGACAATAAGACATATTATAAATCTTGTGTTGGTTATTTGATTTGGTTATATAAAACTCAACATACTTAATCCTTAACTGTTCATATTCACACTTAATGAGACACAATAACCCTCTGTTTGTTAAGTGATTGTGTGTTTTTTAACGCATTGGTATTGAACAAAAAGCGACCTAAGCCGCTCTTGTGCATTTTGATAAGTTTACTTATCAGTCGTTTTAGATTTCTTCGTGCTTATGGACTAGGCCGAAGTCAGCTAAAATGGCATACGCAGCAGGGATCATAAACAACACCAGCAGAGTGGATGCGAAAATACCAAACACGATGGAGATAACCAGTGGTTGGATAACCTGTGCTTGCAAACTGGTTTCAGTCAGTAACGGAAGCAAACCTGCTGCAGTGGTCATTGATGTCAGGAATACTGCTCTAAAGCGTTCCCGACTGGCTTTGACTACTGAGTCGTGCACATTATCCCCTTCATCGACATGATGGCGTATGTACTGAACTAACAGAATCGAGTCATTCACCACAATCCCCGCTAGTGAGACAAAGCCCATCATACTCGGCATACTTAATGAGTGACCGAGTAGGATGTGTCCCCATACCACGCCAATAAAGGCGAGTGGAATCGCAAGCATGACCACGAATGGTTCCAAATAACTGCGGAATTGGTAACTCAGAATCGCAAACACGCCAAACAAACCAAGCAAGAAGCCTTTACCCATTGATGCGCCAGTTTCAGCGGTATCTTTGGCTTCGCCTTCAAAATCAAAGCGAAGACCAGGATACTTTTGCATAAGCTTTGGCGCTTCATCCTGTTGGAACTGACGAATAATGGCGGTTGAGTTGGCTTTCGTATTGTCGATATCGCCGAATACGCTCACGGTGCGCAAGCCATCAATGCGCTGGATTCTTACGTAATTACGTTGGAAATCCAAAGTAGCAATGGTCGCGAGCGGAATTTGACTTCCATCGGACAAGATAATTGGGAAGTTTGCCAATTGCTGTAAGTCACCAGCTTGCGCTTTATCAAGGCGAACTTCGATGGAAATATTTTCTACTCCAACTTGGATTTCGTCTGCGGTTTGGCCAAAGAAAGCCGCGCGCAATTGATTGGCGATGAGTTGGCCGTTAATCCCATAAGCTTCCGCTCCCGGACGCAGTTTAACCAAGACTTCTTCTTTACCCATACGCATGTCATCCAACACGCCATGGACACCGTCAAACTCATTCAAGTATTGCTGAATGTCGATAGAGGCTGCTTTGAGCGCATCAAGATCATCATGTTTCGCTCGAATTTCAATCGCTCGTCCACCCGGCCCCATGGTCGGTTGTTTAAATACCAGCGAGATAGGATCGGCAAGTTCACCAATGTCTTCACGCCATGCATCGACAAATTCATCGATGAGTGTGTTACGACTCTCTGCACCCTGCAAATCCAGACGTACCGTGGCAATGTGAGGGCCAGATTCATTCGCGTCGGCGTTAGCGTTGAATTGACTGGTGATGTGTAGAACCAATGGATTGCCGTCTTCCACTTTCTCTGTCCATTCTTTATCTAGCTTTTGAGCGGAAGCGACGATCTTATCGACGACAGCTTCCGTTTGAGACAGAGAAGAACCCGGAGGAAGAATAATACGCGCTTCTGCAATGTCGCCATCCAATTCAGGGAAGGGTTGGAACTTGAGTAAACCACCTACTAACGTGGCCGCGGAGATAAGAAGCAAGGCAACCACGCCACCCATAAAGGCATAGCGATACTCGACCACTTTATCTACTGCGTTGACCAAGGTGGTGTTGCGGAAGTTTTCAAAAGAAGCGAGCAGCTTTTGTTTGAACTTCGGTGTCTTTCGCTCTTGCTTTTGTTTATGCAGTGAATGAGAAAGGTGGTTAGGTAGGATCAAGAAGGCTTCCACCAAACTCAAACTCAAAACGAGGATCAGAACTTGAGGAACTGCTTTAAGTACCGCACCCATTTCACCTTGCAGGAATAACAAGCTACCAAAAATACACACCGTAGTTAGGAAGGAAGAAATTACCCCCGGCAGTACCTTTTTTACCCCTTTAGTTACGGCATCATCGATCTCTTCTCCTCGGTCGAGGTGAGCGGCAATCGATTCGGCAATAACGATGGCGTCATCCATCATGATACCGATGGCCATGAGTAACCCGACCAAAGACATGATGTTGATGGACAGGCCAAGTTGCGCCATCAAAAATAACCCACCCAAGAAGGCAACGGGCAAACCAGCCGCGACCCAAAAAGAGTAGCGAAAACTAAAGAACAACCACATGGTGGCGAAGACCAGAATGATACCTTGCCAACCGTTTTTGACCATCATGGTCAGGCGATCCCAAAGTACGGATGAAAGGTCATTGGTCATTTGTAGCATCACACCGTCTGGCGCGATAGCTTGTTGTTCTTCTACAAATTGAGCAACCCGTTCCTTGATACGCAGTGCGTCATCTTCTTTGTTTTTGCTGACTTTTAGTAGGGCAGAAGGGTGACTATCGAAGAGGACTTTCTGTTCGTCCAATTCAAACCGGTCGGTAATCGTCGCAATGTCTCTTAGACGGATGATTGATCCATTTGTACCAGAGCCCACGACAATAGTCTCAAGCTCTTCTGGCGTCACACGTCGTTCATCAAAGCGGATCAGAAAGTTCTTATCTGGCGTCTCGACATTACCACTTGGCAACTTGACGTTCTGACGACCAATCTGCTCAGCAATATCGCCAACACTTAAGCCAAGTTGTCGAATGGCTTGAGTGTCCAACTCTACTCGGTATTGGTGGTCAGAGAAGCCTGCAACTTCAACCAAAGACACATCGTAATCGAGCTTTAATGTGCGCTTAAGTTGTTCTGCGTAAGCTTTTAACTCTGGCCATGTGGTGTCTGCGGTGATCGCGACATCCACAACTGGCTCATTCCAATCTAGCTCTTGTACCACAGGTGATTCAATCTCTTGCGGGAAGTCATTAATCGAGTTGATCTGAGTTTGAACGTCGACCAGCATACGGCCGATGTCGGCTTCTTCATTCAGTTTTAAGATAAGACGCGCAGAGCCTTCAATCGCTTCACATTGCGTTTCTTCAATGTTGGCAAGGCCATCAACAGCATCTTCCATTCGGACACAGATACTCTCTTCGACTTCTTGCGGGGAAGCGCCAGGGTAAACCACACCAGCAAGGATGTAGGGCGGATCAAACTCAGGAAAGGTTTCCCGCTTAATCGTGGAAAGCGAAGAAATCCCCAATATCAGCAGCGTTAGCATCAGCAAGTTGGCTGCTGTTGGATGCTTGGCGAAGAATCGGATCATGAATCAGACTCCTCAATAGCCGTTTCTGACTGTTCAGGTGACTCTTTCAATAGCATGCCGTTAATCGCAGGCAGCAAATCGTTGATGATCAGCTTTTGGCCTTGCTCCAATTCACCATCGATCACCACTTGGTTATTGCGACGATATAACACTTCAACCGTGACGACTTGCAGACGGTTGTCATCTCCCATCAGGTAAATCTTATCGCCATGAAGCGCACGCTCTGGGATGACCCAACTCGGGTTCTCTTGTCCCTCAATTAAGGCACGCACAAACATGCCGTTCACCAATGGAGGCGCAGACGTTGGGTTTAATGCACGGTAGTCTTGTTCAATTTCCAGAATCACACCGGCAGTCGCTTGGCTTGGATCAACCGTTTCGCTGATGCGTGCAACTTTCGCAGGCCAGCTTGCAGAGAGGTTACCGCTGCTGAGTTCAATGTTGGCATGAATCGCATTCATATCAGGTTGTGGAATACCAGATTCATCGCGGACAAACTCACCGATGCTCGCCGCCAAAGTTTGCATGTCATGAATGGATAGTTGAGCTTCCACTTCCATGACATCAATACCATGTCCTGTCACCATGGTTTGTTGGAGGTTAACCACTTGCTTTTTCTCAATTTCTACGTCAGCAATACGCAAATCGTAAGGAAGCGTGATGATGGTTTTATCAAGCGAGCGTTCGGCCTCATCCACTTTTGATGCATTAACTTTAACTAGGGCTTCCGCGACTCGTTTCTCATCCGGCATCAAACCAATTTGATTTTCAATATCCAGCACTAACTTACGTTGAGAGAGCGCGCTTTGCTCTTGCTGATCTACATCCGATTGCGAGGTTAAGCCTTTCTTACGTAGGTTTTGTTTACGGTCTAACTCTTTGTTGGCGATAACCAGACGGTTGGCTTCTATCTTGAGTGTGCTTTTGAGATTCGCTTCTTCTTGGTTCAGCTTAGCCAGAGAGGTTTGAGCAGATTTGAGATCGGCTTGAGCTTGAACCAGTTTCAACTCGTAATCGAGTGGGTCGATTCGCAAGATTTCCGTTCCTGCTTGCAGCACTTGTCCTTTTTCCAGTTGCGGATGACGGTAAACCACTTTACCGGTCACTTCGGCTATCGCTTTCCATTCAACTTTCGGTGCGATTTTACCAAAGCCAATAGCAACAGGTGCAATCGCTTTCAGCTCAAGTGGAATCGTCTCGACCAACCGTGCACGATCTCCAGCGGGTTTTACGGGCAAATCTGGTTTGAGGCTAATCGCCAAAAACAGAATGACGACCCCCACCGCAAGAGCAGGAAAGAACAGCAGCTTTTTATTTATCTTCATATTGGTCGCCCGAGTCTAAAAATCCATGTTTCATCAGTTGTATGTTGTGTTCGAATAATCGGTTCAAGAAGGCTTCAGAAAGTTCAATGCCATGAATGGCGAGCAGTGCTGGTGGTGCCATAAAAGGAAACACCATCAAGCTGATGTAAGAGACGCGACAAAGTTGAGGGTCGGCGTCTTTTCGTAAAACGCCACTGTCAATCAACTTATCAAAGATCACGCCTTGCATTGGCTTGCTGATATCTGCGAAGACTTTTTCGAGCAGTTTGCGTTGGGTTTCCGATGGGGGCATATGCATAACTTGGGCAACTAAGCGTGGGAACTGTGGTACCTTGATCATTTCGCGGTAGTAGGTACGCATTAGATCGAGAAAGTTTTGCTCGTTACTGTTGGATACCAACGTCTGCATCTGCTTTTGCATCGGTGACAGTGTTTCGCGCAACATGGTCTCGAACAGGCCTTCTTTGTTGCCAAAGTAGTAGCGAATCATCGCAACGTTCACGCCTGCTTTCTGCGCGACTAGGCGAGTAGAGACCTTGTCATAAGCCATAATGGTGAAGAGTTCGCGCGCGTGGAAAATCAGTTTTTCCCGTGCGTCGATATTATCTGTGGGTCTTCCCGCCCTTCGATGCGCTTCCGTCACAATCTTCTCTCAAAATATTAAACATTTGATTAATTATAAGACGCTGATTTCTCATGCGACATGTGAAAAATTAATCAGTATTTAATCAAGTGATTAATTTGTGATGAAGAGAAGTAAAAAAGAGCAGAAAGAACTGCTCTTTGAACAAATAGAAAAGTATTTACTTAGGAAGAACGGTCTTGTGAGGCTATATCACCCCCAACTTAACACACTCCAATTCGGTCTGTTGGCGTGTTCTTTTAGTTGTGGGCATGGATTTACCAGATAAGCGTAGTTCGCGTATTCACAAAGCGGTAAATCGTTGATTGAATCGGTATAGAAATGGATTTCGGAATAAGGCTCAGGCTGATTTTCTAGCCACTGTTTTAATCGCGTGACTTTGCCTTCACGATAACTCGGGATACCGTCGATTTCAGCAGTATAACGGTTGTTTTTCTCGATTAAATCAATTCCGAGTGCGGTTGGAATATTAAGACGGCGACCAACGGCTTCCACCAAAAAAGTGACGCTGGCAGAGATGATAACCATATCTATACCATCACGAGACAGTTGCTCAATCAGGGTTTTGGCTTGAGGGAACTGTTTAGGCAAAATATGGCTTTCAACACATTCTTCAACCAAGGCGTTTACTTCTTCAATCGGCATGTTTTCTAGTGGCTTCATGGAGAACGCTAGGTAATCTTCCATGTCCATTTTGCCTTCAGAGTACAAGGCCATTAGACGCTGATCTTCCATAATAAATAAAGGATCAGTCGCGATGCCTTTCTCAACCATAAACTCGTTCCAAATCATTGCGCAGTCAGCGTTTATTAGGGTTTCATCCATATCAAAAACATACAAAGGTTTGGACATGTTTAGGCTCTCACTGGTTGAATTTCGTTTAGGTTAAAGAGTAGTTCTAGTTGGCTGCCATTCGCTAGTAAGCGTTCTGAAGAGCGGTTAAGTAAGTCAACAGTGAGCTCACACTCTTCAACGTTCACTTGATAGCGAATAACATTACCTAGAAGCTGGTGGTTGGTGATCGTACCTACTTGTGGCGCTGAGATGTGGCTATCATATTGACGACCTTGCTCTTTTACATATATAGACTCTGGGCGAATCGCCACTTTCCATTCGGTATCAATGTTGAAGAGTTGCTTGGCTTTATTGGCCTCTACAAGGTTGTAGTGCCCCATGAAACCGGCCACAAACTCGTTAGCAGGATGAGTATAGATTTCTTCAGGTGTTCCTGCTTGAACAATTTCTCCTTTACTCATTAGGAAGATACGATCAGACATAATCATCGCCTCTTCTTGGTCATGAGTTACGAAGATAGTGGTGAGATTCATCTCTTTCTGAATATCTCGGATTTGCTGACGAAGGTGTTTGCGGATTTTGGCATCAAGCGCAGAAAGTGGTTCATCAAGCAATAATATGCGAGGTTTCACCACCAACGCTCGAGCGAGTGCGACACGCTGGCGCTGACCGCCAGAAAGTTGATGCGGATAGTGTTTTTCTTTACCTGCCAGATCCACCAGTTTGATGACTTTAGCCACTTCACGTCGAATATCATCATTCGCAAGCTTTTTCATTTTTAAGCCAAATGCAATGTTGCCTTCGACGGTCATATTGGGAAACAGCGCATACGATTGAAAGACCATCCCAATACCACGCTCTTGCGGGACTTGATGCGTGATATCTTCTCCGTTTACCCAAATCTCGCCTCCATCGACAGGGTTAAGCCCAGCAAGGCTGCGAAGTAGTGTCGATTTACCACAACCGCTAGGGCCTAAAAGCGTAATGAATTCACCTTGCTCGATGTTAAAGTGAATGTCCTCAAATACGGTGTTATCACCAAAACGTTTAGTCAGATTTTTCGCTGTTACGTAGCTCATTGTTTGACTCCTCGGCTGAAACGACTTGCCAACCAAGTCAGTAAAAAAATAAATAGGAAGTAGGTCATCACTAAGGCAGACGTAAAGTGGCCGCTCGTCTGACGCATGTTATACAAGTAGATTTGCAGGGTTTCATAACGTGTGCCGACTAAAATATTGGCGAACACAAACTCTCCCAATAGAAATGAAAATGAAAGGAAAAGCGATGCCATCAGTCCTTTTTTGAGGTTAGGTAAAATGACCATCAAAAACGCTTTGGTTGTGCTTGCCCCTAGCAAGTGTGCAGCGTCCATTAAATCGTTAAGGTTAATTGCTTCGAAGCTATTAGAAATCGCACGATACATGAACGGTAACGCGATGGTGAAGTAAGTACCTACTAGAATCCAAGGAGTACCGATAAGGGAGATTTCACTGTCAGCATAAAGTTGAAGCAAGCCGACGGAGGACACCACTGGTGGTACAGCGAATGGTAGCAAAATCAATACGTTCATGAGCTTATCGAGCTTCGGAAAGTAGTAAAACACCACGAATATCGCTGGCAGAACCAGAAGCACACTGAGGGTTAGCGAAGCAATACAAATAAACAGCGAACGCCCAAACGCTTGCAAAAAGCGTGGGTCGGTCAGCAATTTAACGTACCAATCAAAAGTGAAACCATCTGGAAGCACCGTGGCACCCCAGCGTGATGAAAGCGAATAGACAAAGGTCGCTAAAATCGGGATGAGCATGATCCCAACAATGGAATAAACCACCGTTTTATGGAATCGAGTATTAACGTTGTTCATGACTACTTCCTACCTGCATAGCTTTTCGAAATGAGCCATTGGTTAATCACTGTGATAAAGGCAAGTAACGCCATTAGAATCACTGAAATTGCAGCGGCGAGATTAGGTTCAAGGAACAGGTCTCCCGATACCAGACTCGCAATTCGAATTGTGATGACGTTATAGTTACCGGAGGTCAGCGCATAAACACTCGCATAAGCGCCAATTGCGTTGGCTATTAAGATAATAAAGGTACCGAATAAGGCTGGTGAGAGCACTGGCAGAGCGATTTTCGCCCAATACTGTGATGTTTTGGCTCCCAGTAGCGCAGCTGCTGCTTGCCAATCATCACTCAACGCGTCGAACGCAGGGTAGAGCAACAACACCGCCAGCGGGATTTGGAAGTAGATGTAAATGGCCAGCAGGCCCCATTTACCATAAAGGTCGAAATCACCGAGTAAGCCATACTGCTTGAGCAAAAGGGTAATCGCCCCATTGGTGCCCAAAATAATAATAAAAGCGAATGACAGAGGTACGCCTGCAAAGTTGCTGCTCATGTTTGTAAACGCAATCACACCGTCGCGGACTTTAGAATCGACTCTGCGTAGAGAAGAGACCAACAGAGTCGCAATGGCTAAGCCAAAAATGCTCGACCATACAGCTAACCACAAACTGTTGCCAAACGCCTGCATCATAAAGGCGGAGTCGAGCACTTCAATGTAGTTATCGAAGGCAAACTCGCCATCGTAGATAAAGCTGTTTAACAGTACCCAAATCATCGGTGCGAGTTGAAATAGGTAGAAAAACAGCGCGAAAGGCACCAACCAAATGGCTGGCTTAAAGCGCTTTAACCAAGTACTTGCCAAATTTGAGCGTGATTCGCTGGAGCTTGGGGAGAGGACTGAACTGCTCATAGTGCTAACAATTCCTGAGTGTATGGCTTCGTGTGGTCAAGGTTTAGCAATTGACAAACGGTGCCACAAATATCAGTCTGCTTAATATGACAATCTTGATGGGTAAACTTATCACCAATGACAAACAGGGGAACTTCTCGTTCTTCAGGTAAAATCCCACCGTGAGAAAGATCGTTGTTCATGCCATGATCGCTGGTCACAATGATTTGATACCCATCAGCAAGCCATTGATCGATGTAGTTGGAAAGAATAATGTCTGCACCTCGCGCACAATTGCGGTATTGGCGAGAGTCTAGGCCAAACTTATGTCCTGTATCGTCGATATTCATCGGGTGGATCAGTAAGAAATCAGGTTGATAGTTTCGACGTAAATACTCTGCGTCCAGGAACAAGGCTTCATCAGGATAATGATCCCAATGGTAAAAGTAGCCGTGCTGGATATTCAGGGTTTCATCATGCGTGAAACGATCGCGAACAGGTTCAAATGGCGCGCGATTATAAAGCTCACTTACCCAGTGGTAGGCAGCCGCAGCGGTCACTTTTCCTTGGGCTTTTGCCAAACTGAAAATGGAATCGTGTTTGGATAGACGAACGATATTGTTGTTTACGATGCCGCTTTCTACAGGGCGAACGCCCGTTAAAATGCACTCATAAAGTGGGCGAGACATAGAGGGCAGCTCACACTGCACAGGATAAAGCGTTGCGCGAGTTTCTTGTTGGGAACGACTTTGCTCTAGAAGACCATTGAGGTAGCCCATGCAATCACGGGCTACCTGATAGTTCAGTCCATCTAGAACAACAAGGATGACCTTATTGCTCATAACGACTTACTCTTATTGCTGGTGGATTAAGACACTTTCTTGCCATTGACGTGGCAGCTTACGTGCGGACTTTTCCCAAGCTGAGAAGTCAGTCACTGGGTGAACATTGCTGTATTGGTCATTAGCAATTAGCTTGTCTTGCACTGCTTGAGGCAGTGTGATGTTGGTGCGGATTGGACGCGCATAACCTTCTGCTAAGTTGATTTGCCCTTGATCGCTGAAGATGTATTCACGAGCAAGCTTTGCTGCATTAGGGTTCTTCGCGTATTTATTGATTATGGTTGTATAACCAGAAATCACAGAGCCATCTTGAGGAATGCTCACTGTAAAGCGGTCGCGGTCAATTGTGTCGCGGTAGTTCAATGCATTGAAGTCCCACATGATCGCCACTTCCACTTCGCCTTTTTCTAGGTTGGCGATGTTCGGATTGGTAAATGAAAGACGACCTTGCTTCGCGAGTTCAGAAAAGAATTTGAGCGCAGGCTTGAGGTTGGATTCGTCCCCACCGTTGGCGAACGCTGCGGCGAGAACCGCGTTGTTTGCCTGTGCTGCTACGCCTACGTCACCTACGGTCACTTTGTAGTCGCCTTTTAATAGGTCACCCCACGTTTTTGGCGCGTCTTTTACGAGGTTATTGTTGGAGATAAAAGAAATAGTGCCAGTGTAAGCAAGTGCCCAATGACCATCTTCGTCTTTTGCCCAATCTGGGATGTCATTCCAAGTTGTTGGTTTATATGGCTGAGTGACGCCTTTTTTTACCGCTACACGTGCGAAGGCAAAGCCTACGTCACCAATGTCTGCGGTCGCGTTTTTCTTCTCAGCTTCGAATTTTGCGATTTCTTGAGCCGAGCTCATATCCGTGTCTTGGTGCTTAAGGTTGTAATTTGACTTTAAATCAGCCCAAGTGTCTTTCCAGTTTGCCCAACTGTCAGGCATACCCACACTGTAAACCGCCCCTTCTTTTTGTGCTGCTGCTACCAAAGATTCAATATCGGCTTCTTTCGCTACTGTTGGCGTAGCGAGCGTTACCGCAATGATTGCCGCTGGTGCGGTAATTGAACGACTTAGCAAAGTTTTCATTGTCTCCATCCTTCTGGACTAGGTCAGTAAGTTCGCTTTGTATGCTATGGATGGAATGTGACGATTTAGCGCAAGTAATTTGACAGTTTTGCTGATTTTATATGGCACTTATATTTCATACGTTCAGTATGTGTTCTGTTGATTAATGTCATATTTTTGTTACGTAAACGCCTTATGTTATTCGTCAAATTATCGTTGGACTAGATCAGAATGAGAGCGACAGGCACCGGACAATTTGGTACTCAATTAGGAAAAATTAGAAGCAGCTTAAAACAGCAGATTCTTTCCGGCATCATGTCGGAAGGACAAAAACTGCCGTCAGAGAGAGAGCTCAGTGAGCTGTTTTCTACAACTCGAATCACTATCAAAGATGCGTTGGTGTCTTTAGAAACTGAAGGTCTTATTTATCGAGAAGAGCGCCGGGGTTGGTATGTATCTCCTGAGCGTATCTGTTACAACCCGTTGTCTCGTTCTCACTTCCATCAGATGATTCGAGAGCAGCATCGTATTGCAGAAACCAAGTTACTCAACGTGCGAAGTGAAATGGCCGCAGGTGAGTATGCCAAATCGTTAGAGGTTGAGCGAATTACCCCAATTTATGTGATTGAACGGTTACGTTTTATTGATGGGCGAGCGGTATTGTTTGTTGAGAACGTGCTCAAAGCGGCACTGTTTGAGGGTATATTGTCTGAGAACCTCACCATGTCCCTGACGGGCATTTATCGTGAGAAGTATGGTTACGAGACAAAGCGCTCTCGTTTTGATGTGATTCCCACGTCAGCTCCTGCTCATGTCGCTAAGGCGTTGAACCTAGCTGAAGGACAACCCGTTCTGAAAATTCGGCGGGTAAACTACAAACAAGATGGGCATTTAATGGACTGCGAATTCGAGTATTGGCGTCCAGACGCAGTGATGATTCGCATTGATAGCGTAGGATAAAGCGCAGAATTAAAAAGAGCCCAATGAAGGGCTCTTTTTCGCATATTGGTTAGAGAGGCGGTTTAAACGAGGCCTTGCTCTTTTGCCATTCTGCTTGCAATGCCGGGTGCTTTCCAAATGCTTGGCAGCAAAATGAAAGACACAGGCACGGCAGTAATTACAATGAAAGACTGCAATGCAGAAATACCACCAGAGCCCATTGAGATAAGCGCAATAGCGACAATACCCATAATCAGACCCCAGAACGAGCGAATCACTGCGTTTGGTTCTGTTGAGCCCGTCATCACTACACTGATTGTGTAAGTCATCGAGTCACCCGTCGTCACGATAAATGTTGTCGTTAAGATCAGGAACAGAACCGAAATGATCATTGGGTAAGGTAATTCACCAGTAATCGCTAGCAGTGCTGCGGGCAAGTTAAAGCCTTCAAACGCAGATGAAATCAAACCAGGGTTATCAAGTTCAAACGCAAGGCCACTGCCACCAACGATACTAAACCAGAAGCAAGTAATCAGCGGTGCCGCGATGCTAATAGACATGATTAATTGGCGAATTGTACGACCACGAGAGATACGAGCAATAAAGATCGCCATCATTGGGCCATAACCGATAAACCAACCCCAGAAGAATACTGTCCACCAACTTAGCCAGCCTGTATCACCACGGTAAAGTGCCATAGGGAAGAAGTTATCCACCATACGACCAACGCCTTGCACGTAGCCATCAACGATAAAGCTTGTCGGCCCGAAGAACAGGATGTAACCAATTAATAGTACAGACAAAATGATGTTGTAACGACTGACGATTTGAATACCCTTGCTCAAACCGCTCAGTGCGGAAAGGGTATACATCAGGATCGCCGCCATGATAACCATGCTTTGCGTTACGAACGTATCTGGCAGGCCAAACAATGAGTTTAGCGCGTAGCTAATTTGTAAACCTAAGAAGCCGATAGGACCGATGGTTCCTGCTGCTACGGCAATGATGCTACATGCGTCAGCAACATCACCAATCCAGCCTTTAATGGCTTTATCACCAAAAACAGGGTAAAGCAGAGTACGCGGCTTAAGAGGCAGGCCTTTATCGTAATGCAAGTGCATTAAGACAATGGAAGATAGACCACCAAGGATCGCCCAAGCTAAGAAGCCCCAGTGCATAAAAGACTGAGATAGGGCATTGATTGCGGCAGTTTTCGGTGAAGCTTCCCCGTATAGAGGCGGAGCAGTCACAAAGTGCGCGATAGGCTCAGCAGCGGCCCAGAACACACCACCACCTGCAAGTAGAGTACAGAGTACGATTGACAACCACTTAAAGTTATCAATATCAGGTTTCGCTAGACCACCTAGGCGCACATAACCAGTGCGACCAAACGCAAGAGCCAAACCAATTAGGAAATTCAGAAGAAGCAGTACTTGCCAGTAAGCTCCGAAATATTTAGTAGCAAAGCCGAAGCCGGTGTTAACCATTGCGGTTAGAGAGTCGGTATTCGTTAGAGCAAGTAAAACGAATAGAGTGAGGAAGCTACCACTTAACCAAAAGACAGGATTGGTGAGTTCGAGGCGCTTGAGTAAAGATGGGGGATGAATAGCAGAATAGTCAGCATCCTGAATAGGCGCTGTGTGGGAGGCGGCATTCGTCATATTTGACATAATTACTTCGCTTTTTAGGGCTATGAAGCCGTGCATTTCCCCTCACATCGTTTCAACGAAAAGTGTGAGGATGTTCAAAAAGCCGATGATGTTAACATGTCGAAGTTGCAAATATAACCTTAGATTTCGATTAATTTTTAACAGGTTAGCCAAGTTGCTGATTTTTGGGTAGAGATCAAAAGAAAGAGTTTTTACGTGAAATGCACCGCATTTCGTATGTAATTAACATTTCCCTTATTTTTGCATGGGTTTATCAGGATTACATTGAGAAAACATGTTTTTCCCAAGCTAAGGTTTAACTCGATGGCTCACTTCGAACTTAACGGGCAGTGGATGCTTACCTCGCCACAGCGTCCCAATCTTGAAATTCCAATGTTTATTCCGGGCGATAATGTGTCGGCGCTTTTACAAGCAGAGCAGATTCCAGATCCTTATTTTGCCGATAATGAAAACAAAGTTCGATGGATTGAAGAGTGTGAGTGGCATATCTCACGTGAGTTTGACGTCGACGCGTTTACGTTGTCTGCCAAGCAAATTTGGATGACGCTAACTCGTGTCGATACATTGGCAACCTTCTATGTTAATGGTGAGTTAGCACTAACTTGCAGCAACATGTTTACCCAGCAACGTGTGGATATTAAACCGCATTTAAAGCAAGGTACTAACACGATTCGGGTTG
Source organism: Vibrio sp. 2304 (assembly GCF_033339475.1). Classification (NCBI taxonomy): domain Bacteria; kingdom Pseudomonadati; phylum Pseudomonadota; class Gammaproteobacteria; order Vibrionales; family Vibrionaceae; genus Vibrio; species Vibrio sp. 2304. The sequence continues at coordinate 356,879 of NZ_JAWOUQ010000003.1, read as the reverse complement.
AGTTTGCTCGGGTGGATTTAGAAGGTATCGCAAGAGCAAAAAAACTGCCATTTCCTATTCCATCGGCAATGGGCAACAACCAAATTCCACACATGAACTTGATCCGCAAAACACAGTGCCATTCCGGATGGGACTGGGGCATTTGCTTGATGGTATCGGGTATTTACGACCCCATTCAAATCGACATTGTGAATGAGCTTTGGCTCAAAGGCTTCTCGACAGAGCAGCAATGGCAAGCCGATGGGAGTGTGTTTCTTGATGTAGTAGTTGAAGTGGAAACGGACAGTCAACGCCATGAAATGATGGTTGAATTTAATGGTGAGCGTCAATGTATTCAAACAAAAGGAAATGGTCATTATCATTGCCAGTTCCACATTTTGGAGCCTCAACGCTGGTGGCCATCGGGTTATGGCGAAGCGTATCTCTATCCCATTACCATTTCTTGCAGAGAGCAAAAGTTAACGCACAACATTGGTTTGCGTCAGCTAACTCTAAATAATCAAGCTGATGAGCACGGCTCTGCAATGGAATTTATCGTCAATGGCGTACCGATTAATGCTAAAGGTGCCAACTGGATCCCTATTGACGCAATGCCGGGGCGAGAGTGCGAAACACGTTATCGCAACCTTTTGCAAAGTGCGGTTGACGCCAACATGAACATGATTCGCGTATGGGGCGGTGGTCAGTACGAGAGTGAAATCTTTTATAACCTTTGTGATGAACTTGGCTTGTTGGTGTGGCAAGACATGATGTTCGCCTGCTCGTTGTACCCATCAAACGACGAGTTTTTAAAAGAGGTAGAAGAAGAACTTAGATTCCAAATCCCGAGGCTCAAGGAGCACCCATCAATCGCACTTTGGTGTGGTGACAATGAAGTGATTGGAGCTATTGGTTGGTATGACGAATCTAAGCGCAGTAAAGTCAAATACACGGTTAACTACGATCGCCTCAACCGCATGATTGAGAAGGAGATTACCGAGCAAGATAGCACTCGCCGTTTCTGGCCAAGTTCCCCATGTAATGGTGAACTGGATTTCGGTGATGCGTGGCATGATGATAGTAAAGGCGATATGCACTTTTGGGACGTTTGGCATTCAGGAAAATCATTCAGTGCCTACCTTGACGTGAATCCTCGTTTTTGCTCTGAGTTTGGTTTTCAATCTTGGCCATCTTTTGCTGAAGTTAAGCGGTTTGTCCCTGAGCAAGACTGGAATATTACATCCCCAACTTTCGAACAACATCAGAAGAACCCTCGAGGTAATAGTATTATCACAGAGATGTTCACGCGCTATTTTCGTTTTCCCTCTGGATTCGAGAGCATGCTGTATTTAAGTCAAGTTCAGCAGGCAATCGCGATCAAAACTGCATGCGATCATTGGCGTGCCATTTCTCCAGTTTGTCGCGGCATGCTGTACTGGCAACTCAACGACAATTGGCCTGTCAGTTCTTGGTCTAGTTTGGAATACAGTGGTCGATGGAAGCAGTTGCACTACCATGCGAAGCGATTTTTTGCGCCACAGTATTTGGTATTTTCCGAGCATACGCCTACATTTGCTCAATGATGCCAAAGAGTCCGCAAGCGTCAACACACTGCTTAAGTGGGTAGATTGGCAAGGGGAAGAAAAGCAATGTTGGAGCTTAGAACAAACAGTCATAGCAGACAGCAATACGATTTTGTGGCAATTGGATGAATCGATCGAGAAGGATGAACTTACGTCAGGCTTCTTCTATGTTGAAGCGCAAATCGGTGAAGACAGAATAAGCAACACATGGTTTAGTACTCACGAGCTAAAAACCTTGCCGATAGCGAAAGCCAATATAGATGTCTCTATTGAAGGGAGGCGAATTACATTGATTGCGGATAAGCCTGCGTTTTTTGTTCATTTGGAGAGTGATGCTGATGGAAGGTTCAGTGACTCTAGCTTTACTCTGTTGGTCAACGTTCCAATGACGGTTGAGTATTTAGGTGATGATGTTTTAGGTATGCAGCAGTCGTTGAGGGTATACCACCTTAATGATTAAAGCGGGCATAGAACATCTATATGCTGATAACTAAAAAGGGAGCGTTTGCTCCCTTTTTAGTTACCAAGTATCCGTTATTAAGCTCAGGTTGAGACAGAAGACTATTTAAGTTTCTGATGGACCCGATAGCTAACGACAAAGCCAATGTAGAATAGTGCAGCAAGAGTAATCACTGCCGTCGCGTACGCCAGCAGGCTGTTTAACCCTAAACCAAAAGCCAGAGTGAAGGCGATACCATGAATGGCTTCCGCAGGGATTCGGTACCAAGCAGCGTGGACGGAAGATCCGAAGAGGATAAAGGTACTAAGTAAGACAATCGTGCCGCCTATAAAGCCGACCCATCTGCTGTTGTTCATGTTGCAGTCTCAGGGGTTACCGAGGTAACGTAACAAAATATTTCAGAGTCGTATTATACAACCGATCATCGCGAAAAGCGCTAGAGAAATTTCGCGGATAAAACAGAGTGTTTTAATTCGAACAAAAGAATACGACCATAGCCAACTTAATACAGGAATAACAAAACATGTTGAGATTTATACAACGTCGCCGCATTAAGAAAGTGATTAAGCTAATGAGTACCAGATTGATAGTGGGATACGGCAGTCGTGAGTACTTTTCGGTTGGTCAGGTAAAGACGAGCACCAGCGAGTTAAGCTTAAGCGCGTGCCAACAAAAAATTGCGTTGGCGTTGTATGCGAATCCGCAAGATCTTGATTTGGAAAACCAACCAGAATTGCAAGCCATCCGCTCAGACGTGGCGCATGATTTCTTTTCTGGTGCCGATTATACCGCTCAAGATGTGCTTAATTTACTCGGCTCTGGTGGCTGGAAAGGCGGTCGAATGGAAGATGGAATGTCTCATCATTTTGGTATGCACAGTCGCTATTAAAAACATGCGTTAATTTTATAAATTCGATAAATATTTTTGCTGTTAAAGATTAATTAAATTTTCTTTCAATTGGGTAACAATTACCTAATTATGCACCCGAATCCCAGCGCGTCGCTGGACTGGTTGGATTGCATACCATGAAATTAATCATCAAAGGATTGGGGCTGAGTGCTCTTGTGCTCAGCATGTTTGCTCATGCAGATAGCAAAACGTTGAACGTTTATGCATGGGGTGGCTATTTGCCGGAATCATCGTTAAAAGCGTTTGAAAAACAAGAAGGCGTTACGATTAATTATTCGACCTTTGAGAATAATGAATCAATGTACACCAAGCTAAAATTGCTAAAAGGTTCTGGCTACGATGTGGTTTTTGCTTCTGCGTACTTCATTGAAAAAATGGGGCGAGAAGGGCTGCTTTCGAAAATAGATCACGCTCAAGTGCCAAACATGCAAGACACAATGGACGGTTTACTTGGCCAAGCGCACGATCCGAAAAATGATTACTCGCTGCCTTATATTTGGGGCATTACCGGGATCAGCTACAACGAATCCATGGTTGAGCAACCAGTGACCAAATGGGCAGACTTATGGGAGTCTCAATACGAACAACAAGTCATGTTGATCGATGACGTGCGCGATGTGTTTGGTATGGCGCTTAAGAAAAATGGCCATAGCGTGAATACAAAAGACGAAGCTGAAATCGAACAGGCTTTTGATTCTCTAGTTGCGCTGAAAAACAACGTATTACTGTATAACTCAGATGCGCCGCAAGTCCCTTACGTGTCCGGTGAAACATCGGTCGGCATGCAATGGAACGGCAACGCATTCCAAGGGCAGGTTGAAATGCCTGAACTGAAGTTCGTGATGCCGGAAGAGGGCGCGGTATTGTGGATGGACAACTTCACTATTCCGTCTGGCAGTAAAAACAAAGCATTGGCGCATAAATTTATTAACTTCATGTACCAATCAGAGAACCAAGCGGAAATCGTGACCAGTTTGGGTTATGCGTCGGCAACAAACGCTGGGCGTGACAAATTGCCAGAAGAGTTGAAAAATAACCGTACTATTTTCCCTTCATCAGAAGACATGAAAAAAGGCGAGTTTATTAATGATGTTGGCGCAGAAACGTTAGCGATTTACGAAAAGTACTGGCAACGTTTAAGAACGCAATAAGCAACGTCTTTGCCTATTGTTAGGCTTAAAATCGTTCAAATTTGGATTCCCCTCATCACGAAAGTGGTGAGGGGAATTTTTTTATAGGTTTTGTACTGCGAGTGTTGCTACGCGGCACGCTTTACGAGGCAGAAGTGCTTTTTACCGCGTTGCAGTAACCAATATTGATCAAACAGTGGGAAGCTTAAACTCGGGTTATCAGCCGCCACTTTTTCACCGTTTACACTGATGGCGTTGTTGCTGATGTGTTCGCGTGCAACACGCTTCGAACTTGCTAAGCCCGACTCAATCAACAGCTCAACCAAATCTTGTTGTGTGCTCTCAATGCTTGGTAAACCATCCAACTCCAACTGTTTTAATTCACCCAAACTCAGTTGTTGCACATTACCGCTGAATAAAGCTTGAGTGATACGCTCGGCACTGGCTAGGCCTTCTTCGCCATGAACAAATCGCGTCATTTCTTCAGCGAGAATACGTTGTGCTTGTGGCTTACCTTGGCTTGCTTGGTCTTGCGCTTCAATGCTGGCAATTTCTTCGCAGCTCAAGAATGTGTAGTAACGCAAGAAGTGGTAAACGTCGGCGTCTTCTGCGCCAAGCCAGAACTGGTAGAACGCGTAAGGAGAGGTCTTGCTAGGATCTAGCCATACTGCACCACCTTCAGTTTTGCCAAATTTGGTGCCATCGGATTTGGTGATCAGCGGCAGAGTTAAGCCAAATACTTGCTCACCATTTTGACGGCGAGTTAAATCGATCCCGCTGACGATGTTTCCCCATTGGTCATTGCCACCGATTTGCAAACGGCAACCGTATCGACGGTTTAGCTCGGCAAAATCATACGATTGCAGTAGGGCGTAGCTAAATTCGGTGAAGGAGATACCTTGGTCAGGTCGTTGCAGGCGTTGTTTTACCGATTCTCGGTTAACCATAGTATTGATCGAGAAGTGCTTACCCACATCGCGGAAGAAGTCGATCACATTGATCGCTTTCATCCAGTCAGCGTTGTTCACCATGATCATCGGCTTGGTCAGTTGGTGATTCATCAACTGCTGAATTTGATTAGAAAGATCGTTAACCCAGCCTGAGACGATTTCCTCTGAGTTCAGACTGCGCTCAGTCGCTTTAAAGCTTGGGTCACCAATCATACCCGTTGCACCGCCAATCAAGGCAACAGCTTGGTGTCCGGCATCTTGAAAGCGCTTAAGCATAATCAAAGGCACGAGGTGGCCGATATGTAAGCTGCCAGCTGTAGGATCGAAGCCGCAGTAAACGGTTTGTGGCTGTAAGAGAAGTGTCTGAATTTCTTCCAAATCGCTGGCTTGTGCAATCAAGCCGCGATCTTGTAAATCTTGCAGTAATGGTGTCGTCATTCTTTTTGTCTGTTTTAGTGGTTGTTACATTCAGACTAAAACGCGACACCTTTTCTCGATATATCCCTTAAGGGACAGTTTTTTATCTTGAATGGAGAATGAGGTGATTGAGGAAAAGCTGGAATAACTCACTCAATGAAGACACATTTAATTGCGAGTAAATTCGCTTTCGATGATTTTTGACCGTGCCTTGAACTAAGTGTAACCGCGCGGCAATTTCTTTTGTGTCAAACCCTTGAGCGAGAAGCGAAGCTACCTCTTGTTCGCGACGGGTGAGTGATTCTACGCCAAACGTTGCTAAAGCTTGCTCAATGGCTAATCGCATACTGCCAGAATAAGCACTCTGTGCAAAAACAGGCTCAGAAAAGGTAAATTCCGTTTGTTTCCAATGCTGCTGACAAAGCGACTGAATTATCGGGAAATAGGGCTTTAGCTTATTGATTTGTTGCTGAGAAAAGTATTTTCCATCAGTCATATATCCGAAGTACAGCATGACCCAACGGCCAGATTCAACTTCGACTAGCATGCTAAGCTCGTCTTTCCACCCTGTTTGATGGTAGAACTGTTCGCAGTAGGAAGTAAAATCAACGCCTTTACGCGCCACGTCTTTGAGCGTAAATACGCCTTGTTGCTTTGTCTCGTTTAGTTTGAGAAAAAAAGGGTCATTTTGAAATGAGTCAGTAAGGTAGCGTTGAAAAAGTAACTCTCGCTCGTTCTCAATTGAGTCGTAGAGATAAATAGGATGTTTACCTTCTCGGTAACCTAAAATAACTGCGCAATCAAAATGAAAAAGAGTGCGAATGACACGCATAAGTTTAGGAGTAAAGTTAGGCGTGTTAAGAGCAGAAATTGCTTCTGCTAGCAGATTATTAAAGTTATTGTCAGGCATGGGATACCGAATTGCAGGTGGTTTTGCGCAAGCATAACCAAAAGCAATCCAACGAGAAAGGGAAGTCGCCATCTTCTGGTGACTTCCATAGAGAAAGTTGCGTAAGTGCTCAGTTTTGAGGAATCATATCCCCGTTAACTTATTGATAAGGGTGCATAACAACGGTTTTATTTAAGCAATTAGTTGCTATGCATTACTGCGAGTTAGTGAGCTCTTCGTTAACCCAATATTTAGAACCAGACACGTTAGCATCGATGAGCAAACCTTTAGCGTTCAACTGATAGACGGCGACGCCGCTGTTAAATTGTTTTGAAAGTTGCTCTGAATCTTCGCCCGCAACAGCAGAGGCTTCACTTGTGGCCTCCCATCCTTCGTTGACGAACGTATCAAAGTCTTCTTTGCTCTCAAACAGAACCACTTGTTGGTAAAATTTGCCGCCAGCCCCAAGTGCAACGCCCAAACCAAACATATTCATATAAGTGCGTTCTTCTGTTTCCTTATTCACTGCGACTCCTGACCCTGAGTTGGTGTGAAACAGCAAAGATAATTTACGAGAATCAAAGACCGCGTAGCCGTACGCGTTGTCGTAAATAGCTTTTGCCTCCGGCTTTTCATTAAATAACTTGAGCAAAGCGCTATCTGCCATTAAGTCCACGGCTTGGCGAGCTTCTTCTGGCGTATCGCCTTCCATCAGCTCATCAATTTTTTTGTCAGCAGCATCTATCCATTCTTTGCTTTTCTCGATGCTGGCTTCTGTCCATTCGCCTGCGGTATTGATCGCTTCCTCGGACCAATTCGTGAAATCTTGCCACGCTTGTTTTGAAAACGCTTTGGTGTCGTCCCAAGCATCTTGGGCAGTATCAGAAACTGCGTCGCCAAGCTCAGACATTTTATTGGAAATTTCATCCCAATCGGCATAAGCAGGGGATGCCAGGAGCATCAATGTAGTAAGGAGTGCGATAGGCTTTTTCATCAAATTCTCTCTGGAGTTATCGATATACCATTCATTTTAGGTCATCAGACTTTGATAATGAAATTGACTAAATGACGAACTTGAGAGAGGAATCACGAACTGATTGTGAAATGACGTGTGAATAACAAAGCCCTCACAAGGGGAGTGTGAGGGCTAGAGTTTATCGTGTGTTACTTGCTGCTAACTTTACCTAGTTTTAACCAAGTATCGATAACCGTATCTGGGTTTAGTGATACAGAGCTAATACCTTGATCCATTAGCCATTCCGCTAGGTCGTCGTGGTCTGATGGGCCTTGACCACAAATACCAACGTATTTGCCTGCTTTTGTTGCTGCATCAATCGCCATCTGAAGCATCACCTTAACCGCTGGGTTACGCTCATCAAATAGATGTGCAACATCGCCAGAGTCACGATCAAGTCCAAGCGTTAGCTGAGTCATGTCGTTTGAGCCAATCGAGAAGCCATCAAAGTACTTTAAGAACTCATCGGCAAGGACCGCGTTGGATGGCAGTTCGCACATCATGATGACTTTAAGACCCTGATCGCCACGGCGCAGATCAAACTTCGCTAGCAAATCAATCACTGATGCTGCTTCGCTTGGTGTACGAACAAATGGGATCATGATTTCAACGTTTTTCAGACCCATTTCGTTACGAACGCGTTTGATTGCTTGAGTTTCTAGCTCGAAGCAGTCTTCAAACACTGGAGAAATGTAACGAGACGCGCCACGGAAGCCAAGCATTGGGTTTTCTTCATGCGGTTCGTATGCTTTACCGCCAACCAAGTTGCTGTATTCATTAGACTTAAAGTCAGACATACGAACAATAACACGTTTCGGCCAAAATGCCGCAGCAATGGTTGCGATACCTTCTGTCAGCTTGCTTACGTAGAAATCGATAGGATCTTTGTAACCACGAATACGCTGAGTGATTTCTGCTTTTAGCTCATCGCTTTGTGCATCAAAGTTAAGTAATGCTTTCGGGTGGATACCAATCATCTTATTGATGATGAATTCAAGACGAGCAAGACCAACACCTTCATTTGGAATTTGTGCGAAGTCAAACGCGCGATCAGGGTTACCCACGTTCATCATCACTTTTGTTGGTAGCAGTGGCAGTTCATCAACAGAAGAGCGTTTTACATCAAATTCAAGTTCACCTTGGTAAACGTAGCCCGTTTCACCTTCAGAACAAGATACTGTCACGGTTGCACCATCGGTTAACTTGCTTGTCGCATCGCCACAGCCAACGATTGCAGGAATACCAAGCTCACGAGCGATGATGGCAGCGTGACAAGTACGGCCACCACGGTTGGTTACGATTGCAGATGCTTTTTTCATCACTGGTTCCCAATCTGGGTCAGTCATGTCTGTAACTAGCACGTCACCTTCTTGGACTAAAGACATTTGGTCCAGAGAGTCAACCAAGCGAACCACGCCTTTACCGATGCGCTGACCGATTGCACGACCTTCAACTAAAACATCCGCTTTGTTTTGTAGCTCGTAGCGCTCAATCACGTTTTGTTCCGTTTGTGAACATACGGTTTCAGGACGCGCTTGAACAATGTACAGCTTGCCATCAATGCCATCTTTTGCCCATTCAATGTCCATTGGACGCTGATAGTGCTTTTCGATGATCATTGCTTGTTTTGCGAGCTCTTTAATCTCGTCGTCGTTCAATGAGAACGTGTTGCGCTCTTCATCAGAAGTATCAACGATGTCAACTTGTTTGCCGATTTCTTGGTTATCTGAGTAGATCATTTTGATCAACTTAGAACCAAATGTTTTCTTAACGATTGGGTGTTCGCCTGCTTCAAGCATTGGCTTGTGAACGTAGAACTCGTCAGGGTTTACTGCACCTTGAACGACCATCTCGCCTAGACCCCATGAAGAGGTGATGAAGACAACTTGGTCGAAACCCGATTCAGTGTCTAGTGTAAACATAACACCCGACGAGGCTTTATCTGAACGCACCATTCGTTGGATACCCGCAGATAGCGAGATGCCACGGTGGTCGAACCCTTGGTGAACGCGGTAAGAAATCGCACGGTCGTTAAATAGAGAAGCGTAAACGTGCTTAGTTGCTTCTAGTACTGCGTCGATGCCTTTCACGTTCAAAAACGTTTCTTGCTGACCAGCAAAAGAAGCATCAGGTAGGTCTTCTGCCGTAGCAGATGAACGAACTGCGACTGAAAGCTCAGGATTGCCTTCGATCAGTTCTTGGTAGTTTTCACGAATTTCTTGTTCAAGGTCCGCAGGGAAAGGGGCCTCTAATACCCATTGACGAATGTTTGCACCTGTCTTACGCAGAGCTTCTACATCTTCAACGTCTAGTTCATCGAGTAATTGGTGAATACGCTCATCCAAACCTTCGTGGTCAAGGAATTGGTTAAACGCGTATGAGGTTGTCGCAAAACCATTTGGTACAGAAACGCCTGCGTTTGCTAGGTTAGAAACCATTTCGCCAAGTGAAGCATTCTTACCGCCGACTTTGTCGACATCATCCATGGATAGGCCATTGAACCAGAGGGTGTTCTTTTGCATGTCTTTCTCCAGAAACATTGCAGCTTAGTAGGGGGACTTAAATCGATCTAAACAATCGCATGTTGGCTGTTATTACACGTTGACCATACATTGCTTCATTTAGATTGATATCAAAGGCAAACGATTACGTTCTGGCTGAAAAAAATTCAAAAGAATTTTTAAAGCTGTGGTGAACCTAACTGAAAGCCAAACTGATTTATTAATATTATGTGTACCATCCTACTCAAAAGATTTTGAAAAATTAAACAGAAATGCAAATAAATAACCAAAGTCGTGATGTGTTCTATGTTTCTGACGGTACGGCGATAACATGTGAGACATTAGGGCATGTTGTTCTCGGTCAATTTCCGTTCATTCCTAACGAAAAAACCTTTCCGTTTGTAGAAAGCCAGGACAAAGCTACTGACGTAGTCAAAGAAATTGAAACTTCCTACCAGCGCAATGGCGTCAAACCTCTGGTCTTTTTCTCAATTGTCGTTCCAGAAGTACGTGAAATGCTGCTTGAAGCGCCGGCATACAGTTACGATGTTTTGGAGAGTATTGTGCAGAAAGTGCAAGACGACATTCAGATGGCACCAAAGCCTAAGTTGCAGCGTTCTCGCAGCGTGGGGAAAGATTCCGACACCTATTTTGACCGTATTGCGGCTATTGAATACACATTGGCGCATGATGATGGCATCACGCTAAAAGGGTTGGAACAAGCCGATATTATCCTGCTGGGAGTATCGCGCAGCGGAAAAACGCCGACTAGCTTGTACATGGCGATGCAATTTGGTTTACGTGTTGTGAACTATCCGTTCATTGCGGAAGATGTGAAGATGATGCGTTTGTTGCCTGAATTTGAGATCCATCGTCATAAGTTGTTTGGGCTGACGATCGATCCCGAGCGCTTGACTGAAATCCGTGAGAATCGTTTGTCTGGAAGTGATTACGCTAGCACAGAGCAGTGCAAGCTGGAGCTAGACACTGTTGAGGCTTTGTTTAGAAGAGAGGCGATCCCATATATCAATACGTCCTCTCTGTCTGTTGAGGAAATTACTACGCGTATTCTGGAAAAAGCAGGAATGAAGCGTCGCTTGTTTGGCTAACAAGAGACGCTCATGTCGCTATGTGTAAGAGGAGGTGTGTACCTCCTCTATCGAATGAACCTTAGACAGAATTAATAGTATTGGAACATCTTTTGGATGTCTTGATAGTTTTTGGTCTGAGTCAGTGACAGCATCAGTAAGATACGTGCTTTTTGTGGGTTCAATGTACCAGCGGCAACAAAGCCGTATTTTTCGTCATCAATTTCAGCATCCAAAGTGGTTGAGCCGCTAGGCGTTCGGGAGCTTCTTACAACAACAACGCCATCTTTACTCGCTTTCTCTAGCTCATCAAACACAGTGTGGTACAAGTTACCATTACCGACACCAGCACTTACGATGCCGTCAAACTTCGCATCCACAAAGGCTTTCACTGGCAAATTGGAGGCATTTGCATAGTTATAAACAATACCGACCTTAGGCAACTTAGTAAGCTTTGATACATCGAATGGGGTTTCTGTCGTATGTTTACGCTCTGGGCTTCGTTGATATTTGGCATCGCTATTATGAATGTAGCCGATAGCACCAAAGTTGGGTGACTGGAAAGTGCTGACGGAGGTTGTATTGGTTTTTGTCACATCTCGCGCATCGAAAATCGTGTCATTCATTGCGACTAGCACGCCACGTCCTTCTGAATCTTCATCGGTGGCTGTTACGACTGCATTGTATAAGTTGACTGGTCCATCAGCACTCATTGCGGTGGAAGGACGCATTGCACCGACGATCACGACAGGCTTTTTGCTCTTGACGGTCAGATCAAGGAAGTAAGCGGTTTCCTCTAACGTATCCGTACCATGAGTAATGACGATGCCGTCAACATCATCTTGAGCGAGTAGCTCATTAACTCTTTTCGATAATTTTAGCCACACTTCATCATTCATATCTTGTGAACCGATACTGACCACTTGCTCTCCAGAAATATCGGCAATGTTGGTCATACTCGGCACCGCAGAAATCAATGATTCAACGCCGACTTTACCTGCTGTGTAGTTTGACTCGGTTGCAGATTGACCTGCGCCTGCTATGGTGCCGCCAGTGGCAAGAATTTTAATGTTCGGAAGATCGGATTGCGCGAAAGACAAAGAACTAAGGCACAAACCAAGGGTTATCGTACTGAGGCGGAAAAGATTTTTCGTCATGGGAATCACCTGCTGTTAGGTTGGATGTTGGGGAACTCATCTATCCTAAAAACAGCGGGTTAGATTTTTTGAGTACTAGTTCAACAAATTGCAGATGAAGATCGTGATCAACTAATCACTTAAAGAATATTAAATCAACCAGTTAACCTAATTGGCGTGCTTCTTTAACAAGTGAGATGTGCTAGTAACGTGCACAACGTGTTAAGTCCTATAATTTATTGATTTATAAATAAAGGAGGTAGGAGTCTCGTGATGAGGTTATTAAACATGAATTTAGCCGTGCAATTTTCCAAAGTTTACAGTGTAAAAAAAAGCGGCTTTACCCCGGAACAGATAAAAGCCGCTTGCCAATGATGTGTTAATTCACATCTTATCGCATAATCATTTGTTCACGACCAGGACCCACAGACACCATTTTTACTGGTACGCCCATGAGTTCCTCAATGCGTAGAACGTATTTCTGTGCTGCTACTGGAAGCTCTTCAAACTTACGACAACCTGTGATGTCCTCGCTCCAGCTTTCCATCTTCTCGTAGATTGGCGCAAGAGAGGCAGTTTGAGGCCAGATTGGGTTTTCGCTGTGGTCGCCTTCGTAGCCAACACAGATTTTCAGATCGTTAAGGCCAGTCAAACAGTCTACTTTCGTTAGTGCAATTTCAGTTGCGGCTTGCAGTTCAACGCCATTTTTCGTAGCGACTGCGTCGAAGTAGCCCATGTCGCGTGGACGACCCGTAGTTGCACCGAACTCGCCAGCAAGTTCGCGGAAAGCGTCTTGCTCTTCCATTGCAGTGATCAACGTACCAGTACCCACTGATGAGCTGAAGGCTTTTGCAACCGCAATAACGCGTTCAGGACGAAGTGCCGGAAGGCCACTACCGATACCCGCGTACATTGATACAACGTTAGAAGATGTTGTCCAAGGGTACTCACCGTACACAAGGTCACGACCCGCGCCAAGCTGCGCTTCGAACAATAGAGTTTTGTCTTTCGCTTGTAGTTCTTTTAGAGGAAGCGTTACGTTGCAAATTGAATCGCGCCAAGGTGCAGAAACTTCTAGCAGCCAGTTCGCCAGTTCTTCAGCGGTTTGTTCAAACTCGAATGTTGGGTAAAGCGCACGCAGTTGTGGCAGTTTCCAATCCATCATGAATTGAAGGCGTTCAACCAATACTTCTGGTTGCTTCAACCAACCAACTAGGATGCCTTTCTTCATTACGCGGTCACCGTAAGCAGGTGCAATACCTTGACGAGTTGAACCGTATGCTTTGTCGCCTAAACGTTGTTCTTCTAGCGTATCTTCTAGTGCGTGTAGAGGTAGACACAGTGTTGCGCGATCAGAGATGCACATATTCACTTTTACGCCCGCTTCTTCAACTTCCGCAATCTCCTGAGACAGCAACGCAGGGCTGATAACCATACCCGGACCTAACACTGCCAAACAGTCTGGGTTGAATACGCCACTTGGTAGCTGGTGCAGCTTGAACGTACCTAGGTCGTTAACCACGGTGTGACCCGCGTTGTTACCACCTTGGAAACGAATGCTCGCAGAAGCTTGCTCTGCCAAAAAGTCAACGATGCGGCCTTTGCCTTCATCACCCCAGTTTGCACCCACAACAACGATAGACGACATAATTTAATCTCCAAAAACAGATGCAAAAATCTTAAGGTGTTCGCCATAATAAGAGAAATTAATTATACTCATTAACTTGATAAGAATTTCATATCGGAATTGGCAATGTTAGATTTGAACTGGCTGCGAACCTTCGTAACTCTTGCAGAGGTAAAACATTTCGGCAAAACAGCGACGGAACTGCACATGACGCAGCCGAACGTAAGTTTGCATATCAAGCAGTTGGAGCAAGCCACGCGCACGAAATTGATTGAGCGAAATCCCGTGCAGTTGACGCAAGCGGGGAAGCGTTTGTTAGCTACGGCGCAGCGGATGCTCAATGAGCTGCAAATTTGTCAGTCAGATCTCAATGCCATCAACGATCTTACGCAGGGGACGCTTTCTATTGCGGCGAGCGATATTGTTTCACGTTTACTGCTTATCAAACCATTTCAGCAATTCAAAAGTGAATATCCGGGGATCGACTTGGCATTGTTCAACACCACATCTTCTCAAGCGGTGGATTTGGTGAAAAGTGCGCGTGCCGATATCGGCTTTGTTATCGCACAAAAAGAGAGTCAACCGCTGCATTTTACGCCTCTCACGCAGATTCACTGGTGTGCGTTTGGCGATAACATTTTTGAGTGGCAAGACAATCGAAAAGAGAGCCAGACGCTGATCCTGCTAGGGCACGATACTCGAACCCGAGAGCTGATTGATGCGTCTTTACCTGAACTAAATCTGCCTAAGCATCGCGTGATGGAAGTGGGCAGTGTGGAAGCACAAATCGACTGGGCGGAAGCGGGGTTTGGGACTGCTATTGTGCCGGATTTCTCGCTCGATCCGAGATTAAAGCTTTCTCGTGAAGTTACGCCTTTGCCAAGTTTTCCAAACACTGATTTCGGCTACATCGTGCGTCAAAATCAGGTGTTATCCAAAGCGGCAAAACAGTTGTTGGCTTGGGTTGGCGAGAATGTGTCGGTGGTTGAGGGCTAAGGCGATGAAAGAAAAGGCCATGAAAGAGACGAAGATTACGATTTCGCTCCCATCCTTGATTCACCGTATTGGGGGCGACCATGCCAAGCGAGCGAAAACACTCGCAGCAGAAAAACAGTGCGATCTTAAGCGAATTAGACGATCTCGTCACTGGCAAATCTCGGGCGAGGCTTTGGATGTAAAAGCGTTTTTAGAGCATCTCAAAAACGAAGAAGCAGAGACGATGCGATTTGCGATCAACAAAATCGAACAAGCTCTACTTGCTCACCAAGACAAATTGGAACCTTTGGACGTGAAGTTGATACGTTTGGTGAGACAAAACCCAAACATCACCTTAGCGGAGCTGATGGCTGAAACGAACTGCACGTTAGTTCAAGCTCGCACGGCACGATTTGATGCTGAGTTGCTTTAAGATCGGTTTGTGGTTTACTCACTTTATTAACAGATGTTAGGGTACCGATCAATATCACTCACTAAGACCATTTTATTATGGATATTTGGCAGCTTCTCCTTTTTATTCCTGCTTGCTTCGCTCTAAATATGGCTCCAGGCCCAAACAATTTATTGGCAATGAATAATGCGCGTTGTTACGGCTTTAGGGCCGCGTTTACGGCCAGTTTAGGCAGAATTGCCGCTTTTTCAGCAATGATTGCGTTGTCTGCATCAGGTCTGGCTGTGATTTTGTATACGTCAGAAATGCTATTTTTGGCAATAAAGCTGGTAGGGGCGCTGTATCTACTGTGGATTGCGTTCAACCTTTGGCGTTCAGAGTCCAGTCCGATCTCTGACTTGGACAATTCGCGCAATTACGCAGGACTTGCGAAGCAAGAATTTACGCTTGCTGCTGGCAACCCGAAAGCGATTCTTATTTTTACTGCATTCTTGCCGCAATTTGTTGATGCCAATGCCAACGTTCAAGAGCAGTTTTTTGCCCTTGGCTCGACGTTTTTGATATTAGAAATGGTCGCCATTTCAATCTATGCCATCTTTGGTTTGTACTTGAGACACTGGTTTTCAAATCCAAAAATGGCGAAACGTTTCAATCGCGGATGTTCGTTGTTTTTAGCTGCATCAGGTGCGAATTTGCTTCTAAGTAAGCAATAACAAAACATCATCTCTGTAGATTATTTTTCTATAAAAAAAGCCGCTGATGTTACATTAGCGGCTCTTTTCGTTGATGTATCGATTAATTTATTGTTACCACATCAAATCGTCAGGCACGACGAAATCTGCGTATGGATCGTCTTCTGCTGGAATGTCCGATTCAGGTTCTTTTTGTTCGATGATTACGGACTCATCACGTTGAGTAATTTTATTCGCTACTCCACGTGGAATGACAACATAGCTTTCACCAACAATTGCGATTGCCAAAATACCTTTGATCAACTGCTCGCGGATAAGTGAATCTACATAAAGTGATTTCACTAGCGTACCGTGAGTGAAGTTGTATTTGATGTCGCCATCTTTTAAGTCGATCTTGTTCATCTCAATCAATTGATTGATCTGCGCTTTGATCTCTTTATTTAATCGCTCAGCATTTTGTTGCTCGCTCAATTGTTTATCACGCTCTAACTGTTGGCGTTTATTCTCTTCAACCGCCGCTTTTACTTCGCGTGCTTGAACGCGTGATTTTTTAGAGCCTTTCTTCGCTTTCTTTAGTTTCTTTTCATTAACTAAGCCAGCTTTCAACATTTGTTCTTGAAGGGTAAGTTTTGCCATGTTTTATCCAGTTAGTGCGCAATTTTGGGCATTTTACCCACTATTGCCACTTGTAGTAAATAATAGTGCTTTCTATGGGTCTAAAATGTTTGGTTGGCTTGTTATCTCTTTAATGGAAAGTGCAAAGCGGGCCTTCTCCAAAGCCCGCGAGCATTACTGAAATCTAGGTGGGTTATGGTTGCCACTGTTTAGATGTGACGAGGTTATCCATCACTTTGTTTACCGCTTGATGCGCTTTGTCGACAATGGTGTCTATATCGTTGCGATTCGCGATAAGCGGTGGAGCAAAACCGAGGATGTCACCATGTGGCATAGCGCGAGCGATTAAGCCTTGCTCTAAACAGGCCGCCGCGATTTGCGGGCCTACTTTCAAGTTTGGATCAAAGTGTGCTCGGCGAAGCTTGTCTGAAGAAAACTCCAACGCATGCAACAAGCCAACGCCACGAGTATCACCGACTAATGGATGATCGTTAAACGTCTCTGCCATACGTTGCTGCAAGTAAGCGCCGACTTCGGCCGCGTTTTGCACTAAGCCTTCACGTTCAATGATATCGAGGTTGCAGTTCGCGGCTGCCGCTCCCATTGGGTGACCAGAGTAGGTATAACCGTGTCCGATAGCGCCCCATTGGTCGGTGCCGTTTTCTAGCACACTCCAAACTCGTTCACCGACGATCACGCCAGACAGCGGTTGATACGCTGAGGTTAACCCTTTCGCTACCGTGATGAGATCTGGTTTCATGTCGTAGTGGAGTGAGCCAAAATCGGAGCCGAGGCGACCAAAGCCACACACCACTTCATCCGCAATCAAGAGTACATCGTATTTGTCGAGTACTTTGCGAATCGCCTGCCAGTACCCTGCTGGTGGTGGCACAATACCGCCAGTACCGAGCACTGGTTCCGCAATCATTGCTGCTACCGTTTCTGGGCCTTCTTCCAAGATCATCGCTTCGAGTTGATCTGCGCAATATTGAGAGAATTCAAGCTCAGACATACTCTCGTCTTCACGGCGATAATAATATGGCGCGATGGTGTGTTTGATACGCTCAAGTGGTAAATCAAAATGGGCGTGGAACAACGGTAAACCTGTCATTGAACCGGACGCGATACTTGAACCATGGTAGCCGCGGTCACGCGAAATGATTTTTTTCTTCTCTGGTAGACCACGAGCATTGTTGTAATACCACACCAACTTAAGTTGAGTTTCGTTCGCGTCGCTGCCTGACATGCCGTAGTAAACTTTGCTCATGCCTTCAGGCGCCATTTTGATGATGCGATCTGACAGTGTCACGAGCGCTTCGTTCGTATGACCGACGTACGTGTGGTAGTACGCCAGTTCTTTGGCTTGCTCATAAATCGCATCGGCCATTTCGGTCCTGCCATAGCCAATGTTTACACAATACAACCCGGCAAAGCCGTCTATCAGCTCGATGCCTTCTGAATCGGTGATGCGTATTCCGCTTCCGCTCGAGATAATTCTTCCCGGAAGCTCCCCGGCCGCATACTGCTTTAGGTGGGTTGAGGCATGAAATACTCTCTGACGATCGATCTCTAAAAGTTGTTGGGTTTTGTTACTCATGATCCTTCTCCTCGAATAATTGGATATCCATATTTCGTGTCTCAACTGCCACTGACGGTTGGTAAAGCGCCTAAGCAGCAGTATTTGATTTCGCTGTATTCTTCAAATCCGTGACGGCTTCCTTCTCGACCAAGACCAGACTGTTTCACGCCGCCGAATGGGATAGGGTGCCCTGTCATTTTGACGGAGTTCACGCTCACCATGCCAAACTCCAAACCGCGCATGCAGTGCCAAATTTGGTGAATATCGTGACCATAAACATAGGCAGCTAAGCCGTACTCAGTGTCGTTGCTCATTTCAATCACGGTATCTAAGTCTTGGTAAGGCAATACGCCTGCCACAGGACAAAAATTCTCTTCGCGATACACCGCCATTTCAGGGGTTACATCGGCTAGCAATGTCGGCGCGAAGAAGTTTTCGCCTGGTACGGGCTGGTGGTATCCCGCTACCAATCGCGCGCCTTTGTCGAGCGCGTCACGCACCAAATCATGCGCTTTATCCACCGCAGTGCGATTAATAAGCGGTCCCATGGTGGTTTTTTCGTCTAAGCCATTGCCCAAAACGATGTGGCTCATTTCTTTGGCAAACGCTTCCAAAAACGCTTCGTACTTATCGTCGGGGACGAAAATACGGTTTGCGGCCAAGCAGTCTTGTCCTGCGGTTTGAAACTTCGCATCCACGGCGGCTTTGGCTGCTTGCTCAACATCCATATCTGGCAGCACGATGAAAGGGGCGTTACCACCGAGCTCCATACTGCACTTCTTCACGGTTTGTGCCGCGTCGCGTAGCAATAGTTTGCCTACTCGAGTTGAGCCTGTGAACGAGAGCGCTTTGACTTTATCGGAGTGACACAAGGTTTGTGACACCATCACCGCATCGCCAGTGATCACGTTAAATACACCAGGTGGAAAGCCAGCTCGGTCTGCTAACTCTGCCAACGCTAACGCAGAAAAAGGCGTTTCACTGGCGGGCTTAATGAGCACCGGACAGCCTATTGCTAGTGCGGCTGCGGCTTTGCGTGTGATCATGGCATTAGGAAAGTTCCATGGCGTAATCAGTGCTGCGACACCAATCGGCTCGCGCACCGTTGATAGCTGCGCATTCGGAATATGACTTGGGATGGTTTCACCATAGCTGCGGCGTGCTTCTTCGGCAAACCAACGAACAAAGGATGCGCCGTAGTCAATCTCACCTACAGCATCACCTAGTGTTTTTCCTTGCTCCATCACCATCAAATGAGCAAGATCTTGCTTTGATTCTAGAATCAGGTCGTGCCAACGCATGAGAATTTCAGCGCGCTCTTCTGCTTGCATTTTTCGCCATTGACGAAAGGCTTGGTCGGCTTCATCAATCGCTTGATAGAGTTGTTGCTGAGATAGCTTAGTGATGTAACCGATGACCGTGCCATCTGCTGGATTATCCACCGGATGAAATTGATCACCACTTACCCATTTGCCATTCACGTACGCTAAACCTCTCACCAAACGTACGTCTTTCATTATCGCCATCATGTCGTGCGAGGCTTTTAATTCTTCAGCGTGTAAGCTGTGCAGTGCTGCCATGAGTCCTTCTCCCAGCATCGTTGTCCATAATGAAACTGTAATGGAGAAGTGACCGAAATAATTTCTGATACCGAGGTTTAAAACGTCAGAACTTTCTTTTTAGTGCCGTAAAATATGGTGTTTTTTCTGTTCACGCCTGATACGCATTTTCCCTTTTATAACAAAGCGTTTTGGTTTACTTCGAATGTGCCCGCATCACGTTTGATTGTTTTTGTCACAATGTAAGTAAAGTAGCGCTCAATGCCCACATCTGAGTCTAACCAGTTGTCGATAAGCCGCTGATATTGGTCGATATCTTCTGACTGAATTTTAAGGATGTAATCGACACCACCGCCCGTGGCATAGCAATCAGTGACTTCTGGTGAATGTTGAACCAGTTGCTCGAAGCGTTTGAACGCTTGGGCGTTGTGTTCTTTGAGCGTAACTTCAACCATAACTGACGTTCGTTTGAACAAAATATCGGTATTTACTTTTGCTCCGTAACCTTCAATGATGCCTGCTTCTTCCAGTTTTTTGACGCGCTCCCAGCAAGGGCTCACGGATAGGTTGATGGCCTCGGCAAGGTGAGATTTGGTGATACGACCATTATCATGAAGTATTTGTAGAATTTTTACGTCGTAGCGATCGAGGCGCATTATGAGTCTCCCTGTTGAATACTAATCATTTCATAAAGGCTGATGACTGGTCGCTGTTATAAGGTGCTTTCCAGTTTGCTTCTGGTATGCCATTTGTTTTGATTTCTTTAGTTGGCTTTTCAATCAGCCTATCTCGCCGCAGTCTTCGGCTATAACTGCGATAGTGTCACCGATATTCACCATAGCAGGAAAACGACGTGCCGCGAAAATACCATTGCGCTGTGACTTGTACTCAACGGGGGCGGTACCTGTGCGCTCGGTCGAGAAGATTCTCACTAATACATCTCCCTTTTTGACGGTATCGCCAAGATCAAATAAGTATTCTGTGATGCCGTGGTGCTGGCTTTGCACATAACAACTTGCATCAGGCATATCTAATAACTTAGTTGGTTGGGTTGGTTGTTCGTAGTCACCGGGCAAGTTGCCTGAGAAGCGCAAGAAGTTGCGAATGCCACGGTCGGAATAAGCGATTGTTTCTGGAGTGCTTGTTCCGCCTCCTCTGAGTTCGGTGGTAACAAAGATTTTTCCCTGAGACTCCACGGCAGTGTCATACAGGCTGGTGGCGTCCATTTCGAGCAAGATCATGGTGTAAGGTGCGCCAAACAGTTTTGCACCTAATATGCAGGCTTCTTCTTGATCGAGATTGTTGAGACGATGGGCAGCGGCGAACGGAACGATATCTAACGTTTTACCACCTGAGTGAATGTCTAACGCAAAATCGCACTTAGGAACTAGGTAACGAGTAAAATAATCCGCAATTTTCTCGGTCACTGTGCCTATGGGGTTGCCGGGAAAGCTGCGATTTAAATTCCCCTTATCGATAAACGACGTACGTGAGGCATTTTGTACCGCAGGTAAGTTCATCATGGGTACAATAATGACACGACCTTGGATTTGATCTGCCTGAAGCGAGTTCGTCAATTTTAGCAGGCTGGTGATGCCTTCGTATTCGTCACCGTGATTACCGCCAGTAAGCAGTGCGGTTGGTCCGTGACCATTTTTGATCACGGTGATAGGTATCATAATACTTCCCCAAGCGGAGTCGTCATGTGAATAGGGCAGCGTTAAAAAGCCGTGCTGTACACCTTCTCGGTCAAAGTCTATGGTGGCTGTGATCGAGCTTTTTTGCATATCAAGTCCTTTTAGTTCTCAGACCTGGCTCAACAGAGCTTAAGGTTTGAAAAATTAGTGTTTAACAAATAAGTGGCGTGGAAAATCACACAATGTTTTTGCTCCATCATGGGTAATGACGATACTTTCCGTTGTTTCTAACCCCCAATCTTTGAACCACAGCCCCGGCATAAAATGGAATGTCATACCTTCTCTCAAGATGGTTTTATCGGTGTCTCGCAAACTCATGGTTCGTTCCCCCCAATCTGGCGGGTAGCTCAAACCTATTGGATAGCCACAACGGGCGCCTTCGCGTGAGAATCCCGCTTTATCGAGAACCTGGTTTAGTGCATTGGCGATGTCGGCGCAGGTATTTCCGGGCTTTGCCACTTTCAAGCCCGCTTCAAGTCCTAGAGTTAGGGCTTCGTCGGCTCGTTTGAACTTGTCGTCAGGCTCGCCAAGAAAAATAGTGCGTGAGAGTGGGCAATGGTAACGGCGGTGCGCCCCTGCGATTTCAAAAAACGTCCCTTCGCCTTTCTTGAAGGGTCTGTCATCCCAAGTCAGGTGAGGTGCGGAAGCATCAGAACCTGATGGCAAAAGCGGCACAATCGCGGTGTAATCGCCAAAGTGGTCTTCATGCCCGAGCACGGCTTGGCGGTTAATCTCGGCAACAAGGTGGTGTTTCGGTAATCCTGGTTCAATCATGTCGAACGCGACACGGTGCATATTTTCAACAATGCGAGCGGCACGGTACATGTACGCCAGTTCTTGATCGGATTTAACGGCGCGGCACCAGTTGACTAGTCCAGTTGCATCGAGAAGTTGAGCATTCGGTAGGTGCGTGGTGAGTGATTCGTAAGCGGTGGCGCTAAAGTAATAGTTATCTTTTTCTACACCGATGCGACCACGATCCCAAAGGCGCGGAGCCAGTACGGCTTCGACCAGGAAATCCATCGGGTGTAGCGGCGGATTCATTACATAATGGTCTGGATAGTAGGTGATGTTTTCTGCCGACATATACGCAGTCCTGTATGCTCCGTTGGCATCTTGGCAGCGTCCAAACCAAACTGGCTCATCAGATGGACCAACAACGACACATTGTGGCACGTAAAAAGACCACCCATCATAGCCTGTCAGCCACGCCATGTTAGAAGGGTCATGAATGATAAGGACATCCAATTCTCTTTCTTCCATCGATTGCCGAACTTTCGTTAACCGATCCTGGAACTCATCCAGTGTAAAATGCAAAGCAACGCCTCTCATATTTTCTCCTTGTTAGAAATCCGACGCCTTATGGGCCTTCGGAGACGCTGAGGTATTTCTACCTTCTACCAGCTAGCCAGATCTGCGTTAAAAATGATTGCAATTTACCTCTGGGGTTGTATTTGGATTAAACGATGCTGTTTAACATGTTTGTTTAACCCATACATTTCATGTCAATCATTACAATTGTGGTTTATTTTTGTGCATTTCACCTCGTTTTGTGAGTTAAAGTTCGCCATTTGTTAAATGGAAGTTACAATGAGCGTTAAAAATGAATCAATTAAAATATTGTGTCATGACAATTTCTTTGAACCCGATCATTCGGCCAGGCACCGCTAAGTACATCTCCATTGGCAACTATCTTGTCGAATGTGTCCGCAGTGGTTATCTAAAACCGGGGACTCGATTACCCACACATCGTGAGTTTGCAGAGCAAATTGGCGTCAGCGTACAAACGGTGAGCCATGCATATGGTTATGCAGAGAAAAAAGGGGCGATCGAGTCTTGGGTTGGGAATGGTACTTTTGTCAAATCAGGTTTTGTGGATGAAAGTACAGACACGGAGTTCATGCTGACACAAGAGATGAAAGAAACGCCGGATGAAATTGATATGTCGATTGCACATCCAGTGGTGACCGATCGCCACATTACGCTTTTTAATCAGGCGTTAATGGAGATTGCTGGGCAAACAAACAATCGTGGTTTGATCAGTAAAGCAAAGCCGGTAACAGGTCAGCCTCATCATATTGAGTCAGGAGCACGATTTCTAAGTAGCCAAGGGCTGGATGTGGGTGCCGATCAAATATTACTCACAAATGGTGCATGCCATGGTTTAACGTTGGCTTTAAGCACAGTTGTTGAACACGGTGATGTAGTTGCTTGTGGTCACTTGGTTGATCATGGCTTGATCTCTCGCTCGAGAATGCTTGGATTTAAGTTGCAACCACTTGAAATGGATGAGTTTGGTATAACGCCGGATGCATTTGAATGGGCATGTAAACACAAACCAATCAAGGTATTGTGTTGCACACCGAGCATGGCTAACCCGACTAGTGCGCATATGGATGTTGAACGCCGAGAGGCGATAGCGAATATTGCGCAGAAATACGACATCTATGTCATTGAAGATGACGTGTATGGAGCACTAGAACCTAACCGTGTCCCACCCCTTGCCACATTGTTACCCGAACAAGCTTTCTATGTCACCAGTTTAACCAAAGTTGTAGCGCCAGGCATGCGCACTGGCTATCTGACGGTCCCACGTCATTTTTTGCAGCACGCGATTGGTCGTTTAGCGGCAACGAGTTGGTCTGCGACTCCATTACCATTTGAAGTTGCTCATTTGTGGATCGAGAACGGTACGTTAAATCGACTTATTCGCTTTCAAGTCAATGAGTTTGCTAAGCGACAGCGAATAGCAAAAGCCGCTTTAGAAGGGCATGTTTATAGCTCGCACCCGAATGGACAGCACATTTGGTTGAGACTACCCGAGCAGTGGAATAGCGATGACCTGGTTGCTTCGGCAAAGCGTTCAGGGGTGCAGATCACTGGATATAAACCGTTTGTTCTCGATACAAATCAGCCAATGCCTTACGTGCGAATCAGTTTGGGAGCAGAAACAAACCGAGGCTACATCAAACACGGGTTATCTGTGATTGCTGAAATTCTCGATACCAACCCTCCCACCTCACACTTTTTGGTCTGAGCGATAGGTTATTTATGCTTTTATCTGATGGGCTTAAACGTTTGTAACTGAGTTTTTTCTTGTCGCCATTGTCTCGGCGATTTCCCCGTCCAACGGCGAAAGTGGCGGCTGAAGACCGCAGTTTCTGCATAGCCCAGTTGCAACGCGATATCGGTAATACTCTGAATATTCTCATGCAATCGCTGTTCGGCGAAATCCTGACGCACTTGTTGTAAAAGCTGCCGATAATTTGTGCCCTGTTGTTTCAGCTTGTTTTGCAGCATTCTCGGATGCAGGTCCAATGCTCTTGCAACGCGCTCAACGCTGCATTCTCCGGTTGAGAGCAGACGGCCAATCATGTTTGCTGCTTGGTCACTGAGATTGTTGGGGTAACGGGTTTGCAGCTCTTTGAGGTGCTGTTGAAAATGGCGCTCTAGTGCGTCTTCATCTTGGTGGTTCTTAGCGTTAAGCAGAGTCGCTTTAAGTAGGATACCGTCAAACTTATCACCGAAACGCAGTTTGTTCTGCTGGGCAAACTTGCTTTTTTCTACTTCCAATGTTGCGTGTTGAGTCAAATGTAGCGCGAAGTGACTTGCTTCAATATCAAGTAAGCTAGCAACAAACATCGCCAGATGCGACACACTGAGCTGCATCAACTGCGCGATACCTCGTTCGCTGTGCACATCAATATTGAGCGACAACCGTACCCAATCATCTTGTGGCGTCATGTTGAGAGTGACCCCTGACGAATGCAGATAGAGATAATCATTCACCCGCGCCAAGGCTTCACCGACCGTTTGCGCCCGGGAAACCAGCATTGGCAAGTCTCCCAAGCTCTGTAGGTTTTGACGCTCGGCGAGCAACACGCCAAACAGCGGTTGCTGACAACGAGCAGCCGCTTCCTCCAGCAATTCAGCCAGCCTAGGGTAGGCGAGATACGTATCGGGATTGCGAAACTGCGCCGCAGACAGCCCGACGGCAGCCATAATCTCAACCGGATTCTGCCCCAGTTCGGAAACCAAGCTATCAAATTTATCGGCAGCGCCACTTCGTACGATATACATGTCTCGATTTGTAAATGTTAACAGGTTGTAAATCGCAATGTATCAAATTTACTTCGCAAAAGGTCAAGTGAGTGTCAGTGAGTTGATCTAGGTTACATTTTGATAACAACAACGCGTGGATGAGAAGGTGTATGGAACTTATCAATAAAACGGCCATTGTGACTGGGGCAGCTGGTGGAATTGGCCAAGCCATCATTGCAAAGCTGAGAGAGCAAGGAGCCAAAGTGCTTGCTGTCGATATTTCAGAACAATCACTGCAAATGTACACAAGTTTTGACCCAAAGCAGTTGGGAACCTTTGTCGCGGACGTCACCGATTACCAACAAGTTGAAGCTATGGTGAAGTACGCGGTTGAACAGTTTGGCTCGCTTGACATCATGGTTAACAACGCAGGCATTGGCGCGCCGAAACCTCTGCTTGACCACGACCCAATTGCCGATTTTGAGCCGATCTCAAAGGTCAACCAAAATGGTGTCTACTACGGCATTCTCGCCGCTGGGCGACAATTCCAAGCACAAGGCACGCCGGGCGTGATCCTCAATACTTCTTCTGTTTACGCACGAATGGCGTCTGAGATGACCTTTACCTACAACGTCAGTAAAGCCGCAGTCGATATGATGACCAAATGCGCCGCATTAGAACTCGCACCATTGGGTATTCGTGTTTGCGCTGTCGCTCCGGGACGCGTTGATACTCCGATGTTAAGGCAATACGAAGAGATTGGCCTGTGGGACCACATCCGCAAAGAACAGATGCGTCAAAACTTCACACAACCAGAAGAGATTGCTGATGTGGTGGCGTTTCTGGTCAGCGAGAAAGCCAACTGTATCAACGGCTGCACCATCAGCGCATCTGACGGTTTCGAGAATTTTAAGTACCCACTTATGGGATAGGCGAGTACGCCACATTACAGCAATAGCGAGGATGTAAGTTATGTCATTACCAGAAGTTATTCAGCATCAAGATTTCCTATTAACTCTTAATACCAATGAAGAGTCGATCATCAAAGACGCGCTACCGGGTGTTGATGTTTACCCGTTGTTTCTAGACCCAGAAAATGGTACTTGGGTGGTTCGCGCCAAATTCAAACCGGGTATCACTCTGCCTAAGCACTACCACACTGGTGTGGTGCACTTCTATACCCTGAGCGGCGCTTGGCACTACATCGAGTATCCAGACCAAGTCCAAACCGCTGGTAGCTACTCATATGAGCCGGGCGGTTCGATTCATACCTTCCACTGCCCTGAAAGCTCAGGCGGTGCCGACGGATTTATGGTGATCCAAGGTGCAAACATTAACTTTGACGAAGATGGTAACTTCATCAACATCATGGATGCGGGTTGGATTGAGCAAGTTGTTATTGCAACAGCGAAAGCACAAGGCTTCACCGCGCGCTACATCAAACCGGGTGCGATTGCTGGCCTAAGCGATGAGCTAGCGGAGTAACCCCATGCAACAGATGAACAGTATTGTAATGCAGGATGGCCGAGTCCGCCTGCAGCAAGTCGAAATCCCTCAACCCGAAGCGGGACAAGTGTTGGTTCGCAGCCTTGCCTGTGGCATTTGTGGCTCCGACCTTCACATTACTCGACACGCGGATGAGGTATTTGATGTATTCCACCAGCTCGGGTTGATACCTGATGAATCCGGTGAGCACGCTCAAGTGATGTTAGGGCACGAGTTCTGTGCGGAAATTGTCGAATACGGTGCCGGTACGCAGCAAACGTTGTCCGTTGGTAGCCGAGTCACCTCTGTGCCGATGTTGCTCAGTCAAAATGGCGCAGGCGTTGGTGTTACTCCGGGTACTTATGGTGCTTACTCTGAGTACTTCCTGCTTGATGAAGCGTTATTGCTGCCTGTCCCAGACGAAATGCCGTCTGAGGCGGCGGCGTTAACCGAGCCGCTGGCGGTCGGTTTGCACGCGGTCAATCGCAGTGAAATCGAAACGGAAGAAACCGCGCTGGTTGTCGGTTGCGGCCCTATAGGGCTGGCGGTGATTGCTGCACTGAAACAACGTAGCGTGAGCAATATTCTTGCGGTCGATCTTCAGGAAGAGAAACTGCAACTTGCTAGTGAGTTTGGCGCAAATCGATTGATCAACCCGACCAAGGAAGACGAGATCGCCGTTGGTGAGCAGTACGCGATGAACTCACGTCTGGTCATTTATGAGTGTGTGGGCAAGCATACCTTGATTGACGATTTTCTGCGCCGTGCTCCTGCCCGAGCGCGAATCGTCATCTCGGGTATCCATACTACACCTGCAATCATCAACTACGCGTACGCGACGGTAAAAGAGCTCGATTTGAGATTCTCTTACTACTACCAACCGCACGAGTTTGAGCAATGCCTACAAGCGATTGCCGAACATAAGTTGCCTTGGCAGAAAATGCTCACCGCCAAAGTGGGAATCGATGGTGTCGAAGACGCATTTACAAAGTTAATGACGCCAAATGATCACATCAAAGTCGTTATCGAACCTTGGCGCAGCGGCGCGTTAGAAGTGATTTAACTCTTAGCCAGATTAAGCTAGCTAAAACCAATTTTAGTTTGGTGACAGCCCCAACCGTAGCAGCTAGGTTGGGGCTTTTTTTGTTAGGCCTGTTCTGCGTATTCCTGTTGCAGAGCAGGGTAATCGGTGTAGCCTCGTTCGTTTCCGCCAAACAACGTTGAGCCATCGAGTTCTGCCAACGGATGGTGATGTTGCAAGCGAGAGACTAAGTCTGGGTTTGCTACGAATGGCCGTCCGAATGCGACAAGATCCGCGTAGCCTTTCTCTAATACTTCGTTTGCTCGTTGAGGATCGTAGCGACCGGCAACAATAATAGCGTTGCGAAAGCGCTTTCTAAGTTCGATTCGAAACGTCTCAGGAATCGTTGGTGCATCGGCCCAATCGGCCTCGGACAAGTGCAAGTAGGCAATGTCGCGCTCCTGTAGCTGTTTTGATGCCTCTAAGATCGTTTGCACGATATCTGGGCAGTCCATATCTTTAAACGTAATGAATGGTGCCAATCTCACCCCAACTCGATGCGCACCAATAGCGGCGATAACTGCATCCACTACTTCGATAAGAAAACGGATACGATTTTCTCGTGAACCGCCGTAGTTGTCTATTCGATGGTTTGAGTTGGTTCTTAAGAACTGATCGATCAGATACCCATTCCCGCCGTGGATTTCTACACCATCAAAACCCGATTCAATGGCGCGTTTGGCTGCGTTCGCGAAATCACCGACAACTCGGTTGATATCCGCTTGTGTCATGGCGCGAGGCTCAACACAATCGACCATATTGCCGTTGCCTTGTTCATCTGCAATCCAAACTTGCGTCTCTACCGGAGCGAGCGCAGATGGTGCGATAGGCTGTTCACCATTTTGGAATGTTGGGTGAGACACTCTGCCCACATGCCATAGCTGACAAAACATCGCTGAGCCTTGTGATTTGACCGCTTGAGTCACACCCTGCCAGCCCGCCACTTGCGCATCGGTGTAAACGCCAGGGGTGAACGAATAGCCTTGAGAATCGTCCGAAATTTGCGTGGCTTCGGAAATGATCAGCCCGGCAGAAGCGCGCTGTTGATAATACGTTGCCATCATCTCATTTGGGATGTTGCCCGGCTGAGTGGTGCGTGCGCGAGTCATTGGTGCCATGACAATACGGTTTTGTAGTGACAACGCTTTCAGTTGAGCTGGTTCAAACAGCTTATTTGTTCTTTGTTTCATGTTGCGCTCCTCAGATAAGTACTGGCACGTTGGTCGCTTTACGAGCGGTTGCCATCCAGTGAAGTACGGCTGGATCCCATTGCACTTCGGGCGCACTGAAAAAACCGCGTAGAATGGAGAACATAATGGCCTGATCAACCAGTGACGTTTGCTTTTCTGAACTTAGGTTGAGCAAGGGTTTGGTTTGTTCTATCAAAGCGGCGACTTCTTTCGCAATCGCAGGTGTATCGTTAATCAAGGCTTCAAAATTTAACGCTTCGGTTTCTTTTTTTGCACGCCATGCTTGTTTAGCGGTTTCTGTTGCAAATTCCGGTAACGTCATGTTTGACCAACGCGGATACCCGACTTTTTGTAGCGGTAAAAACGCTTGTTTTTGCCAGTCTAAAACCGGTGCTGAGGGTTGGCTGCTTTCATTGGAAGATGCCAATTCAAGGAAGTAGTTGATGATGTCTAAGCTTTCCGCCATGGCTTCACCATCGTCTTTGATCAAAAGAGGAACTTGTTTTGCGCCGATGAGGTTTGTGGTGGTGCTCTCGTCGTCATAAGCAATGTTGATGACATCGAGCTGAATATTCAGCATGCCTGCAACAAAACGGACGCGGGCGCTAAAGGGGCAATGTTCATAAATGTACAGTTTCATTTTTGTTTCCTATCTCTTGGCTGGGCAGGGCGTGTTGTTGTGCGTTGAACAGCGTTACGGCGTTTAACTTTGCCCTGTCACATAACGTTCTGGGTCTAAACAATGTCGATAGGGTCAGTATATGGATTCGACTTAATTTGATAATTGGGTTATATCTGAATTGATTATTCAGTTTTTCCAAATAATAAGGGCGCGAAGGTGGATAAGTTTTCGGATATGACGTTGTTTGTCGCCATCGTTAAACATCAAGGTCTGGCAGCGGCGGGAAGGGAGTTAGGTTTGTCTCCGGCGACGGTAACGGCAAGGCTGCAAGCGATAGAAGAACGCTATGGCGTAAAGCTGCTCAACCGAAGCACACGCCACGTATCACTCACGGACGCAGGGGCAATGTACCATCAAGCTTGTCTGAACATCATTGATAGCGTGAAAGAGACGGAAAACTTACTGCAAACGGGTATTTCGGAAGTGCGCGGAACGTTGAAAATTTCAGCTCCACGAGATATTGGCAAACAAATTATTTCGCCGATGGTGTCGGCTTTTTCTGAGCAATATCCGGATGTGACGCCTTATCTTTATCTTAATGACAATTTATCGAACTTGGCTGAATCGGGGCTCGATTTAGTGATTCGTTACGGTGAGTTAGCGGACAGTAATCTCATCTCGCGCAAGCTGGCATCGAGTCAACGTGTGCTGTGTGCGTCACCTGATTATTTGTCGAAGCAAGGTGTCCCAAACTGCCCACAAGATCTCGCGGATCATCGCTGCTTAGCGATGGTGCGCAGCAATGAAGAATTAAAAACGTGGCACTTTAAAGATGAAGAGTCTCACCAAACGATCACGGTCACGCCAAAGCGATTTTCTGATGATGGTGAAGTGATTCGACAATGGGCGTTGGACGGTGCGGGGATTGCATTGAAATCGATTTTAGATATTCAGCAAGACCTCAAAAAACAACGTTTAGTAACGGTTTTGGATGGGTATATGAAAAACTTCAGCGCCTTTTCGCAAGGCGCTGAAGCGGATCTACATGTCATTTATCAAAGCCGCCAATATCAACCGAAAAGAGTTCGCCTGTTTTTGGACTTTCTAGTTGAGCAATTTAGCGCGCTGAGTGATGCCAGCAATCAGATCTAGATGCGATTCAGAGGTTTCTCGGCGGTGGCGATAAATCCCGACGGTGCCAGGGTTTGGTTCGTTTTCCATGGTTAAGCATCGTAAGCCAAAGGATTCCAAATACGGTTTGAGGTGGCCGGTATAAGACATCACCGCGACGCTTTCTTTCAGTACATCAATACTGGCGAGCAGAGAATCCACTTCGTAAGTCGGTCTGTCATCCAGTTGCTGCCTTTCGCGTTCATTTTGCTTCGGGATTGGGTTATCGATGACGTGAGCGAATTTCTTAGCGTCATAAGTGACCGAAAGAGCGGGGTATTCGTGCAGCATATCTTCGGTGACGGTTTTCCCTAGCAGTGGGTGGTTTGGGGAAACAAAATAGGCATCAACCGTTTGAAATAGCGGAATAAACGTAACATCGCATTTAGACGACAAGCCGACAATCTCGTGGCCGATGAAGAATTCAATCTGTTCGTTGATTAATGAATCCATCAAGCCTAAGTGGTTGCCAAATTCGACGTGCGTAGATGCCGAAGGCTGCTTGGTCAGATGTTCATTGAGTGCTTGTTTGACGAACAGCGGCCACCACGCATCGCCAGTACCCATTTTAATTTTTCCGACTTGGTATTGTTTCCGTTCATCAATGCTTTGCATCATTTGGTTGTATTCATGCTGCATCGCGTTGCTATGGCGATAGAGGATGCGTCCGTATTCGGTCAACACCATGCCATTAGGGTGACGTTCAAACAGCGTCACGCCGAGATTCTCTTCCAGCTTCTTTAAATTGCTTGTTACCGTTGGCTGGCTTAACCCTGCCATTCTTGCCGCAGCGCTGATGCTTTGGCAGCGTGCAACCAGTAAAAATTGCTGCAGAGATTTGTCCATTTTCTTTCCCCTCTAAGAATGAGGGGTATTTTGCACAATTTCATTTATAAATCACAAATCTGTAATCTCATTTGATTGAAATTATGCGCATTTCATAGATCTACATCACTGTTGGAGTCTGACGTATAGATGTTATCTATAGCTCGCTCCTGACTTCCTATTTTCCCCTCAAAAAGGTGTTCTTTAGACTGTCGCCAAAACAACAATCTAAGGGATGAACATGAAACCGAGTTTTATTGCGCTTGCTGTCGCGTCTTGTATTGGTCTTGCTGGATGTGGATCAGATTCTTCTGATGCGCCTGTGCCGGTCGACAAACCAATTATTTCAGCCGACTTATATTTACGTGGTTTAAATGGGGATTGGGGCACGGCAGAGCATGTCAAGCTAAACTATTTGGGTAATAACGAGTACGAAACCGTACTGCGCGTCGCTCGAGGTAGCAATCAGTTCAAGATTGCTGATCCGGGTTGGCAGATCCAATACACCTATTTTGAGGAGCCCGCGGCGTTCGATAAAGCTCAGGAGTACCTACCAAAACCAGACACGAATGAAGCGTGTATGAACGATGATTGCAACTCTGAGATCACGTTTGAAGACAAAGGGTATTACAAGTTTTCTGTGAGCTTTGCCGATGAAAGTCGTGCGACAATGACTGTGACGAAAGCAACGCAAGAAGAAGCGGAAAAATACTACTCTGATGCGATTCTCGACCCTGCAATGGTGCATGAAGGGCATCAGAATAAAGAAGTGAAACTGTTCGCCAATTACGATGACTCGAGTGATACCGTGATTTTCTCGGTGAAAGATCCTAAAGCTGAGCTGCGTGAATTTGGTATTTCAACGACGACAGAATTGCGTGATGCGCTCGACCAAGGCTTAGTGATTAATGAACAAACAGGGCCGCGAGTGGTGTCGGGCGATGTCGCGTTTGATGCGTTGTTTGCGTTGACGATGAAAGAGCTAGACCAGCTTGCCGTTTCTGAAATCAAAGACGGCAATTACAACTACAACAACCCAATCAAAGCGGAAGTTTTTGAGACGGGCGCGAAGTGGCATTATGTATGGACGCGTGATTTGGCGTACGCAGCAGACCTTTCGCTTGCATTGATGAATCCAACTCGCGTGCAAAATGGTTTGAATTTCAAATTGTCCGCTTTCCGCGATACGACCGATCAGCAATACGATGGCGAGCAGATTGTGCAAGATACGGGCACGGGCGGTAGCTGGCCAATTAGTACCGACCGCACGACTTGGGCGCTTGGTGCAGAACGCTTACTTTCGGCATTGGATGGGGAAGAGTACAACCAATTTGCTGAGCGCGCTTACAAAGCGATCAGCAATACACTTGAAGCCGATCGCCTGGCGGCTTTTGATGCGAAATCCGGTTTATACACTGGTGAGCAATCATTCCTCGATTGGCGTGAGCAAACGTATTCAACGTGGACGCCAAACGATGTCAATACGATTGGTAGCAGCAAAGCGTTATCGACAAACGTGGTTCACTACCGCGCGATTCAGCTCGCGGCTAAGTTGGCAGAGAAGTACGATTCAACCAACGCGGTCAAATACACCGATTGGGCTGCACAGCTAAAAACCGCTATCAACGAGCAGTTTTGGAATGCCGAACGCGGTATGTACGTAAGTTATTTGTTTGACAATGGCAAAGACATTGCGGTCGACAAATATGACATGTTGGGCGAAGCACTTGCGATCATCAGTGGTGTGGCAAGTGATGCGCAGGCGAAACAAATCATGGCCAATTACCCACACAGTGAGTTTGGCGTGCCGGTTTACTTCCCTCAGCAACCGGACGTGCCTGTGTACCATAACCGCGCAATTTGGCCATTTGTTACCGCGTACAGCTTGCGCGCCGCGCATCAAACACAAAACGTGGCAGCAGTGAACAATGCCATTCAATCGTTGGTTCGTGGTACGGCAACTAATTTATCCAACATGGAAAACTTAGAGTGGCTTTCTGGTAAGTCATTCATCATCCATAGTGATCATGGCGAAGATCCGAGCTTGGATGGCCCAGTGATTAACTCTCAGCGTCAGCTTTGGTCTGTGGGTGGCTACTTGAACATGGTGGTAGAGACCCTATTCGGCATCCATACCGAAACAGGTAAGTTGGAAGTGAAGCCATTTATCACAAGTTGGGTGCGCAATAATTTGTTGGCTCAGTCTGAACAAATCACGTTGGAAAACTTTGCCTTCAAAGGAAAGAACTACTCGGTAACGATTGACTTGCCTGAAGTAAGCAAAGATGAAACAGGTTACTACCCAGTTGAAAATGTCACGATGGACGAAGAGGGGCATTTCCACGTGACACTGGGCGCGCTTGTGAATGTAGATAGTAGCATTACTTTAGTTTCTGGGGTGAAACCGTATGTGAGTGAAGATAGCCGCGTATATTCTCCGCAAGAGCCAACATTGGTGGTAAAAAGCGTTGATAATTCGGTTTCGATTGACGTGACGAGCAAGTACAACGTGAACTTGTATCGCAATGGCGAGCTGATTCAAAAGAACGTGATTGCTCAATCTTATTCCGATACGCCAACAGGTTTTGCTTGTTATTTGGCTGAAAGCATTAACGATAAAGGCTTCCGTTCTAACCCAAGCCAACCAGTTTGTGTCGGTGAAGAGATCCGCATCAAACTTGATGGCGAATATCAGCCACTCAAAGACAATATCTCAGTGGTTACGGTGAGCAAAGAGAGTGGCGTTGTAAAAGGTTCAGAGTCGTTTACAGCCCCTGTAACGGGCACTTACCAGTTTGATGCTTGGTACAACAATAACCTAGGGCAACTTAATACTGGCATCACGAACACCGTGAAACTGTTAGAGGTATTGGATGATGCAGGTAAAGTGGTTGATCAAGGTTACTTGCAGATGGGCCATATTGGTGAAAACCAAGGTATGCGTTACTCAACGCCAATAGAAGTGACGTTGGAGCAGGGAAAAACCTATCAGATCGCGTTGAAGGACCACTTCAATATGAGTTACCTCAAATCGAATGAAACCTACATTTACGCTGGTGGTATTGAGGGTGAAAAAAACGAAGCGCAAATCGCAGATATTCGAATCACACCTTTAATGTAGGCTGTTTTAACAAAGCAGTGTTCTAGAAAACTGTGTTCTAAGAAAGACAAAGCCGCTGAGATTATCAGCGGCTTTGTTGTATTTGCTATCGGTGGCCGTTTACAGATTAGTTTGCAGCCTGCGGACGAGGTTTACGGCGCTGACCTGACGGTTTGTTTCCTGCAGGCTTAGCATTGTTTGGCTTGCGGTTACCAGACGGTTTACCAGCGTTGCCACTCTTATTACCGTTTGGTTTATTTCCACTCGGTTTATTGCTATTTGGTTTGTTGCCGTTAGGTTTACGGTCATCTGGTTTACTGTTTGCACGACCTTGGCCTTCACGGTTGCCTTTAGGCTTGCCCGCACCGCCCTGGTTGGTGCTGTTTTTGTTGCCGTTGTTACCACCGTTGAAGCGACGTTTAGGTTTGTTTGCACCATTGCCTGCTTTCTTTTCGGTTGCCGGAGCGTTTTCGCCCGCAGCATTTGGCGCTTTTGGTTTTTTCGGCTTCTTAGGTTTTTTCGGTTTGATTGGGCGCGTATCCAGTTTAGATTCTGGCACCACATTGGTTGGCGCAAAACCTTCCAACTCTTTACGTGGTAGTACTTCTTGAATCAAACGTTCAATCGCAAACAACTCAGATGCTTCTAGCGCACACACCAGTGAAATCGCTTTACCTACTTCGCCCGCGCGGCCAGTACGACCAATACGGTGAACGTAGTCTTCTGCCACTTTCGGTAGCTCAAAGTTCACCACTTGCGGTAATTGCGGAATATCGATACCGCGCGCAGCAATGTCCGTCGCGACCAACACACGAATTTCACCCGATTTAAAATCCGCCAGTGCTTTGGTACGCGCGCCTTGGCTCTTGTTACCGTGGATGGCAGCAGCAGGTAGATTTTGTTCTATAAGGAACTTCGCCAGACGGTTTGCGCCGTGTTTCGTTTTCGTAAACACCAGCACTTGCTTCCAATCGCCGTCTTTGATCAATTTAACCAACATCGGTGCTTTCTTCTTCACGTCTGCTGGGTAGATGCTTTGCTCAACCGTTCTCGCCGTCGAGTTAGCCGGATTGACTGAAATCTCAACCGGGTTGTTCACCAAGCCTTTCGCAAGATCGCGGATTTCATCCGAGAAAGTCGCCGAGAACAGTAGGTTCTGACGTTGTTTTGGTAGCAGAGCTAGGATCTTACGAATGTCACGGATAAAGCCCATATCCAACATACGGTCTGCTTCATCCAGTACCAGAACTTCTAGTTGGTCGAACTTCACTGCATTTTGGTTGTACAAATCCATCAGGCGCCCTGGTGTCGCGACCAACACATCCGCACCTTTGCGAAGACGCAGCATTTGCGGGTTGATCTTCACACCACCAAAAACAACCGCACTGCTTAGTGGAAGGTGACGGCCGTACATAAACACGTTTTCTTGCACCTGAGCCGCAAGTTCACGCGTTGGCGTCAGGATAAGTGCACGAACTTGGTTAGCACGAACGCGAGGGCCGTTCGATAAACGCTCAAGAATCGGTAGCGTAAAGCCTGCAGTTTTACCTGTACCAGTCTGCGCTGCTGCCATTACGTCTTTCCCTTCCAAAATAGCAGGAATTGCTTTTGCCTGAATTGGCGAAGGGGTGTCGTAGCCTTTCTCTTGAATAGCTTTAAGGATTGGAGCAGATAGACCTAACGAGGTAAAACCCATATGTATGATTCTCAATTGTAGAGTTAGATAACAACGCGCCGAAAACAAATCGGTGCGAAAAGTGCGACATTCTGAGGCTTTTACGCCCAGGCTTCAACTAATTCCGTCATGGATAAATATTTGAACTGGATCTCATTTCTTTTTGGCAGGCAAAACTGATAACTGGTTTGGTCGATCGATTGAATGGTTTTACGTTGGCGATGCCCATTCTTACATCGCTATCACGGTATGCAGTTTTAGTTTATCAAATGCTGTTCGGAGTGTGGGGGAGGCTTGCTCCTTTCATTACTCCGCTTTTGCATGCGTTAAAAACGCACTCGTCAATTGCTGAAAGAGCGAATCTACCGATGGGCGGTCGGATACATGATGGAAGAGCGGTGTGTGGACATCACCACGAATATCATCGCTGTGACCGCAAAGCTGATTACACATTCGTACTGGTTCGACAATCTTCTCGACGTCGGCATCAATCAGAATGCATGCTTGTGACAATACCACTTGTCCGCCGCCTTTTTTAAGTAAAACACGCTGCGCGGTTCCCACGACTTTTTGCCCGCCAATGTTGAGGTTGTACTCGCCATCGCAGTAGGAATAAGGCGTAGCATGAACATCCACTTTCACGCCGAGCTGTTTAAAGAAAACCGTTAATATCGCACATAAATCGAGATACGCTTTTTTGATGTTGTAAGGCTCGCCTTCTGGCCAGTGGTAAATGTGGGATAGATTGATAATACCTGGCACCTGAGGGACTGGGGCACCACCGGTTTTACGAGAAAAGAGCTTCCAGCCAGACGTATTTAACGCATGTTCTAACTCATTAGACACTGGCCATTTCTTACCCGCGGGAAGCACGAGCGTTGGACTTTTTACTTGCCAAAGCAATAGCACTTGCGAGAGTTGGTTGGACTGAACTTGTTTAATGAGCTCATCTTCTTTGTCAAATGCATCAGCGACTTCCGTAGCTGTGTAGCGAATTAGCTTATTTTTAGCAACCAAACTCTATCCCTCGCGGCTATTTAATCGTTACTGTTGTATCTCAGATACAGCTTTATTGCTAGGTCTGAGTGATTAGGCTTTTGCTCGCTAGCTGCATGATCACCTTTTGGATCTTTTCCGTTGTCCATTAATTCTACTTGAACACGCGATAAAAAGTTTTTGCTAGTCATCACATCAGCCATTCATAAAATCTGCCATCTATGAAAAATTTTGGCGATATAAGTATGAAAAAGCGAGTGATGACTCTCGCGTTAGCGGCATCATTAACGGGATGTGTGACGTTCCCAACTCAAGAATCTGAGCAAGTACAGGTGCTTTGGGGCAATGTGAAGGCGATTGAAAACTGTGAACTAATGGGTACCGTGATCGGCTCAGAAGGACACTTTTACGACTACTGGCTTCATGCAGATAAAGACATGGTTTGGGGGACGCTAAACCAAATGCGCATCAAGGCGGCAGATTTAGGCGCAGATACCTTGTACTTATATCAACCGTTGAGCTTTTCTACGTCAGTGACGATGTTTGCAAATGCTTACAAGTGCAAACAGTAGCTATTGGCTTGATCATAATTGAAAGACAGGCGCTGCTCGCCTGTCTTTGATGCGCTCTACAAATACTGGCTACCTTGCGTTAATTGACGTTTGCTGTCGCCACCGCTGATGTATCAGAAAACGACAATGTAAAGTCTCGCTCAGTATTAAGCACTTTGGCTGGAAACTCTAAGCTCAACTGCGTATGTGGCGCGACTTCTGAAGCAATGCTAGTAACGAATTTTCGGGTTTCTCCAGGAGAGATCGATATGTCACTTCCACCTTGTGATGAGAGCTCAGCGATACCCATTGTTTCAAGTGTGTTACCTGCAGTATCCGCCAGGTGTAATAAAGATTCTGACTTGTAGATTAATTCTCCACTTTCGGTGCGATAGGCATTAAACGTGTTGAAATTTGGTTGTAATGATCCTTGTGATCCAATGTTAGTAACGGAAAATGTCACATTAGCGCCATCAAAGTTCTCGACTCTTACGAGTACGTTACCGTCTTGGTAACGAGCGGCTGCTGCCGCGGTTGCTTGTTGTTTCTGCCGCTGTTTCTCTTTTTCAATGTCGCTTAACTGTTTCTGCTCATTAGCGATTCGATTCTTTGCCATGGAGTACGACTGATCGACCATTGCTATTAAAGCGGGGATTGAATACAAAGTGAGGCCTTCCAAATGGTCAAAGTCGATTTTGGCATGTTGAGTACGTTTATGATTAGAAAATTGGCAGTAACCATCAATCAAACTGATGAAAGCCACTTCAAAAGTGCCCTGTAATCGGCTTACTTCCTGTGCTGCTTTCTCTAGATTTGAGCGGACTTTCCGAATCTCGTCCAAACTCTTTTGTGAAAGACGACCGTTTGGCGATACGTCGTTAGAAACCGAAACCAGTTCTTCGGTCACAAATGGATTGTTTTCGGCAGGAATCACCGTAGTGATACGGTTGGATTTGGTGATGTCTTCGCCCAATAAAACCATCATTTTTTGCGATGCGGCGGTTGTGTTGCCCGCTAATACGTCACTACAGTTTGGCGACGTATTGGCATATGCGGCGAATGCGGTAAAAAGTGAAAGTGTAACGGACCAGCCGATGGTGACAAGTCCTGTCGTGATTCGAGTATTCATCCTGATAACCCCTCTGTCATTTGGTGCGATTCACTGACGTAATTGCCAATCAAAAGATTGGCTCGCGACATTCAGAATGGTTCTGGTCAACCCTTCGTAGTGGGTATGCCCACAGATGCTTTTTTAGTCGTTTATCAACCGCTAAGCCACGATTGATAAAGTGTCTGAAATTGGGAGCATTAACGCTGCGAAGTTGATGTCTTTGACTGAAAGATAGACGTAACTTTTCTAACCATCAAATACGTGATTGAGTTCTCATTTTTATATGAGTGAGAGGTTCAAGAGAAAACAGGTACTTACTATAGAGAGTTGATTTGAAGGAAAAATATAAATTTTTTGGGGAACTTTTTTGATGCTGCCTTTGAGACTTTTTTTGAATCTCAAAGGCAGGTTCTTACACTCGCGCTCAATTACAACGTGTTGAGGACATCCGCGAGTCGAGAGACAGCCGTCGTTAGTTCTTCTGGCGTGGCATTGGTAAAGTTAAGACGCAGAGCGGCTTTTACCTTTGAACCTTCTGGATAAAAGACCGGGCTCGGCACTACAGCAACCCAGTTTGCGAGAAGGTTTTTCGCCAGTTCGAAGGTGTCGCATTCTGGAATTTCGACCCAAACGAACATACCACCATCGACGGGTTTGAGTACGCAACTTTCTGGCAGCTGTTTTTGCAGTTCAGCAAACATGACATCGTAACGTGATTTGTAAAGCGCACAGATGGTTGAAATGTGCGTTTCGAAGTTGTCATGTTGGAGCAGGCCATGCAGCAAAGCTTGCATAGGAATACTAGAGTGCAGATCGGCACCTTGTTTAATTTTGATAAGTGGCTCAAGGTAGCTGCTTTTGCCCGTAACTACACCAATACGCAAGCCCGGTGAAGCTATTTTGGAGAAAGAGCGCAATACGATGGAGTGCTGTGGGCAGAAGTCCGAAACCAGTGGAAGCGCTTCACCAGAAAAACGCAGCTCGCGGTATGGTGCGTCTTCAATGAATGCCACGTCGTATTGTATACAAAGCTCGGCAACTTTTTGGCGAGTCTCTAGCGCCCAGCATACGCCCGTTGGGTTGTGAAAATCGGGCACAGCATAGAACATTTTCGGTTGCTGTGTAGCAAAGCATTGTTCAAGTTCTTCAAGGTTTGGACCACACTCGGTTTGTGAAACAGTCACGATGTTGGCTTGCACTAGACCGAATACTTGCATAGCACCAAGGTAGCTTGGTGCTTCCATCACCACTTTATCGCCCGGATTCACGTACGCACGCGCAATCAAATCTAGCCCTTGCTGAGAGCCAGTTGTGATCATCGCCAAATGAGATTCTGGCAGCTGGTAATAATCGGTCAAAAAGTTAAGTAGCGGGGCGTAGCCTGCTGTTGCGCCATATTGAAACACCTCTGGCATATTCGCGAGGTTTTCGAGCGTCGGTTTCATTAAGTCGATC
Organism: Vibrio sp. 2304; assembly: GCF_033339475.1. Taxonomy (NCBI): domain Bacteria; kingdom Pseudomonadati; phylum Pseudomonadota; class Gammaproteobacteria; order Vibrionales; family Vibrionaceae; genus Vibrio; species Vibrio sp. 2304. The sequence continues at coordinate 316,363 of NZ_JAWOUQ010000003.1, read as the reverse complement.
GGGAAGGTTTTTTCGTCCGGTAAGCCACCTGCAAGAGAAATGACGTTCTTATCGCTCGCTGCTGCGAGGATTTCTCGGATGTAGGATGACTTAGTTTGTTGTAATGACTGTGCGATTTCCATGTGCTGTGCTTCTCGTAATTGTCTTTTTTTATGTCAGAAATAGTATAGGTAAATTGCCAAGCTTGGTGTGTTCATTTATGCTGTTAAACATGTCCATTTATGCTATTTAAGCGAAAATTTACTCCGTGAGCCACCAACAAGTTTCTAGGATCAATGACGTGCTGTTTTACATTCACCAGGACATTAGCAGAGATTTATCGGCTAAAGAGCTAGCAGATGTAGCAGCCTATTCTGAACAGCACTTCCATCGTATTTTTAAAGATGTGGTAGGGGAGTCTGTCCATCAATATATCCGTCGTACAAGAATGGAATACGCCGCCAATCAACTGATGTTTGATACCAGCTCGTCGGTGTTAGACATTGCTAACAAGTGCGGCTTTAGCTCGGTATCTTCTTTTAGCCGAGCGTTTAAAGCAACGTTCGCTATGTCTCCTGGCGCGTGGCGAAAGCATGATTTACAAGTTGCAGAAAAGCCGTATCTAAAAGATCCGGAAGTGGCTGCGGGTTATCATCGGGTTGCTAAACGCGAGTTGCCAGAACCTAAAATTATGGAGGTCCCACAACGCTTTGCGGCTTATGTGCGGCATGAGGGTTATAGCCGTTCCATTCGCAATGCGTGGCTGATTTTGAAGGCGTGGGCAAGCTCTGAGAATCGGGACTTTTCGGTTCAATACGGTTTGCATCACTCCAACCCCGCTTGGGTCGAGCTCGATAAGTGTCGCTATGTGGCTTGTATGGCGATTGATAAGCCGCTTAAAGTACGCGGTGTCGTGAATCAAATGACGATTCCGGGTGGTTTGCATGCTGTTTTTCGCTTAACAGGGGTATATGGAGAGCTTCTTCCTCAATTGAGTATGGTGTTAGAGAAGTGGTTGCCGAATTCAGGCTTTAAGCAGCGTTCTACACCCGCTTATGTTCACTATCATAAAAACCATTTCCTTAGCCATGATGAGGCGTTTGAGCTGGACTTCTATCTGCCCATCAGCTTTTTCTAATTGGAGTCTTTATTTACTATCCGTAAGGAAGAAAATGCTAAGCTCTATATGGTAATTTTTTACAAATAATTGAAAATTAAATGAACATCGATCATGTAAAGCTATTTGTCCGTTTGGCTTCGACACACAACATCAGCATGGCTGGTCAGGAGCTTGGACTTTCTCCTGCTGTCGCTAGTGCGCACATCAACAAACTTGAGGACAGCTTAGGAGTTCGTTTAGTTCATCGCACCACACGCAAAGTTTCCTTAACTGAAGAAGGGCAGGCTTTTTTACCTCACGCGGAGGAGGTCCTTGCAACAGTGGAGGCAGCAAGGGGAGCTGTTGGCTCAGGGCAGAGTGCGCCAACGGGAGTATTACGTATGACCGCTTCTGCAACTTTTGGTCGCTTGCATATTGTGCCCGCATTAAAAGGTTTTATGGCGCGTTACCCAGGGTTAACCGTGGACTGCCGATTTTCTGATTCCATTATTGATCTGGTTGAGGGAGGTTTCGATGTCGCCATTCGTGTCGCTGAGTTGAAAGATTCTTCATTGGTCGCAAGAAAGCTTGCGCCAGATCGTCGTATTATCGTTGCATCACCAGATTATATTGAACAATTTGGGAGACCTAACAAGCCCCAAGACTTGACGAATCATGAATGTATTAACTTAGTTGGAATGAATAATTGGTCATTCAATACAAAAGATGGAATGTTCAATGTAAGAACTTCTGGTCGTTTTAAAACCGATAATGGTGATGCGATGAGAGACGCGACGGTAAACGGGTTAGGTATTTCTATCAACTCGGTTTGGAGTGTTTATCAAGAATTACAAAGTGGTCAGCTAGTGGAAGTACTCGAAGATCACCCTTTAGCGATGGATGCTGGGATTTGGGCTGTGTACCCAAGCTCTCGTTTAATTGCGCCTAAGGTGCGTGCCTTTATTGATTACTTTGCTGAATACTATGGCACGCCACCTTATTGGGAAGAGGTTTAAAAGTCACAAAGACCATGATCCGTGCTCAGTTGGAATAGCAAAAAAAGCAGACCCATGCAGGGTCTGCAGTGTTAGAGAGATTAAAAGTCTGCGTTTGTATCGGTACCAACAAAGACGCTAATTCCGCTGGTAGATTGATAAATGCTAAAGGTTTCACCTGCAACAATACCATCTACAGAATCGTCATTTGCGGTACAGGTATAGCCGACGGAGTACGTACCGGGCTCTACAAAGCCAAATTCATATTCGTAATTTGCTTCATCAATGTCTTCCACTACGTTCGCCGCTGCGATTGGCATTATTTGGCCTTCTGCGCCTGCAAATGGCCCCATGTTCTCTTCGGCGATATTTCCTTCATATAGGTAGACCGCGTGTGCATACCCATTTGCGCTTGGGGTATCCGTTTCGCAGTTTTGGTAGGTTAATGTTGCGATATCTCCCTGAATTTCACCCGTTGTAACCGTGTTAATTAAAGTGACTGAGGTGCGCTGAATACTGTAGCCCTCGTTTTGCCCAGTTCCGTCTTTTAAGCCACGACGCAGGTCAAACTCCACCACAAATTCGTTGTTGTCAGGGTTGACTGCGAAGGTATCATTAAAGAACAGTACCCCAGAATTCGGATCTTTTCCGACCCCCTGCGGACAAGCCCCATTACCTTTTACGGTCAGTGGTATTTGATTGCCGGTCGCTTCATCAACAACATAGGATGGATAATCCGGATGATCGCCATCATTCGCAAACACGCAGAGTTTGTAATTGCCAGTGGGTATCAGCTCGTCGTCCACTAACTCTTGAGCGTTACTGCCTTGGAAATTGAGTAAGTTAACACTTAGTGGGAGTGGATCTTCACCTTCGGGAAGGGGGTTACCATCTTCGTCGACCAAATTGCCTTCTTCGTCTGTTTTATACACATCGAAAACTAGTGGTGTACCACCATCCAAAGGGAGGAATGCCACTTTGTTGTATGCGATAACCACTTCTGATACGTCATCAATAGGGGCATCTGATACAGACAAAGTAACCGGAGTCATTGTGCTGACAGAGTCACTGTCTGAATTACAGCCAATCAACGCAACTGTTATTGACGCACTGATCAAGCCAATTTTCATGCTGTTCATTTAGATGTACCTTTTTATTAGAAGTGTATTAAATGTAGTCGATTATTGATAAAACACAGAATAATAACGAGCGGAGTCGCGCGGTTAAAAGAGTGATAAACCATGACTAAGAAGTTCAGTAAAAGTGTGCTCAAATCGACGATATTGTGCTATTTGAAGTGCTATGGTTAGAAATGTGTCGCTCAAAAAATGAGCGGATAAATACATCAACAACTCTAGCCAAGAGGTCTCTATGTTAGGTGAAAATCACTCATTAACTCATGAATTCCCAGAACATTTGGATACCATTACTCAGCTTACCGAAAACGATGCATCATTTGCTGAAACCGTTAAAAACTACAATGCTTTAGATAAGGAAATCCGCGTACTAGAACTTCAAGGAAGCCCGATTGATGATCACGAAATGAACGTATTAAAACATAACCGGGCTGAGCTCAAAGACTGGCTCCACTCGCGAATAATGGGTTCTTAGTGACGAAATGATCATCGGCTCGTAAATAGCGGGCCGATTTTAGTTCCAATGGACGATGCCAAGTGTGCAAACATTAGGAGTGCTGAGCAGGAGCTTGGAGCGGCAGGTGACCAGTTTTTACCCAAATGATCGTTTCTTGCTCTACAAAAGGAAAATGCTCGCTCATATGTGGGCTTCGGATCCAAGAGTAGGGAGGATAGGTTCCTAGCTCGTCTTTAAATTCCCCCGATAACACAAAAATTTCTTCACCACCAAAGTGACGGTGTGGTTGAAACTTCTCGCCTTTCGGCCATTTAACCAATGCGACATGTTCATGCTCAAAATCATGCAGAGGCATGACTTGCAACCCACCGACACCACTCTGCCAGCTCGCTTGGTTTGTATTAATGCGAACTGTTTCAAGATCCTCAGATTCGAACTGATTTAGTTTAACTAAAATCACACAGCCTTCTTTGCTAAATGGTGCGTGTTGACTTCCTGGAGGGTTACGAAGGTAAGTGCCGGCAGGGTAGTCACCGTATTCGTCAGAGAATACCCCCTCGAGCACCAATATTTCTTCTCCTTGAGGGTGAGGATGAGTCGAAAACTGCGAATTTGGCTCGTACTTAACGACGCTGGTGGTATGCCCTGATTCTTTGGCTTCTCGTTCCAAAGGTTTGCGCCACACACCTTTGGAAGGGCTGGCGATCCATTCCTGTTGAGCAGTATCTATCACGATTCTTTTTGAAAAATCCATATTCAACATATTGAAATTCCGTTACTTATTTAATTACTAATTCTCATTAGTATACGTATAAAAAACATCAATTGATTCATTTGTTGATAGCCCAATTCATGGATTGAGTACGAACATGAAATCGGAGCCTAATTTAAATTTCTGCTTGTGTAATGAGAATTGTTATATTATAACATCGCAAAATTAAATGTTATAACATAACAAAAGGGAAAAAGTAGTGAATAAGAAATTGGTGTCTCTCGTGATCGGTAGCATTTTTGCATCCCCTGTTTTTGCCGACACACTATCGAACCCACAGATTGGTGTTGTTGTTGATGGCTACTACCAAGATGGCCAACGTCATAATTCTGAGCGCGAAGAAGGCTTTGGTCTAGGCCATACGGAATTAAACTTCTCATCAAATATCGACGACAAGTTTTACGGCGCATTGACCGCGGTTCTTGAAAGTCATGGTGATGATACAGAATTAGAGCTTGAAGAGGCATTCATCGAAACTTTGGCATTGCCATATGGTGTAAACGTGCGCGCTGGCCGATTCCTATCTGACTTTGGTTACCTGAACAACCAACACATGCACACCGATAGCTTTGTTGAGCGTCCAATTGCTTATCGTACTTTCCTTGGCTCGCACTACTACGATGATGGTGTACGTGCAAACATCGTGTTGCCAACCGACCTTTATGTAAAACTTGGTGTAGAAGCGCTCAGTGGTAGCAAAATGTCTTCTGTCGAAGATGGTTCTGAAGTTGGCGTGTACACCACGACGCTGAAGCTTGGTAGTGACTTCTCCGAATCTTCAAGTTGGCAGTTTGGTTTAAGTTACCTGCGTAACGAAAACGGCAAGGTTAAAGAATTCGAAGATCACGACCACGGTCATGAAGAAGCGCATGAGCACGAGCACCATCATGGCGCAGCAGTGACAGGTGCGAACCTTTACGGTGCTGATTTTGTTTGGAAATGGGCACCAGACGGTAATTACAAATACAGCAACTTCACGCTATCGGCTGAATACATGCTGTTAGACGGTGTGGTAGATAGCAAATATAAAAACGATGCAGAGTCACCAGACAACTTAAGCGCTTACTATGTTTCGGGTGTTTATCGCTTCAACCCAAGCTGGTCAGCAGGTCTACGTTACGGCGAAGCAGAAAGCTACGATGGTCATGCACATGGCGACCACATGCATTTTACTGAGCTGAATGATAAAGAAATGGATGCGATGATCGCATGGGATTCTTCTCACTTCGGTACTATCCGTGCGCAATACACTCGGATTGATAACCAAGACAGTGAGACAGACAACGTGTTCACTCTGCAATACGTGATGACATTTGGAGCGCACGGTGCTCATGCGTTCTAAGCTGACATTAAATAAATGTAGTTTGGTGATGATGGCGGCAGGAGCTGCCATCATTGCTTCGCCTGCTTCGGCTCTAAACATTTTCGTTTGTGAGCCAGAATGGAAAGCCTTTCTTGAAAGCCACGCGCCAGATGCCAGTATTTATTCAGCGACAACGGCTAAGCAAGACCCACATTACGTACAAGCTCGTCCTTCTTTGATTGCGAAGATGCGCCAAGCGGACATGGCAATGTGTTCGGGCGCAGAGCTAGAGGTGGGGTGGTTACCTATGCTGCAAGTTCGTAGCAGCAATGCGGCGGTGCAAAATGGTGCGCAGAGCATGATCTACGCGACGGACTTCGTGCGCATGTTAGATACTCATGCTCACGTTGACCGTAGCATGGGAGATATACACGCTCACGGTAACCCACATGTTCAATTTGCGGCAAATGACATGATTCCATTATCTCGTAAAGTCACGGAGCGCCTAAAAGCGATTGATCCCGACAACGCACAAAGTTACCAAGTGAATGGTATGAAGTTTCGTGCTCATTGGCGTAAAAAGCTTAAAGAATGGAATGAGAAAGGGGCTGCTTTAAAAGGTAAGCAAGTTGTCGGTTATCACGCGACGTATCGTTATTTGTACGATTGGCTCGGAATGAAGCAGATTGCCGATCTCGAACCTAAACCGGGCATTTCACCGACCACATCTCACCTGCAATCGCTTACCAAGTTAGATGCTGACAGTTTTGATGCGGTTGTTTACTCCTCTCATCAGGATCAGCGTCCAGCGAACTGGTTGCAAGATCATACTGACAAACCTGTGATTCAACTGCCATTGACCGTTTCTGAGGGTGAAAGCTTGGATGAGATGTACGATCAGGTCATTGATGATTTACTGGATGTGTTAGTGCCGCCCGTTCCTGAGAAGATCTAAGTCATGGCGGATTATACATGGCTTTTACCTGCGGTTTTGTGTGGTTTAATTGCGTTAGTTGGCAACATCGTTCTGGGGCAACAAGTTCTTAATCGTCAGATCATCTTTATAGATTTGGCGGTGGCGCAAGTCGCGGCATTGGGGGCAGCACTAAGCCACTACTGGTTGAGCCAATACTCGCTGTTCTCAGGCTCATTTTTTGGCGAAATGATTGGCCCTTGGGTGATGTCTTTGATGCTTTGCGGTTTGATTGCCTTAATGGAGAAACGATACCAGCAACATTTAGAGCCCATGATTGGCAGCTTGTTTGTCGTGTCTGCATCGCTGGCGATCCTGCTGGTGAGCAAAGACCCACATGGCGGAGACTTTATTCAGGGCATTCTTAATGGGCAACTGTTATGGGCGACTTGGGCAGACGTTTGGCCTTTGGCACTTATTACCGCTGCGATGTTGCTATTAGTTTGGTTAAAACCTGCGTTTATGCGCGGTAGTGGTTTTTATCTGATCTTTGCTATTCTGATGCCCATTACGGTCAAGTTAACCGGCATTTATTTAGAATTTGCTTTGTTGGTGATTCCAGCTTTATGTGCGGCAGCATTGAAGGGAACTCGATTCTTTGTCGCCAGTATCAGCATTGGTATTGTTGGGATCTTATCGGGTATTGCCGCATCGGCTCGCTATGACTTACCGAGTGGTGCGAGTATTGTGATCACCCTGTTTATTGCTGGCATGTTGTTTAATCTCTTGCTTCAGCCTTTTCTGGTGAAAATAACAAAATCAGCTTTTGTAAGAGATTAAGAGACAAGTAATATTGGTCTGATGAAGTAGTATTTGAGTAATCAGACCAATACTTTTCTATCCAAGCCCTCCAATCGTGTAACTTTGCGCCTTCCAACACACTTTCTTACGTTGATCTTGCCATAGTCATCAAGTTGCCTTGATTAGTTCACATCCGACTCCCAGACTGTTTCTATAGTTTTTGTAAGATATAAAAGACCCTGCGTATGAGAAGCGCAGTTGTAACGCGACTAGGCATAAAAACAAAAAACGCTAGGGATACAAGCGAATTTGTAATCTCAACATTTAAGGAAGACCAAGATGAAACCGGAAAAAGTAGCAGTAATCACTGGTGCGGCTCGTGGTATTGGCCAAGCGATTTGTGAACAATTACTGGAGGATGGATTCCATGTTGTCGGGCTAGATATAGCGCCCGTGGAATGGAGTCAGTCGGCGCAGCTAAGCAGTTATCAAGTCAACTTGTGTGATGCCGAAGCCGTCAGTGAAGTAGTAGAAAGTGTTGTAGAGCAGCACGGAAGAATCGATGCTCTGGTTAACAACGCGGGCATCACTCGAGATGCATTGTTGCCAGATATGTTAGAGCAAGACTGGGACAGCGTGATCGACGTGAACCTAAAAGCTGTGTTCTTACTCACCCAACGTGTTGCTCCTGTCATGCTAGAGCAGGGCACAGGCAGTATTGTTAGCATTTCTTCTATAGTGGGAACGGATGGTAATATCGGCCAGAGCAACTACGGCGCAAGTAAAGGCGGCGTCATCTCAATGAGCAAAGGCTGGGCGAAAGAACTTTCAAGAAAGGGTGCACAGATACGCGTCAACTGTGTCGCGCCAGGCTTTATCGCCACCGACATGACCAAGAACCTGCCAGAGAAAGTCATTCAAATGATGGAAGGCAAAACCCCATTAGGGCGCATGGGCTCAGTTCAAGATATTGCCAGTGGCGTCTCTTTCCTAACCTCAGACAAGAGCGCCTACATCACAGGCCAAGTGCTCAAGATTGACGGTGGGCTGGTGTTATAGCTCGCTAATCAAAACGTCAAATACCAAACGCCCTTTACTTATATGAAGGGCGTTTTTGTTTGAGGAATGTTATTCGGGCTTTTGACACTTTCACTTTATTCGTTTCGCACTGCCGGACTTGTATGATTAAGTATAGAGTGAGTACACATAATTCACTTTTACATCGTTCTCTGTTATTAACCTAGATATGTAGCTAATCAAAAATATTAACTTCGAAATAGAATAGCTGTTGAGGTATTAAAGTATGATTTTGTTGCCCATGGTATTAATTTAAATGATAATGCCAAGAAATAATTAACTTTGAATACTCACTATGTACTTAAAAACTGTACTGTTTAGCGCGTCAACTCTTCTTATTTTGGGTTGTAACTCCGAATCAACTAACCCATCTACTGAAGAAAGCGGATGGATAGTTGTAAGCTCTCACTCCGAGCCAAGAAAGCATCAGGTAATTTACGAAAAACATAGCAGGAAAGGTCTAAGTCTTGCCACTAACGTTCCGGATCTTGACCTGCCTTTAACTTACCAACTGGCGAACCAAATTATTGAGGTCAAAGAAGAGCTTACATTTGGTGAAAATATTGACGGGAACCGCCTAACTTGGAAAGCTATTGGCAATGCTAAACTTAGAGAAAATCAAGTCCACTACGGAGTTAATAAAGATTACTCAGCTTCTAATGAAGGTATTGCTATCGGTTATGTTAACTTTGAGTCGAGGTTTGAGGCTGAAGGACAGCTTGGAATCGAAAAGTTAGTAATTGCGATGTATGACGATGTCAAGAGTGTCGAATTTTACTCTGGATGGGATAGTTCTAAAATATCTTGTTACCAAAATACGTTTGATGAAGACTTAGCTTGTTACGGTGAAATTTTAATTAACGACGATATAGTTCATGTTTTTGATAAATATCTGTCGTATGAATATGTAAACATGGTTTACGACACCGTTATGTCCAAAGGTCGAGAAGATATAATTGAGGCAGATTTTCAGCATCAAATTAAATACTTACTAGTCGAAGAGAATAACGTTGAGATGCATTAGCTTGATTACTTTTTGGTAATGAGTGGCTTTTCGAAGCCGAAGTGACCATGAGCAAGATTATTAGATTTTACAAAACTCATTTATGTTCAAAAAATGAGTTTTGTAGATATTAAAATGCATGGAGCCAAATTCTCTCACTGATTCTATGAAGTTTTTGTGCGCTCTAACCACAAGACAATCTATAAAAGTCGTTGAGCCAACGTCTTTGCCACAATGCCACCTGTTAATAAGGCTTTCAATGCCTCTTTCTCATTACTATTCAAATGTGCGCTGGTTAATGATTTTTCTGTAAGTAACACAATTGAACGTGATAGAAGTAACAAAATGGCCTCTTAACGGTAACGTTCCCGAAAAGTTTATATATTATCGCCCTCATTGATATAAGTAGTAGAGACGCTCTGAGTACGAGCGCTCTGAAATTCAGACTTTAGATGGACATTTAAAGTCACCATAAGTTTGCGATTTTTCTTGGGAACGTTTGCAATATGCCTAAGTATAAATTTACGTGAGACTATGGAAATGAAACTACACACTTTGACGATGGCAGTAGCGCTTGGACTGGTTACTGCACCTGTATTCGCAGCAACAGATGTTGACGCTCTTGAAAAGCGAATTAATGAATTAGAACAGAGACTTGAGCAGACAGAAAAAGCATCCACAGAAGCAAATGAGAAAGCCTCAAGCTTTGAGTTTCATGGCTACGCTCGTTCCGGGCTACTGATTAATGACGATCTGAATGGTGCAGTGGGTACTGGTCCTTACATGACGGCAGCTGGTGCTATTGGCGCTCCAGTTGGGCGATTAGGGGTAGAGGATGATCATTATGTGGAAGCAAACCTTATTCACAAACGCTTTGCAGATGATGGCTCTAGCGCTTTGTTCCGAATCATGTTGGCAGATAGTACGGAAACCAATAACGAATGGACGGCGAGCGAGAGTCAATTAAACGTTCGTCAGGTATATGCTGAGCTAAACAAGTTGAGCATGTTCTCTGAATCAAGAGCTTTTGCTGACGCGACGTTTTGGGCTGGTAAACGATTTGACCGTGATAACTTTGACATTCACTTCTTTGACTCGGATATTGTTTTCTTATCTGGCACTGGTGCTGGTGTGTATGACATCCAAATGAGCGATTCGTGGAAAGCAAACTTCTCGATCTATGGTCGTGATTTTGGTGAGATTGATAGCTCGTCAACAGATGTTGAAAACTATATCGCGACAATGAACAACCGCTTCGGTAATTGGCAATTGATGCTGAGCGGCATGACGTCTGCTGATAACAATGATCGCGTAGAAGGCGCAGCGGACAAAGGTTTACATGCGATGTTTGCTTACCATGGCGATAACTTCTTTGGCATGAGTGAAGGCTTCTCTAAAACCGGTATTTTGATGGGTGATGGACTGGGTGCGGAACTTAAAGGCATCGGTTCAAACGGAGATTTGTTAGAAGACGCAAAAGCCGTACGCTTGTTCAGCTATGGTGTAACACGCATCGGCGACAACTGGCGTGTAGCACCTGCGTTGCTAGCAGAACACAGCCAAGATCGCTTTGCTGAAAATGATGAATTTACGTGGGCATCGTTCAACATCCGCTTAGCGCAAGAGTTTACGCAGAACTTTGAGATGGTTTATGAAGGCTCATACCAATACATGGACCTAGACAATGCGATTGATAAAGCAAGTGGCAGTTTTTACAAAGCGACAATCGCACCAACGCTTAAGATGTCTACCGCTGCAGGTTTCTTTGACCGTCCGGAGCTACGTTTTGCAGTTAGCTACGTTGATTGGAGCGAAGACTTGAATGGCTACTCGATTAGCCAGGATGCGGGTGCTGCAACGATGGGTGATGGTGGTGAAGTTCTGTTTGCACTGCAAATGGAAACTTGGTTCTAAAGGGATCTAACCGACAAAGAGTAATAAGAAAAGCGCCAACTGATTTCTGTTGGCGCTTTTTCATTAACAGGACTGACGCTCAATTGTTTTGAAGGTTAGTACCATCTTACTCATTTCAAAACTTCTGTTGGCAATTCTATCTAGTAGCAGCTTCGCACCATTTTCACCTGCTTTATCAAATGCATAGTTAAATGTTGATAAGGTTGGGGTGCACACTGATGCGAGCTCATCATCACCAACTCCTAGCACTAAAACGTCTTTACCCGGTGTTAACCCGAGCTCTTGAATCGCTCTCATCGCACCGATAGCAATACGGTCTGTCGCACAGAACAAGCCATCTAGCTTAGGGTTCTTTGTTAAGTGTTGTTTTGCCAATGAATAGCCAGAATCGATGGTAAAGTCACCACGAGCATGGAAGGCGATCTCAAAACCATGGTGTTGCAGCGCTTGAACAAATCCTTCAGAGCGTTGCTTATCTACCGCGATATCGTCACCTTGCACACCAATAAAACCCATAGTTTGGCAACCTTTTGCAACCAGTCTATTTCCCGCTTCAAACCCTACTCGTGCGTCATCATGAATGATGCTTGGAATGTTAAACATGGAACCATCTTGACCGACGAGCACAACTGGAACGGCTGAGTTTTGAATTGCTTTTACCAGCTTGGAATCGAGGTGGGTGGCGTAAAGAATGATCCCTTCAACCCGTTTTTGGTTAAAGATCTGAATGTATTCCAGTTCTTTTTCGTGGGCTTGGTGAGTGCTAGCAAGTAAGACATGCTTCCCGGCTTTTTCAAGGACATCGGTTAATCCATCGACACCTTGGGATGTGGCATGAGAGGAAACCCGAGGAACAATGACACCAACCAGATTGGTCTTTTGAGATTTTAGATCTTTAGCGACTTGGTTCGGCACATAGCCACACTCCGCTACTGCTTGGCGGACCTTCAGTTTTGTCGCTTCTTTTACGCCATATTCATCGTTTATAACCCGTGACACTGTTGATTTTGATACGCCAGCCAGACGGGCGACATCATGCAGACTCGCCATTGTTCCTATCCATTCTGTTTTTCGTTTTTGGGATTGTTTGCAAAGAGAAGATGAAAAGCTCTTTGATAAGTAGCGATTCTAACCCCCTATACTGCTCTTAGGGAGAGAATTTGACGATCATTCTCACATTCTCTCTGCTTTATCTTTGATCATTTGGTTTTATTGAGCAAAAATCTGTCTTGCAAACGTTCCCGAAAATTTCGCAAGCTCAGATAATAATCCAATGGGGTATGAAATGAATTATCCGGCAGTAGCAAAAGAGTTGTTAACTCTATTAGGTGGTAAAAGCAACATCACCGCACTTGCGCATTGTGCGACACGCTTACGCCTTGCCGTTGCAGATGAGCAAAAAATAGATGAACAAGCGATTGATAGCCTTGAAGGAGTAAAAGGGCAGTTCAAAGTTGCGGGTCAGTACCAAATCATTTTTGGATCAGGCATCGTAAACCAAGTTTATGCAGAAATGGCGAAGTTGACGGGGATGAGTGAAATGTCCACCAACGACGTTGCGTCTGCTGGCGCAGAGAAACAAAACATCGTTCAGCGCGCGGTGAAAGGGCTGTCTGATATTTTCGTCCCAATCATTCCCGCAATCGTCGCTGGCGGTTTGTTGATGGGTATCTATAACCTATTGACTGCTCAAGGTTTGTTTATCGATGGCAAATCTTTGATTGATGCCAACCCAGGACTGACAGACTTGGCGAACATGATCAACACGTTTGCGAACGCTCCGTTTGTTTACCTGCCTATTTTGCTGGCATTTTCAGCCAGTAAGAAGTTTGGCGGTAACCCTTATTTAGGGGCGGCGTTAGGTATGTTGATGGTTCACCCTGACTTGTTGAATGGTTGGGGGTTCGGCGGCGCATCTGTGTCTGGCAACATTCCGGTTTGGAATATTCTTGGCTTTGAAATCCAAAAAGTGGGTTACCAGGGTTCGGTGTTACCGGTTTTGGTATCGGCATTCATTCTTGCGAAGGTTGAGCTAGGCTTACGTAAAGTCATACCTTCTGTTTTAGACAACCTTTTAACGCCATTACTGGCGATTTTCATAGCGGGTTTGCTAACGTTTACTGTCGTCGGTCCGTTCACACGTGATATCGGTTTCCTATTAGGTGATGGTCTGAACTGGTTATACAACACAGCTGGCTTTGTTGGTGGTGCGGTATTTGGTCTTATTTATTCTCCGTTTGTTATTACTGGTATGCATCACAGCTTCATTGCGATTGAAACTCAACTTCTTGCGGATATTGCGACGACGGGTGGCACTTTTATCTTTCCTATTGCGGCGATGTCTAACGTTTCTCAAGGAGCGGCAGCGTTGGCGGTGGGCGTGATGAGCAAAGATAAGAAGATGAAAGGTATTGCGATTCCATCTGGTGTTACGGGTTTGCTGGGTATTACAGAACCGGCTATGTTTGGTGTTAACTTAAAACTACGTTACCCATTTATTGCGGCAGTTTGCGCCGCGGCGTTATCGAGCGCGTTCATTACAATGTTTAATGTAAAAGCTCAGGCATTGGGTGCAGCAGGTCTTCCAGGCATCATTTCTATTACGCCAGAGAAGATTGGATACTACATCGCGGGTATGGTGATCGCGTTTTTGACCGCATTTGTTCTCACCATTGTTCTTGGTATGCGTGACCGCGCTAAAGTCGGTAGAAAAGCAGCGGCTTAATCTGAACTCCTTAAGGGTGGAGTCCCCCAAAATCCACTTCTTTTCCTAAATGTTTGGGGTGCTAGCCAAGCACTAATGGCTTGGCTAGCCTTTTTCAATTTTTACTTGGTAGTGAAAGTGTTCAACACGTTGGACTATCAGGGCTTTAATTTCAAGGTAAGCAAGATGAATCAAGTGTGGGTAACTGGTGATGCTGTTGTCGATCTAATACCGGAATCTGAGACTTCTTTACTCAAATGTCCCGGAGGTGCACCAGCGAATGTCGCCGTAGCAATTGCTCGTCTATCTGGTAAGAGTGCGTTTTTTGGACGTGTGGGTGATGACCCATTTGGTCGCTTCATGCAATCAACGCTCGATCAAGAGGGCGTGAGCACGGAGTTTCTCGTTAAAGACCCTGAGCAAAGAACATCAACAGTGGTGGTAGATTTAGACGATCAAGGGGAACGCAGCTTTACATTTATGGTAAAACCGAGCGCTGATCAGTTTATGTCTGTTGAAGACATCCCTAACTTTAAGCAAGGTGACTGGCTACACGTTTGCTCAATTTCACTGGCAAATGAGCCAAGTAGAAGCAGCACGTTTGACGCGATCAAAAGAGCAAAAGCCGCTGGTGGTTTCATTAGCTTTGACCCTAACTTGCGCGATGAAGTGTGGCAAGACCAGTCAGAAATCCAAGCTGTCGTGATGAAGGCTGTAGCGATGGCCGATGTGGTTAAGTTCTCTGAAGAAGAGCTTTTGTTCTTAACTGACTCAACATCGATGGCGCAAGGTTTACAACAAATAGCCTCTTTGAATATTGCTTTGGTCTTGGTGACACAAGGTGCGAAAGGTGTTTGGCGCGTCTTTGAAAGTCAGAGTGAACTGATCACAGGTCAAGTCGTAAGTCCGATTGATACCACAGGTGCGGGTGATGCTTTTGTCGGAGGGCTACTGGCATGCCTGTCTCAGTATGACGATTGGAAAAAGCATCCTGTTGTTAGCTCTGCGATTCAATGGGCAAATGGCTGTGGTGCATTAGCGACGACGCAAAAAGGCGCAATGACCGCGCTTCCGACCCAGACAGAGTTGCTGCAATTTATTGGGCAATGATCTTCAGATCCAATTTCAGTTGAGAAAAATTATGAGCTTAAACAACCGCTGGACTGTAGAGCAAAGATATCGCCGACTTGAGCAAATCCCTCAGTGTGATATCGAAGAAATGACACTTTCACGTCAGCAAGATAAAGGCTTTCCTAGTTTTCATATCGCCCCTAGATTTGGGCTGTTAAATGACCCAAATGGGTTGTGCTATTTCAATGGTGAGCACCACATCTTTTACCAGTGGACGCCTGTGGGACCAGTCCATGGAATGAAGTATTGGTACCACCTTTCTACTAAAGACTTCATCCATTTTACTGATCATGGTGTGGGTCTTCATCCCGACCAAGACTACGATTCACATGGTGTCTATTCGGGCGGTGCTTTGGTGGAAAACAACAAGGCTTTGCTGTTTTTTACTGGTAATAAGCGTGACCAAAACTGGAATCGAATTCCAACACAGTGTTTTGCCACCATGGATTCAAACGGCAACATTGAAAAGCATGGTGTGGTCATTGAGAACGAACATTACACGGAGCACTTTCGTGATCCAAAAGTTTGGAAGAAAGGCGACGACTATTTGATGGTGGTGGGTGCTCAAACCAAAACCGAGCATGGTTCAATGGCGCTCTATCAAAGTAAAGATTTGAAAACGTGGCTGCATAAAGGTCCAATTAAGACCAAGTTTTCTGACCTTGGGTACATGTGGGAGTGTCCTGATTTCTTTGAGATTAATGGTCAATCGGTGATGCTGTTTTCTCCACAGGGCGTGAGCAGTAGTAATCCTTATGATTTCAAAAACATCTATTCTGTCGCATATATCGTGGGTGATCAGTTGAACCTAGAGTCGATGACTTTAGAAAACCACCAAGATATTTTGCAGCCAGATTATGGGTTTGATTTCTACGCCCCACAAACCTATTTAGATGAGAATGGGCGTCGCATTCTTATTGCATGGATAGGGTTGCCAGAAATCGATACACCATCGGTCACACACCAGTGGGCAGGAATGTTGTCTCTTCCTAGAGAACTAACGTTGAAAGATGGTTTTCTTGTTCAAACTCCGCTCCCTGAGCTGAAGAATTTAAGAAAAGAAGAGGTGGTCTTTGCACAATCCCATACACTGGAAAGCACAAGTTGTTTGATCCAATTAGACCTTGAGGGCGATGGCTTTGAACTTGAGCTGAGTAACCTCAAAGGTGACAACATCGTCTTTAGTGCGACAGAGCACGAGTTTATGCTGGACCGTCGTCACATGTCTCATTTGTACGCAGAAGAATTTGGTAGCATTCGAAAAGCACCAAGATTGGACGCTAAGCAGACGATTGATATATATATCGACAATTCTGTCATCGAGATTTTCATTAATGGTGGCAAACACACGATGACCAGTCGTTTCTTTATTGATGATCTTAGTAAAGTAACGTTGATAGGGTTGGAACAAGCAAGGCTTTTCCCTTTGAAAGGTATAACTGGTTTGTTTGAATCAGCTAAGTAACGGTT
The DNA here is from genome assembly GCF_033339475.1 of Vibrio sp. 2304. Classification (NCBI taxonomy): domain Bacteria; kingdom Pseudomonadati; phylum Pseudomonadota; class Gammaproteobacteria; order Vibrionales; family Vibrionaceae; genus Vibrio; species Vibrio sp. 2304. The sequence goes on along the minus strand of NZ_JAWOUQ010000003.1, from coordinate 299,609 downwards.
TCGAATACATTAAAACACCCTTCATTGATTTAGTGAAGGGCGTTTTTCTTTCTAACTATCTAACTTAACTGCCTATCACGCACGTAAGTTGTTTGAACTAAGGTATCCAGAACAACTTCATTCTTGGTGACTTTGAAGTTTAGCGGTTGTTCTAAATCCCCAAATAGAGGTGCGCCGCCGCCAAGTAGGATAGGGAAGCGCGTGATCACCATTTCATCGATAAGATCTTCTTTCAGGAAGTTCTGAATCGTCACTCCGCCGTCGATGTAAAGATCGTTAAAGCCTTTTGCGTTTAGCTCCGCAAGCACATCTTTTTGCTCGCCTTTTACTAGAAAGACTTTGTCTTCGTAGCCTTGTGGCACTTCTGTCATGGTATTGCTGAGTACAAACACAGGTTTGCTGTATGGCCAATCGCAATCAAAGCTCAGTACGACATCTAGGGTGTTGCGTCCCATTACCAAGCCATCAATACGCTCCATCAGTGAGAAGAAACCAGTATCAATGTTGTCTGGATTTGGTACTGAATGTAGCCAGTCGAGTTTGCCCTGCTTATCTGCGATGTAACCGTCCAGACTGGTTGCAATAAATACGATATTTGCCATGAGTACCTCATCAAAATGGTGATGCTTGAGCCAAGCTAAAGTATGGTTTAAAATTAACTCTACAATGTAGAATAAGTATGAGTTTATCGAGAAGATCAAATGTCTGTCAACGAAAAGAAACGCGGGAGACCAGCCGCTAAGCAGTCGCAGTTAAGCGCAGAAAGCATCCTAGATACAGCTAAGTCATTGATGAAAAAGGATAGCAAGGTACCAAGTATTCGCTCGTTAGCGACGCAATTAAATGTGGATCCTATGGCGATCTATTACTACTTCAAAAACAAGAATGCGTTGCTTGAAGCGTTGACCACATCGCTGGTGGAGGAAATTTATCAACCGAAAGTGAATGAAGATTGGCAAGGCGAACTCAAAAATTTGTGTGTTAGCTACATTGAACTGCTGCGTGAGTACAACGGGTTATTGCAAACCATGCTGAGCATGACATCGTATGGCCCTGCTCAAGTGTTTACCGAGCGCTATCAAATCATTGTTCAGTCTTTGGCATTGTCTCCGCAAGTGGAGAGAGACAGTTTGGATCTATTGGCAGATTACCTACACGGGTTCGCGCTTTCGATCAGTTGTTGCCACGATACGAGCTTGATTAAGACGGAGATGATGGATGGGCCGTTGAATCTGATCTGTTCTTCGTTATTGGCATCTCGAACCTAGTTCACATTACCGTGACGTTTTTACTTATAGCGTGAAAGAAAATCCCATAACCAAAGGTTCTAACTAAAAGAGATTGCAGGACTTTTATTTAGCGAATTCGACCTAATATCTTGAGTATGCCTAATCGCAGTTGGCGAAGAGGTGATGTTAATAATGCTTGCTGGCGCGTAAGACCCGTCAGTTTGAAGATGCATTCAAACACAATAAGGGAAAACAATGGCTAACGAATACATTCCACCAAAAGTTTGGACAAACGATAATGAAAACGGCGGTCAGTGGGCGAGCATCAACCGTCCGGATTCTGGCGCACGTCATGAGCAAGAGCTTCCAGTTGGTGAGCACCCATTCCAACTTTACTCAATGGGTACCCCAAATGGTCAGAAAGTGACGATCATGTTTGAAGAGCTTTTGGCGGCTGGCGTAACGGCAGCAGAATACGATGCATACCTGATTAAGATTGGCGATGGCGACCAGTTTGGCTCTGGCTTTGTGGCTGTTAACCCAAACTCTAAAATTCCGGCATTGGTTGACCGTTCGGGTTCTGAGCCAGTGAACGTGTTTGAATCTGGCAACATCTTGTTTTATCTAGCAGAGAAGTTTGATCATTTCTTACCAAAAGAAGGCGCTAAGCGTGCTGAGGTAATGAACTGGTTATTCTGGCTGCAAGGTTCTGCGCCATATCTAGGCGGTGGTTTTGGTCACTTCTACGCGTACGCACCAGAGAAGTTCGAGTACCCAATCAACCGCTTTACAATGGAAGCAAAACGTCAGTTAGATGTATTAGACAAGCGTCTTGCGAACAATGAATTCCTAGGTGGCGATGAGTACAGCATCGCTGATATCGCAACATGGCCATGGTACGGCAACCTTGTGTTGGGTCGTGCTTACGATGCGGCTGAATTCTTAGACGTAGAAAGCTACAAAAACGTTGTGCGTTGGGCAAAAGTAATTGATGAGCGTGAAGCGGTAAAACGTGGTCGAATTGTGAACCGTTCATGGGGTGAAGAATGGGAGCAGTTACCTGAGCGCCACAGCGCAGAAGATATTGATAAAGTATTGAAACTTAAACCATAAGCAATCTTGGCCTAGCTACGTCAAATGAGTTTAGTTTTATCTATGCTTATACAGTGACCTTAATCAAATCTATAGCGCACCATATACGGTGCGCTATTTTTATTCTCATTTAGTCTCGAAATGCTAATTTATATCACCTCTTGAAGAGCATTTAGTTCGTAGATGAATCTTTAATGTATTTATATATTATGATGCAAAACAAAGCTCATATTTCCATGTTAAATATGGACTGGTCATACTACTTTCTAATAATTAAATTATTTAAAGATTATAAACTGATTTTATATCCATTATAAATAAAATTAATGATAATTAATATTTGACATAACCACTAAATTTATGTGGAGTATGCGGGTTGATTTGTTTTGAAGAAATAAAATTAATTTCTAGTACTTTTATTTAAGACAAGCTTAGCTTTTAGTGATGTTTAATTATTAATGCTTATATCATGAAAGAGGATATGTATGATGTCGTCGTTTGAGTCGTACTGGGTTGGGATACGTCAAAGAATAGCCGCACAAACCGAAGGTAACCGCAGTTTAAAGTCTCTAGTAATTAAAAAGCAGCGTGTGAACTTAAATAACAGTGGGTTATCCTTTCGCGCTAAGTCCGGATGCCTTATCCCTCACTGTTATACCAAGTTCTCTGATGAGATAAACCTAAAAACATCGAAAAAATCGTCTCTTAGTTTTAAGAAAGGAAAGCTGTATTTTTCTCCGATTTAATAATAAATGAAATTTACATAAATTATAATCTGAGGTTTTTAAATTTATCGATAATTAATTGCGATTTTATGATGCGTTTTCAATATGTTTTCTTGGTAAGTAATTAACTGGACTTATTGTTGGTTGTTTTTGTTGTTTCCTATTTAGATATGGATAAAAGCTCAACTACTTTTCCTATACCAACTTACTCCCTGAATTGACTTGTGCGCTTTTTCTCTCCTCTCAAAAAACATAGCGTTACGGAATTATTTTCGCTCCTGTTTCATTCTTCAAGACGAAACCTCTACCTACCTCTCATTATTTTCGACAAACATTGAGTAAAAGTAACCAATCGTAACAAGGTGGCTGTAACTGAGCGCCGTTTCAATATACTCGTTTTTTAACTAGGTAATCCCGCGCTTTGAATTCATTCGGGTACCGTTTGTAAGCCTTAAATGCTATTAAGATAAGATGTCATGATGAGAAAAAGTACTATATTACACACAGTGTTAATTACAGGGTTCGCTGCTGTATCCTCGTTGGCTTATGCTGCGCCTTCAGTTGTGCCAAATGCGCCGGAACTCAGTTCTCGTGGTTATGTTTTGATGGACTTCCATACGGGGAAAGTACTGGTTGAACGTGATGCCCACAAACGTTTAAACCCCGCGAGTTTAACGAAGTTGATGACTGCTTATGTAGCTGGTCAAGAAATTAATACAGGCAATATTACGTTGAATGATGAGGTTGTCATCAGCCGAAATGCTTGGGCAAAAAATTTCCCAGATTCTTCAAAAATGTTTATTGAAGTCAATACTTCCGTTTCTTTGTCTGACTTATACCGTGGTCTGATTGTTCAATCTGGTAACGATGCCAGTGTCGCTATTGCTGAGCATGTTGCGGGAAGTGAATCAGGGTTTGTGAGTTTGATGAATAGTTGGGCCGCCAAGCTTGAATTGTCTAACACGGCATTCACCAACCCTCACGGCCTAGACAGTGACGGTTTATATTCGACACCTTATGATATTGCCAAGTTGGGCCAAGCGATTATTCGTGACTTACCTGATATCTATCCGCTGTATAGCGAAACCTCGTTTACTTACAATGGCATCACTCAATACAACCGTAATGGCTTGCTTCGTGATCGTAGTATGAATGTCGATGGCATGAAAACTGGTTATACAAGCGGCGCGGGTTATAGTCTAGCGACTTCTGCAACACAAGGTGATATGCGTTTGATTGCCGTAGTGATGGGAGCGAAGAGTGAGAATGTTCGTGAATCAGAAAGCAAGCAGCTGTTGAGTTATGGCTTCCGCTTTTACGATACGGTAATGCCGACTGAGGCGGGTGCGGAACTTGCGAAAGCTCGAGTTTGGATGGGCGAAAAAGACGAGCTTACTGTCGGCGTAGCTAACGATGTTTATCTCACTTTGCCAAAAGGAGATGTAAAAAATCTGCAAGCGGAAGTTGAATACAACGGTGATTTAGTTGCGCCAATTTCTGAGCAACAAGTGGTTGGTAAAGTGCTTTACAAAGTCGACGGTAAGGTCGTAAATGAAGCCGAGCTCGTTGCATTGGAGTCCGTGGAGGAAGGCAGTTTATTCAAGCGAATTTTAGACTGGTTTAAGCAATTGGTCGCTAGCTGGTTCTAAACAGTAGCGAACTTCTGTCTATATCACTCTATCTTGTTAATTTTCTATTAAATCAGTTTACTAAGGCGACCAACGTGGTCGCCTTACGTTTTTGGAATACTCGTTGCGTTAAAACGCAGGCCTTCTTGTAAGGGTGTGTTTTACCTGACCAAGAGCGTTTTGTGTTTTTGGGTGCGAGAGAAAAGAAACTAGAACAAGAATGGAGTGACACGTGCACAAGATTTTATCTTTGACATTGATTTTATCGCTCATGGGCTGCGCTATGCCTTACCAGCAGGAGGTCGATAGCGGCCAATGTGTTGGAGTCATGACCTCTCAGGATGCATATGGTTATTTAAACCCAAACCATTACACGATGCAGGTACTCGCGCTAAAGCAAGAAAAAGATGTGAAAGATTATATTCGCTATATCGATCCTAAGCATCCGGTTTGGGTTAACTGGAAAAACAGCCGAGGCACGCGTTGGTATACGGTAACTGTTGGTGATTTTAAAACGAAACAGGATGCCTACAATGCGCTTTCTTCATTACCAAGCCGTGTAAAGCAGTCATCCCCGTTTGTGCTGACTTTTGCGGAAATGCAGCGTAAGCAACAAACGAGTGTTGTGAGAATGCGTTAGCCAACAAAAAACGGAAGCGATGGCTTCCGTTTTTGTATTTAGGAGTAAGCTTAAAGCGCCGCTAAAATCGTTTCTGCTTTGCTTGCTTCAAACTCTTTTGGCTCTTCAACGTTTAGCTTAGTCACTGTGCCGTTTTCAATGATCATTGCGTAACGTTGTGAGCGAATACCACCAAAGCCGCCTGTATCCATTTCAAGACCCAATGCTTTAGTAAAGCTAGCGTCGCCATCACCCAACATCAGAATCTCAGAAGCGTTTTGAGCTTCGCCCCACGCTTGCATCACAAATGCATCGTTTACAGAAACGCACGCAATTAAATCAACACCTTTTGCCTTTAGCTCATCAGCTAATACTACATAGCCTGGTAGATGGGCTTCTGAACAGGTAGGGGTGAATGCGCCAGGTACAGCAAAGAGTACGACTTTCTTGTTCGCAAACAGTTCTGTAACGTCGTGGTTAACCATACCATCGGCCGTCAACTCACTTAGAGTTGCAACTGGTAGAGCTTGGCCTTGTTGAATCATGATTCTATTCCTTTTTGTGTGCTAGTTTAGCTTTCTCAGTCTAGCGTTTATAAATGCGGTTAACCACAGAGTCTTTGTAGGGTTTTAATACCTACGCGTTTGACCTAAGGCGTGGTACTGATGCCTTTATTGCAACGCTTCGTGCTGGTTTACGTATTGGCTAACAAGGTGACGATATTTCGCCTTTAACTCGTTATCGATAAAGCTGGCATCAATCGCGTTCATTGTAAATTGGGCAAGTTCACTCTTACTCATTGGATGTGCGTTGTTGACGGCCAGAAAGTTATCCGTCATGTAGCCACCAAAGTACACAGGATCGTCTGAGTTAATCGTTACGGCGACACCTTTTCGTAGCAAATCCACAATATTGTGATCTTTCATATCGTCGAATACACATAGCTTAAGATTCGATAACGGACACACTGTCAGTGGCATTTGGCTTTCGATTAAGGATTCAACTAATGCTTCATCATCAACACAGCGAACACCGTGATCCACGCGGCTCACGTAAAGCATTTCAATTGCATCGCTAATATTTTGTGCGGGGCCTTCTTCACCTGCGTGAGCAACGGTAAGTAAGCCTTCTTCTACTGCTTGTTTAAATACGCGCTTGAATTTAGCTGGCGGATGACCTTGTTCTGAAGAATCTAGCCCAACACCAATGATCATATCACGGTGTTTCAGAATAGCCTGCAGGGTCTCTATGGCGCTCTCTTCTGAAAGGTGACGGAGAAAACACGCAATAATTTGCGAAGTAATGCCAAGTTTTTCGTGACCATCTTTTAGCGCACGAGCGATTCCATTGATAACAGTGTCAAAGTCTATGCCGCGTTCTGTGTGTGTTTGAGGGTCAAAAAAGATTTCGGTATGAATAACGTTGTCTTCTTTACAGTGCAGTAAGTATTCCCAAGTGAGATCGTAAAAATCTTGCTCCGTACGCAGAACTCCCGCTCCTTGGTAATAGAGGTCGAGAAATGATTGTAAGTCTGTGAACTGATATGCGCTGCGTAGTTCACTCGGAGAAGAGTAAGGGATCTCGATGCCGTTTCGTTTTGCTAATTTGAATAAGAGTTCCGGCTCAAGTGAACCTTCGATATGTAAGTGCAGCTCTACTTTTGGAAGACCTTGAATAAATGCGTTCATATTCCACCTTATGTGTATTGTGGATGCAGTTACTCTAAGAATAGGTATAGATAGAAATAAATCGAACGCTATCACAAAGAGTAAGACCCACGATGATCTCAACTCTTCGTAATCAGCACTTTGCGGGAACTGGTAGAGACCCCCAAACCATATCATTGGGGTTATACGAAGCAAACGAGAGGGATTATACGCAAAAATATCGCTTTGGCTATACGCAAATAACCTAACTGTCATTAGTCACGGGGTTTCCTGTGAGCGAAACGACTATTTGCAAGTCACTTGAGTATAGAGGAGCCAGTTGTTTTTGCGTGTGTGAGAGGCACGTGTAATTAGAAGAGTAGTCTAAAAGAGTGGAGATTCGTTTGAGCAAAGGTAGGTGGCGGTACCTTGCACAACGATAAAGGCAGAGAAAGCACTAGAGAGCATTTATAGATCGAATAACTTATCAAATTCTCTTTGTTCCATAATGTCTTCTATGCGGCGTCGAGTTTTCTGCTTTACCGCCGCCGCGTTTTGTTCAGACTCTTTTTTGTCTTTTTCTGACTGCTTCTTACTTTTTCTAGCCATTGGATACCTTCCAAATTAGTTGCATTATCCATTAATGCATGAAAACTGAATCAGTTAACAGTAAAACTTCCTAACTTTGAACCTGAATCACAGAGAATAGTTCCAGATTGCGTTTTCTCACAATATTCAAAATCGATCATGAAGCTATGAGAAAGAAGTTTCGGTAATACGTGCCTTCGTAAAATATCACCATTTAATTGATGTATTTTAGCGTTCCAAGAGGTTTGAGGTTGTTCTAAATTAAATTCAATTTCTAACATTTATTCTCCTGTTTTTTAGTGATTTTCTCTTTGTTAAGTAATTGATACCAATGCCTTTGACGGCCAGTTCTTTTTGAGGACATGATTTTTCCTATAAATAATAAATTAAGCAGTACTATTCAGTTTATTTTAGATAGCACAAAGCAATGCCTAAAATTAGGCTGAGTGATTGATGAAAGAATATTTTTGAAGGAGAGAGGTTTGGTGCAGCATGGGCATGCTACACCAAGAAAAGCAGTCTTATAGAGGAGTTACTTCAGTCGCTTGAGGACCTTTTTTACCTTGCTCTACATTGAAGCTTACTTTCTGACCTTCAGTCAGTGTTTTGAAACCGTCAGAAACGATAGCGTTAAAGTGTACGAATACATCTTGGCCGCCGTTGTCTTGAGATAGAAAACCGAAGCCTTTAGTTTCGTTAAACCATTTTACTGAACCAGTTACTTTAGACATAAAAATACCTTTGAATTAAACATTAAAATTATGATTTGTTTTGTGGATCTTTTCTAAGCTATTGAATGTTCAATCAAGAGGAAGTTGTACGCAGGTGTCTGAATTGGGGATTCAAGATTTTACTGAGAGGAAACTTAAACTAAATGTTGCATTAACAGCTCTCTTCTAAGAGCCAAGGCACACTATACACCTTGTTTAGAAAATAGCTACATTTATTTTAGATAAATTAAATGTGCTCATTATTAACTCGATAAATTGTATTGTTCGAAAAAGTTGAATAAGTAGAACGAATAGTATGGCTCATAATTTTAGCTCATCAACCTAAAATAGAACCTTATCGATAGCCATAGATTGAACATGCGATTTGCAAGCGGTCACAAAGATAAACTAGGAGAACTAGTATGAGTACATTCAGAGAAATTCGTCAGCTTATTCCTGCGCAACCTACTGCTGATGGTGATGGAGTGAAAATTCGCCGAGTAGCGGGTTTCAATCATGCTAGCTTTTCTCCATTTTTGATGATGGATGAACTCAAATCAGAAGACCGTGCTGACTATATCGGCGGTTTCCCTCCGCATCCGCACCGCGGTATCGAGACGCTTACTTATATGTTGAAAGGTCATTTCCAGCATCGTGATCATATGGATAATGTTGGCGAGCTTCGTTCCGGTGGCGCACAGTGGATGGCAGCAGGAAGAGGCGTCATCCATAGCGAAATGCCTATTATGAGGGAAGGCGAACTGCATGGTTTCCAAATTTGGATTAACCAGCCTGCGAAAAATAAGATGCAGCCAGCTCAATATCATGACTTTCAACCTGAAACGATCACTGAGTTTGATACTCCGAATACGGGGGTTGTACGTTTGATTGCGGGTCATATGACTATAAACAACGAACGAATTCAGGGGCCGCTAACAGAGACAGGTGTTGCTGCCACGGTAGCCGATTGGAGAGCGATGGGTGGTCAAGCTTTGAATTTGAACACGGATCAAGACAACAACATGATGCTCTATGTCTATAAAGGTCGTATTCAATTAAAAGGTCGTGAGATCAATCAAGGCGAAATGGCCATTTTATCGAAAGGTGAATGGGTTGAATTGCAGGCCGAAAAAGAGAGTGGTGCACTGATCTTTATAGGTGAGCCAATTAATGAACCCGTGGTGCATTATGGCCCTTTTGTCATGAATAGCATGGAAGAGATAGAACAAGCCATCCAAGACTACAACTCTGGGTTGTTTGAAACTTACTAGTTTTGACAGTCTACTCGCTTTCTCAGTTAGCGAGCAAATTAAAACAGTTTTGAGCCTGAATATTGGGCTCGACCAGAAGCAAATACGATAATCCACTGCCATCGAATTTGCGTTAGCCACGTTTAATCCACGTGGCTTTTTTCTACTTCTGACTCCAGCGTATGATGGCTTCCTTTCCTGCTTCAATTCCTAACTCATAAGCATGACGCAGTGGTGCTGGCGATCGACTCAGCCGTTTCAACTTGAATGTTTCAGGAGGACACACTTGAATGATTTCGATACCAGGTGGTGGGTTGTTGATCAGCGCTAAGGTCTGATTGTAGCGAACTTCACGTGTCAACATCGGTTCAATTAATCCGGGCGTTTCTTTCAACATCCTCCTAGTTAGGGCGCTGAATCTTCCTCTTGGCTTTTGATAGCTTGCGGGCTGACTGCGTAAAACCATAATCTTTTTGGCTCCTCGATTTATTGCTTCTGCAACAGGAAGTGCGTCTGAGACGCCACCATCAACGTATCTAATTCCGTTCAGTGATACGCCATTTCGGTAAAGTACAGGCAGTGCGCTGCTGGCTTTCATTGTTTCTGCCAAGTCGTCGACATCAGGAAGGTGGTACTCCGCTTGCCCATTGTCTTGACGCGTCACGCCTAAAAAGAAAGGTCGTGAATCAGCTTTGAGCGCAGATTTATCGATGCCAAGTTCTTCGAGGGTGACATTCCACATCCAGTCTAAGTTCATCATATCACCACCACGTAGAAGTTGAGATGGAGAGATAAATTCTTTTCTTAAGCTGTAATCGAGGTAGATTTTTAAGTTACGTCCGGGCATTTTAGCTAAGTAGGCAGCCAAGTTGCTAGCACCCGCAGACACTCCCCAAAAGCTATCAAATGGAGAGAACTCGCTAGCAAGAAAATGATCGAGTATGCCGCATGAAAATACGCCTCGCATGGCTCCACCTTCGACAATCAATGCTCGAGAGCCTACTTTTTCCATCACTTCGCTCCACTCTTTATCAATCGGATAATAGCGTGCAGCTTAACGCATAATGGTTTTATACCCAAGTGGGCCAAAGGTCTAGGTTGCGTTCCTTTGAATAAAAAGGGCATCAACGGATGCCCTTGTCACTTTTAGCCTATGGAATTGCGGGTAATTGAGTCGCTAATTTAGTGAAGGAGACCGAGCGAATTAGCCCCCTTACATAGAGCCATACCTGTAGTCCCATACTGATCGTTGTTGGAATAGTTTGATGATCACTTGTTAAATAGGCATACAAACACTATCCAGAGCGTTGTAAGCAAAAGTAATGGGGTGAATACTTTCTGGATAGAAGCGCCATCAGTTAAATTGTAAATTTTGATGGATTCATTATAGAACGCTCGTTTGAATTCTTTGAAGCTAATGTCGCTCTTCGCATGCGACTGTTCATAGTGCTGGTGCGCAGCGTCCGATAGCTGGTATTCCAAGTCTTGGAGCTCGTACTCCTTGTTAAAAAACGCATCCCAAGCCGAAAGGCGGGCTATCGTTTTAGGAGATGGATCCCCATTTAGTTTCTCTAGACGCTTAGCATAAGCTGCTTGATATTTATCCACGGTATATTCCTGTCTGAATAGACGTTGAGTTAGAACATATGTAAAAAGAAAAATAAGTAATAAAAGGTTTTTTACGTTCTATACCTGTGATAAATGCTAAAAAGTTCAATGCTCTAGCACTCCGATGTCGCAAATGATATTGATGGAATTGCTCTGCGACAAATAAAATAATTACTCTAGATAACAACGAATTTTTGTTGTTTTTTAAAAAAACTGATCATGAGATTGAGTGGGGAGTTTTACCGAGAAGAATTTCGCTACTGTAACTCTCTATATTTACTCAAAAAGAGAAAATCTTAGAAGCTTTCTTTGATTGATGTGAGATATTTTAGGTCGAAAAGCATTAATTTTGGCTATGATTATAGTTCGTCTTTTTGTTGTTGAACTCTACTTCGAGGGGGAAAGAATCCATATTTCGAGCATAGGATAGCTCGCTTTTTCGTTACGTCGTTCTTGGAGTTTGAGTCAGTGACGACGCTATGAGTCTAGCATCTTGAACTCGATTGGGCGTATTAATTAATTATAAAAGTAAAGCAGTGCTGAGCTAGGATAAACTTCAACGTAAAGGTGACGGTATGAATATACAATCAGCCATTATTGAATATGCGATAGCGATTATAGGCTTACTTTTGACGGGCGTTACCCTCTGAGCATGACTGCCCAGAGGATAGAAAGCGCATTAGCTTTTTGCTAACGATTGATGTTGTATCGAGCCATTGCAGCTTCTTCTGACGATACAACCGTTTTACCAATTGGTGCGAGTGAAATAACCGCTAGCTTGAGGTGTTGGAGCGCAAACGGAATGCCGATTATGGTGACAAAGCATGCTGCGGCAGAAAGTACGTGACCGATAGCTAACCAAAGGCCTGCAAATACAAACCAAAGGACGTTACCAATAACGCCGAGCGGACTCGTGCCAATGTCCATTTCATTGGTCAATTCATCGCGTGAGATGGCCTCTTTACCGAATGGGAAAAAGGAAAAATTACCCATAACGATACACGCACGCCCCCAAGGTATTCCGATGATGCTAATAAAGGCCAAAATACCAAAAAACCACCATAGCAACCCCATAAATACGCCACCAAATACAAACCAAATGATGTTACCAAGTGTTCTCATTCTATTTCCTTTATTCTTGAATGTGATGATTCAGATACCTGAGAGCACCGTAAAACAAATCTAAACCGTCTGTTTTGTCGATGTGTGCTTTTGTGCCCTCATTCACCTGATTGATAGAATAATCGCCGTAGTCTTAACAGAGAATGAATGCCTTCCTTAAGGCAAGTCTTTTTAGTATAGAGCGTAATACTCAATCAAGCATATAGCCAAGAATCGCATTATCTAGAGACAACTTTCTCGAGATATTGACAAATTTGCTCTGCCAATCGATGGCTAGCAATGTTGCGTGTTACTACTTCATCAGCAATATTTCCAGACTCAACGACGCCAAACCAATCGAGCAACATCGAATGGAAACCTTTACTCGTTAGCATTGGCGTCCAGTCTTTCAAATTGATTTTTTGCTCTTGGTTAGCTTGCCATAGTTTGCCTTCAACGAAGGAGTCGAACTCAACTGCCTTGTTTGCATAACAAGCTTGAACGCGCTCTGTAGTGATACCGAAGTGGCGATTCATCGAGGCGTGGAGCAAAGTATCTCCATGTTGCCACTGAATATCTAAACGCGCCAACTGACCACCTTCAAGTTGATGAGTTACATAAGCATCTTTTAGATCGGCTTTGGCTGTGACGTTAACGCTGTCTAATGGGTGAATAAAATCATCAAATATAAAGGTACGAACATCCCCCGGTAGTTGGTGACGGTTCTTTTCCCAGCGTAGCGACTTTAAGTCAGATATGTTGCCTTGCTGCACTTGTGGCATATGTTGGTTGTAAAGTGGAATGTGACGACGGTTAAAGCCCACATAGAGTGGCTGTCTCTCTTTTTCGGCAATGTCGTACAGCTTTTCCACGTCATCAGCACTATTCGCTAATGGTTTGTCGACAAAGGTTGGAATTCCATGCTGCAGAAAAAATGCCGCTATTTGAGGGTGTACGCTTGTTGCCGCATGAATCATGACGGCATCGACGCCAAAGTGCAGAAGTTGCTGGTAGTCTTGGCAGATCTCTGAGATTCGATACTGCTTAGCCAGGCTCTCAAGTGTGTTTGGGTTGCGGGTACAAAATACAAGTTCGATATTTGGAAGCTGAGTGATAACAGGAAGGTATGCTTTCTGAGCGATATCCCCTAGACCAATAATACCAATTTTCATCCTAGTCCTTATCTCGATGTATGGATCGCGGACTGCCAGTATAACGCTTGGCGCGGCGATGAGTTTAAATACCTTGTTAGAAAAAGCCTGATTCACACTTTGAGCCAGGCTTTATTGAATGATTTAGGAAACGGCTCGGCAGGCTTTGAATATATCTAACTTGCTATCGTAGGCTTGAGTTTGTACATCCATAATGCCTAATAAAGAGTGGAACACGTTATCATGTGAGTATTGGCCTGCATTCTGTGCTTGTTTATACAAACAGTCGGTATTGATCTGCTTCGCTTGTTTAAAGCCCGAAGACAGCCACATAATCAAAGGAACGCGTTTTTGGAAATCTGGTGCAAGGCCATAAGGCATACCATGTAAGAACAATCCGTTTTCGCCTAGTGACTCACCGTGATCCGATATGTAAATTAGCGCGGTATTATACTCAGACTCTAACGCTTTAAGTTTTTTGATGGTTTCTGCTAATACAAGATCGGTGTAGCGTATTGTATTGTCATATGTGTTCACTATTTGTTCGATGCTACAGTTTTCGATATCTGCACGTGGACAGTCTGGTTTAAAGAAGGCGTTGTCTCTTGGGTAACGCTGAAAGTAGGTCGGACCGTGGCTTCCTATAAGGTGCATGGCGACCACTCGGTTACCGTGCATATCCGCGACTTCCTGATCAAAATGATCTAATAGCGCCATGTCGTAACAAGTTTGGCCATTACACATAGGGCTTACTTGCTTTCGATCCACTTCAATTTTCTTGATCTTGTGGGCTACTTCTTTATCCCCACCGTCATTTTCTTTCCAAATGAGGTCAACCCCGGCGCGCTGCATTATATCGAGAGCATTGTCCTGGTTATCCGCTGTGGCGCGTTCAAACTCGTTTCGCGTGAGCTGTGAAAACATACAAGGCACAGATACAGCAGTCGCGGTGCCACAAGATGCGACGTCTTGAAATGAGATAACATCCAATTTACTAGTATAAGGGTTTGTCTCTCGTGTATAGCCATTGAGTTGGTAGTTCTGCGTTCGAGCGGTTTCTCCTACGACAAAAACCAGTAGTGTTGGTTTGCGCTGTGCTTGCTGTACGGCGCTATCTGACTGCTTTGCATCTGTGCCGATTTCTCGATATGGCTCTGGCGTGGTGAAATATTTCTCCTTCACATACCCGGTCGCGCTGTAAACGAACTGGGTGGGTATGATGATTTTTTTTAGGTGGCTATTGTTGCGCCCTACAGATGCGTAGTCTTGATAGTACACGCTGGCAATGACGGCGATGACAGCTAGCGACGACAGCATCGATACTAATTTGGTAACAGAGAAGTACAGTAATTGGTGGCGTTGAGATTGCAGCTTTACCTTAAAGACAATAATAGCAGGGATAACTCCCATAATCAGCGTCCAAACTACAGAGTGAGCACTCAGGTAAGAACTCGCCTCGCTCGAATCGGTTTCAACAATATTGGCAATCATTCCAGAATCGAAAAGTGTGCCATAGTTATAGCTTGCGTAGCTCACCATACTTGAAACAATGATTAAAATTATAAAGAACGGCTTGCCGATCCAAGGCCAACTAAATAAATTAAAAAGGAAATTGAGCGCGGCAAGAAAGAAAATTGGTATTGTGATAATAAATCCAATCTTGACATTATCTAAGTGTGTAAAGATGCCGATCAGTTCTTTATAAATAGGGATATTTACGACGAGAGCGAAATACAGCGCCAACAGGAAAGTAAAGGTAACGTAAGAGATACCTCTCTGTTGTAAATCATGTGTCTTCATAATGAGTGTCTTGAATAAAAATTAGAGCAAGAACGAAGCCCAAATAAAAAGGGCAAGAGTTAACGCAACAAATACTGCTGCTGAACCAATATCTTTGGCTCTACCACTGAGCTCGTGCCAGTCATCGCTAACACGGTCGACAACCGCTTCTACGGCGGAATTAATGAGTTCGACGATCAATACCAAGAACAGGCTACTGATCATCAGCACTCTTTCGTATGTGGTGACAGGAAGGAAAAAAGCACAGACGGAAAGCACCAAGGCGAGAATCAATTCTTGTCTAAAAGCGGCTTCGTGTGTCCATGCGGCTTTCAATCCTTGAAATGAATAGCCGGTCGCATCCATGACACGGCGTATACCTGTTTTACCTGGCTTCAAAATATGACCTTACTATTTAAGTATTGGGATGGAACACATATCCCAGAGAGGTAACGAGATTAATCGTTACAGCGTGAAACATTTGTGAATAGAATCCATCGCGTGATAATTTAAGAAAAGTGCTTATTTAATCAAGATCGTAGACGGTATAGCCTTTGTGCTGGAGGCATTTACGCAATACGAGAGATTGAGTTTTGGTTGAATCATTTGTTCCACTCAAAGCACCAGCTCCAGCTCCTACAGCACCGCCGGCAGCAGCACCGACAGCCGCTCCACCTAATCCGTCTTCTAGCGCACCAGCAGCTGCGCCGATCAATGCGCCTGTAACTGCCCCATTAGTGGCTTCAGATTTCGCTGCCTCTGATTTGTCGACATTTTCTGCATAGCCTTGGCAGTAAAGAAAGTCTTGTTCATATGTACTAGGGTCGACATTGGTCATGTCGACGACAGGTTTTTGGTTGTAGGCGCAAGCTGTAAGCGTAGAAGTAAGCGCCATAATCAGGATAAAAGATTTATACATGAGTACTATCCATTTAGTGTGTGAATCTTATGGATTAAATGTACACTGTTTTATTGTTGGGCTCTGTCTCTTGAGTGTATTGAAGTGTCGTCTTCTGTAAACGGGGTAGGAAGGTTAAGTTAACTGTCTGATTTTTTGAGGCTAAGTGTGAAGCAAGCTCCTCCAAGTGGGCTATGGCAAATCGAAACTTCTCCACGTTGAAGCTCCATTATCTGTCTGACAATCGCCAAACCGAGCCCAAACCCGCTCGTCTTTTTGTTGCGAGATTCATCCGCGCTGTAAAATGGTTCGAATAGATGAGGCCAATGCTTTTCTTCAATACCTATGCCATCATCATGAACATTGATGAAGCAGCGGTGCTGATCGTGTTTTATCTCTACTAAAATCTGCTTATCTGCGTACCGCATTGCATTGCGCAGCAAGTTATCTAAGGCTCGCTTTAACAATTTTGGGTCAGCAAACGCAAGAACGTTTTCTGAGTTTACTTCTTGAAGCGAGATAGCGAGCGTAGTCTCTTTTTGCCATCTCTGTCGTAACTCTTTGACTAAGTTGAATAGGACGACTTCTTCTTGAGTTTGTAATGCTGTGTCAGGACGCTCCATCTTTGCGTAGTAAAGCAATTCTTCAACCATTTCTTCCATCTCGTCAATGTCTTCGACGATACTGTAAACATACTTTTTCTGTTGTTCAGTTAAGGTTGAATCCGATAACAAATCTGCTTGCCATTGTAAGCGGAAGATTGGGGTACGCAATTCATGTGCAACGGCGTTAGTTAGCATTTTATTGCTAGTGATCAAGCGAGATACTTTATCGGCCATCGTGTTAAAGCTTTTGTTTAACGTCCCAACAGACTTAGCGCTTGAGGTACTAGCTCGAGCCTTGAAGTTACCTGAGGCAAACTCAACGGTCACTCTCTCTAGCTCTCGAATCCGACGGCTTAAGAACCAGATCAACAATATGCAATACAGAGCAAATCCAGCTAAAAAGAACAACCAAACGATATTGTCATCAAAGTTGGCAGCTTTAACCACAGGACTATTCGGATTATCGCTCATTTTAAAGATAGGCGTGCTCGCATCTAGGCGGAACCAGATATCCCTTTCTTCATCGTAAGCGACGTTAACGGAGGTATCACTTTCAAACGCCTTTTTGATGTCTGTTGGAAGCTCTTCAAGCGTATGAGGCACCAACAAACGATGGCTTGATGTGGCAAATTGTTCCAACTGTTGTTGAGTATATTCTAATCCGTGTTCTTTATAGATAGGGTAGATCAGATCGTGAAAAGCTTGACCCTCATGCTCTTGTAATAGGTAGTCATAATCTGTGTTGATCTCATAAACTAAGAACTCGTATCCCCACAAGCTAGCCATAAACAGAATGATAAGGCCAACAAAGCTTTCCAGATAAATCCGTCTCATTATTCATTCCATGCATCAGGCATAAATAGGTAGCCTTTGCCGCGAACGGTAATGATTTTTTGTGGTGAGCAAGAAGCATCGCCTAGCTTCTTTCTCAGTGTCACTATGCGATTATCAATGGTGCGGTCTGTTCCATCGTATTCAATACCACGTAGTGTTTTGGTCAGCCACTCACGTGATAGTGTTTTTTCAGCATGCGTAGCAAGAACCCACAACAAATCGAACTCGCCGTCTGTCAGCGCAATTTCTTCTTGGTTCATTACGCACGATTTACGCAACCGGTTTAAACACAGAACACCAATTTGTAGGTCGTTTTCGGACTCGGTAGGCGCCGCCTCTTTTCTTCTTAATAGCATGCGAATACGAGCTAGCAATACGCGAGGTTTGATGGGTTTAGTAACAAAGTCATCTGCGCCTATTTCTAATGCGGCGACATGATCGAAGTCATCATCACTTGCTGTCAGCATCAACACTTTGCCTTTGTAGCATTCTCGGATTTGACGACATACACTCAGACCATCTTGCCCGGGTAGCATCAAATCTAACAGCACCACGTCTGGTTGTGTGTCAATAATCGCATTAGGTGCGTCCGTCCCATTGTCGATACATTTGACCTGAAAACCTTGTTCAACAAAATACTCACCCAACATAGTTTGTAATTTGGGATCGTCTTCCACAATGATTAGAGATGGTTTGATTTGTTGTGCGTTCATTTAAGTGATGTATACAATATTTAATATCAATGGAACTTAAACAAATTTACGAATTATTTCAAATAAAGCTTTCTCAGAATAAGGTTATCGGATGAGTTAATTGGATAAAATTGCCAATTAATGATTTAAATCTAATCACCTATCACATTTAGAGAGATGCAAAAAGGCGCAACGTTTGCGCCTAGGTATGGAATCTTAAAGCGAAATTACCGCTTATTCGGTGGTACACACGACGCTGTTGTCGCTGCCAAATGCATTTGGAACGTAAGCATCAGCTTGTGGGTCATTTTCCCACTTCGCGTCATCGAGCAAGTAACGGAACTGAACGTTCTGCGCTTTAGGTAAGCGGGTTTTAAATTTAAACTGACGACTTTTCTTCACTAATTTCATCGGTTCTGGCTGCCAGTTGTTGAAGTCTCCAGCAATTTGGACAGAGTCCCACTGATCTTTATCTAGCTCGAACGTGACTTCGACTTCATCTTTTGTCTTAAAGAATCTCTTTTTAAGCATTGATCTTTCCTTGTTCGTACAAAAACTGTTCTAACTATTACTCGTGTTTCATAATGATTTCAAGTTTTATCGAATTGTTGCTGGTATCTGATGAGGGGAGTATCCGAACGGTGAATAGCTCGTTGTGCTGGTTTCGTGTACTGAGGGAGCGTTAGAGAGAAAATTCACTAGCCTAAAATAGTCAAAGAACAGAGTTTGTTAGCGAGCCGAGAGTCCGTATCTTGAAGTCAAACCGTTATCATGTATTATCTTAAATCACCATTTTCCTTGATGTAGCTATGTTGAAGTTTAACCGTACATTGTTCACTGCGATAGTTTGCTTAGTTGCTATGCTTTTGAGTAGTGTCGCTCCTGTGGCGCAGGCTTCCGCTCCGATGAAAACAATTGAAGTACGCGATCTTATTGTTCAACAGGCTGCTCTGCACAAACAACTTGGCGTCAATGACGACTGCGTAGAATCACATCACGATGAGTCAGCCATCAATAAGGCACAACAATCTCACACGAGTTGTAGCTCTTCCTGCATGGTCAAAATTCCCGCCAACTTATCTCAAAACGACTTACTGCTTCTTCCTTATAGCCTTGCATTGATTGATAGGCCTCTAGTCGAAAAAGTAGTGACTGTGAGCACCAAGCTTTATCGTCCTCCGATTGTTTAATTCCTCATCTCAAATTACTTGGGGTTTACCCCTTTTTACCAAATGAAATGATTTGGCATTTGAATGCCACAAGGAAATAAACAATGAAAAAACTACTTGCCTTATGTAGTGCACTTTTACTGACTTTTACCGCTCATGCAGCGCAATTTGAAGAAGGGAAGCACTACAAAGTTCTGGATGTTAAGAAAGCATCGAAACCTGTTGTGACGGAATTCTTTTCTTTTTATTGCCCACATTGCTACAAGTTTGAGTCGCTTATTGAGCGTTTAAAACCTGCTCTGCCAAAAGAGGCAAAGTTTGAAAAGGTGCATGTGGGGTTCATGGGCGGAGATATGGCGATTCCGATGGCCAAGTCCTACGCGACGATGGTGTCGCTAGGAGTTGAAGATACAATGATTCCTGCCATGTTTGCCCAAATTCATCAAAAGCGACAAGCGCCAAAAGACGAAGCTGAGCTGAAACAACTCTTCGTTGATAATGGCGTAGAAGGTAAGAAGTTTGATGCGGCTTACAACAGTTTCGCCGTAAACTCAATGCAGAAAGGTTTTGATAAGCAATTCTCTGCCAGCACGTTAAGAGGGGTTCCGGGTGTGGTTGTGAACAATAAATACATTGTTTTGGCCAACGAAATTCGTACTTACGACGAGTACAATCAATTAGTTAATTACTTATTGACGCTGTAACTATAAATAGCATTGAAGCTTAAAAATGGCGACAGTAGAGTCGCCATTTTTTATGCTTATCACACTCGTATTATCTAAGAACGCTTGTACATGCTTGAGTCGGAACACTAGTCATAAATATGGCATGCGGATAAAACAAGCTAGCAGCAGTGATTGCAACATTACATGGCTGAGCAATCGTAGTTTTAATCACATTGGTAAGCACAGCACCTGTATTATTTACTGTTTGAGCGGCGGCTTGTTGTGCCTGGTAAGACACGCAACCTGTCGTTGCATTGATCATCGCAGTGCTAAACAAAAGTTTGCGAAAAAACATATTCATATCCTTTGTGAATGCTTTGAATTACTTATATGTGGATTGATTCATAAATGAAACAAAACAGTGTTCAAAATATGTGTGCATTCACGAAATGAACATTGTTTTATAAAAAGACGTTTTTTTGTGATCTTAGTACTGGACAGACCAGGTTATGAAACTAAAGCCAATCCGTGCATTACGATTACGCCGAAGGTCAGTTTGCTCCTCATTCCTTGATATCCCTTGGGCTCGGCGTCTTGTTCGACTTTCCTCACGAGCTTTTCTGCATACCAAACAGCAAGGTACCCAATTGCTAAGAGTAGGGTTGCGACTGCGTAATGTTTGTGGCCCTGCAGTAATGCGCCCCAAGCCAGTAAGACAAAAAGGTTGCTGAGAATTAATATATTTCGGCTAAGGCGATGGTAGTAATGCTCAATGCCATTACCCCAAAGGATGCCGGATAAAAAACTTAATATAACGGCGCTATATGCGATGAAAAATTGCTGACCACTTAAATTGAAGAGTGAGATGTCAGTGAAAATCAGCCCTAAACTAAACACAAATGGAACCAGGCCTAAGTAACCGAGTTGTAGCATGGTTGAGCGTGTTGTCATGATCGTCACCTTATAATTGTTGCTCTATCATATTGGTAAGCGTAGTACTTGTCGGTGATGTGGAGCTTGGAAAAGTCGCAATAACTTTACCTTCAGAGCTAATTAGAAACTTGTAGAAGTTCCATTTTGGTTTTATGCCTGCTTGGTTGGTAATTTGGTTGAAGACTGGGTTCGCATCTACACCTAATACTGAAGAGCGAGCCATCATTGGAAAGGTGACCCCGTAATCGAGATAACAGACTTTCGCTGTGTTTGTTTCGCTTCCTCTATCTTGTCGAAAGTCATTGCTCGGGAAACCGATAACGGTGAAGTTTTGGTCTTTGTAAGTTTGATAGAGGGTTTCTAACTGTTCGAACTGAGGAGTGAAGCCGCACTGGCTTGCTGTATTGACGATTAGTAGTGTCTTTCCCTTAAAGCTTTCGCATAGATCGACTTCTTCCGTTGAGTTTAACAACCTTTGCTTACCTTGAAGAATATCAGGGCACTCAGATGCAAGAGCAAGCGAATTCATGGAGAGAAAGCTAACGAGAGCGGCGAAGTTCAGTAATCCTTTCATGGTGTTGTTCCCCTTGTTTTCAATAAGTATAACTACTTAAGTGCAAAGAGGATCGATCAAAAAAGCCGCACAAATGCGCGGCTTTTTTCAAGAGCTGAGATCTGACTATGCCAGTTTCAACTCGAACTGGTTCAGGTACATTACCATGTCTTCAATCGTCAGTACCGGCATGTTGTGCAGGCGACCGAATGCTACGATCTCCGGTGCCTTTGCCATCGTGCCATCTGGATTGGTCACTTCACACAGTACGCCAGCGGGTTGAAGCCCTGCCATTTGCATCAGATCAATCGTACCTTCTGTGTGACCACGGCGAGTCATTACACCACCTGGACGTGCGCGCAGAGGGAATACGTGACCCGGGCGAGCAAGATCTTCCGGTTTTGCGTGCGGGTTTGCCGCCGTTTTAATGGTCGTTACGCGGTCTGCTGCTGAAACACCCGTTGTTACACCAACTTTCGCTTCAATAGAAACCGTAAATGCGGTTTGGTTTGCGCTGTTGTTGTTTACCACCATTGGAGGCAGTTCCAGTTTGTCTGCTTGAGCATCTGTTAAGCACAAACAAACGATGCCGCTACATTCGCGGATCATCAATGCCATTTGCTCGTTAGTGAGGTGCTCGACTGAATAAATGATATCGCCTTCGTTTTCGCGATCTTCATCATCAAGAAGCAGTACGCCACGGCCTTCTTTTAAAGCGATAAGTGCGTTTTCAACGCGAGTAATTGGGTCGCCGAATTCGGCAAGTAGTGATGACTGATTCATGGTTAACTCCTAAATTTCACCAGAATCAGGGCGGTATGAGAGATCGCCGTAAAATACGATCAAAAAGAAGTGCACCAGCATTCTTAGCGATCTGACTCGCTATGCTGGTGTATTCTTATTCTCTTTCATCCGGACTATAACCGTCGGCTCTGGCATCTCACCAGATCTGCTGACCTCGACGAATCGAGCGCTCGCGGGCTCACTTGAAAAGTATACCGCCGGTGGGGAATTTCGCCCCGCCCTGAGAACAATTAAAAATGTACCACTTCATCCAAGTTGTGAAGAAGTGGAGCTAGGATAGTACTGCGAACTGAATAGCTTGGAAAGTCGATTCCATCTGTATGATGGAAAAGTGTGCTATCGACGGAAATAATCTGTGCGAATAAAGTGATCAATTTGCTGCGGCACGAAGGTGTTGTAAATCAGGCTCGTATGCGTTTGCTTCACTTCGATATGATCTTGCATACCGTCCAGTCTTGTCTCTTCTACGGTAACGGTACCGTCCGACATGGTGTTGTCATTACGGATCAACAATGGGCGAGCGCCAATCGGCATCGTTCCTGCGATACTACCGAGTTTTTGAGGGAAATCCCAAGCGTCATCATGTTTGTTTAATCCGTGGTGTGGCGAATTGCCTAAAATTGCACCCAATCCGAGATCTTGAATTCGACCTACAATGGACGCGCCTTTAAGAGGCGAACCGATAGCGACAATATGAGAGATTAAGTTAGTGCTCGGTTTTCTGTTGGCGAGATAGCGCTTAATCATCAAGCCTCCCAAGCTGTGTCCCACGAGGACGTTTGTGGTCAGTGGATTCAGCGAATGATCAATAGAATCAAACAGTGAAGACTCATCGATAGCAACAGTGTTATAGCTGAGTACTTGCGTTTCGTATCCGAGTTTTCTCAGCTTTTGGCTAAGAGGCTGCATGACCAGCCCATGCATATAAAGACCATGTAAGATGATGATTTTCATAATACCTCCTAGATTTATGACGTCGTAGATATCCTACTCTAATTAACAAAGAACTACTTGTGCTTTGTGGTGCATATTTACGTTTTGCTGCAAAGTTTGACTGCTGTAGCAAGCGACTCAGCCCAGTAAATCCTGTACTTGTTGTTGCAATTGATGACGATTTAAAGACGCAGGACTTAACACTTCACCGATAACAACATCCACTTTTGACCAAAAACGAGTCGGTCGTTTTGTGAGAGCATGTCCGCCTTTGTGGCTGAAAAAAGAACCCCAAAGCCCTTTTAACGCCATAGGGATCACAGGAACAGGGTTACGTTCAAGGATTTTCTCTACACCAGGGCGAAACTCACCCAATTGACCGTTAGACGTTAAACGACCCTCAGGGAAGATACAGACAACCTCACCGTCGTTAAGTGCTTGTTCAATCTGCTCAAATGCTCGTCGGTAAGTGTCGGCACACTTACGTGGAGAACAGATCGGGATAACATCGGCATGACGGAATACATATTTAAGAACAGGTATCTCGCTGATGGACTTGTCCATCACAAAACGAACCGGGCGAGTAGAGGTTCCCATCAAAATCAATGCATCGACATAGCTAACATGGTTAGCCACGATTAACGCAGCACCTTGTTCAGGAATATGTTGGCGCCCCTTTACTGACACACGATACATACAATGGCTGAGTAAATAACTGATAAAGCGTTGTGTAAATTCCGGTACTTGGCGATAGACATAGATCGCCACGAAAAAGTTACCTATTGCCATCATGGTAAACAGTTCCACAATAGAAAGCTCTAGTACGCTGAGTACAACGATCGAAACCAAAGCAGACACCACCATAAACAACGCATTCATGATGTTGTTAGCAGCAATGGCACGTGCACATTCCCCTTTGTTTGAACGCGATTGGATGAACGCATAAAGAGGAACAATAAAGACACCGCCGCTTACACCAACAAGGAACAGGTCAATCATGACGCGTAGATGTTTTGATTCAGCAACGAAGCTTTGCACATCATAAAAGTGCACCGGAAGTGATGGATAACTTGGGACTGCCCATAGCAAGTCGACGCCAAAGACTGTCAGACCAAGGATACCGAATGGCAAAATACCAAGCTCAACGTGGTTGAAAGAAAGTTTTTCACACAACCAAGAGCCTGTCGCGATACCAATGGAAAACAATGCCAACAGTAAAGAAACGACAGTGCTATCTGCGAACAAATGTTCGCGTGCGAAGTTAGGGAATTGAGTTAGGTAAGTCGCACCCATGAACCAGAACCAACTAATGGCAAGAATAGACATCCAGATGCCTCTCTGTTTTTTTGCCACTTTTAACGTGTCCTTTAA
Organism: Vibrio sp. 2304; assembly: GCF_033339475.1. NCBI lineage: Bacteria > Pseudomonadati > Pseudomonadota > Gammaproteobacteria > Vibrionales > Vibrionaceae > Vibrio > Vibrio sp. 2304. Next base: position 275,026 of record NZ_JAWOUQ010000003.1, on the reverse strand, counting down.
ACCAGAAATCGGTTCAAATTTCGCTTTGTCATTCGATTGGCTAGGCATCGCTGGAATATTCACGCTGCTCATGAACCCAAGCAAAGACAAGGCAATCACAACACAAGAAGCAATCAAGGTACCATTAGGAGTGGCTAGCAGCAGACCTGCGCTAAGTGTACCTATAAGAATCGAAAGAAACGTGCCCATTTCAACCCAAGCATTTCCTTTAACAAGCTCATTTGGTTTGAGCGCTTGTGGTAGTAAGGCGTATTTCACGGGGCCAAAATAGGCCGATTGAGTGCCTGTCATAAACAGCAGAACCAGCATCAGCATGGCACTTTGGGTGGCAATAGCGGTTGCTGCGCAAGACATGATAGCTAGCTCGATGAGCTTTAGACGTCGGATTAATTTGGCTTTGTCCATGCTGTCAGCGACGGCACCAGCATGCGCTGAGAATAGAAAGAAAGGTAGGATGAATAAGCCTGCCGCCAAATTAACGAATAGATTGACGGATATTGGTAGGTTATCAATTTGGCTGTATGTCACCATCAATAACAGAACGTTTTTGTAGATGTTGTCATTGAGTGCGCCAAGGCATTGCGTCACAAAGTAAGGAAAAAAGCGTTTTGAGAAAAACATACGGGCCCCGATTAAACAAAGTCGAATGAGATGGGAGCACTTTATGCTCAATGAACGATTAAACCAGCTTTCTCTTTCAAGTGACGTTGCATGCCACCAAAAGTAACGAAATTCGTTACTTTTATTTCCATTTGTTTATTGAGTTACTAATTGCGAGACTTATTGGTGAGTTTTCTTTCCCATGGTTCAAATAAAGGGAACGTCCAGCGACGCATCGCAATAATCAGAGAGGTGCCGTGTTTTTCGTCCATATCGAGAGAGCTATCACTTTGGCAAGCCTGATAAAACTCATCGATGACCTTTTGCAGTTTCAGTTGTAGCTTCTTGTTGGTTGGTACACTCATCAATCCTGTTGCCATGGAGAACTTTTCATCTTCACCAGAAAAGTAGCTTTGGAAAAAGGCGTCTTGAACTTGCTGTTGGAAGAACCGTTGAATAGGGCCGCCCATCTGCCACTTAAATGTCGGAGATATAAGCAAACGAATTTTGTTATTTGGCTGCAAGTCGATGATGTTCAGCCGATCCAAATGAGCAAGCTTTTGCACCAGTTCCAACTCATTGAAGGTATATTGCTGAACGATTTGTTCAAACTGATAGCCATTTACAACACAGATCGCCACGAGCAGCAGGGCTTTATCGTCAACCAGCTGCTTTTCTTGCTCTAACGTTAGCGACTCTAGACCTTTATTGTGCGCAGCCGCGAGCTTAAATAGTTCCGCCATTTCTAAACCAATCAATTGGCAAATTCGTTCTAAGCGCTCAAGGCTAATGTGCTGACCTTCAGCGAGTAAACGTTTGACGCTTCCTTCACTTAAATCAAGGTGTTGTGCAACATCGGCATAATGCAGCCCAGTTAACTTTAGTTGGCGTTTAAGCTCTTTAATTAACGTATAGCTTTCTGACATTTACGCTGTTACCTCGTCGTGTAACTGCTCTAGGTACGTTTGCATAAAGGTTTTGCGTTTTTGCGCTTCGCGTCTTGCTGACTCTGTGTTCATGGTTTCAGCGATTTTGAATAACTTGGTCTGAAAGTGATCCAGAGTGAATTGTTTATCGTCAAGTTCACGTTCTTCGGCAAATATATCGCTGTCGTTGTAAAGTTGCGCGTTAAATTGAGTGCTGACTTGAATGCATCGCGTCACGCCAATTGCGCCTAAAGCGTCCAGACGGTCGGCATCTTGGACGATTTTGGCTTCCAACGTATTTGGCCTGATGTTTGCGCTAAAGCTGTGTGCCTCTATCGCATGAGCAATGGCATCATGATATTGCTGCGGATAATCGATACTCTCTAAAAATGCGACCGCTTTTTTGGCTGCGATGATTGAGCTCTCTTTGCGATTTGGGTGATCTTTCGGGTAAGTAAAGCAATCATGCAAATAGGCAGCCGGTAATACAATCGCGATGTCTGCATTTTCTTCTTTGCAGAGCTGTTTCGCTGTTTTGACCACGCGTTTTACGTGTTTAAGATCATGAGCTGCATCTACTTGCATCTCTTTCTGCATAAATTCCAAAAATTGCGGTTCTATCTGGCTTAATGACGTCATGGTTCATATCTACAACTAAAATGAAGTCAGAAGTATGCCCAACGCTTAGAATAATTTCCAAGTGCGATGGTGTAATTGAGATTCAGCCACCAGAACCTTGTGCAACGTTTGGTACTGAGCCGTTTTATATGGCCTTTCAATGTGTTCAGTGGTTTATGAGACAAGAATAGACAGAGCGAGCAGTGATGTTTACCAGTAGAAAAAAGGCCTGACGATGTCGTCAGGCCTTTTTCGTTTCGCCGATCTTTTTAGCGTTTGAACGTTACTTGCTCTGCTTGTTCAAGATGAATATGAGTTGTCGCAGGCTGTGTTTCTGCAATCACTTTACCGTGACGAACAGAGTAGCGAACCGGCACTTGGCGACGTACTGCGTCAAAACCATTTTCTGCGGGAAGAATCAGTAAACTACCTGGTTTGCCTTCTTCAATACCGTGCTTGTCTTGAATGTTCAGTGTACGTGCTGAATTGGTGCTGATCAGATCCAGTGAGTTGTTGATTTGGTCGTAACCCATCACCTGACACACGTGCAGACCCATATGCAGCACTTGCAGCATGTTTGCAGTGCCTAGTGGGTACCAAGGGTCAAATACATCATCGTGTCCAAAGCAGACGTTGATGTTGGCATTCAGCATCTCTTTCACTCGTGTTACGCCGCGACGTTTTGGGTAATCATCAAAACGGCCTTGTAAGTGAATGTTCACCAATGGATTTGCCACGAAGTTGATACCGGACATGCGTAATAAACGGAACAGGCGAGATGCGTATGCACCGTTGTAGGAACCCATCGCTGTGGTGTGACTGGCCGTGACTTTATTCCCCATATCAAACTTGTGCGCTAATGCTGCCAGTGTTTCAACGAAGCGAGATTGCTCGTCATCGATTTCATCACAATGCACGTCGATCAGGCGGTCGTATTTTTGCGCTAACTCGAATACGTAGTGCAGCGATTCAATGCCATATTCGCGTGTGAATTCAAAGTGTGGAATCGCGCCAATCACGTCCGCACCTAATTTGACGGCTTCTTCTAGCAGCTCTTTGCCATTTGGGTAAGAGAGAATTCCTTCCTGCGGGAAGGCGACGATTTGGATATCTACCCATTCTTTCATCTCTTCACGCACTTCTACCATCGCTTTTAGGGCAATTAGGGTAGGGTCTGAAACATCGACGTGGGTACGAACGTGTTGTACGCCGTTTGCTATCTGCCATTTTAAGGTTTGTTTTGCGCGCGCTTTCACGTCTTCAATCGACAGCATTTCTTTGCGCTCAGCCCAACGTTCAATACCCTCAAACAATGTGCCAGAGATGTTCCAGCTAGGCTCGCCTGCGGTTTGAGTTGTATCTAAGTGAATGTGTGGCTCGCAGAAAGGCGCAACCGCCATACCGCCTTCAGCATCGATGATGTCACCGTTATGACTAAGCTCCACATCGTTGCTTTCAATGCGCTTGAATTGACCATCTTCAATCAAAATTTGCTGCAGACCTTCTTGTCCTTTTAGCGTTACGTTTTTGATCAGTAGTGTTGTCATGATGGTTCCTTACGCTGGCTGTGTAGCCAGTGCTTTTTTGTTAAGAATAGGATTAAGAATCAGGAAGCTAATTGCGCCGCCAAGTACAGCGTTAATCGGCACTACGCCAGGCAGGAAGTGTCCCGCACCAACGCCAATCACGACAGCGATAATGCCAGCCCAGTTAACGTTTTGGAATTGGGCGGCTTCAAAGTTTGCGTAGCGTTTACGGTTCGTGAAGAAGTCAGCGATGATCACACCGCCAATCGGTGGAATTGCCAAAGATAAGAAGGTCAGCCAGCCAACAAAGTTATTGTAGAGCCAGAGAGCGCAAAGTGTGCCAACAAGACCGTTCGCCATCGAGATGTATTTACTTGGTAAGCCTGTGATGTTGGAAAATCCAAGACCTGATGCGTAGAGCGCGTTGTCGTTGGTCGTCCAAATGTTTAACCCAAGTACGATGATGGCAGGAATCAATAAACCTTGCGCAATCATCACTTCAGAGATGTCTGATTGACCAGTCACCGACGCACCTGCTGCGCCAAAGATAAACATTAACGAGTTACCGATGAAAAATGCCACCATGGTGATCATCACGGCGCTGCGTGGCTTTTTGCCAAAGCGTACGAAATCTGCCGTTAATGTGCCTGCACTGACAAAAGAGCCTACAACCATCGCGAGAGCCATTGAAAAGTCGAGTGGTTCGGTTGGTTGAACTTGTTGTAGTTCGCGAATACCGCCAACGCTATTTACTGCTTCTACGACAGAGTAACCGCCAAGTAGCGCAATGGCAGGAACGGCGATTGCTGACAGCACCATCAGCGCTGAGATTCCAAAGTAAACGGTCGCGGTCATGAGCAAACCGGAGACAAGGATCAAAGTATTGGTATCGATGCCCGTTGCTTTATGCACCGGAATCGCAAACATCGCGACACCAACTCCAAACCACCCAACTTGAGTACCGCCAAGAAGAGCAGAAGGAAGCCAAGAGCCTTTAGAACCAAAAGAGAAACGAGCAAGAAGGTGGGTAGAGAGACCAGTAGAAGCGCCGATGTAACCGAGGAAAGAAGTGTAAATACCGAGGATTAGGTTACCGATGAGAACAGCGAGGAAAAAATCATTAAAGGAGAGCCCAGTACCGAGAGAACCACCTGTCCACATACTTGCGGAGAAAAAAGTGAGTCCTAACATCACCATGGTTAGTGACGCCACGCCTTTTCTGGCTGTGTTGGGAACTGGTCCAAGACTGTAGTTATTGTCTCCAGCCATTATTACCTCCGCAAAGTAAAAGATTAAATTATAGCACCTGATTTTCAGGTAAACGGCGCGTATTATCGTGATGTAAATTTAATAGTCAATGATAAAATTGCAATTTAAACGTTTGCTTTGTTTTTGATGTGTATTTTTTCTTTTAATAACAATGGTTTGATTTTTAAATTCTAAAGGTGGAAATTTTGATTTTACGTATTTTCTATGATTTATAGACCGGTTTTCTATGTGAAATGAATGTTTTGAATTGCTATTTGTTTTTATGGATTAAATTTATCTATAACTCTGGATTGTTCAGTCGATTTCTATGAAAAGAAAACGATTTCATGATGAGGTTTTTGGTTTGGACGTTATTTGTTCTTTTCTTGGGTGTGTTTTCTTGGTTTTATTTTATGTAGGTGATTTATTTTTGTTGAAGCTGGCATTTCTAATGGTTTAGTGGGCGAATATTTGAATTTTATAAACAGTAAACAATCTGTTGTGGGTAAGAAAAGTACAACCGAGCTCGGTCAGAGGATAAGAGGGCAATAGCCACATAAAAAAATAGCCAACCGCAAAGAGTGCGATTGGCTTATATACATGTGAACAAAATCAAGTTCACTAACAACGTCAGTTGGCTAGGTGACCCTCGGCTTAAGAAGGGTCGATTTATATAATGCAGTTACTGTGCCAACTTTAATATGCCCTAAAATACGTAGTTTCTGTGACATGCGTTGCTTAAAGTTTGAGTGCGTTTGCAATTTGCAACTGCGTTATGCAATTTGACTCTATTATGCTAATGATTGATTAATAAACAATGAACCTTTTAAAGCATGACTAAACTCGCCGTTCCTAAAAAGGCGAAAAAACCAACTACATCTGTCACTGTTGTTAGAATCACCGAGCCAGCCAAAGCGGGGTCCAATTTAAACTTATCCAGAATAATGGGAATCAGCACACCAAATAAAGCTGCGGTAATAATATTGACGATAATGGCGAGCGCGATGGTTCCCCCTAGAACCGGAGATTGAAACCACAATCCAGCGAGCCCGCCGATGATTAACGCCCAAGCAATGCCGTTCAGAGAGCCAATACCCAACTCATTTTTCAAAAGCTTGAAGCGGTTACCTGGGGTGATCTGATTAAGCGCCATCGCACGAATCATTAGAGTGAGCGTTTGGCTGCCAGCAATGCCCCCCATGGATGCAACAATTGGCATTAGCACCGCCAAAGCCACTACCTGAGCAATTACATCTTCAAATAGTCCGATAGTGACAGACGCCAAAATCGCAGTAAGCAAATTGATGCCTAACCAAACACCGCGCTTTTGCGAGCTTTTTAATACTGGCGCAAACAAGTCATCGCCTTCATCCATACCTGTACCGGCCATCAAACGTGCTTCGTAGATTTCACGCTGTGTACTCAATGCAAACTGCCAATCGACTTCACCGATCAGTGTTTGGTCTGCATCAGTTACAGGGAGAGCGGGCAGTGTGCTGTGTTCTAATGCCTCTACCGCTTCAGGAAGCATCATTTTACTGTCTAGCACCGTCGCAGCCTCAATAACGAGTGTTTTTAAGCGAGTATCGGGGTCACCACGTAAGATATCGAAGTAGTTGACCGTTCCACGATACTGTTTATTACGATTAATCAGATACACCTGTTGAGGCGTGTCGTAGCTATAGCGCTCCATTAACTGCTTAGCTGTCCCAATCGTAATATTGAAGGGCAGGGTGATGATCTTACGTTCAGCCCAGTGGCCGAGTTCTTCATCAGCATACTCGTTTGCTTGATCGTAAAGTTCCAACTCATCTTTTTCTATCAACGAGAGCGCTTCGTTGATGATCGACTCTGGTAACGAATCGGCCCATTCGATGAGCGATAAGTTATCGAGTTTAGCGAGAGTGAGTTTTAGCTCGACTTCAGATAACGCGTTGATGATCGAGAAACGTACGTCCGCACGCATTTCCGTTAACACGTCGATATGTAGCTCTAGTGGTAAAGCTCGCCATAAGCGAACACGATCGTCGATTGGAAAGGCTTCTAGAATCAGGGCAACCGCGCCGGGCTCGAGGCCCGCTTCAATAGATTCATTGAGCGTTGCGACTTGATCCGCTTCTTCGGCTTGGCCAATTTGCTGGATTAGAGTGGAGAGATCTTGAAACTTGCTCACCGAGTACCCCGATAGTTAATTCGTTTTATGGAAGTATGGCATGTTATTGAGATGCACGACTATGCATCTTAACCTTGCTCAAGGTACTTGAAAGTAACAGAAAAACAATAGGCTATTCGCTGTTGATGGTGAGATATGGCAGTACCAATTGGCGAATGTTCACTTTTGCGCCAATACGGGCTGCTAGCAAATACATGCCACCAATTTTACGATGTAAAAATAGGGCATCGGCAGGTGGGGTATGCCAGTACTCTTGTTCCATGCTCAAAATAGTGCCAGCTTCGCGAAGTTTTTGCGCTAAGCCACTGGCTTTAAAATCATATGGCTCATCAACTAACATGGGTTCACATGCCATTTTTACTAAATCGAGAATCGCTTGGCGCTGATCAGGTAAGATGGTTTGGCTGAAGAAGCCAATTTGTTCAAGCGCGTCATTCAAGCCTTGTTCGTCATTATTCATGACGGACGCAAAGGCTTGGCGATAGCCGGCACTGAATCGTTCGCTGTATTCGCGAGTTGCACCGAAATCTAACAAGCCGATTTGGCGAGTACTTTCAATGTACAAGTAATTGGCGAAGTTAGGGTCGGTTTGCACCATCTTAAATTCGAACAGCTCTCGAAACAGTAATTCGAGTAGGCTGTGCATGACAAAATCTCGCGTACTCTGATCATAATGTTCGATTTGCTCAATCGGACTGCCATCAATGAATTCCATCGCGAGAACGGAGTCTGAGCAACTTTCAGTATGAATCTTCGGCAGCACAAAATGAGGGTGCTCCTTCAAAGCGTCATGATAACGAATGGCAAATTGTGCCTCTCGTGCGTAATCGGCCTCGTCATGTAGCTGCTTTTTCGCTTCTTCGAGCAATCCTTTGTAGTCGACAGACTCGGGAATCAACCCAACGACCTTGAGCAGTGTACCGACATTATCGACGTCGCTATCGATACTTTTCCGTATGCCCGGATATTGCACTTTGACGGCTAGGTTATCGCCCGCATCGCTGTAAGCTTGGTGCACTTGTCCTATTGATGCACTGGCGATTGGTTTGAAGTTAAATGACAGAAACTCAGCTTTCCAATTCGTTCCTAGCGAACTTTCCATTACTGCGTTGAGTTGTTTTGCAGGCATTGGGTCTGCGTTGGAACGAAGACGGGAAAGAATATCGGCAAGTTCAGGTTCTAAAACATCACCAGCATCCATTGATAGCATTTGACCAAGCTTCATTGCAGCGCCACGCAGGTGAGCAAGTTGGTCAGTTAAGCGCGCGATGTTCTGTGGCGTCAGCAAGAGGTCTTTCGCTTTTGGTTTGTTGCCTTTGGCTATCTGCTTCGTGCCTTCTGCAATCACATTGCCTGCGACACGGGTAGCAAGTGAAGCGAACTTGCTGAATCTTGAGATGCGATGGGTAGGTAGGCTTCTTTCCTTTACCGACATGAATCTTCTCCGCTATTTACTAACTAATTGTTATACGGGAAAAGGATATGTTTGGATACAAATGAAAAGAAAACCGCCAGCGTAACTGGCGGTTTGCGAGTTTAGATAGAGTAGAAGAAGTACAGTTGAGACTTCATTCGGATGATGATCCCGCGAATCACATCTAAGAAGGCCATGAAGCCTATCGGTTTTTCACCGCTGACCCATGCGAGGCCAACAGAGCCAACAGGGATGTCGTAGCCTTCTGGCTCATCAATCTTAAGACGAACAAAGTGGTGTTTGTTCTGTAAGTTCTTTCCAGTGGTGACACGTACGGAATCATCGAAACCCAGTAGATTACCTTGTGACTCACCTGTTGCTTCAACAATGCCTTCGACGGTCGCTGAGAAGATCTTACCTGGGTAAACGGACGAAGAGAATTCCGCTGGCTGACCCGGTTTGATGTTACGAATCGCCTGGTGGTTCACTCGCATTAGTACGTACTTTTCGTTGGTGTACATGTTGATACGCGGCATCATTGATACACGCTGACCTTCACGCAGGATAAAGTTGGTGACAAAGCCATCTGTTGGGGCATGAACTTTTGTGCTATTCAAATCCCATTGCGCTTTTGCAATTTGCTCTTTCGCTTGGCGCAGTTCGGCTTGTTTGGTTTCAACTGCAAGTTCCGCTTTATGAATCGCCAGTTTTGCACGGGAAATATCGACTTGTTTCTTCTTGATTTGAGACTCAAGGGTCAACACGTTGTGACGTGCCATATCAACCGCACTCGATTGTTTGTCGATATCGCTTTCCGTGATGGTGTTGTGCACCACTCGGTTTTGCTCAACATAACGATCTAGCATTTTTTTCTGCAATTTGTAGTCAACTTTCGCCGCTTCCAACTGGCTCTTTGATGTTTCTAGATCTTGCACTAGCGCTTCGTGGTTAGCTTCTTCAATCTCGATGTCGCCTTTTGCTGTAGCTAATGCAACGCGAGCAGAATCAGCGGATACGTTCGCTTGATTTAATGCGATTTTGTATTGCGTTGGGTCAAGTTCATAAATGAGCTGACCTTCTTTAACTTGCTGATTCGGCTCAATGTAAATGTGGTCAACTTTACCTTTTACATTGGTTGAATCTGGACGCAATTGGATGTGTGGTGACTGCACGACAGAACCGCCGGATAAATCCATCGGGGTGAAGTTAATCAAACCTACCCAGACGAACATCAGCCAACTCAAACCGCCAAGATAAGCGAACGATTTGGTTGCTTTGTTCCAAGGCATGCCAACCAAACGCAGCAGATAGATGAAGAGAGCCCATACCGCTAAACCTTCTAACATTATGCTTCCTCTTTTGGCTGTGTTTCTGTTTGCGGTTTACTTTTCCATGTATCACGCAGATTGATGATGGCTTTTTCCATATCAACAAATGCAAAGATCACGGCTAGCACCCAAACCCAGTGCCAGACAAACCCTATCCAGGTCAGCGCAGTGATGAGCCCTATCTGATGATGGTCTTTGCTGTGTGCTTTATTGATAGGCAATTCATGGATTTTCCAAAAGCCGTAACACGCGCCCGCGACACTCGCAATTAAAACGACAGCAGCGACAACATGTAACGCCGTATCTGCGCCTGTACCGACAAATGGGACACTCAGTAAACTCATTAAACACTCCTCTATCAAACTGTTGGCGTATTGTGATCTGAATTTGATTTGCGGCTTTCTTTGTGACAGATTCAATCACTATAGGATTAAATTTGATGTAATTGGTTATGAAAACGGTTCGGTTTATTCGCGCGATGGGCATTCTAAACATGCATAACCTCGCGTTATCTAAATACAATTTGGACTCGGATGAGTTAGGAATCCCAGTATCGGTGTTTCGTAACCCAATGACACTGATCCCGCTAAAAGCCGTTGCGGAATGGTATCGTTGTGTTGAACAAGCCAGTGCTGACCCGGATGTGGTGTTGAGTCTCAGCCGGGGTATTGAACTGCAAAAGCTAGGGCCAGTGGGACGCTGGTTATTCTCCGGCAATGATTTAGCCAGTACCATTCGGCGAGTGAATTATGGTGTGAGCAATCTACAATCAGGGGCGTTTTTTGCTGGCGAACAGTCGGGTAAAATCATCAAATGGACTTACCACAACCCGTTTATAGAAACGTCAGTAAAGGTGCACGATAGTATCCGCTGTGCGGTATTTATGATTAAGGTGTTACGCGAATTTCTTGGCAAAGATTACCAGCCTTTACGTGTCAAGGTTTCAGGCTCGAGAAAAAATACTGAGCGATACCGGGAATATTTCGGCTGCGAGGTGGAATGGAGTCAGCCAAAAACAGAGATATGGATCCCGGGAGATGACCGATTAGCCTCCCGCCAAGTGAGCCATCGAGAAGACAGCCGTCTAGCGATGAGTTTTTCCGACTTGGATGATTTGCTTAATATGCCCGATCCAGAAGACGAGTTGAAAGTGATTTATGAAGTGGTGAACTACAGCAGCCATTATGGATTGCCAACGTTAGAGCGCGTGTCTTCTCTGCTTGATTTATCTGAACAGCAGTTTCAACGTCGTTTGCATAAATTAGGGCTCAATTTTTCGACGGTTTCTGGCTATGTATTGAGTAATATTGCAGCTGGTTTGTTGAGTAAGCGCGTGAGTATTGATGACATTGCCACGCGCCTTGGTTACACCAATGTGGCGAGCTTCAATCGTATGTTTAAGAAACATCGTGGATTAACGCCCAAGCAGTATACGGGAAGATTAGAGAAGTAGTGCTCCACTTATCTCTATGAGTACAAGCAATAAAAGCCCTCAAAGTTGAGGGCTTTGTTATTTTTTTGTGTCGTTTTATGTGGTGGCTATTTCTTAGGACGCCAACTTAGTGCACTTGCAACAGCGCCGATGGCAATTACATCCTTTTTTTGTTCGCTAAGTTCAGGGAGCATCTGTACCGCAATGGTACCGTTCGTCTGCACTGCGGCAATTTCTTGTGTGCCCTCCTTAAAGCTATAACCCAATGGAATGTCTACCGCCATCATGGCGTCAGGACTAGTATGTACAGTTTCTACATTAAAGTGGGTGCTACCAATACGCACTACGCCTGTCTCTTTTTTTTCAAAGCTGATGTCGATGAGAGCCGATTTTGGCTCCATCGCAAACTCACCGACTTTTTTACCATCTTGAGTAATGTCACAGGTGTAAGGATCATTCCCACCAAAATCGACGCCCATGTAGTTAACCGACATACCGCCTCCGGTGCAGTTCAAAAGCCAAGTTTCTCCGCTGTCGATACGAGTCACTTCTGCGCCCATTGAACCTTCTTTGAAAGAGATACGGTTAAACCAACTTGAGTTAGAAGCACTGCGTGAATACTTGCCTTTGTACTTACCAGCAAAATCAAAATGGCCATCTGCACCGAATCCCCAAAAATCACCGTCGGTTTTGATCAGCATTTCTGGTTGTGCTTTTACGGCATCAGTACGATCCATGACGGCTAGGCCACCACAACCAGCAAGGAGCAAGGGAGCGAATAGAATAAGTTTCTTCATGTTTTTCATTGTTTATAGCTTGGTTACATCTAGGGTTTGGTCGGTGAATTGGATGTTCTGAATGTCGTACAACTCGTCAGTGCCTGTATTTGGGCACTCAACAGAAACGCTCTTTGCTTTGATAACAGTACATTCCGCCAGTTTGTGTGGCACGATATAGGTGTTGATACCGCCTTCACCATAAATGCTGTTGTCTTTGCTGTTGCCTTCAAAAGTATTGTTTTGATCATTACCGATCACATTCATCGCGTCGTCGCCAATGATCTTCACTTTTGTTAACCACTGAGATTTGTAGGTGTACGCTTCTATCAAACCGTCTTTGTTGGGAGCCATACGGAAGGTAGGTACTGTGCCTGGATTTGTCTTTTCTGTGTAGAGCTTGACGCCCGCAGAGTCGATATTCGCGGTATATTGCAAGTAACCGTGGAATAAGCCACTGATCCAATCAACGGCTTGTGGATCTTGGGTTTGCATTTCTTCACGCGTTAACGCTTGGTAGCCATCTAAACCATGTCCGTTTGCTTTTGCTACACCCATGTAAGCTTCAAAAGCGGCAGCAAAATATTCGTGAGAATATGAAGGGCCCGTTTGTTTAACACTTTCAGGATCGAAGTCGTCTGATTTCCAATCGTCCCAGTCATACTGAGTAGGGCGCCACACCGTCGGTTTGCCCGATTGAATATCGTTATAGATGCTTAACGCATGAGCTTGAATGTCATTTTGCAGTGCCGCAGTCGCCGTGTTAGGTGCAATACCTTGCGCTTGGACCAAGTGTAAAATTTCTTCAAAAGCGGCGTCTCGTTCGGCTTTTTTGCCAAGATTGGCGCAGTAATCGGCAAAATTACTCATGTAATGGCAATCGCCTTCAACTGTCAGTTCTCGATACATTAAAGATTGGCTATTCTTTAGCCAGTTTGGTGTTTCTTTACTAGTTACTAATGTTGACGCGATAGATGTGACAAGTGTATCCATATCATCTTCGTTAAGTACCATCATGCTTACAACAAACTTTTCTAGAGAACTCGTATCAAAAGAGTGTGCTAAGCCCGAGCTTGTAACTGCATCGTTCAATTTGCCTTGGCGAATCAGTTCGTTGATAAAGATTTTGGTTAGCATCTCATCATTCTGTTCGTCGTTTTCGGTCAGCATTAGTGTGGCATCACGCTCGGCTAATGTCTTAGCGATACGAGACTTGTCAGCACCGTACTTAGAGTCTGGTTGGTTTGTGAGAAGGTGTTGGATGATTTTGGCTGCACGAAAGATTTTTTCATTATTCGCACCGTCATCAACAGCCACAATGTGAAATGTATCGTTGTTGTTTGCTTCGGAAAGGGAGATTTTCACATAGTGGGTGAAGCCAGCATCAGCAGCCACTTTTAACTTGGCTGGAAACTCTGTAGAAACGACAGTTGGGATTGTGACAGTGCTCAATGTTGGCATTGGTGGTGGAGGTGTTGTTTTCGATGGTTTCGGATTAGATTCACTGCCGCCACAAGCAGTTAGACTTATCGCGCAAAATATGGCTAAAGGTGTTAATTTGGAATATCTCATTTCATGTTACTCGTAGACTTTATTAGAGCAAGAAACTTAGAAGCAACATAAAGTCCTGTCTATATAAGCAAACTAAGTCATATATGTTGATATTGTTTTTTGGTAAGACCTATTATTCGATACATTTAAAAATATAGTGGATTTTTATTCCGAATTTTATTTTCTATGTGAAGCTATATTCTGGTAATGAATAAAACCTCAGGTTATTGCATGGTTTTAGGGGTATAGAATGATTAGGATTATCGTATATGTATGGTTTGTAAGCGTATGTAAGCCTGCGTTTTATTAAAATTATCATTTAAGTAGGTTGCGCAGTATAGGACGAGCGATATACTCCCTCCATCATATTGGTGGAGTAAATGATTCATGGTGGGTAATACAATCTTACTGGTAGAAGACGACTCTGAGATTGCTCGATTAACCAAAATGTACCTCGAAGCCGAAGGATATACGGTAACTGTCATCGATAACGGTCAAAATGCATTAGAAACGATTAAGGGGCTCAAGCCGGACCTAGTGCTGTTAGATTTGATGTTACCAGGAAAAAATGGCGCAGAAATATGCCAAGAGGCGCGTAAGTTTTATCATGGTATTATCATTGTTTTGACTGCGACCGATGATGAAATGAGCGAGGTGAGCTTATTTAAGTTTGGTGCTGATGATTACCTTACCAAACCGATAAAAGGCAATATCCTTCTCGCCCGTATTGAAGCAGCGTTGCGTCGCTATTGTCGTCAAGTTGATATCGTTGAAGAAGAAAAGCTGAGCCGATATGGCATTAGTCTTTGTCTTCGTCGCTCCCAGGCATTTTATTTGCAAAAAGATATTGGTTTAACGAGTTCTGAGTTTGAAATTTTAGAGCTCCTGATGCTGAATGTCGATAAGCCAGTATCTCGTGAATCATGTTGCCGTCTTGCCCGAGGCATTGAATACTGTATTACTGATCGTTCGATTGATATGCGTATATCCTCACTAAGGAAGAAATTCTCTAAGGCTCATATCCATACGGCTACCATTAAAACCATACGCCACCACGGCTACATGCTGACAGGTAAATGACGCATGTTTTCCCTGTTTACTCGTCTATATGTGGGGTTAGTAACTGGCCTTGCGCTGACTGTTGCTTTGTTTCTCTTTATGGGGGAAGAGTACATGCGCAAAACAGAAGTCGGTGTTTTTTTGAGTGACGGTGCTTATTTTGTCGATCAATACATTGAGCAACGAGGTACTCCGGATTCTCTCTACAAGAAGTTAACCGAAAACGGCAAGCAAGATTTCTTTATCTTTGATTTAACATTGGTTGAAAACTGGGACGGATCACCGCCTTGTCGAGATTGTAATCTGTTGTACCGAATGCAAGGGATACCTGTTTATCTTATTGACGGCAGTACCTATGCTGCGGTATTCCCTTTGCCTAACACTTCGAAGAGTTTAGTTTTCAAAGAAAAAACGGACTTCTTTAGCCCACACGTTGATTGGAATGAAGATTCTGAGATTGTATTTATACTTACTCTGCTTTTGGTTGTTGTATGCAGTTTAGGCATTATGGTTTACATACCTGTACGACGTCTTGACCGCCAAATTCGGCAATTAACGGCTGCGCAACAACAATTTGGTTCTGGTGAGTTGAATACGCGAGTCGATCTAAAGCAATTTTCGCAACCCGTGAAAGAGCTCGCCCAAGGCTTCAACTGCATGTCTGAAGAGATTGAGAGACGAGTGCGCCAAACACACATCTTTACTCAAGCTATTCCTCATGAAGTGCGCACTCCGCTGAGTCGTATTCAGCTAGCGACGGATTTAGCTCGACGCACGAGTGGTGAAATGCAGGCAGAGTTACATGACGATATTGAACGATACGTTGATGTAGTGACGGATTTAACATCCGACATCGTCATGCTGTCTCGCTTGAGTGTGAAAAACCACTCATGGATCGATTCTGTTGAAACCATGGAACTGCCACTTTGGTGTAAAAGCCGCATGAATTACCTAAGCTTAGAGTCCGCCATGTTGAGAGCAGAGAATGAACTCGCGAACCAATTGATTCACTTTCAGCCTACTTTGGGTAACCTCGTCCTCGATAATTTACTGCAAAACGCCAAGCGTTACGGTGAATCCTGCGTTGAGGTGACGATTCGAACGGTAGCGGATTGCTGGAGCATCGATATTGAGGACGATGGCCCGGGCATCCCTGAAGCGATGCGAGAAGAAGTATTTATGCCATTTTCGCGCTTAGACAAAAGCCGCAACGCCGACATGAAAGGCTTTGGTTTAGGGCTTGCCATCGCTACCAGTGCAGCGCGGCAACTGGGGTGGGAGCTTTCTGTCGGCGAGAGTCACTTAGGCGGCGCACGTTTTACGGTGCTTATTCCTGCCAACGATTAGAGTAGGCTCTGCGGTAGTCTGGCTCAGCGATACCTGCATACAAATCGTCACAAGCTTGCAGTGGACCTACGACGGTTCGGTAGGGTAGGACACCTGCCCAAACAGGAATGTCCATGTCTTCCGCATCGTCGTTGACGCCAAAATTGCTGATTTTCACCGATGCTTCTGTGAGTGGAATACGCAGCAGCATGGTGGCTTTGAGTTCTTTTTCATTACTCAAACGGACTTGTTCTGTTCTCCCCGGAGCGATCTGTTCAATAAAGTGATTCAGCAACCTGTCTTTCTCTTGGTTATCTTCCACCACCTCAAACTGGCCAAAGACCACAGCACTGCGATAATGCGCACTGTGGTGAAACGCACTTCGAGCCAATACCCAACCATCAAACAAAGTAAAGGTTAAGCACGTTTGCACTCCTTGTTTGAGTGAGCGTAACAGTCGACTGTTGTTGGCACCATGGATATACACGTAATCATCGACACGCCATGCCAGCATAGGGATGACCACAGGGCCTGACTCGTTGGTTATCGCAATATGAGCGATTAGGCTTTCATCTATGATGGCGTGCAGTTTGCTAACATCAGAGACGGCTTTATGTGCGCCTTTCTTAATTTCCGTTCTATTGGTGTTGGATAGCATTTTCTCTCCTTGCTTGCTCACGATTACGAGCGATTTATCCTCATTCTTTGATTGCAATGTAGCGTTTAACTGGTAGCTTAAAGAGAGCCAGTTTTAACTAATGGATGGATCCAGTTTGTCTTTGATTGATATCGGTGACCTACATTTAAAAGACAGTGAAGGAACGCGTCAGCAAGCGTTGTTTTTGGCTATTCGCAAGAAAATTGTTCAAGGACTGTGGGTGAAGAATGGGAAGCTGCCTTCTACGCGGAAGCTTTCACAAGAGCTTAATCTAAGTAGGAATACCGTGATTTCTGCCTACGAACAGTTAGTGGCGGAAGGGTACTTGAACAGCCAAAAAGGTTCTGGCTTTTATGTTGCCGTAGAACTGCCAGAGCAGTACTTGCCTGAACCTAGTTCAGTTCAGAGAGACTCATCACCGAAAGCTCACTTTGATATCAACCGCGCATTTGCACCGGGTGTACCGGATTTGGACGCATTTCCGATGGCGCAATGGCAAAAGTTACTCACTCGCCATATGTCTCGTACTTGCTTGCTGGGTAATCAAGATATTCAGGGTAGTTGGGCATTGCGCTGTGCTTTAGCTGACTACCTCGCATCAAGCCGTTCAGTGAATTGTTCTCCAGAGCGCATTATTATTACCTCTGGGGCGCAGCAAGCGTTGTCAATTGCGACGATGGTAGTGCTCAAACAAGGTGATAAGGTTCTGATGGAGCAACCAGGTTACGCGCAAATGCGGAAGTTGATTCAGTTCCAAAACTATCAATTTGAGCCTTTGTTCGTAAGAGAGAAATTAGGTTTTGATGTGGAAGCGGTGACCTCAAGCGATGCCGATGCGCTGTATATTACACCAAGTAATCAATATCCGATGGGCACCACACTCAATACCGAGCAAAGAGGAAAGATCATCAACTGGGCGGTCGAACAATCAAGTTGGATCATCGAGGATGATTATGACAGCGAATTTCAGTTTGCTCATCGTCCCTATACCAGCTTACAGGGGCTAGCAGCTCAAATGGGTCGAGATGATCGTGTGTTGTATGTGGGCTCCTTCAGTAAAGTGATGTTTAACGGATTGCGGCTTGGCTACCTTGTAGTTCCTGAACGTTTAGTAGAGCAATGTTTAGTGGTTAAGGATGCGTTAAGTGGTGATTCGCCGACGCATACACAAGAAGCATTGGCAGACTTTATTACTGAAGGTGGGTTATTACGTCATATTCGAAAAATGCGTCGACTGTACAAAACTAAGCATGAACAGATGCATGTATCCATTCAACAGCATTTTGGCGACCGTGTTTGCGTCGTTAGCCAAGCGGCGGGGCTTCATATTACGTTGAAATGGCAAGATGGTATGGATGAGCAGCGTTTTACGAAACTAGCAGAGCATGAAGGGATCATCTTGCGACCTTTGAGCTATTATGAACACCCAGATTTTCAAGCACGTCACTGGCATGGTGCCGTGCTTGGTTACGGCAATATCGCGTTAGAGAACATAGACGCTGGTATCCAACGTTTAGCTCACATATTTCGAAATGGGAAGCGATGACTATTCAACTACACGTGTTTGTCGCTTATGTCGCCACTGTTTCCAAGGCAGTAAAAGTAGAGTAAAAATGCCAAGTGCATAAAACATTGACCAGCCTAAACATATAAAAACACCGGTACAAAGCAGTAGGGACAGTCCCGCAAGTGTTTTACCAAATCCTCGAAGCAATTTAAAAGCGGCTAACATCGCCAACATGTAAACCAGAACGAATACACTGTTTGCGAGTTTTAGGAAAAACTCCAGATCGAGCTGTGATAGGGTTCCTATCACACAAGATATCAATAATATACCGCCAACTAATATGGTGGCTGAGAAAGGGACACCACGACGCGAAATCTTGGCTAGTGGACTAGAAGGACGATGTTCACGAGCTTGAGCCCAGACCATTCGCGCTAGGCTCTGTGTGTATAAGTTAACGCTCGCGAAACAAGCGGAGAAACCTATCAAGCTGATTATCCATTTGGCTCCATCGCCTAGTAGTTGGGCACTAAGCCAGGGGATGGATGCGTTATCAAATTGAGCGTTACCATACGCGCCAAATTTTAAAATAACGACAGAGCATGCCCAATAGGTAGCCCCTGCTACAAAACAACCGACCACAATGGCAATAGGGAAATCTCTTTGAGGGTTTTTGAACTCTTCCCCCATATGGGCAAAAGCCTCTATGCCAACAAAACACCAGAACATCACGCCTAACGCTGCGGTAATAGGCCAAATTGACTCTTGTGTGATGGCGGGCATCACAAGATCGGCGTTGTTAACGTCGCCTTTCCATAAAAATGCGCCAACAAGTGCGAAGACACTCAAAGCAATAAGAGTTTGTAAATGACCTGATGATTTTGTGCCCATCAAGTTGACGAACACAAGAAGTACTACCGTGAGAACTTGTGCAAACAGATTGTTGCTAATAGGCTCTGGCAATATTTGTTGTAGAAAGCCTGCGGCGAGTGCAATCGCGGCCGGAACCCCTACCGGAATGACACTAACAAATAGCCAAGCGACACTACTTTCCAGCTTGGCGTTAAAGGCTTTGCGTACAAAAAAGGCTGTTCCGCCCGCGTTGGGGTATCGTTTACCCAGTTGAGCAAAAGTCAGCGCAATAGGACAAATCGCGATGAACAATAAAATCCAAGCCCATAGTGAAAAATGGCCAGCTATACCTGCTGCGATAGCCGGGATCATAAACAGCCCCGTTCCCATTAATGTGGTGGATAACTGTGCGATACCTGATGTGAGTGAAATGTCTTTTTTGAGCTCTTCCATGCGAATTGATTCATCCAATGTTATGAGGCTTATTACGAAAAAGCTTGTGGCTTCTGGTTATTTCGTTTTATGTGTTTAAGCGATGCTATTTATGTGCTGAGTACTTAAGTTGGGAATTTGATTTCAATGTGTTATCTATTTTCTGTTGAAATGGATAACAGCACTCATCTCATGCCCGCCAAATAGCATATCCAAAATGTTAATAACAAAATGATTTACTAAACCGTCAATATGACGGTTGTTTTAAATAATTCCAACAAAATGTTGGTTTCTTATGCAGTTAGAATCGGTATAGAATGAGAAAAATAAGGAAAGCTTGGTAACGGTATGGACAAGTTTGATCATAAGATTGTGGATCTGCTCAGGCACAACGCTCGGCTGTCGGTGACTGAAATTGCGGATAAAGTAAACCTTTCTCGTTCTGCGGTAACGGCCCGTATTCGTAAGCTAGAGCATGACAAAGTGATTCTAGGGTATCACGCTGAAATTGCGCCTTCGGGTGGGGATTCGATTTGCGCCTATTTTGCCTTAAAGTTCGATAAATCAACCTCTACGTATTATTGCGAATCATACGCGGACGAGTTATACAAAATTGATGGCGTAAAATGGTGTCATGCGATCAGCGGTGAGACGGACATGATGGTTTTTGTCGAAGTGCCTACGATGGCTCGCTTGAACGAAATCAGAGATCAAATTCAACGATATCCAGAGCTTCGAAACCTGATGACTCATACCGTCTTAGCTGAATTCTTTAACACGACTGGGAACCTGTTTGTGAAGTGACCATGAATGGATGCCATGTTGAAAATCCTTCTGAGCGAATATGTTAAACAACATTAATTTGAATCTACTTAGATCCTTGCATGTACTTTTAGAGGAGTGTCATGTCAGCCGGACCGCAGACCGTTTGCACATTACGCAGTCTGCCGTCAGTCGACAGCTTGCACAATTGCGCGATCTGTGTGGTGACCCACTGCTTATTCGTCAAGGTAATCAACTGATACCAACGCCACGAGCAATAGCGTTAAAATCAAAGCTTGATGCATTACTGGCTGAGTTTGACCATTTACTCGATGACCAACCTTTTGAGCCGCGGCAGTGGCAAGGTGAGCTTGTTATTGCTTCTAGTGACTACGTGGCGCAATACGTATTGCCCGATATTGCCTCTCACTTGGGTGAACAAGCGCCACAGCTAGATATGGCGTACCGACTGTGGCAACCCAACTTTCTTGATAAACTTCATGAGACGGGCATCCATATCGCGTCTTCTATGTATCCAGAAAAACCACAGAGTGTGTCGAGCGTTAAAATTGGTGAGGATTCATCAGTTTGTTTGATGAAATCTTCTCATCCGTTAGCAAAGCAGGACCAGATCAGTATTGAAGACTTGATTTCATATTCACACATCAAAGTGACTGGCGGCGGAGACAAAGATTCCTACACTGATTTAGCATTGAAAGAGCTAGGGCACACCCGCCACGTTACCTTTAAGGTTCCATTCTTCTCTGCTGCGATCAATCGCTTAGTTGCAAGTGAGCACCTGATGGTGGCTCCTGAACATATTGCCGTTAACCTCGCTAAGCATTGGGACTTAACCCATAAAGCATTACCACTCGAAACACCTATTCATCAATATTGGTTAATGTGGCATCCCAAATACGACACGGATCCTGCGCATAAATGGGTGCGAGAAGAGATTCGCTCAGTAATGCAAATCTCTGAATATTCCATTCGCTAATACGTACACCGTTTAGCTATGACTTGAAGTCATGATTAGTATGAATAACTTTGATTTCTAATTATACCTCTTCCGTTGATAGAGTGAGCGTCAAAGAGGGGAGATTCTTATGACACTAACAGTTTGGTTATCACTTTTTACCGTGTGTTTATTAGGGGCTATGTCACCAGGTCCCAGCTTAGCTATTGTCGCTAAGCACTCGTTGGCTGGTGGACGCATCAATGGATTAGCTACGGCTTGGGCTCATGCGTTTGGCATTGGTATATATGCGTTTATTACCTTGATTGGTCTCGCTGTTGTTTTGCAGCAAAGCCCGATGCTTTTCAAGACGATTAGCCTTGTGGGTGCGGCATATCTTGCGTATTTAGGTTTTAATGCTTTGCGTTCAAAAGGTGGTGTGGCTGCGAAGTTGGAGTCAGGTGAGGAAACAACGGTAATCCAGTCTGCGCGAGAAGGCTTTTTTATCTCGATTTTAAGTCCCAAAATTGCTTTGTTTTTTATCGCATTATTCAGTCAGTTTGTCGCGCTCGGTAATGATTTGAGTAATCAGATGATCATTGTTGCCACGCCGTTTGTTGTGGATGGGCTTTGGTACACCTTTATTACCCTAGTGCTATCGAGCTCTAAAGTCGTTGACAGAATTCGCTCTAAGGCAGTGTTGATTGATCGTTTGTCAGGGGTAGTACTCATGCTGCTGGCTCTTAGAGTGGTCGTAACGGTATAGACAAGCTCGCAAGACAGAAATACTAAAAGCAGCCCGTGTGGCTGCTTTTTTGTCTACTCTCAGTAACCCTTACACAATTTACGTAATTCTGACGCTAAACGTTGCTAAAATTAATATTATCAATAGTGTCACTTTGGTTCATATTCTCATTTGCTGTGAAAGCTACTTTCCAACGCATTGTTATAATGAGAACGATAGCCACTTAACGTTAATACTAACAGTGTCGCATATTAAGTCGAGAGTGCTTTATTGGATAAAAACGGACTTTCCTCTTACTTACCCTATGAAAGGGGTAGAGACTCCATGACCGTTTAGAAGGTGAGAGCAATATGCAAAGAATAGTAGATTTAGCTCCAGTAGTAATTTTGACCAGTGTTTGCAGCGTTGCTTGGATATTCTTTTCAACAAAGAGCATTTGGGTGTTTTTTGAACTGTTTGTATTTACGATGCTTGGCTTTGGCCTTTTGTACGGGTTACTACAAAAGGCTGATCCTAAACACTTTGACTTTGTTTTAAATCACATCGATGAAATTAAGAAGGAAGGCAAAGATGCTTGCCTAAGCGGCGCTCCGAAAGAATCCAACCCATACTCTGGTGTCGATGGTGATTTATGGGAGGCTGGTTACACAGCCTCCTACAACAAAAAGATAAAGCAATAAACCGCTAGGTGCTTATTCAATATTGTGCTTTTCAAAAAAGCACCCTGCCATTTTAAGGACAGGGTGAAAGCAAGAAGTTTCTCAGGAGCTGTCGGGGGAGAGAAACTCATCTAAATCTTATTTACTTACCGGCGAACCTCTTCAAATTCACCTTCAATCGCATCTGCTTTACCTGTATTAAACTCATATTCTTCGTGCATTTCTCTCTGCATTTTCTTGACGCGCTTTTCAATACGCTTGCCGGTAATTAATGCTGCGATGGTCAACGGAATCGCAATAATCAAGCTAAATACTAATGTAAAAAAGCCGGTAATCAGTGCTAGTGCAGTTACAATAATCCGATTCATAATCATGACCTCTCTGTAATTTATGTGCTCAGATTAATGCTGTGAACATGAACAAAACATGAATGCTGACGTTCACTTTGTCCGGAGAGTGTCAAATGAATGAAACGAAAAAACGCCTGAGGGTGATCAGGCGTATAAACGGGGAAAAATATTAGTAATGCGCATGGCGCTTATTATTTAGAACAAATATGAGATATTGTCCGCTACGCTATGTGGTTAACGTTGTGGAGCAAAGTTCACCTATCGAGGGAATGTTTGGTAACGAACACCCATCATTTGTTCCATACAGTGCACAACTTGGCAGCTGTAACCGAATTCGTTGTCGTACCAGATGTAAAGTACACAACGCTTGTCTTGTGCGATAGTCGCTTGACCATCTACGACGCCTGCATGACGAGAACCAACTAAGTCAGTTGATACAATTTCTGTTGAATCGGTGTAGTCAATCTGTGCCGAAAGCTCAGAGTTCAACGCCATTTCACGCAAGTAATCGTTCAGTGAATCACGGTCTACGTCTTCACCTAAGTTTAGATTAGCGACTGCCATAGATACGTTTGGTGTCGGTACGCGAATCGCGTTGCCTGTTAGCTTGCCTGCAAGCTCTGGCAATGCTTTAGCAACTGCTTTTGCCGCACCTGTTGAAGTCAGAACCATGTTTAGTGAAGCACTACGTCCGCGACGGTCACCAGAGTGGAAGTTGTCGATCAAATTTTGGTCGTTTGTGTATGAGTGCACGGTTTCAATATGGCCAGAAAGAACACCATATTTATCGTTCAGAGCCTTAAGGACTGGCGTGATTGCATTTGTTGTACAGCTTGCCGCAGAGATGATGGTGTCATCTTCTTTAATTACCGACTCATTTACACCGAATACAACGTTTTTGATGTCACCTTTACCTGGTGCTGTTAGCAGTACTTTCTCTGCGCCTTTACACGCTAAGTGTTGGCTCAGGCCTTCAGAATCACGCCAAACACCTGTGTTATCAACAACTAGCGCGTTATTGATACCGAAAGCTGAGTAATCCACTTCGCTTGGGTTATTTGCGTAGATGATTTGGATGTAGTTGCCGTTAACGATCAGTGCTTTACGCTCTTCATCGATAACAATGCTACCGTTGAACTGACCGTGAACTGAGTCACGACGCAACAAGCTAGCACGCTTCTCCAAATCGCCTTTTTTACCGCCACGAACCACAATCGCACGTAGTCTTAGTGGGTAACCTGGACCACTTTTCTCAATGAGAAGGCGAGTAAGTAGTCGACCAATGCGACCGAACCCGTAAAGAACCACATCACGCGCTTTCAATGAAGAATCTGCGTCGCGAGCGCCATCAAGTGCAGTGATAAGGAAATCGTTTAGAGAGCTTGTATCGTCATGTTCATTCCAGTACATAGTTGCCAATTGGCCAACATCGACACGGCATGAAGAAATGCTCATTTCACAAAGCGCTTGAATAATAGGCATCGTGTGCTCAAGCGAAAGTGGGTTACCGGTATAACGTCTTGCAACGCGATGAGTTTTGAGAATGTCTATAGTAGTAGCATTAATAAGCGTTTTACCAAACAGAACCACTTCGATTCCTTTTTGACGATATAGCTTACCAATTAGAGGGGAAATAGATTCAGCAATCGTTTGGCTAGTTTGCCAGTCTTGGAGATATTTCTCTGGACTCATTGTTGTATTAGACCTTTCACGTTTTGGGGGCTAACCATACTCTCTGCTGTTGCCTCTTCGGCAGCGTGCAAGAGTGTGGTGGGTTATGTAATCGGGTTGTAATAGTTATGTGTGCGGATTCTAAGGTCGGAGTCCTTATTCTGCTAGGAAAATTAAATCCAGTGTAAAACACTACTTAAGGGGACGTTAGTGGTGGATTAATGTGACTAAAGCAGTGGTTTTCACGTATTGACATTTAGAAAGTAACTTACTTTTTTTGCGATGATAACGTTTGCTTTCAAATTATTTTTGTTGACAAAAATTGATATTTTGCATTTTTGTGTGATTTAACTCGATAAGGCAACTCAATAGGTAAACATACAATAGATGATTTCCTGAAAAGTGATGCGACTCTTAGTTGTGAGTGAAACTTTATTGTTTGCATCCAACTTTAAGATCAAAAAATATGACTTGAATCACAATTGCCACTTCATTAGCCGATGATAAAACACTCACAATAACCATAATCTAGGTAGGTGAATGTTGTTTGAAAGTAACAATGTCGTATATGCCTTTCAATGCAAGAAACTAGTCTAATATTAAATAAACGGATGAAATCAACCATTAGGCTGATGGATGTTGAGATTATCAATAAAAACACGCTTAGCACTCCTCGCACTATTACCCGCTGTGGTAATAGTGGTGTTTGCAGTTCAGCAGTTTTCTGATAATGCGTTGCGCGTGAGCCGTCTCAATCAAACGGTTAGCAATATTCAAGGTTTCCAATTGATATCCAAGGCCTCCCACTTTATTTACTCCATAGAGAAAGTACGCCGACAGCCTGATCTTCAAGTCTCTGCAGCCATTAATATTGAAGAACAAGGTGAAGTTATTTCTTCTTTGCATCAAAAGTTTGTGAGTAACCCTAATACTGCTGAGTATGCTGATGAACTGAAAGAAGCCATGCTGGGGGTATTGTCAGGTAGATTGAGTGAGATGGACGACCTGGGTGATTGGGCATTTCAACAGCTCCAAAATATGTCGCGCTCTTTGTTGCAAAATCATCAATGGTATGGCAGTGACGATGGCATTCGCATGCAAAATTTTATTGCCTACCTTGCTCAGCTCTCTTTTTGGACACAGAAAGAAGCTTGGCTGACGAACCGTTTAGTCCAAGACCCTAAGAGTCGGCTAAGTCAAAGTATGTTTTATCAGGCGATTGACAGACAGCAGCAAAATTTGGATGCGTTTTTAAACTTAGGTGGGTCATACGAGCAAGTGGATAAATTGCTTGGCTTGTTTACTTCGCCGAGATATCAGAGAAACTTGGCGTCTCGCGGACAATTAATGTCAGGAGACATGTCACAAAGTGACTACGCCGCGTATTTAAAAGAACTCGATTTTCGTGTGCAGCGCTTACAAGTGCTCATTGATGGGTTCACCAAACAAACTGAGCAGTCGCTTCTCACGCAGGTTCATGAACAAAAGGCCAATATAGCGATGATCAGTTTTGGCGTCGCCTTAGTGGTTATCCTGCTTTGTTGGCTCGGATTTAGTACTTGGTTCCGAGTTAACAGCAAACTCGATGCGATCATTCATACTTTAAACGCGTTGATCAACTCCGAAGAGAAGCAAACAAAAGTCAAAGTTGATGGAAGTGATGAACTGACCATTTTTGCTCAGCAAGTGAATCGAGTGGTTGAAGAAATGCAGAGACAAACTGAAGAAATACTGCATGCAAAAGAGTCAGCAGTATCGGCTAATCGTGCAAAATCTGTGTTTCTTGCCAACATGTCACATGAAATACGCACGCCCCTTAACGGGATCATGGGCATGACAGAAATACTCTCTCAAAGTGAGTTGTCTTCGCATCAACAAGAAGTTGTTGATGACATTGACTCCTCATCTCAAACACTGCTTACTTTACTTAACGATATATTGGATCTCTCTAAAATCGAGTCTGGACGATTGGAGCTGTCACTAATAGAAGCGGATATCCGAGAAGTCGTGTATCAGTCGATGATTTTATTCCAATCCAAAGCAACATCTAAACAGCTAAAGTTAGGTATTAATTTAGCTGAAAATATCCCCATTCGCGTGATGGTCGATGATCATCGTGTCAAACAGGTAGTTACGAATCTGGTATCGAATGCGGTTAAGTTTACCGAAAGTGGGCATGTATGCGTTGATGTTAGTTATGAAGAGTTACTTGAGAAAGAACGTGGAGTGCTGACGTTTAAAGTAGAAGATACCGGAATAGGCATTGATCAAGATAAGTTAACCACGATTTTTGAACCCTTTACTCAGGAAGATGAAGGAGTGTCGAGGCAATTTGGCGGTACAGGGTTGGGTTTGGCAATTTGTTGTCAGCTTGTGTCGATGATGGGGGGCAAGCTCGTAGCAACATCTACAAAAGGAGTGGGCACATGCTTTGAATTCTCGATTGAGGTTGAAGCAATTCCGGTGTTTGGCTGGCGTTCGGAGGTGATTAATAAAGGGCTTTTGATCTGCTCAAATTACGACTACGCCGACCAAATATTAAAAGAGTGTCGCTTAGCGAAAATCAATCTCTTTGGCGTTAATAATGTGAATGAAGTGCAAGCGATAAATGATGACTTTGATGTCATATTTCTGTGCCACAGTAACGACGCTAATACCGATGAAGTCTTGGATAATCTATCATTTAATTACGATCTTCGCCGTGTGATTATTTGCCAGCATCATTTATCCACTCCCTACGAAAATGCAGAAAAAGTACATGCCGTACTCACATTACCTTTCCTTGGCAATCGATTTAAGCATGTCATTGATGATTTAGCTAAGGTTGAAAAGACTATATCAAGTGACAATGTCACCAATAATGTTGTCAGCTCTGAATATCGAGCGTCGCGCTCTCATCGGAGGATCTTAATTGCGGAGGATAATTTGATGAACCAGAAAATAGCGAGTTTTTTTCTGGATAAAGCAGGTTATGACTATTTGATAACAAGCAACGGCCAAGAAGCGTTAGAAGCCATCACAAAGGGAGAAGAATTCGATGCAATTTTAATGGACTGCATGATGCCCGTGATGGATGGACTGACCGCGACGAAAGAAATTCGTCGTTGGGAAAAGAAAGCAGGACGTGAAAAAACGATGATTATCGCACTCACTGCGAGTGTTTTGGAAGAAGACATCCACAACTGTTTTGCGGCAGGCATGGATGCTTATTTACCTAAGCCGTATAAATCGAACCAGTTATTTGAGCTCTTTAGTGAATTAAAACTCGCCTAGCTAACATTTCAACTTAGACAAGGCGTCAAAACGATAAAGCCCCACTTCAGGGGCTTAGTTCTGATTATTCATTGTTGTGCGTTGGCTTGAGCGCCTGCGAGTTTGCGTATGGTTTGGCGATAGGTTAGGTATGCGGAAACACCAGCTAACAGGTTGCCGATACAAGCGCCTAAGAGTAAACCTCGGATTCCATCCATTTGAGCGCCAACCCACAAGCACGGTAGGAAAAAGACAAACAAGCGCAGCGCTGAAATAGTGAGCGCGGTGTAAGATTTGCCTAATGCATTACAAAGAGAAACCATTAGCATACAAACCCCTAATGAACCCAAACTGATCGGCACTATCAGTAAATGCATTTCCAAGACTTGCTCCACTTGCACATCACTTGTCATCAATAATGCGAGTGGGTTTGCGACGGCAAATGTAATGGCAGCAATCAAAAGTTGGAAACCTAGAATGAATTTTACGGCAATACTGACGAGCCTTTGGATATCTTCATAGTTCTTTGCTCCAAGTAAGCGTCCAACCATTGGAGGCATAGACATTGTCAGCGCCAAGACCGAAACGATAGCAAAGAACTCATAGCGTGAACCAAGCGCCCAAGCGGCGACTGCTGCGGTTCCAAAGCTCGCCAATAATTTTGTTGCTAGCATGGAAGACAACGGTGGCAGCAGTTGGCTAATCATCGCGGGGCCCATAATGTTACCGATAGATGCAACACTTTTGGCTACGTTAAGATCTTGCCATTGTGTCGTTGCCCAGTGGTTCTTCTTCACGCGAGGAGCGACGACTAAAATACCAAACCCAAAAGCGACGATGGTTGCTATTGCCGCTCCGTTAATACCCAAGTCAAACGTGAAAATAAATAGCGGATCGAGTACAAGGTTCACGCCGCTGGTTATCATCATCATTGTGCCAGGTAACATTGTATTGCCATTAGCTCGGCAGATACTGTAATAAAAATACAAAACCGCACCAGTCCATGAGCTTAATAACCACCAAGGCCAGTAACTGTCGATTATCGGCATAACAGATTCTGGAGCGCTTAATAGAGCTAAAATGGGGTAGCGCAAAAGCCAAATTAGCCCGCCAAAAATAGCGACACCAATTGAGCCGATCATCAATACTAATCCGCCAAGTTGTTTGGCATACTGGCTTTCATTCGCCCCAAGAGCTTTAGAAATGACCGCTGTCGTTGCGATCCCTAGACCGACTTGAATGCCGATAATGACCATTTGCAAAGGCAGAGTGAAACCTTGAGCGGCTAACGGTAAAACGCCGAGCTGACCGATAAACGCGCTATCCACAAGCTGAAAGCTCATTAAAGACAGAACGCCAAAAAGCATTGGCCAGGTCATCGTAAATAATTGTTTTGCAAGCGTTGGTTGTGTACTTGTCGTAGTTGAAGACATAGAAAGCTGAATGCGTTAGGAATAAGAGTTAGATTGATTGTACACGGCGGTTAGTTTAGAGACAAAAATAAACCCCGAGGAAGATATTCTTGCTCGGGGTTCGAAAATCTAGCTCACGCGTTTATTTTTTGCCGCTAGTTTGCTTGTCTTCTTCAGTCAGCTCACGAATGCGACGGCTGATGTCACGACGTGCTTTAGAGATCTCAGCGCTTTTAATGATGTGGTCATCAACACGATCTTCATAGTCTGCTTTCATATTTTTGATGATTGCGACGATTTCATCGTGAGTCATTTCTGGTTTGATGTAGTCTAGAAGGTTTTCTAGAAGATCAACACGTTTACGGTTATCACGAACTTTCTTCTCGTTATCAAGAAGCTCACGTTTTAGTTTGTTTTTACGACGAGCTTGGTTAACGATTTCAAATACGCTACTCATAGTTCTCTTTCCTAATTTTATGAATATCTTCCTCGATTAAAGCACAACATCCAGTGGCATAACAGTCTTTAGATCAATAGCAATGCAGAGTTGAACATTTCTCAACCAATTGCGCTGTGTCCATATAATCGTGCTGCTTTCTTCGAGTTTTGGCCAACATCGTAGAATCCATCGATTAATTGTCATAACGTGGCCTTCACTATATTATCAACACCATTGAATGCAAAATGATGAACTTGATATGGACTCTGGTAACACTGCGGAGCAAGTAAATAGTCAAGATAATGAGCAAGTCACTCGCTCTGTGGCTGAAAAGTTAAAAACGGCGTATATCAACGCCCGTGAGCAACTCGAAATCATCGAAGTTGAGCTTAATCGTTCAAAAATAATGATGGTCGACCAAGATGGCAATTTGACGAGAGTGCCGATTCTCTCGGAGCATTGATACCTGACCCTATTCGTAAGGGGTGTCAGGTCTTACGCTATGCTTTAGCCTGACACCAACACCTGAACCGCTAACGCTTCTTGCACTGCTGTGTGAATTTATGGAGTATGATTTCGAAGCGATTTAGGTACAAAGTCAAATGCAAAAATAATAAGGAAATGCATTATGAAAGTTGAGCTAACGGCAATTGAAGCACGAGTTATTGGTTGCTTGATCGAAAAAGAAGTCACTACCCCAGATCTTTACCCCCTCAGCCTAAACGCATTAACCAACGCGTGTAATCAAAAAAGCAACCGTGATCCCGTGATGTCACTCTCTGAGTCAGACGTTCTCGATGCCGTTGATGCTCTTATTGAGCGCAGGCTCGTCAGTGACGAAAGTGCGTTCAACAGCCGCGTCAGCAAGTATCAACACCGTTTCTGTAATACGGAATTTGGTGATTTAAAGCTGACAGAGCAGGAGAAGGGCATTGTATGCTGTATGCTTTTGCGCGGTGCTCAAACACCTGGGGAAATTCGTACTCGTACTAATCGTCTCGCGACATTTCATGATGTAAAAGAAGTGGAAACGGTCCTTGAGCATTTAGCAAGCGAAGAGAAAGGACCATTAGTGGTCAAATTACCACGTGAGGCTGGTAAGCGGGAGTCGCGTTATATGCATTTGTTCTGTGGTGATGTTGATGCGTCCGAACTTGCAGCGCCTGTGTCTGCTGCAAGCTCGAGCTCCGATCGAGTAAGTCAGCTAGAGCTCGAAGTCGCTCAGCTGAAAGAAGAGCTGGATGAATTAAAAGCTAAGGTTGAGTCACTGCTTTCATGATGGAAAATACAACGCAGCGTTGGAGTGTCTACCTGATACGAAATAACCGCAACGCGTTGTATTGTGGTGTTACCAATGATGTTGAACGAAGATTCAATCAGCACCAAACCGGAAAAGGAGCGAAAGCTTTGAAGGGAAAAGGCCCTTTGGTATTGGAATGGTCATCGGATTTTGAGTCAAAGACGCTTGCCATGCGAGCAGAGTACTATATTAAGCAACTAACTAAAGCGAAAAAAGAGCTGCTCGTTATGTCAAAAGCAAATATTGTCGTCGACGAACATCAACAAATGATGTTAGAGATAGTGGCACTCTGATAAGCCCTTGCTACGCAAAGATACACGGAAACCGCCTATGTCACATTGGCGGTTTCTTTTTGTTTTTGGAGTACCATGTAGGAATAAACTGACGCATAATGGGCTGGTGTTCTGTTTAAAGGGCCTGAATATGAAAAGCGCGAAATGTCTCTACGTTATCGAGACAAAGGAAGCGACTCAATGTACTTTATTTGCATCCACTCAGACCAAGAACCAATTTACTATTGAAACAGGCACTAAGAGGAAGGTAGATTACAAGAGTATAGGATGACTCGGCTAGGTAATGAATAGAGCTGAATTAGGCTCATAAAAAAGCTAAAAGAGCAGTAGATGAAAAAAGCGTTAGTATTCTCCCTGATTTCAATGGCCGCTTTTGCGCCGAATGTGCAGGCCACCCAAGTTCTTAATGGGTATTGGGCATATCAAGAGTTTTTAGACCAGTTTCCACAACAGAAGCAGTTAACTAGTGCGTTGGCTGAAGTGGTAAGAGAAACCCCTGTACCCGTAGCAAAAGACAAAAAGCGTCCACTGAAAATTTCTGTTGTTTATCCAGGGCAGCAGATCTCTGATTATTGGATTCGAAACATCGATGCGTTTGAAAAACGCCTAGATAAGCTTGATATCGACTATCAACTAAATCAAGTGTTTACTCGTCCTAATGCAGATATAAAGCAGCAAAGTTTGTCTTTAATGGAGGCGCTGAAAAGCAACTCCGATTACTTGATCTTTACTCTAGATACCACAAGACATCGTAAGTTTGTTGAGCATGTCTTAGATTCAAAGAAAACCAAGTTAATTTTACAAAATATCACCACACCTGTTAGGGATTGGGAACATCATCAGCCGTTTCTTTATGTTGGTTTCGACCACGCAGAAGGAAGTCGTGAATTGGCCGTTGAGTTTGGCAAGCGTTTCCCTAAACATAGCCACTATAGTGTTCTCTACTTCTCAGAGGGCTACATTAGTGACATCAGAGGCAACACTTTTATCAACCAAGTGAACCGCGATAATCAATTTGAACTACAATCTGCTTACTACACCAAAGCAACAAAGCAATCTGGGTATGAAGCTGCAAAAGCCAGTTTGGAGAAGTATCCGGACGTTGACTTCATTTACGCGTGTTCTACCGATGTAGCATTAGGTGCTGTTGACGCTCTTAAAGAGTTAGGTCGTGATGATGTCATGATCAATGGTTGGGGCGGCGGTTCAGCAGAGTTAGAGGCGCTTTCTAAAGGGGAGTTAGACGTTACCGTTATGCGTATGAACGATGATACAGGTATTGCAATGGCTGAGGCCATTAAGTGGGATTTAGAAGGAAAGCCAGTTCCCACCGTTTACTCTGGTGATTTTGAAGTCGTTACCAAATCGGACTCTCCAGAAAGAATTGAAGCATTAAGAAAACGTGCATTTAGATACTCAGATAATTGATGACAACTACATCAAAAACAAGAAAGCGTCGCTCACTGTCGACGCTTATTACCAAAATAATTATTCTCGTACTTGCTCCGATCATTCTAGGCATCTTTGTTCAGAGTTATTACTTCTCGAAGCAGATTATTTGGCAGGAAGTCGACCGAACCAAGCAGCAGACCTCTGCCCTGATCCTGAACATTTTTGATAGCCATTTTGCAGCGATTCAGATTCATCACAACAGCAATTCGAAAAGTGATGTTGTATTGGATTTTTATACAGAACGTGATGAAGAGGCACTCAATTACTTTTTCATGAGTATTGACCAGAGTGATCCTTCCCATACACCAGAGTTTCGTTTCCTAACCGATCATCAAGGTATTATTTGGGACGATGGCAACGCGCATTTCTATGGCATCAACAACCTGATACTTAGCCGACTTGCCAGTCAAGTGACCTTTAGCAACAACTGGTATTATCTACCCTCACAGACCCCGATGGGAACTCGCCATCTTTTACTTCGTCGTGTACCCGTTTTACAACCTAAAACCGGTGAAGTGATGGGGTACTCTTACAATGTTGTTGTTTTAGATAATAACTTTGGGTTGATGGAAAGGTTAAAAAATGAAGGCAACGTCGACAATGTTGTGTTGGTCGCTAACAACACACCATTGGCAAGCTCATTAGTAGGAGATGAGGCTTATCAAATATTTGACGTACTCAAACGACGAGAGTCCCAGCACAAGCTTGACCAATTATTGATCATCAAAACCCCTATTGAGGTAAATGCCGCCGAGACTGACTTGTGCTTGCTTACTGTGCAAGACAATCAGAGCGTGGTGACATTGCAAATCCAACACCTGCTAGCAATGCTAGCCTCAGTTATCGGTATGGTCATGATTGCGCTAATGACTAAAGAATGGATCGAGAATCGAGTAGTTGAAGAGTTAGGATCCCTGATGGCATATACCCGATCGGCTCGTGAAGAAAAAGGATTTGAGCGTTTTGAGGGGTCAGATATTGAGGAATTCGATCATATTGGTTCGACACTAGAAAACACTTTTGAAGAGCTTGAAGCACAAAAGCGGTCTTTCCGCGACCTGTTTAACTTTGCGTTATCACCTATTATGGTGTGGTCTGAATCGGGTGTACTTGTCCAAATCAATCCGGCAGCACGCAAAGAGTTAGTCATGGAAAACGATGTTGAAACCATGCACCCAGTGTTCAAAGGTTTCAAAGAAAAGTTGATGCCACACCTTCGCATGGCGGCTCAGGGAGCTACGTTGACAGGCGTTAATGTGCCAATTGGAGACAAAGTATATCGCTGGAACTTATCGCCGATTCGAGTTGATGGAGATATTAGCGGTATTATTGTTCAAGGTCAGGATATAACCACGCTTATTGAGGCGGAAAAACAGAGTAACTTGGCGCGCAAAGAAGCAGAAAAATCTGCTCAAGCCCGTGCCGACTTTCTGGCTAAAATGAGCCATGAGATCCGAACGCCAATCAATGGAATTTTAGGGGTTGCTCAATTGCTAAAAGACTCTGTGGAAACAGAAGAGCAGAATAACCAAATTGACGTACTTCGACATAGTGGTGAGCACTTACTTGCTGTTTTGAATGATATTTTGGACTTTTCGAAGATTGAGCAGGGTAAGTTTAATATCCAAAAGCACCCGTTTTCTTTCACTGATACAATTCGAACGTTAGAAAACATTTATCGTCCTATTTGTGAAAGTAAAGGCGTCAACCTTGTCATTGAAAACAAAATAGATCCCAATGTTGAAATCTTTACTGACCAAGTTCGTCTGAACCAAATTTTATTCAACCTAGTCAGTAACTCAGTAAAGTTTACGCCCTCGGGTAGCGTGCGCTTGCATGCTGAACTTGAGCAGTTCTATGGCGCTGACAATAGCGTGCTGGTCGTGGAAATTACGGATACAGGTATCGGCATCGAGTCTGACAAACTCGACCAAATGTTCGAACCTTTTGTTCAAGAAGAAGCAACAACGACTCGAGAATACGGTGGCAGTGGCTTAGGGCTGACCATTGTGAAGAGCCTTGTCGACATGCTGGAAGGTGATGTTCAAGTCCGCAGTCAGAAAGGCTTAGGAACGACTTTTGTCATTACAATGCCAGTGAAAGATCGTGAGCGAGTACTCACCCCTCTTGATTCGAGTTTGCGAGTTAAGCCAGGTGAACTATTTACAGAGAGTCTCAAAGTGTTGTTGGTAGAGGATAACCATACTAACGCATTCATTCTAAAAGCGTTTTGTAACAAGTACAAAATGCAGGTTGATTGGGCGAAAGATGGGTTAGAAGCAATGGAATTCTTAAAAGATCATACTTACGATTTGATACTGATGGACAACCAACTTCCGCATCTTGGTGGAATTGAAACGACCAAAGAGATCCGACAAAAGCTGAAACTAGGCACGCCAATTTATGCGTGTACTGCTGACACCGCGAAAGAAACCAGTGACGCCTTTATGGAATCGGGTGCAAATTACGTGCTTCTCAAGCCGATTAAAGAAAATGCGCTCCATGAAGCATTTGTGGATTTTAAACAGCGGTTCTTAGTCGAGCGAACATGAATAATTGGCTCACTACGAAATAACCCAATTATTTATTATCTGGAAAGCACAACACCATGACTGTGGGTTGTGCTTTTTTGTATCTGACCCTTTTACTCTTATACAAATCAGACTTTATTGGTCTCGACGTTTGTTGTGTACATCGCTGCATTTCAAGTTCAAACATAGTGTTGTGTTACTTAGATTTCTGCTCCTTCACTGACACACCCAACGTGATTTCAATCACAAAAAGATATTTACTTAGCGTGCTAACTATTTTATATTACTTAGCACGCTAAGTAATTGAGTAGATCTTATGATTCAAGACATCAACAGTTTGCGAGACCTTTCTCTGGCTGAAAAATTATCTCGTGTTGCTCGTTTGTGGAAAATGGTTGCAGATCGCGAGTTAGAGCCTTTAAACCTAACGTATCCGCGTTGGACTGCGTTATGGAAGCTTTATCGAATGGGTGACAACATCAGTCAGAAGCATTTGGCTGAAGCGCTTGAGATCGAGTTAGCGTCGTTGATGCGAACATTAAAATTATTAGAAGAGCAATCTCTGATCGTTCGCCATTGCTGTGAACACGATAAGCGAGCACGTATTGTTAGCCTCACAGAAGAGGGGAAAACCCTACTAAAGCAAATGGAGGCTCGAATTCTTCAAGTTCGAAGCAAGCTCCTAACGGACATCAACGACCAGGAACTTCAGCAGCTTTCATTGATTCTTGATCAGATTGCTCACAATGCGCTTGATTCACTTAGCGAATAAGTCAGAAAACCGAATAAAAAGAGAAGTAAACGCTTATGACTCCAGATCAAAAATTCGCACGTTGGATCAAATATTCTTGCGTCGCGTTTGTCCTTGTCTTTGCCTATTTTCTAGTTGCAGATCTCGCCATGCCGTTGACGCCTCAGGCAATGGCAACGCGTGTGGTAACTAAAGTGGCCCCCCGTGTGAGTGGGCAGATTACGCATCTTTATGTTGCCAACAACCAAGAAATAAGCCAAGGCGATCTACTATTTCAGATTGATCCCCAGCCTTATCAGCTCGCCGTAGAAAAGGCTCAACTTAACCTTGAGCGTGTGATTCAAAACAACGAACAACTTGATGCTTCTATTGCTGCGGCAAAAGCAGACGTTGAAGCGAGCAAAATCGTGGCGGAACAAAAAGTTCGCGAAGCAAAACGTCTTAATACTCTGTTTCACCGTAATGGTACTTCGCAACAGCAGCGCGATGACGCACAGAGCAGTGCAACGGCAGCTAAAGCGAACTTACTGGCCGCACGTGCTCGTTTAAAAGAGTTGGAAGTAAACCGCGGTGATTTAGGCGCGACGAATGTGAATATCCGCGTAGCGCAAAACCAGCTAAAACAAGCGGAACTTAATCTGTCTTACACTCAAGTCTCGGCGGAACATGATGGCGTTGTCGCTAACTTGCAGCTGGAGACGGGGGCCTATGCGGCAGCTGGTACACCTCTTGTCGCTTTAGTCTCCGATGACGTGGATATCATTGCCGACTTTCGTGAAAAGAGTTTACGACACTTTAATCAGAACAGCCGTGCGTTAGTGGCTTTTGATAGCTTGCCTGGTGATGTATTTGAAGCTCGTATTACGAGTGTGGATGCCGGGGTCAGCTCGGGTCAATTCGATGCGGATGGTCGCTTAGCAACACCAACTGACTCAAACCGTTGGGTGAGAGACGCGCAGCGCTTACGTTTACATTTAGCTATCGATGAACCTCAGCAGCGCGCATTTCCAGCAGGGGCACGAGCAACCGTGCAGTTGTTGCCAGAAAACGCATTATCTGGCTGGTTAGCGAGGTGCCAGATCCAATTCTTGAGTCTTCTTCATTATATTTATTAACGAGGAGGCGATATGAAGTTATGGGACCACCCCATGTCGGAAAACGACTTCCGTCAGTGTTTGCGCATTGCAACTGGTGCGACCATTGGTTTCACTTTATGTAAAGTATTTGGTTGGAACTATGGCGTATTCTTTACTGTAACCCCGATGCTGTTACTTGGAATGGTGCCAGTCATGAGTCTACATGCCGCACGACAACTGATTTTTTCAGCGGTTGTGTGTGGATTAGAAGTTGGTGTTCTTGGTGGGTTATTTGGTGGGCACCCTGGCATGATGACAATCATTGCATTCGGGTTGTTTCTGTATAAATTCGCCTGTATGTCAAAAGGGAGCTTGTTCTTATTTGGAGCGAACAGCGTACTGAGCTTAAGCATCATGCTGCATTTTGCGAGTTATCCAACCACTGACTTAAATGACCTAATATTTAGCAATCTGCAAGCGAATGTTATTTCAGTGATCGTTGCTTATGTGGTGACATTTTTGATTCCCGATGCGGAACCTCGTCAGCCACCAGCGAAACCGTCGCAGCCTAAACAGAGTCATCGAATGCGTCATGAAGCCCTTATGGGGGCGAGTATCGCTACAATGTCTTTCCTTGTATTCCAGCTATTTGACCTCAGTGACTCTATGTCTGCTCAGGCGACAACCTTACTTTTATTGTTTCCTATGCATTGGAACGGTGCTTTAGGGTATGCGCGAAAAAGAGCAATGGGAACCTTGATGGGGGTGACCTTTGGTATCGTCGGACAACTTGTATTATACGATTGGTCGGATACCTTATTGTTTATCGTCCCATTGCTTTGGATTGGTGCGATGATGTTCAGTTATATGCACGTGAAAGAGTCTAGCGGTTCGGGAGCCGGATTTGGCGGTTTAACCACATTAGGCATTTTGTTCGGCCAATATCTTACTCCGGATGGTGACTTAATGTTCAGTGCGCTGTATCGCGTGAGCAGTATTTTGTTTGCTATTGTTGCGACGCTGCTTGTTACCTATACGGTTCACAGAATACTCAACAGCTTTGAGGCGACGCGCTTTAGCGAGCAGTAAGTTCAGACGTTACTGGTTAGAAAGGATTGCTCCAGTAACTCTGTTTTTAGTTCGTGAGTCATCTCAATGGGACTGGCAAACTTAATTCCAACTACCCATCCCTTCACCAATTTCTTAATGTTGGCAATGACACATCGATTTTCTTCTCCGATATAGTGGCTTAACGGGCATTCGATGGTAACACTCTCACCCACGTTGAATTCGGGCTCAATCAAGGTTGATATACCAACACCTGCTAGAGAGAAATCGATAAGGCTACCGTCGTAGACATTCCCTGCATGAATAACGTTACAGTCCATTTGCAACTTGTAACGCTCATGTTCCCGAACTGGTTTGGTTGCAAATGTTCCTGGAATGCGGATAAACAAAAGGGGGGATGGTCGAACGGTCGTCGTCAGCACGCTGGACTTAAACGCAATGACATGGCCTAACTCCGTATCTGATACACCACGCACGATGACATCGGCGTTGGGGAGTTTTCTCATCACTTGCTCTTCAAGCAAACGCATTGGTATATCAAGAATCAAATAAGCATTTTCTTTCATCCCCAGATAGGTGGTGGAATACGTATATTGATCCTTAGGCCCAAATTCGAAATTAGTAGAAAGCTTCATTCCCGGTTTGAGAAACCTATGCAGTTCATCTTTAGTATGAGTGGCTGGCATCACATTGGCGTTTTAATTTTTTAGTTAAGCTGAGGCTATCAAAACGCCATTTTGTTATTCAAGATAGTAAGGCATAAGTTTTTGTAAAATCATCGCTATCTGTGAAGTGGTGGGCGATAAGTTTGGTTCATTCCATCTTTCATAAAGATTTGGCTTGCCACAATACTGCCGCATGTGACCAACATCAGCGCTAACCAAGTGAGAGAATCTGGTTGTTCACCAAAAATTGGAACGGCAAGAAGTGTCGCGACGACTGGAGTTAATGAACCAAAAGCTGCGCTGGCTTCGGCACCGATGATCCTAATTGCATAAATGAAAGTGAAAGAAGCGATTAAACCTGCGCCAACACCTTGTAGCATCGCGTGGCCAAACAACTCCTCCCATGGCCACTGGCTGAACGGTGTTACCACCAAATAACTGTCTACCCACCCGAAACCAACGGCGATGATGAGCAGAGCCAAAGACGCGATTGCAACGAATCCTGCACAGACGTGTGCATTAAGATTGGCGACACGAGCGCTGATGGTGAAAGCAGCCCACATGATGCTGCCAGTTAGAAACAGGATATGCCCTTGTAATTGAGACCAGTTGTACTCTGCGCCGCTATTAGAAAGAAGGAATACGAAAATCCCTAACAACACCGTAGAAAGCCCGATTAAGCGGTGAGCACTCAGCGACTGTTGATAACAAAGTACCGCGATAGCAGAAACAAACAATGGCAAAGTGCCGGGTACTAATGCACTGCCGTGCGCCACGGGAGCGAAATGCATAGCCGTTCCGACGACCAGAAGATAGGGAAGGCCGCTTCCAACCACAACACCAACCAGGTAGCGTTTAGGCACTACGCGCAGCGACTGTTTATGCTTAATCACAAATGGTAATAAAATTATACTTGGGATGAGAAAGCGAACTAACGCGATATCGGCTGGCTGCAAGGCAGAAATTGCGCCCCCTTTTAAAGAAATAAAGAAACCAGACCAAAGCAGTAAGGTCGTTAATATAGCTGCGTATCCCAAGATCATTATCGACATGTCCATTTGTAAATGATGTGTTAATTGTTGAATAAAACTCTTGCCAAAGGGAGGCAAAGTTTGACGTAATTAGGCTTGATGTTGGTGATAAATTGCGTATAAATGTTAATTATTAGTGATTAAAGGCACGGAAGAATAAATGGATAAAATTGACAGGCAACTTATCAACCTAATGCAGAAGGATGCCACTTTGACAACTGCAGAACTTGCTGACCAAGTAGGGCTATCGGCATCACCTTGTGCAAGGCGCATTAAGCGTTTGGAGCAGGAAGGTGTAATTAGTGGTTATCGAGCTATTGTGTCCAGAGACACCGTAGGCATCGCGATGACTGTATTTGTTGAAGTGAGTTTAAATAACCACCAAGCTTCTTCGATTGATGAGTTTGAACATGCCGTTGTTGAGATGGATGAAGTGATCTCATGCCATGTCGTATCAGGGGCCTATGATTACCTGTTAGAGGTGGTCAGTAAAGATCTCGCTGGTTATGAAACATTTACTAGAAAGTTACAGCGATTAGAAAATGTGAAAGATATTCATACCCACCTGGCGATTAGACAAGTGAAAGGAAATGGCAGTTTGCCGATTTATGCATAAGAAAGATGAAATTTTTCGATAGACTTAAGATTGCCCACTATCATCGAAAGCGATATAGACAGTTTGGTAAAGACAGAGCCCGAACTCTGGGATGGGCAGATAAGTATAGTCAGATCAGCCGTTTGAGGCGTTGTGCCGAGGGTTAACGTTAGACGGTTCAAGTATTTTAGATATTGGGTGCGGCTACGGAGACTTGTTAGCGTTTATCGAACTTATGGGGGGGCTTCCTCAAAGCTATATTGGCATTGATCAGCAAAAACAGTTTATCTCTGAAGCCAGAAAACGAGATTTTCGTACGCAAAGTAAGTTTATATGTGGCGACTTTTCAACGTTGGTATTGCCTCGTTGCGACTTTGTTTTTGCTTCCGGATCATTGAACTATCAATCCACCAACCCAAATCACACCATTGAAATGATTGAGAAAATGTACCGAGCGACAGAGAAAGGTTGTGTGTTTAACTTGTTGGATGAATCCAAACTACCCAGCATGAAAATGTTAGCGTCGCACAATAAAGAAGGTGTCTTTCGCTATTGTCGGTTGCTGTGTCCGAATACACGATTGATTGAGGGGTACTCCGAGCACGACTTTACGATTGCCATGATCAAAAAAGCGGAGTCCGTTTCCTGACTCCGCCTTATAAATTCTTAAGCCTTATTGGTTTTTGTATTGTGAGATTTCACAGTTACCTGTGTATCTATCAACCTTGAATGAGAAAGCGGCTGAATGGTATTCCCTCCCATCACTCCATATTGTTTCTCCGAAGATTTTACACAGATCCAAATCACTGATTGAACCGAACTCTTTTACGTGCCTAACTACTGACAAAAACTTGGCTTTGGTAGCATTAGGACATTCCCTGTTACTTAATCGATTGATAACCATGTTTGTAGCATCATCTCCAGCCAAATGTGACTTTTTATTAAATTTTATTAATGGCTAAACTAACCAAAAAATGTCCATAAGTAAAGCATTAATGTGACGTATGTCTCTATAAATTGATTGTCTTGGTCATGGTTTAGTCAAGTTTGTCAAAGGGAACAATCCCATTATTTACATTTGATATCATTCACGACTAAGGAAAGATAAAAAGCACGAATAACGTCCAATATTGGAGTGAAAAACCAACATCGTCTATTCAAAACTGGCTCTGTTTTTACTTCGAAACATCTTGAGCGTATTGAAGCGCTCGGGCTTCTTTATCATAGACTTGTGACAGAGTTTGATATTGTGAAGAGAGGCGCTTGTAATCTTCAGCAAGTTCCAAAGCGTTGGTGTTATACCATTCCGCAGTTATTTGATTGGCTGTTTTGTTTGACTCGCGGCACTTCTGGGCCAGTATCTCCCACCCATTTGCTGACCATCGGGATTGTGTGCTCAATTTAAGCAGCTGATTCGCTTTAGTTGTGAGCTCTTCTTTGTATTGAATCGATGCTTTTAATTGCGCTTTGAACACATTTTGGTTCGAATTGGCACGCCAAAGTAGCACGAGCTCATGCAGTGAAAAGGTGTCGGACAATAACTGACGCTGTTTATGTTCGGTTAAAAGTGTATTGAATACCTCAACATGCTGATTGTAATTGGACTCTAAACGATTGAATTGGGTAAGATTGTCATTCCACGACGATGGGTTACATTGAATATTGGCGTGCCCCGTTATCGGGAACAGAAGAAATAGTAGTATCCAATTGAGTCTGTTGATCATTATTGCTCGCGTTAGTTGACTTGCTCTTTTGAGTATATACCCAAATTTCTACGACATGCGTGCTGCTGGTGGGATAAGAATAAAGAATGAAAAGGAAAAGGGCATGAAGAAAATTCTCGTCGCATTGATTGTCATGCTGTTGCTCGGCGGAGCGGGGGCTGGATACTATTTCTTCTTTATGCAGAAAGATGAACCTGAAGCACCAAAGGCTACACAAGTCGAGCAATCGTCACTGCAAAAAGAAACATCCAAACCGATTCTGGATTTAGAAGCCGTTCCCCCGGAAGTTACCGAGTACTACGTTATTGAGCGTCGTGTCAATGTTTACAACAAGCCTAACCCTAATGCTTTAGTTGTCGATACGCTCTATAAGGGAGAAAAAGTATCGGTGTTAGAAAAAGTAGATGGGTGGTACCGAATCTCCGGCTATCTTGTCTATGAAGAGGGTGGAGAAGAAAAAGCCGAATGGTTGAATGCTGAAGGGTTATCGGATGCAGAGCCAGTTATTAAAGAGCAAGAGCGCTTAGAGATATTGGATGAATACCTACAGAAGTCGGATGATTTAAAAGTTCACTTGGATATTTTCCGTAAGAAAACACAGCAATTGTTAGACGATGAAACCTGTGATCCGAGTGATTTTGAGGAGCTCGGAGGCTGGGTTCGTTCTGTGACGTTCAAAAAGCGCAACGTTTACTTCATCTATTGTGGCGGTTTGGAGCAAGAGAACAAGATCTACTTAGATGTTGATAAGGGCGATATTTTTTATCGATAACTCACCACCAATTACACTCGTTTTCTAAAGACGTTTTTATAAATGCAATAACGATGCAAACCTGAAATCAGAGATTTATAACTTTTTAGTTGTGAACCATAATCAATAGGAATACTATCAACGAGTCAAGTGACCTAACTTGGCTCTTTGTGTTTTTAGTGAGTTCCTATGCCTTGGATTTACCTTAGAAAGTTGATTTTGCTGCTATTTGCAATGGTATTGCTACCAGTGCATGTATCTGCTGCGCAAATCGACCACAAGGCTCACGTACCGCACTTTTCTAAGCTACAACCTTTTGTAGCCGTAAGTGTATCGCCAAACTCTTCCGTCGATTTTTCTGAAGTTTCAGAAGAAAGCTCTCAATCTCCAGTATCTGAAGGCCATGCAAGTCTCGATTCCGTTGCTTTGTTTAACTCTCAGCGCTGGACGTCTTACTTACGGGAAGGGCTTGATGACGAGCACGTAGATTTTGTCGGCGATCTCACTACTCCGTTTTACGCTGATGCGGGTTACGCATACAGCTTGATGGACATTAACTGGCGTCACAACCAGTCCACATTTTATCATTTCACAAGCGATCATCGCATTTCTGGTTGGAAAGAGACCAATGCCATGTACGTCGCACTCAATAGTCAGTTTTCTGCCTAAACACCATCTATTTGCACCATTGTGCACTCTTAACACGACGATTGTA
The DNA here is from genome assembly GCF_033339475.1 of Vibrio sp. 2304. Taxonomy (NCBI): domain Bacteria; kingdom Pseudomonadati; phylum Pseudomonadota; class Gammaproteobacteria; order Vibrionales; family Vibrionaceae; genus Vibrio; species Vibrio sp. 2304. The sequence goes on along the minus strand of NZ_JAWOUQ010000003.1, from coordinate 231,406 downwards.
TTCGACAGGACGTGAGCGTTCTGAGCATTTCATACCCTGAATTTATTCTGGGCGCATCTGTCGTGTGTTAAGCCTTGTTATTAAAAGCTTCACTTCATCGTGAAGGGATGATGTTTACATGAAAAAAACACCAAAGCAGCAAAAGAACAGAAAGCTGATGAATCACTACTCAGCTTGGAAATATGTAGTATTAATCACGACGGTCATTATTTTAACCCTAAGTGCTATACCAACTTGGTTTGGCGAACAGCCTTCTATCCAGTTGACGTTTGCGGATCAAAACAACAGTGAAATGTCGGTTGTTCATCTGAATCAACTGCTAAAAAACAACCATATTTCAGCCGACAAAATCATCGAAAAAGACGGCAAAACAACCATTGTATTCGATGGTGAAGATGCGCAAAGTAAAGCTCGTGCGTTGTTAAACAAAGAGCTAAATAAAGACGACAGCATCACTTTCTCATACGTATCGGTTGCGCCAGAATGGTTGAATGAGATGGGCTTTAGCCCAATTAAGCTCGGTCTTGACCTTCGTGGTGGCGTTCAGTTCTTGTTGAATGTTGATGTGAATAAAGCGTTTGAAGAGCAACGTGATGCGTTGATTGATGAAATCAAAGCGAATTTACGTGATCAACGTGTTCGTGGTGTGCAAGTTCGAGCAGAAAGCGGCAACCGAATTACGGTAAACAGTGACAGCGAGCAAGCATTGTCGGAAGTGAACAAGTTCTTGCGTCAAAATTACCCTGGCTGGATTTCAAAAAGTTCATCTCGTGGCTTTGTGCTTGAACCGAGTGAACAAAATATCCAAGAATTTCAATCCTCGACTCTTCAACAAAACCTGAAGATCATGCGTGGCCGTATTGAAGAACTTGGTATCACAGAAGCACTAGTGCAACGCCAAGGTAAAGAGAGCATTCGAATTGAACTCCCTGGTGTACAAGATCCTGCTCAAGCGAAAAACGTTATTGGTGCAACAGCAAGCTTGGCGTTTTATGAAGTGAAAGATGCGAGCCAAGCACACAGCAGCCAAGATCTTGTTCTTCAAGACAATGACGGCCGTACGGTGATTTTGTCAAAACGACCAGTTCTAACGGGCGAGCACATCGTGAACGCTCGTGCTGGTGTCGACAAAATGGGCATGTCAGAAGTCAATATTTCTCTTGACCACGCTGGTGGTAAGAAAATGAGTGACTTCTCAGCAACTCACATCGGCAAGCCAATGGCGACCGTTTACCGTGAATACAAAACAAACGATCGCGGTGTAACTGAGCGTAGTGAGCGCGTTATCAGCGTCGCGACTATTCAATCTCAGCTTGGTAGCCAGTTCCGTATTACTGGGGCAGGTAGCATGGACGATGCGCAGCAGTTGGCGCTATTGCTTCGCGCGGGGTCACTGACCGCGCCGGTTACTATTGTGGAAGAGCGAACAATCGGTGCTTCTCTGGGTGCAGAAAACATTGAAAACGGTTTTGCAGCACTGGCTTTAGGTATGGGACTAACACTGACCTTTATGGCACTTTGGTACCGCCGCTTAGGTTGGGTAGCAAACGTGGCGCTTTGTGCCAACATGCTTTGTTTGCTTGGCTTAATCGCCTTGTTACCAGGAGCGGTTCTAACGCTTCCGGGTATTGCCGGTTTAGTGTTAACCGTCGGTATGGCAGTGGACACCAACGTTATTATTTTCGAACGTATTAAGGACAAAATGCGTGAAGGCCGCAGCTTCGCTCAAGCGATTGATCTTGGCTTTGACAGCGCATTCTCGACCATCCTTGATGCCAACATTACTACCATGATCACCGCCGTGATTTTGTACGCCATCGGTAATGGCCCAATCCAAGGCTTTGCCTTAACACTCGGATTAGGTTTGTTAACCAGTATGTTTACAGGCGTATTTGCCTCTCGAGCAATGATCAATTTAATTTGGGGCCGCGATGCCCGTCGTGATGTGAGGGTTTAATCATGGTCGAAATGCTAAAACAAAATATTCGTAAAATTCGCTACTTTACTACGCTAGTTTCCATCATTTTAACGGTGATCGCCATCGTCGCTCTAGGCTTTAAAGGGTTGAACCTAGGTTTGGATTTCACTGGCGGTATGGTGACAGAAGTAAAGGTAGATAAGCAGCTAACTAACCATGATCTGCTTGACGTTCTGCAACCAAAGCTTGGTGAATCTGCGTCAGTGACACGCTCTGGTGAAGATGGCCGTTGGGTGATTCGTTACTCTGCGCCGGAAGATGGGCAAACGTTGCCAAGTGTAGAAGAGGTGTTGAAGCCAATCTCTCACCAAGTTGATGTTGTCAGCAACAGTATAGTTGGCGCTCAAGTTGGCCAAGACTTGTTTGAGCAAGGTGGCTTAGCATTGTTGATTTGTGTGTTGAGTATTCTCGGTTACTTGTGTTTCCGTTTTGAGTGGCGTTTAGCGAGTGGTTCACTGTTTGCTTTGGCCCATGATGTGATCTTAGTGCTTGGCTTCTTTGCAATTACTCAAATGGAGTTCAACTTAACCGTTTTTGCTGCTGTGCTGGCGATTTTAGGTTACTCATTGAATGACTCGATCATCATTGCAGACCGAATCCGTGAGCTGTTGATTGCGAAGCAGAGTTGGAAAACAGAAGACATCAATGACCAAGCTGTTATCGCGACGTTTTCACGCACTATGGTGACATCTGGTACGACATTGATCACTGTTGGTGCATTATGGATTATGGGAGGAGCGCCTTTGGCTGGTTTCTCAACCGCCATGTTTATTGGCGTTCTGTCGGGTACATGGTCTTCGATTTCGATTGGTACTGTGCTGCCTGAGTGGTTGAAACTGGAGCCGAAACATTATCTTCCAGTTGAGATCGACGCTGCGCCGTAGCATTATTTTTAAGGTAAAAGTGCTTGCGCCACTCATCTTGAGTGGCGCTTTTTTGTGCTTATTTCACGCGCATCAAGCGATGTTTCACAAGTCCCAAATCGAACTCTAAGACTTGTGAGCGCTTCATTGCTTCGACTTTATTCAACATTGGCTCTTGGTAGCCTTTCTTCTTCATCCACTGAAGAGGTACAGAGAAAGCATCTTCATTAACGACATAAGACTCGCCTTTATGCTCACCGGTATAGACGTTCACAACCCAAACTCGGGCTTGAAAGTCCAATACTTCACCCATGACTTTAGCGATTTTATTCAGAATATTTTTCATTGTTTCCAGTTTGCCTTAGCTTAGTAGCAACCAGACACCAACTCCCATCATTAAAGTGCCTGCGATACGGTTCATTAGACGTACATTCTTAGACTGACCTAATACGTGTTTCAATCCTTTACCACCAGTAGCGTACAGAGACATGCAAATGAACTCAAACAGTAAAATAATGGAGACAAGTATGATCAGTTGCGGTGCAAGCGCTGCGTTTTGGTCTATAAAAGGCGGTAAAAGAGAAATCATAAATGCCCAGCCTTTTGGGTTTGCGATTGCGGTAACGAAGCCTTGCATGATCAGTGCGATATTGTCACTCTTTGGTGTTTCTAAGTTGTCGACATTAATCGCAAGTTTCCCTCGCGATCGCCACATTTCAACACCAAGATAGAGTAAATAACCGCCACCAATGAACTTTAACGCGATAAACATCCAAGGATAATTGAGCATAATCGCAGCGATGCCTAACACCGCAGAGACTGACACCAGCGCAACACCGAGAAGCTCTCCTATCATCATCCATAACGTGCGACGATAACCGATACTCATACCTAACGTTAGGGCGAGAGTCATGCACATACCAGGCGTGATTGAGACAAAAAAGAAAGTAGGGATGAACATACTGAGCAATGCAAGATTCATATCTGTTGATGATTTAGTGATTAAAGAGAAGCCACAAAGATAGTGCAAAGTGGAAAAGGATGCTACTACAAAGCGAACGATTACTTTCACTAGTAGCTAGTTGATGTTCTTCGAATATATAAATTTAAAATGAAATTATATTTTAATCTATGCGTCATAATAGTGCGTATTGCACCAGTATGAGACAAGCTCTTATATCATTTTTAGATTAAATATATTTAATTTATTATATTTTATCGGTATTAATCATCACTGTATTAAAATAATCGAATTGATAACTAAATTATCATTAAATGCAGTAATTAAATGATATGTTTGATAATTATTTTTACTGATAATTGAATTATTATTCTAATCTCAAGTTTGTTGTAATCATATAGGCTTAAAATTCAGATCTTAAATCATGACATAATGTAACGTCTACCATTCTGTATGTAAGTGCATGATATTTAATAATTATGCTTCTATTTCTGTTGGTGTGGCTTTTGTGGAAGTGTGATTTAAAACAATGACTTATGTAAAATTAACCATTTTATAACATTTCACGGGTAATGAGATCTAAATCAATCTTATGCAATTGGGTGAGTTTTTTATTTGAAATGTAATATTTCTAGGTTAACTTAAAATAAAGGCAGAACGGGATTGGTTGTCAAAAGAATAAATAAACACGTCAGTTGGTGAACTATTTCATCAGTGTATTAAGTTTGCTTTTTAAATGCCGTTAAGAATGGAGTCTTCAATGAAGAAAGTCGCTTTGATCACTGGATCAAAAGGCGGAATTGGTTCTGCTATTTCCTCTCAATTAGTTAATGACGGTTACCGTGTAATTGCTACATATTTCACAGGTAACTACGAATGTGCGCTGGAGTGGTTCAACAGCAAAGGGTTTACCAAAGATCAGGTTCGCCTTTTTGAGTTGGATGTAACAAACACGACAGAGTGTGCAGAGAAATTGGCGCAATTGCTTGGGGAGGAAGGAACCATTGATGTTGTTGTCAACAACGCAGGAATCACACGTGATGGCGTGTTTAAAAAGATGACTGCGCAAGCTTGGAATGATGTCATCAATACCAACCTCAATAGTTTATTCAACGTTACGCAACCCCTCTTTGCTGCAATGTGCGAAAAAGGCGGTGGTCGTGTCATCAATATCTCTTCAGTCAATGGTCTTAAAGGGCAGTTTGGTCAAGCAAACTACTCGGCGGCGAAAGCTGGGATGATCGGTTTCTCTAAAGCCTTAGCATACGAAGGTGCTCGCTCGGGTGTGACAGTTAATGTTATCGCTCCGGGTTACACGGGTACGCCAATGGTTGAGCAAATGAAGCCAGAAGTGCTGGAATCCATCACGAACCAAATTCCAATGAAACGTCTTGCGACACCAGAAGAAATTGCAGCATCAGTGAGCTTCTTGGTCAGCGATGCGGGCGCCTACATCACCGGAGAGACTTTGTCGGTGAACGGCGGCCTATACATGCACTAAGGAGAGAAGATGATGGAAAAAGTATTTATCGTAGCGGCGAAGCGTACTCCAATTGGTGCTTTTGGTGGCAGCCTGAAAAATACTTCTGCTGGCGATCTGGCAGCAGTAGCGATTAAAGGCGCGTTGGAAGCGGCAAAGTTGCCTGGCGACAAGGTTGACGAAGTGATTGTTGGCAACGTTGTTGGTGCAGGTCAAGGAATGGGTGTTGGCCGCCAAGCGGCACTGTTTGCGGGGATTCCTGAATCTGTTCCTGCATATGGCGTAAACATGGTTTGCGGTAGTGGCATGAAAACGGTCATGGATGCCGTGTCCCATATCCGTAGTGGCGATGCTGAGATCGTTGTTGCAGCGGGTGTTGAAGTCATGTCTCAGATTCCGTTTGCCGCACCAAGCAGCATTCGTGATGGCAACAAAATGGGCAATCTGGAGCTAAAAGATCTGCTCGTAGCGGACGGTTTAACCGATGTTTACAACCAATATCACATGGGTGTGACGGCAGAAAACGTAGCAAAACAAATCGGCTTAACTCGCCAGCAGCAAGACGAATACGCGCTGTCTAGCCAACAGAAAGCGGTAGCCGCTATCGAAGCTGGCAAATTTCAAGACGAAATTGTGCCAGTGGAAGTAAAGCAACGCCGTGAAACCGTGATGTTTGATACGGATGAATACCCAAAAGCGAACGCGACAATGGAAGCCTTAAGCAAGCTACGTCCTGCTTTTGACCGCGAAGGCACTGTGACTGCGGGTAATGCATCAGGCATTAACGATGGCGCGAGTGCGATTATCGTGGCGTCTGAAAGCGCAGTTAAAGCGCATGGATTAACGCCGCTTGCTGAGATCGTAAGCTATGCGCAATCGGGTCTTGATCCGAAGATCATGGGCCTAGGTCCTGTAGAGTCGGTCAATAAAGCACTCGAAAAAGCGGAACTCACAGTAAATGACATTGACGTTTACGAGTTAAACGAAGCATTTGCAGCGCAAGCACTTGGCGTGATTCATCAGTTGGCGGAAACAAACCAAGTTCCAGTTAACGCGATTCAAGATAAAGCGAACTTTAACGGTGGTGCTATCGCGCTAGGACACCCGCTTGGTGCATCTGGCAACCGAATCTTAGTCACGCTGGTTCACGAGCTTCATAAGCAAAATGGTCAATATGGCGTTGCTTCACTTTGTGTGGGCGGCGGCATGGGCACGGCTGTGGTTGTAAAGACAGTTAAGTAATTATTTAAACGGACATTTTTTAATTCTTTCTCTAGGAGACAAACCATGTACACAGATTTCTTCAAAACATTTAGCGATCAAACTGAAAAAAATCTAGAACCTTACTTGAAGTTCAACAAGCTAGTGACAAAAAACGTAGAAGTGTTGACCGAGCTTCAATTGAACGCCATTCGCACATACAGTGAAGTGGGTCTAAACCAGATGAAAGCAGCGACAGAAATCAAAGACGTAACGTCATTGACTGCTTTCAACAGTCAGCAACTAAGCGTACTTACTAAACTTTCTCAACAAATGATGGATGACAGCAACAAGCTTCAAGCGATTGCAAAAGAGTTCAAAGAAGACGTTGAGAAAATGACTTCGGAAAATCTAAAGACTGTTACTCCAGCGTAATTTGTCCGATTCTCGCCGCCCCTAGATTTGGGCGGCGTTGTTTTTCCGAATATAGGAGTAAGACTATGTTTCAACACTTCTTTTCGGACTATCTTGTGAAGCTTCAGGAAACCAATCATCAGTGGTGGCATGATTTCGAAGTGAACAAGGCAGTCGTGAACTCTCCTTTAAACAAGGCCATGCAAGAAGTGAACTTTGAGGATACTGCCAAACTGTTCGAACAAGCTGCGAATCAGCCTGCTGCGATTTTAAAGCTGCAAGCACAGTGGTGGGAACAGCAGCTGCAAATTTGGCAGAATGTTGCATTGGCAGGGAACCAAGCACAAATCGTCGAAGCTGAAAAAGGGGATAAGCGTTTCTCAAACGAAGCGTGGCAAAATGAAGCCATGTATAGCTTCATCAAACAATCCTACCTTTTATTTAGTAAGACCTATCTGGACACCATCGAGTCTTTGGAAGGCTTAGATGAAAAGACGAAAGAACGTATTATTTTTTTCTCTCGCCAAGCCATTAACGCCCTTTCTCCTTCCAACTTCATCGCCACTAACCCAGAGCTTTTGAAGCTGACACTTGAGCAAAACGGTCAAAACTTACTGGCAGGCTTAGAGCAGTTGAAAGAAGACGTTGAGTCGAGCGCAGACATTTTAAAAATTCGTATGACGAATAACAATGCATTCCGCGTGGGCGATGACGTTGCGACGACACAGGGTAATGTGGTTTTTCAAAACGAATTGTTTGAGTTGATTCAATATCGACCTCTAACAGAGAAAGTGAATGCGACGCCGCTGCTCATCGTCCCACCTTTCATCAACAAATACTACATCCTTGATTTAACGGCAAAGAACTCAATGGTTCGATGGTTGTTAGAGCAGGGGCACAGTGTATTTATGATGTCTTGGCGCAATCCAGGCAAGGCACAAGCGCACATAGAGTTTGGTGACTACGTGACAGAAGGCGCAGTGAAAGCCGTCGCTGCAATTGAAGATATAACAGGACAAGAGCAAATCAATGCGGCTGGTTATTGTATTGGTGGTACTGTTTTAGCAAGCACGGTTGCGTACTACGCTGCAAAACGTATGAAGAAGCGCATTAAGTCTGCTACTTTCTTCACCACGTTGCTCGACTTCTCTCAACCAGGTGAAGTCGGCGCGTATATCAATGACACCATTGTTAGTGCAATTGAAGCGCAAAATAACGCAAAAGGGTATATGGACGGCCGTTCCTTAAGCGTGACGTTTAGTTTACTGCGTGAAAACAGCTTGTACTGGAACTACTACGTCGACAATTACTTGAAGGGTAACAGTCCGGTTGATTTCGACTTGTTGTACTGGAATAGCGATAGCACCAACGTCAGCGCTGCATCTCACAATTTCTTGCTTCGCGAGCTCTATTTAGAGAACAAGCTGGTGCAAGATAAAGGCGTCAAAATTGGTGGAGTATGGATTGATCTAAATAAGATCAAAATTCCTAGCTATTTTGTGTCAACGAAAGAAGACCACATTGCGTTATGGCAGGGAACTTACCGTGGTGCGCTGAACACGGGTGGTAACAAAACGTTTGTCCTCGGTGAGTCTGGTCATATTGCGGGCATCGTGAACCCTCCAGCTAAAAATAAGTATGGTTATTGGTTGAACGATAATTTGGATGACTCTGCTGATGAGTGGTTGAATAACGCGGAACACAAAGAGGGATCGTGGTGGACACACTGGAACGAGTGGTTACTCCAATTCAACCCTAAAGAGCAAGTTGAGCCTTTCCCTATTGGCTCAGAAAACCATCCGGTTATTGATGAAGCGCCAGGACAATACGTCAAACAGGTTCTGCCAGTAAAAGAATCTTAAACAACTCCCTATAGCAGTAAATCTTAGCGGCCTTTATGGTCGCTTTTTTTATGTATGATTGCTTGTTTATTTATTGTTGGCAGTACCATTGAGCAATAAATAAAAAGCGCCGAGCATTTGCTCGGCGCTCAGTGTCAACAAATAGGCTAGTTGACGAGTAGAGATGCGTTACGTTACACCTCTTTATCCTTACCAAATGACAGCAGCCAGAGAGAGATTGCTGCTACCGCCACAAAGCCGGAAAGAATAATCACTGGCATAGCACTGTAGCCAAGGATATGCCAAATTACAGATTCTAATGTACTCATGGTAAGTCTCCTTAGTGCCAGCCTTCAACGCCGCTCATGTCTGGTAGTTTGTGCGCAATACCTTTGTGACAGTCTACACATGTTTTCTCGCCTGAAGCTAGAGCGGTGGAGTGTTGTTCTGCCGCACGTGATCCTTGCTGAGAGTAATCCATGAAATCAAACTCATGACAGTTACGACATTCAAGAGAGTCATTCTTCTTCATACGTGCCCACTCTCGCTCTGCGAGGTGTCCACGACGCTCTTGGAACTTCTCTGGCGTATCGATCGTCTTCGTTACGAAGTGTGCAAATAGCTCTTTAGATGCCTGTACTTTACGAACGATCTTATCCGTCCATTCATGAGGAACGTGACAGTCTGAACAAATCGCACGAACACCAGAGCGGTTGGAGTAGTGAATTGTTTCTTGAATTTCAGCAACGATCGGCGCGTGACAGCCAGAACAGAATTCTTCTGTGTTGGTTGCTTCCATACCTGTGTTGAATGCGCCCCAAAATAGAAGGCCACCAGCGAAGCCTAGAAATAAAACCACACCAGCGGCAGCTTTACTCGGGCTCGACAGTCTCTTCCAAAACGCTTTAAGTATTTTCATAAGTAACCTCTTAGTACTCGCGTTTCAATTACTGAAGCGAATCGACTGCCTTAAACTCGTTTTCCACTAGTGGTTTTGCATCCGTTTGCGGAACGTGACATTGCAAACAGAAGTAACGACGAGGAGACATATCTGCCAGTACCGCATCTTCTCTGTTTACATAGTGCGTTACGCTAATTTTAGTCGCACCTGACTCTTTTGCATTTTTCCAACTATGGCATGCAAGACACTTGTTAGCATTTAACGAAATTTCGTAGTGACGAATGCTGTGTGGGATCAACGGTGGTTGATAAACATAGCTGTCTTCAACAATTTGATCTTTAGGGAAGTCTTTGAACTCGTCTGCTGGACGCGTATCTTCCAATTGAGACATTCCACGTAAAGATTCTAGACCACCAATACCACCTGGATTATCCAACTCAGCTTGCGCAATGCCTGTCACTAACGCACCTACAGATAAAACTGCGACAAGTAATTTTTTCATCATTTCATCTCCGCCTTTATGGCTTAAATTCTTTATTAGGCCGCCATAATGACGGCCGTAGCATTCAGTATCTGAAGGTTAAGCAATCTTAGTGATTTTGACTGGGCACTTCTTAAAGTCTGTCTGTTTAGACAGTGGATCAGTCGCATCTAGGATAAGCTTGTTAATCAAAATACGTGCATCAAAGAACGGTACGAATACCAAGCCTTTTGGCGGACGGTTACGACCGCGAGTTTCAACACGAACGCGTACTTCACCGCGTTTGTTTGCCATGAGTACTTCTTCACCACGACGAACATTGCGTGCTTTTGCGTCTTCTGGGTGCATGTAACACACTGCGTCTGGTACTGCTTTGTATAATTCAGGTACACGACGAGTCATGGTGCCTGTGTGCCAATGCTCAAGAACACGACCAGTACATAACCACATATCAAATTCATCGTTCGGTACTTCTGGTGGCGCTTCGTATGGCGCGGAAATGATCTTCGCTTTGCCATCAGCATTGCCGTAGAAGTCCCAACCAGAACCTTCTTTCGCGTATGGGTCTGAACCTTCTTTAAAGCGCCACTGTGTTTCCTTACCATCAACAACAGGCCAACGTAGACCACGTACTTGGTGGTAGCGGTCGTATGGAGCCAAATCATGACCGTGACCACGGCCAAATGTTGCGTATTCCTCAAACAGACCTTTTTGAACATAGAAACCGAAGTGGTGAGCATCGTCATTCAGTTCACGAGCTTCTTCGATAGGGAATTTGTCGACGTTACCATTGCGGTAAAGTACGTCGTACATTGTTTTACCACGGTATTGAGGCGCTTTCGCTAGAAGCTCTTCAGGCCACACTTCTTCCATTTTGAAGCGTTTCGAGAACTCCATTAGCTGCCACAGGTCGGATTTTGCTTGACCGACTGTGCCCACTTGTTGGTACCAAGCTTGGGTACGACGCTCTGCGTTACCGTAAGCACCTTCTTTTTCAATCCACATTGCGGTAGGAAGAATAAGGTCTGCTGCTTGTGCTGTTGCTGTCGGGTATGGGTCAGACACAACGATGAAGTTTTCTGGGTTGCGGTAACCTGGAAGACGCTCTGTGTTGATGTTTGGACCGGCTTGCATGTTGTTGTTACATTGAACCCAGTAACAGTTCAAAACGCCGTCATTCAGCATACGGTCTTGCAATACGGCGTGGAAGCCAGGTTTTGGTGGAATCGTACCTTCTGGCAGTTTCCAGATGTCTTCTGCAATCTTACGGTGTTTAGGGTTAGCAACCACCATGTCCGCTGGTAGGCGGTGAGCAAACGTACCAACCTCACGAGCGGTACCACATGCTGATGGTTGGCCCGTTAGTGAGAATGGGCTGTTCCCCGGAGTCGAGATCTTACCGGTTAGTAGGTGGATGTTGTAAACCAAGTTATTCATCCATACACCACGAGTATGCTGGTTCATACCCATCGTCCATAGAGACATCACTTTCGTGTTTGGATCCGCGTATTGCTTCGCAAGCTCGATAAGCTTCTCTTTCTCAACACCAGAGATTTCAGATGCTTTCTCTACTGTGTATGGCGCTACTGATTTCTTGTACTCTTCGAATGAGATAGAAGTGAGTTTGCCAGAGTTCGGGTTCTTCGCTGCTTTTTGTAGCGGATCATCGTCACGTAGACCGTAGCCGATGTCAGTGTCTGCTTGAGTGAAGTTCGTGTGTTTGTTCACGAAGTCCCAGTTTACTGCATCGTTTTCGATGATGTAGTTTGCGATGAAGTTAGCAATTGCAAGGTCAGACTGAGGATTGAAAATGTAGCCGTGGTCTGCCAACTCAAATGAACGATGGTAGTAAGTAGAAAGCACGTTCACTTTAACGTGAGGGTGGCTTAGGCGGCGGTCAGTAATGCGAGTCCATAGAACCGGGTGCATCTCTGCCATGTTTGAGCCCCAAAGAACGAAAGCGTCAGCGTTCTCGAAGTCATCGTAACAACCCATTGGCTCATCGATACCGAATGCGCGCATGAAACCTACAACGGCAGAAGCCATACAGTGACGAGCGTTTGGATCAATGTTGTTTGATCGGAAGCCTGCTTTCATTAACTTTGATGCAGCGTAGCCTTCCATTACTGTCCATTGGCCTGAGCCAAACATACCTACGCTTGTTGGGCCTTTTTTCTCGAGGGAAGCTTTCCATTTCTCAGCCATGATGTCGAAAGCGTCATCCCAAGAGATAGGTGTAAATTCACCATCTTTGTGGAATTTGCCATCTTTCATTCGTAGCATCGGTTGAGTTAGACGGTCTTGACCGTACATGATCTTAGAAAGGAAGTAACCTTTGATGCAGTTCAGACCTTTGTTTACTGGTGCTTCTGGGTCACCCTGTGTTGCTACCACTTTGCCGTTTTGAGTGCCAACAAGAACAGAACAGCCTGTACCACAGAAACGACAAGGTGCTTTGTCCCATGTGATTTTGGTTTGATCAGAGCTTGCAATCAGGTTGGCTGCAGATGCTGGTAGTGTCACACCTGCGACAGCAGCAGCTGATGCAGCCGCGTTTGCTTTCACAAACGCACGTCTTGTCATTTTCATACTTCACCCTCGATTTGGGAATGTTGTGTTCCAGTGTCTTCTTCATCCGTTTCTTCAAGCCCAGTTTCGATTTGGTGATAAACCAATACCGTGCTTAAGACGTTCGGTAAATTGTTAATGGCATCGATAGTGTCTGTGATGAAACCTTGGTTCTCAGTTTCAAGTACGACGATAATCTTGCCTTCAGGACTGTCACCATAGATTTCCGCATTTTCGTGTGCTTCTATCTTTTGTTTGATTTCGTCCAAATGTTCCGGCAGCACATGTACTACCAAACTTGAAATATGCACTTCATTTAGTGACATATAGCTCTCTCATTTATTTTTATTGCCTTTGGCCGACGACATTCGGCTTAGGCTGTTGTATTGCTCACATTGATGGATGAAGTCGGGCACACTGAAACACAGGCGCCGCAGCCGTTACACTCATCAAGGTCTAAATTGGGTTGTGCTACTTTCCCCAGTTCTAATTTGAACTGAATTGCCATCGGGTCGCACATATCCCCACAGCTTCGGCATTCGACATTTTGTTTTGCTAAGCAGTTATCGTTGATACTTGCTTTTGCTTGCCAAGGTTGTTCTGTTTCTGGCAAGAAAAGGGGCTCAGGACAGGCGTTTGCACATTGATAGCAAAATGTGCATTCATCGATGGAAAAATCGACCGAGGGGAATCCGCCATCACTTTTGGTTATAATCTTTGTTTCACAGGCCTCAATGCATTTACCGCAGCGAGTGCAATCGTCCGTAAACTGTTGCGGTTTAGTTAACCAAGGCAAACGTACGGAGTTGTCGGGGTGCGCTTTTCTTGCAAAGAGTCTTCTTCTGGAAAGGTCTACCACTTAGTCACCTCGAAACTTGGAACCCAAACTAAGCATAGTCCACAATTTTCATTAATAAACTGTCATTTAAGCTAACGAAATTGTAGTTTTTGACATATTTGTATAAATACCTCTTAGGGGGTAAATGGTATGCAATATTGTTTTGGATCAATAAATTCCGTCGCAGGTGATCACATATTGATAAAGTTGAAAGGTAATGGGTTCATTGCACGTACAAATAGGATTGTTAATGGGCGAGGAACTCAGATTGTTTAAAAATGTGAAAAAGTCAGTGACGCGCACGATTGCGTCCGCGATGCTTCTTATTTTGCTGCTCTCAGTCGCTACGACTGGTTTTGCGATTTTTACGTTAGCGTCCAGTTTGAACGATGCTGAAGCCGTCAATGTTGCTGGCTCGATGCGAATGCAAAGCTATCGTCTGGCGAATGATATTCAGGTTAAATCTGTTGACTATTCTTCACATATTGACGCATTTGAACATTCGATATATTCACCTTCAATGAAAGCGCTTCAGCATTGGTCTGTGCCAGAAGACATCACTCACGATTACTACCGTCTTATTATCAGATGGCATGAACTCAAGGCGGTGCTGAGAGGAGACAACCCGGCAGAATATCAACTCCTAGTGGCCGGTTTTGTTGAACAAATCGATGAGTTTGTATTTAAGCTGCAGAGCTTTTCGGAGCAAAAACTGATTAACTTAGCCTGGATTGGTGGGTTAGGGTTGGGTGGCATTCTTTGTGTCAGTATGTTTGTCGTTCATTTTGTGCGCCTCGAAGTTGTTCGGCCTCTGCGTGCTTTAGTTTTTGCTAGCGAGCAAATTAAAAATCGCTCATTCAATATATCGCTCAATGTATCCAGCGATAATGAAATGGGAATACTGACTCGAACCTTTAACCGGATGGCGACAGACCTTGGTAAGTTGTACCGAGGATTAGAGCAAGCGGTTGATGAGAAAACACGTAAATTGCAGCATGCCAACCAGTCTTTAGAGGTGCTGTATGACTCGTCAAAAGAACTCACGGCGTCGCGTATTAATCAAGATAATTTCCAGGCGATTTTGCAGCATATCGTCAGTCTTGAGGGCATTAAAGCGGTCAAACTTGAAATCGAGCAGCTGGGAGAACCGAGCTGGATATTGATGGAAGGAGAAGAATGCTGCCAAGATTGTGATGAAGATTGCCACGGTAAAGCCCTGATGCTAGATGGTGAGCACTTGGGTTATTTATATTGGAAAGCAGGGTTACCTTGTCCGAACGAGGCTCTTATTGACAACTTCGTGCAGATTTTATCACGCGCCGTGTATTACAATCGGGCGCAGCGCCAAGCAGAACAAATTCTGCTGATGGAAGAGCGAGCCACTATTGCTCGGGAGTTGCATGATTCATTGGCTCAAGCACTCTCTTACTTAAAAATTCAGGTCGCTTTGTTAAAGAGAAGCGTAAAGAACTTGCCTGACGAAAAGGCGATCGCGCAGGCTAATCAAGTTATTGCTGAGCTAGATACGGGCTTATCTGCGGCTTATACGCAGTTACGCGAGTTACTGACGACGTTTCGTCTTACGATTAAAGAGGGCAGTTTTGGCCAAGCATTGCAAGACATGGTTGAAACGCTCAGTGAACAAACTGCTGCGGACATTACGCTAAAAAATAGACTTTCATCAACTGAACTGGATGCACATCAGCAGGTTCATTTACTACAGTTGATAAGAGAAGCGGCAATTAATGCTATCAAACATGCGCAAGCAGATAATATTCACATTCAATGTCTCGATAATGATGGAAAAGTCACAGTAACCGTTAGCGACGATGGAATAGGCTTTGAACATCAAGACGAAAAATTAAATCATTACGGTATGAGTATCATGCAAGAGCGGGCCGCTAGACTGCATGCCGATCTTCACATCGAAGCATCGATAAACAAAGGTTGTACCGTAAAATTAGAATTCCAACATAGTAAGGAAGTAAACAGTGACAGTGTGTAAAGTAATGCTGGTGGATGATCATCCACTCATGCGAAGAGGTATCCACCAGCTTTTAAGCTTTGAGCCTGAGTTTGAGGTTATTGCAGAAGCAAGTAATGGCGCGGATGCAGTAGCGAAAGCGCATGAGCTGGAACTGGATCTTGTACTTCTTGATCTTAATATGAAAGGCATGTCTGGCCTTGATACTTTGCAAGCACTGCGTGCAGATGGCTGTGAAGCCAGAATTGTCATTCTAACCGTTTCAGATAGCCCAGCAGATATCGAAGCAATAGTTCGAAGTGGTGCCGATGGCTATTTATTGAAAGACACTGAGCCCGATGAGTTGGTTGAGTTGCTAAAACAAGCGCACCAAGGGGACAAGGCATACAGCCAAGAAGTTTCTAAGTATTTGAGTGAACGTTCAGAGCAAGAGGACGTGTTTGATACACTGACCGATCGTGAATCGCAGATCTTAAGAGAGGTGGCAAGAGGTTTCCGCAACAAGCAAATTGCCGATCGTCTTTTTATCTCTGAGTCTACGGTTAAAGTACATATGAAGAGTTTACTTAAAAAGCTTCAAGTTCCTTCTCGTACTGCAGCAACCGTCCTTTATCTTGAGCGCTTTGGAGACATCAAATAACATTGTTGGATTTGAATCTGTAATAATAAATAAAATCAAACAGTTATATTGATTCTGACGAATAAAAAAACCGCCTGTTAGGCGGTTTTTTTACTTGTCTGGGCGAATAGAGTACAAGTCACTGTTGTGCTTACCACACTCCAAATAGTACTGATAAGCCACTTTTTTGCTTTCAGCAATGACTCTCATGCAGTGCATTTTCCCCTGTTCAAAATATCGAATCTCATATTCTACACTGGTATCAAGTTGCTCAGCGGCTGCCATACTTCGCCTCCATAAACCATCCAAAAAACATCCATGCAAATTATATGCCGTTATAGGGAGCGTCGTTCGGTACGTTTTTTAGCCGATAATTGCGCTCTAACTCACTTTTTTGCGGATAGCTGTGATCAAAAAGTTAATTTCAAACTCTATATATTATTAAGGTGGCAATCAATATTTGTCACACTGGTGTAAGTTTGCCGCAATACTAAGTGATACAGGTTGAGTATAGAACTTAATCAACAGAAAAGGGAATACGAATAAGTGACTAAATTAAAGGATGTATCTAATAAGGCGCTTCGTTATGGCCTTCTATTTTGTTTCGTATTTCTGCTTGCCGGTTGTGCGAAAAAGTTTTTATACAGCAATATCGATTGGTTCGTGCTCGATTACTTAGAGGACTATGTCTCGTTGCAAGGGGAACAAGAAGTCCTAGTGGAAGAGCGTTTATTATTGTTGGCAGACTGGCACAAGAAAGAGGAGTTACCAATATATATCGAACATTTAAAAGACCTTGAGAGATTAAAAGCGAGCGATATCACCTTAAATTACTTACAAAAAAATCGAGATAGAATGCGAGCGCATTACGATAGAGTGGTCAGCAAAGCAGCACCAGATCTTTTTGCGTTAAGTTTGCAATTAACGAAAGAGCAAGAACGCGAGTTTTTGAGTAATGTACAAGAACATTATCAAGAGCGAAACGCAAAATATGCCGATAAGACAGAAGACGAAGTGCGTGAAATTATTCTGGATAACACTGAAGAGTGGATGGAAGAATGGCTGGGGAATCTATCAGGAAATCAGCGTCAATTAGCTCAAAGATTTTCTCAGCAAGTTATTTTAAACAGCCCTTTATGGAGAGATTATCGAGCCACGGTATATCAAGAGCTCGAATACTTGTTCGACAACAAATCTAATGTTGTGACTTATCAAGATATATTTATGCGACTCTTGTTCGAGCCAGAGAGTTATTATAGTGAGCAGCTTTCTCTGAATATTGACTCTAACTTTGCATTGGTTGATCAACTGACATTAGATGTTTCTCGTTCGATGACCGATAAGCAATGGCGTCATTTTCGTGAAAAGGTTAAAGAGTGGCGAGTACTGGCAGAGGAACTTTTAGATTAAATTCATGCTTCAATGAGCGGAAGCAAAGCGCAAAAGCCTTTCTTATCAAAAAATGATTCAAAGCAAATTCTTATTGAACTAAGAGCGTAACATAGCGTGAGGTTTGATGAGGCAACGTCAGCTTATAATGCGTGATAAGGCCTCATCGTACAAAACAATGAGAATAAATATGAAACATTTAGTTGAAAGATTTCTTCGATACGTCACGTTTGATACCCAATCCAATCCACATGTGACGCTTTGCCCAAGTTCACCTGGTCAGCTTGTGTTTGCTGAGTTACTTAAAAAAGAGATGATCGAGCTTGGTTTAAGTGACGTGACTTTGGATAAAAATGGCTATTTGATGGCTAAACTGCCAGCCAATATTGATTATGAGGTTCCTCCTATCGGCTTCATTGCCCATATGGATACCGCGCCGGATGCATCTGGCAAAAACGTAAAGCCGCAATTCATCGAAGATTACCAAGGTGGCGATATTGCATTAGGGTTGGGGGATGAAGTGTTATCTCCCGTGCAATACCCAGATTTACATCACCTACATGGCCACAATCTTATTACTACCGATGGCACTACATTACTTGGCGCGGATAACAAAGCCGGTATCGCAGAGATTCTTTCCGCGGTAGCTCTGCTACTGGAAAACCCAGACATTCCACACGGCGACATTTGTATCGGCTTTACTCCGGATGAAGAAATCGGTCGTGGTGCAGATTTGTTTGATGTTAAAAAATTTGGCGCGAAATGGGCATACACTATAGATGGTGGCCCGCAAGGTGAATTGGAATACGAAAACTTTAATGCAGCAAACGCTGATGTAATTTTTCATGGTGTTAGCGTTCATCCAGGTACTGCAAAAGGCAAAATGGTCAATGCGATGAACTTGGCTGCGAAATTTCAAGTTCAAATGCCCCAAGATCAAACTCCGGAAACAACCGAAGGTTACGAAGGGTTCTTCCATCTAAAATCGGCAGAAATGGGCGTTGCACGAAGCGAGCTCGGTTACATTATTAGAGACTTTGACCGTCAAAGGCTTGAGGAGCGAAAAGCCTTTATGCAGAAACTCGTCGATGAAATGAACACGGGTTTACGCCATGGTTCTGTAGAGCTAAAAATAAAAGACAGCTATTACAATATGAGAGAAATGGTTGAGCCTTACCCTCATATCATTGAGTTGGCGAAGCAAGCGATGGAAGCGTGTGATGTGGAACCGATTATAAAACCTATTCGTGGTGGTACAGATGGCGCTCGTTTATCTTTTATGGGTTTGCCGTGCCCGAATATCTTCACCGGTGGTTTTAACTTCCACGGAATTCATGAGTTTATTTCTGTTGAAATGATGGAAAAATCAGTACTCGTTATTGTCAAAATTGCTGAGCTCACAGCGAAAAAACACAGTTAAAAGACTACGTCGAGACCTCTTGCAGATTTAATAACAAAATAGCCCAGATCTCTCTGGGCTATTTAAATCTTAAGATGGAATACTAGCGCACGTCTTTGTCTTCAATTTCAATGTCTTCTAGCGGTAACCAGTCGACTTTCACACCCGCTTGGTCGAACATATCTTGACTGACTTGGATTTTATCTCCCCAGCGAGATAAAAAGTCTTCAGACTGCTCAGGGCAGTGTACGTGTGAGATCCCTGTTTGAATGATCTTTGCCGCGCAGTTAGGGCAAGGAAAATGCGTTACCCAAATATCACATCCGTCTAAGTCACGTTTTGAGAACAAAATTGCGTTCTCTTCCGCGTGCAGTGTTTTAAGGTATTTCAACTCGCGCTCATCGGTGTCGACACTGTCAGAAACACCATGCGGATAGCCATTAAATCCAACAGATACAATGCGATTCTGTTTAGTAATAACGGCACCGACTTGTGTTGATGGGTCCTTACTCCAAGACGCCACTAGTTCTGCCATCTGGTAAAAGCGTTTCGCCCATTTAGAAATCATAGTCATCCTCTCTGTCGAAGGCGTTGAATTAATTGAATGATAACCCATTTATATTAAAAAAATAGTCAAAATCGGGGTCTTGAGTATGAAGGCGTCACTTTTTACCTTTTTAGCCACAAAACGTTCTTATCTTGAGCACTGAATCTCACTTTACGCCCGAATACAATACTCCCGTTAGTGTTTCCAAGCACACGCTAAAATTCGCGATCTCCTAAGGCGTATATTAAATAGTTATGATTGAGTTGTATGTATATTGCTCATTGAATACCACTGTTAACTAAATTACTTTATTTTCCTTTTGTTTCTCATGTTTACATTTAGAAACACCTTGGGCGCTTTTCAGTGAAGTTTTCAGTGGCAGCAAGGAGTAAGGTTGATAGGAATTCAACAATATCCTGTTCTATAAAGACGGTAAATACATGCAAAAGAAACCACTTGTCGCACTAATGGCGGCTACAGCAATCCTCGCTGGATGCGGGGAAGCTAATAATGCCCAAACGAAAGGTCAAGCGCCTCTCGTAGTGACTCAGGATGTCACGGTTATCGACTACCAACCGAGCAAGTCTTATATCGGTCGCATTGAAGCAGTAGAAGATACCAATATTACCGCGCAGATTTCTGGCTACTTAAAAGCTCGTCACTTTGAAGAGGGGCAAATGGTAGAAAAAGGGCAGCTCCTTTACTCTATCGAGCCATCTTCTTTTGAAGCCCAAGTCGCGAGTGCTAAAGCCGCACTTGCACAAGCTAAAGCGGCGCTAAAAAAAGCCGAATTAGATCATACTCGAGGTAAAAACTTGTTGCCTCGCGGTAGTATCTCTCAATCTGAGTTTGATGCTTTAACTGCGGCACTTCTTGGTGCGAGAGCAGAGCTAGAAGCGGCAAATGCTCAACTTAAACTTGCTGAAGTTAACCTTTCCTATACTCAAATCCGAGCACCTTTTAGCGGACGTATTAGTGATACCAAAGTGAGTACGGGTGATCTGGTTTCTCCATCATCTGGCGTGCTGACAACTCTGGTGAGTTTAGATCCAGTTCATACCTCATTTAGTGTGAGTGAGCGTGAGCGTTTAGCTATGGGTATGGATCAAGTAAAAGGTGATGGCTCGGCTGAATCAAACCGCGTTGAAGTTCAGCTTGAACTGGAAAATGGACAGTTTTTTGAGCATCTTGGTAAGCTTGATTTCTTAGGTAATCGTATTGACACCAAAACGGGTACGATTGCTATGCGCGCGCTAGTGCCAAACCCAGAGCAGAAGTTACTTCCGGGTCAACACATCAAAGTGAACTTGAGAGATAAGAACACGAAAGACGTTATTGTTATCCCACGACGTGCCGTACAGACTGACTTAGAAGGTGACTTTGTGATGGTGATGGCTGAGGGAAGTGTGGCAGAGCGTCGTAACGTCGAGCTTGGCCCTCAGGTTGAACAAGGCATTATCATTCGAGAAGGGCTCGATCAGGAAGATACGGTTATTACACAAGGCCTACAACGTGTGCGTAATGGTGTAGAAGTGCGCCTTCAAGCACCTGCTGAAGATAAGCAGTAGGGGGCACTATGTTAAGTCGTTTCTTTATTCAGAGACCTAAATTCGCGCTGGTTATTTCGATCATATTAACGCTAGCCGGCGCGATCTCACTGGCGATTTTGCCAGTGGCTGAGTACCCACAGATAAGCCCGCCATCAGTAAGCGTTTCGGCTTACTACACTGGCGCGAGTGCGGAAGTTGTCGAGCAGGCCATTGCGGACCCCATAGAGACCTCAGTCAACGGCGTTGAGGATATGATATACATGTCTTCAAAGAGCGCGAACGATGGCTCTTACAGCCTAAACGTCACGTTCGATGTTGGCACCGATCCAGATATGGCGCAAGTTAACGTGCAAAACCGCGTGTCACAGATTGAGTCAAAACTGCCTCAAGAAGTTCGCATGGTTGGTGTGACGGTGAAAAAGCGTTCACCTGACTTGCTGATGGTACTTAACTTCTATTCACCTGATGGCAAATACGATGATCAGTTCTTGATTAACTACATTAACTTGAATGTAAAAGATCAGTTGGCTCGTGCGAAAGGTATCAGTGAAGTTAACGTGATTGGTGGTGGCGAATACGCAATGCGTGTTTGGTTAGATCCTGAAAAAATGGCCAACCTTAAGCTAACCACGTCAGACGTATACGCCGCTTTGGCTGAACAGAACGTTCAAGTTGCGGCAGGGCGTGTAGGTGCAGCACCATACAACAATCCGCAAGAAGTTCAGTTTAACCTTGTGACCAAAGGTCGCTTGGAAAGCGTGAGTGAGTTTGAGAACGTAGTCCTTCGAGCTAATCCCAATGGCTCTACGGTTTATCTGAAAGATGTTGCTCGCGTTGAACTAGGCAAAAAGTTCTACGATGGTAACGGTAAGTTCCGTGGCCAGGACGCGTCAATCGTTGCGTTGTCTCTTCAATCGGATGCGAATGCGTTAGAAAGTGGTCAGGCCGTCATGGAGCTCCTTGAGGGCTTGAGCAAAAACTTCCCAGAGGGAATGGAATACGAGACCAGCTACGATACAACCGTGTTCGTATCTGAATCGATCAAAGGGGTAGTAAAAACACTGATTGAAGCGATTCTATTGGTGATCGCTGTAACTTACTTGTTCTTGGGTAGTGCGCGTGCAACGTTGATTCCTGTTGTCGCGATCCCCGTTTCTCTGATTGGTACGTTTGCCATCATGCAGGCAACGGGCTTCACCATTAATACGGTTACTTTGTTTGGCTTGATCCTTGCGATTGGTATCGTGGTGGACGATGCGATTCTGGTTATCGAAAACGTCGATACTACCATGGCGAAAGACCCAACCATTTCACCGCGTAAAGCGACGTTGCTAGCGATGAAAGAAGTAACGGGACCAATCATCACGTCGACCTTGGTTCTACTTGCGGTATTCATACCCGTCGCCATGCTGCCAGGTATCACCGGTATCATGTATCGCCAGTTCGCTTTGACCATCTGTATTTCGGTTGTTATTTCATCCATCAATGCATTGACGCTGTCTCCAGCACTTTGTTCTCTGGTATTGAAGCAGGGTGGGGGCAATACCGCTAACTGGTTCCAGGCTTTCAACCGAGGCTTAGAGCGCATCACTACGCGTTATGGCCAGATCGCTGGTTTCTTGGTGAAGAAGTCTTTACTGCTCGTGACGTTCTTTATAGTTGCTATCGCAGCGGTCACTTTCTTTGCGAAAACCACCTCTACAGCGTTTGTTCCTCAAGAAGATAAAGGCATTTTGCTGGTTAACGTACAGCTACCAGATTCAGCCTCTTTATCACGTACTGAAGAAGTCACCAATGATTTAATGAAAATGATCGGTGAAGAGCCTGGTGTGGATGGTGTGACGGTTGCGAACGGTTACTCGTTTATGACAGGCGCAGCAGCATCAAACGGTGCTTCTGTATTTATCAAATTGCATGACTGGGATACTCGTAACTCGCTGCAAGGAGAGCACTCTGCTAATGCTATCGCGGCACGTATTAACGGGCGAGCGGCGACAGAGTTACCTCAAGCGGTTGTTTTTGCGATGGGACCACCGGCGGTTCCAGGTATGGGCGCTGCGTCTGGTTTTGAGTTTGTGCTTGAAGACACGCTAGGGCGAAGTCGTACCGACTTGTCGATGGTCATGGGAGAAATGATCCAAGCGGCTAACCAAGCGCCTGAAATTGCCTACACGTTTAGCACGTTCCGCGCGAATGTTCCGCACTACTACGTTGATATCGATCGTGAGAAAGCGCAGCAATTAGGTATTTCGCTGTCGTCTATTTTCCAAACCTTGCAAGGCAACTTAGGTTCGCTTTATGTGAATGACTTCACCATGTTTGGTAAGAACTTCCGCGTAACCATGCAAGCTGATAGCCAGCACCGTAGCAGCATGGAAGATCTAGAGCGTTTCCATGTTCGTTCTTCGAACGGTGATATGGTTCCGTTAAGTACGCTAGTGAGCTACGAGCAAGTGTTTGAGCCTGATGTGGCGTGGCGTTACAACATGTACCGCAGTGCTATCATTCAAGGCCAACCAGCACCGGGTTACTCTAGTGGTGATGCGATTGCCGCAATGGAACGCGTTGCTGCTGAAGTTCTTCCACAAGGGTATACGTATGAATGGACAGGTATGGCTTATCAGGAAGTGCTTGCGGGCAACCAAGCCATTTATGCGTTTGCGCTGGCTTTGATATTCATTTACTTGTTTATGGTGGCTCAGTATGAGAGTTGGAGTATTCCACTGGCTATTATTTTGGTGGTCCCAGTAGCAACGTTAGGTTCCTTCCTTGCGTTGAATCTAACTGGCACGCCGCTTAACTTGTATGCCCAAATTGGTCTTGTCTTGCTCATAGCCTTGGCGGCGAAAAACGCAATTTTGATTGTGGAGTTCGCCAAGCAAGAGCGTGAAGAAAAAGATGCTGATATCGATAGTGCAGCGGTTAAAGGAGGCACGTTACGTTTCCGCGCTGTGAATATGACATCTTGGTCATTTATCCTGGGTATCTTCCCGCTTATCTTTGCCGCTGGCGCGGGGCACGTGAGTCAAAACTCACTCGGCGTGTCGCTGATTGGTGGTCTATTGTGTGTGCTTCTAGCAGGTACATTCTTGATCCCAGGCTTCTACGCTCTGGTGCAAAGACAGCGTGAGAAAGTTCATGGCGGCAACACCAAGCTGGTTCCTCTTGATGATGAATAATCACATCCGAAGTGCGCAGTAAGCACGAAGTGACAATTGAAAAAAAGCCCGAAGCAATGACTGCCTCGGGCTTTCTATTTTGAAAAGGGTTATTTTAGCGCAGTTTTGAATTGTGCAACGGCTTCATCCATATCATGAGCTTGAGCAGAGACAGAGTTCACTTCATGCAAGCATTCCTGAGCGGATTGCATGTTATTCTCAGATATTGCGTTTAGCTCGGTGATTGAACCGCTAACTTGGTTCATCACGATACCTTGTTCTTCAATTGCTGAAGCTATGCGCTCCGAATTACCTTGAATTGAATGCATGTCAGTAATGATCTGTTGCAGGCTAGAATCCAGTTTTTCAGAAGCATTAAGTGTTTGTTGCCCTTGATCGTTACATTGATCAATATCAGCAACAACTGTAGACATTTGAGTTTGAATGTCTGCAACGACCCGCGTGATTTCCTCTGTGGATTGATGAGTTCGGCTAGCTAGGGCGCGTACTTCATCGGCGACAACTGCAAACCCGCGGCCTTGTTCGCCTGCTCGCGCGGCTTCAATTGCTGCGTTGAGAGCTAGTAGGTTGGTTTGCTCTGCAATTTCTTGGATGATGTTCACGGCACCACCAATTTTATCTACATGCTGATTCAGCGAGCCAATCGACTGCTGGCTGTTTGATAAAATCGTGGTTAGTTGACCGATGTTGGTTACCGTCGCCTCAACAACTCCTCGACCTTGTTCGGCATTATTCGCTGCCTGATGTACGCCTTCTACCGCAACTGATGTGCTTTCAGAGATTTCACCTATTGTGGCAACCATTTGCTGAACTGCCGTCGCCATTGATGCTGTGTGGTCAGTTTGCGTGTGGAATTGCTCCATAACGCCTTCTAACTCACGATGCATATTATCGGTACTTGCAGTGAGTTGCGCCGATTTTTCTTGGGTACTACTAATTAGATGCTCAAGCTTATCCAATAGGTCATTGAGGTGATGACTGATATCAAATAGCTCGTCTTGACCTTTCAAATCAGATCGAAGTCCCATGTTGTTCGTTTCGCTGATACTTCGAATGGTGCCAAGTAAGCTATTCACTCGCGTATTGATTGAACGTGAAATTTGCCAAATCAATGCGAAAATAACGACTAAGATCAGAGCTGTAATGACCTGCTTGATGGTCGACATTTGTTCATCACGTTGTGCGGCAGCAGAGCTAAGGGCTGTGGAAAAGGTTTCAAATTGCTCTTCTACGGCATGGGATAATGCGCGAGTTTCACCGAGTAGGCCTTTGTCATAAGCAACCCCAACAACTTGCTTTTGGGCCGCCAATTGCTTACCTGTTTTGATAAGCTCCGGAGCATATTGCCCCTCAAGCAAGTCACTATTGAATAGTCCTGCTTTTACCGCAGAGTCAAAACGGACTAATGCCAACAACTGCTGGTGGTCTGAACGTTGTTTAGCTTCTAATAGTGCTTGTTCGTAACCGGCGAGAAGCCCACTCTTTGAATCAAGCCCGTATCGTTGGTAAGCGCTGACCAGATTCTGAAAGCCCCTTTGGTATGCGAGCAAGTCTTGCTTAAATTGTTGACTGGAAGGTAATTCATTACTCTTGAGTATGTTCGCAAGCTCTTTTTCTGTGTCTATAAACTTGTCAACATTGGCGTCAAACTTATTTAGATATTTGTCATTACTACGCAGTAGGAAATCTTTTTCATTTCTGCGTAAGTTGAGTAAGCGTATTTCTAGATCACCAACGAGTTTGATGGCGTGATTAAGATCATTGCTCTTATTTTCAAAATGGGATGACGTACCCAAAAGGGCCACGATGCCTAAAATGGCGATAACTCCGAGGAAGTAGAGTTTTTGCCTAATAGTCATATTGTTGTTTCCTGAATAAGTAACTAAAAAGAGAAATCCAATGAGATTTCCAAGGGCTAGCAAACGTTGTTCAACTAACATGTCGAGAAAACGACATGCACTAATACAGCACTTTTTTACGTTGCTGTTTTTTCGCTCCGTGCTTGTTTTTTGTATCAAGTCGTCGGCGTTGAGAAGCGCGGGTTGGTTTCGTTTTAATACGCTTCTTCTCCTGTAAAGCGGCAGCTTTTATCAATGCTTGAAGCCGATTTAGGGCGTCTTCCTTATTTTGTTCTTGTGTCCGAAATTGTTGCGCTTTGATGATGATCACGCCATCTTTACTTATACGACTATCAGAAAGTGCAAGTAATCGCTCTTTGTAAAAGTCAGGTAAGCTTGAATGCCGGATATCAAAGCGCAGGTGTATAGCGGACGCTACCTTGTTAACGTTCTGGCCACCATTTCCTTGAGCTCTAATTGGGGATAATTGAATTTCCCACTCTTGAATTGTGACGGAGTTCGAAATTTTGAGCATGATAAGTAAATGCCGGTAAGGACGATTGAAAGAGCTGATAAATTAACATTACAGATGCACAAATAGAAGAAAAGACATGAGCACGATTGATTTTAGACCCTATGAGGGATTCATATTTGATATGGATGGTACTCTAATCGATACCATGCCAGCCCATTTGGCAGCTTGGCAAGCAACTGCTGAGCGTTTTGATTTTCCGTTTTGCCAGGAATGGTTTCACAGTTTGGGAGGGATGCCGAGCTTTAAAATTGTTGAGGAACTAAATCGTGTGCATGAGCTTTCATTAGATCCTAAAACTGTCGCGACATTTAAAATGGAAACATTCGCTGCTATGGAGCTTCATGGTGACGTTATTCCTTGCACGAACATCGTGTTAGAGGAATATTTAGGCCATAAGAAAATCGCAGTCGGGACTGGCAGCCAACGAGAAAGTGCCATGCGCTTATTAAGCCATGCAGGTTTATTAGACAAGTTGGATGTTGTAGTAACCGCGAGTGATGTAGAGAACCATAAACCCTTTCCAGATACCTTTTTGGTGGCCGCGGAACAACTCGACTTGGAGGCGTCACAGTGTCTTGTGTTCGAGGATACTGAGTTGGGGAAGCGAGCGGCGCATGCAGCTGGTATGGATTGCGTTATGGTGCAAGATAATGAGTTGATCTTTTTCCCAAAACCATAGTGGCAATATCCCTTAATATGAGATCAAAATGGGGTGCAAATGCACCCCATTAATTTTTTACCACATCATCGATCATGAATCATAGATGCTTATTCTGGTTGAACTAGCTCTTGGTATTCAAATGAAGGTACCACAACTTCTACGCGACGGTTTTTCTCACGACCTTCGCGAGTGCTGTTGTCAGCAACTGGGTTTTCTTCACCCATACCTTTAACTGTCAAACGTTCTGAACCAATGCCAGCTGCGGTTAGGTAATCAGCAACAGATTGAGCACGACGCTCAGACAGTTTTTGGTTGTATGCCGCAGGGCCTGAGCTATCCGTGTAACCAGTAATCTCTACTTGAGCTTGAGGATATTCGTTCAAGAATGAAACAAAGTTGTCCAGACGTTCAGAAACGGACTCTGTTAACTTAGCACTATCGAATTCAAACGTACCTGTACCGTACTCTTCTTTGTGCACCTTGCTCATCATCACTGGTTCTGGATCTGGCTCGATCACTTCTTCCGTTACAACTGCTGCAACAACTGGAGCTGCTGCGAATTTGTAGTTAACACCGATACCAAAGAAGTTAGCATCCATGTCGTCCCACACGTCGTCAGACATATCTTGGTAGCGTTGGTATTCAGCGCGAACACTCCAGTTTCTATCGATCGAGTATTCAGCACCCAAAGAACCTGTTGGGACAAAGTCTGTTTCGTCATCAGACATCATGTAAGCACCACCGATCTTAGCAAATAGATTCCAAGAGTCGTTTAAGTGCCAGTTGAATTTAGGTGCAAGTGTTAAAGCCGTTAGATTGCCGTCAATCGTATTAATCGTATTAGCCCCTGACCTAGAGTTTCCTTCATAGTCGCCTAAGAAGTCTACGCCGTACTCTAGCCCGATGATATCGGTAAAGTCATAACCGATATGTAGTCCTGCACCGAACGCTTCATCATCACAAGGGCTATTTAGATAGCAAGCGTCGTCAAGTGTAGTCATGCCCACTTTGCCCCCGATGTACATTTCAGCTTGAGCAGAGTTTAAAAGCGCGCTACTACCAGCTACCACTGCTGCTACTGCAATTGCTACTTTGTTCATAATGTTTCCTTGTATTGATTGCATATTAACTTCTACTTCGTTTTATCAAAAAATTAGAAAAAACCAGCGTTTATAAGAAATTAGTTTAA
The DNA here is from genome assembly GCF_033339475.1 of Vibrio sp. 2304. NCBI lineage: Bacteria > Pseudomonadati > Pseudomonadota > Gammaproteobacteria > Vibrionales > Vibrionaceae > Vibrio > Vibrio sp. 2304. The sequence goes on along the minus strand of NZ_JAWOUQ010000003.1, from coordinate 202,991 downwards.
TATTCTAATCATTTCATATCAAGCAACAATATATTTGAACTTGATCAACATTTACTACCCAAAAATACCTCACAAACTTCTGATATTTCTTACATTGTAGTAAAGATTTTTTGGTGCATAAGAAAATTGATGATTATTTTGAACTTTTTTTCGTAAACTTTACTTTACATTGTGCGCAGTGGTTAACAGGTGGTTTTTATTTGCATTTATTTGCAAAAACTGATTGCAAGTCTACGCCTAAGCCGATAAGTTACTTAAACGCTAGACAGAAAATGACCACAGCCCTTGATGCTGCTCGCTTTGTGAACAATGTTGCAATGAGTTCAGTTGGTAAAAATGGGGTCGGAAATAAAACCAGGAAGTAGAAGTAATGTTTCAAACTGATGATGTAAGAATAAATAGAGTAAAAGAGTTATTGCCACCTGTTGCAGTATTAGAGAAGTTCCCAGCGACTGAAACCGCTTCTTCGACCACTTTTGATTGCCGTAACGCCATTCACAATATTCTTGAAGGAAAAGACGATCGATTACTCGTGATCGTTGGCCCGTGTTCTATTCACGATCCGGCTGCCGCGGTTGAGTACGGCAAAAAGCTAAAAGTACTACGTGATGAACTGGGCGAGCAGCTTGAGGTTGTTATGCGAGTTTATTTTGAAAAGCCGCGTACGACCGTTGGTTGGAAAGGCCTTATCAATGACCCTTACTTAAATGACACCTATAAGCTAAATGATGGTCTACGTATCGGACGTAAACTTCTTCTTGATCTAACCGATATGGGCTTGCCAACGGCAAGTGAATTCTTAGATATGATCACACCTCAGTACGTGGCGGATTTGATCAGTTGGGGCGCTATCGGTGCTCGTACGACAGAATCTCAGGTTCACCGCGAGCTAGCTTCTGGTCTTTCTTGTCCTGTAGGTTTCAAAAACGGTACAGACGGGAATATTAAAATAGCGAGCGACGCGATTCGTTCTGCAAGCGCTTCCCATCACTTCCTTTCAGTAACAAAATACGGTCATTCCGCGATCGTAGAAACCGCTGGTAATCCAGACTGCCATATTATTCTACGTGGCGGTAAAGAACCAAACTACAGTGCAGCACATGTAGCTCAAATTAAAGATGAGCTGGACACCGCAGGTCTGCCGAAAAAAGTGATGATTGATTTTAGCCATGCTAACAGCTCGAAGCAGTTCAAGCGTCAAATGCTGGTGTCTGATGATGTATCCGAGCAAATCTCTGCTGGCGAAGAAGCCATTTTTGGTGTGATGATCGAGTCTCATTTAGTTGAAGGTCGCCAAGACTTAGTGGATGGCAAAGCAGCCACTTATGGTCAGTCGATTACTGATGCATGTATTGGTTGGGAAGATACGGAAACGGTACTTCGTCAGCTTTCTGATGCAGTAAAAGCGCGCCGCAACAAGTAAGCTCAACAGAAAAACTTTTTAAAAGCGAAAAGTGAATAGTGAAGAGCCAGAGGTACTATGCCTCTGGCTCTTTTTGTTGAGAATTACTCTCATATCTTTCTATTGTTTCTGCTTTCCTATATGTTATCTGTATACGTCGTAACCAAAAGGAATTTGGAATTGAATCGTAATGTATGGCTTCTATCCCTCTGCCAAGCCTTATTAATGACAGGGAATATTTTACTCATATCTGTTATTGCCCTTATTGGCAAAACACTTGCGCCGTCATCAAGTTTTATCACATTACCAGTTGCACTGCAGTTTTTGGGACTGATGGCCGCGACAATTCCTGCGTCGCTAATTATGGGCAAGTTAGGGCGTCGCCTTGGTTTTAGCCTTGGTAATGTCATTGGCATTTTGGGTGCTAGTCTAGCGACGTATGCATTAAGTCAACAAAACTTCTATCTGTTCTGCATGTCTACGTTTTTGCTTGGTGTTGGTATAGGTTTCGGTACTCTATACAGGTTTGCTGCCATTGAAGTGTGTGAAGAGTCGGCAAGGCATAGGGCGATTTCGATATCTATGGCGGGTGGGGTGTTAGCGGCGATCCTTGGGCCTAATCTGGCCGTGTACTCGCAGCAGTGGTCAGATGATGGCTTATACATTAGTGCATTTGCTGTGCTTGTCGTGCTTTATATAACCGCGTTGGTTGTGCTGCAAACCATTCGTTTTCCACCTGCACACACGCAGGCGCTACACGCTAAGGCGGATAAGCTGAGACTGATTATTCGTCGACCTAATTTCATGCTGGCCGTTATCGCGGCAATGGTTGCGTACGCGGTGATGAACATTTTAATGACAGCAACTCCTTTAGCGATGATTGGTTGTGGCTTTGATTTTGATAAAGCGGCGGGAGTGATCGAATGGCACGTGTTGGGTATGTTTGCACCTGCGTTTGTCACGGGCCGTCTGATAGAGCGGTTTGGCGCTAAGAATATGATTTTAGCGGGTGGATTGCTATTTGTTGCTTGTATTGGAATTAATATACATGGAGTGTCTATCTGGCATTTTAGTCTTGCTTTAATCCTGTTAGGAATAGGGTGGAACTTTATGTTTATCGCAGCAACTGGGCTGTTTAGTCAAAGCTATGAAGCGAAAAACAGAAGCAAGGCTCAAGCGTTTAATGAATTCTTCGTGTTCAGTTGTGTCACCATCACCGCATTACTATCTGGTTGGCTTGAGTCTACCGTAGGTTGGCAGAATTTTAATTTGTATGTTCTTCCATTTGTGTTACTCGTTATCGCGATGTTTGCGTTAAAAACGAATAAAAAGCCAGAATCACAAACCGCTTAATTAAGTCTTAATATATAACCCGGCCTATCGTGTCGGGTTTGTTTATTAGCTCAAATCAACAATCTCTTCTTTATGTTTTTATCGATAATGTGAATTCCCACAATAAAAATGTCGATTTGATAAGACTTTTTATCTAACTTTTTGTAATAAAAATAAAAATCCTGTATATATCTTGCCGAAAATCAATAAAAACTAAAGAAGTTTCGTCTATGTCAGCCAATATTTCTCATAAAGCTCAAGAAACTCTCGTGAGGGAGTCTGAGGAACTCGTCTCAACAACGAACTTACAAGGTGTTATTACATATTGTAATGAAGCCTTTTGCCGCGTTGCTGAATACACTCACGAAGAACTTGTCGGTCAGAACCATAATATAGTTCGTCATAATGATATGCCTAAAGCCGCTTTCGGTGACATGTGGGCACGCCTTAAACAAGGTAAAGCCTGGCGTGGAATGGTTAAGAATGCCACTAAGTCTGGCGGTTACTATTGGGTTGATGCTTATGTCACCCCTATCTACGAAGACAACCATGTTGTTGGGTATCAATCAGTGCGCGTGAAACCAAAGCGAGAGTGGGTTGATATTGCGACAAAAGCCTACAAAAGCATGCGTGCTGCAGAGAAGTCTGGCCGAACTTGGTCGTTGAAAATCAATGAAACCATTCGCTATGCGATTCTACTTGGTGCACTAACCGCACCTGCAACCGCATATGCGTTGTCTGTTGAAGGGCCGTTGGCTTGGCTTGCAAGTGCGTTACCTGCAAGTGTTCTGGCTCTGTTATTCCGCCAAGAGTTAATTGATACACCTCAGCAACTTAAAAAGTTACAAAAGCAATATGACAGCGTAAGTCGCTTGATCTATTCCGGTAACACGGCATTTTCGATTGCCGATTTCCATATCAAAATGCTATCCGCAAGAATTCGAACCGTGTTAGGAAGAATGACTGACTCCGCATTGCCTTTGCAGCATTGCGCCGAAGAGCTTAGTCAAACAACGGCAGAAGTCTCGGCTGCATTAAATCAGCAAAATACCGATATTCATCGTGTGCGAGATGCTACCCAAGAGGTGGAGTCGTCGGCAAATTCGGTTTCTTCGAGTACCAATGATGCCCATATGTTGATTGATGATACATTGAAGTCATGCTTGATGGCGAAGGAGACCATCGATCAAACGCACACCAATCTAGCGAAGTTAAGCCTTCAAGCTGAAAAAGCGACGGAAACGACGTATCAACTGAGTGATCAGGCACAGAAGGTGAACCATTTGATGGAAGAGATTGGTGGGATCGCAGAGCAAACCAATTTACTGGCACTCAACGCGGCGATTGAAGCGGCAAGAGCAGGGGAGCAAGGTCGTGGTTTTGCTGTTGTAGCTGATGAGGTCCGCGCGCTTTCTGGGCGAACATCCAATGCAACTGAACAAATCCAAGCCTCTATCTCCACTATGTTGGCAACGATTCAAAGTTGGCAGAAAGATATTCTGGCAAACAAAGAGCAAACCGATGCCTGTTCTCAAGTAGCAGAACAAAGTGCGTTGCGTTTGTCTGAAGTTGAACAGATGATGCAAACCATGAGTGGGCTGATGGTTGATGTAGCAGAAGCGGCGAATAACCAGTTAAAGCTATCTAGTGATGTAAACCAGCACATTCATTCTATCGCTTCGACCGCAGAACAAAACTTGGCAGCAACACATTCAGTTGAACAAAACAGCCGACAGTTGAAAGACCAAGTACAAGATTTCTATCAGCTCGCACTTCGATTTGAAGACAAATAGTCGTAACGAAAGTTGTGATGTTTATGTCCTGGCTGCGTTTATACGAATAGGAGCCAGATAAAAGAAAGCCCCGCCATTGCTGGTGGGGCTTTTCAGTTTTCACATTCGCAATAGAGAAAACTGACTATCTTTTTACTGCAATTACGCGAGCAGCTCTTTTGCTGTGTTCACTACGTTTTCAGTCGTGAAACCAAACATTTTGAATAGTTCGCCAGCTGGTGCAGATTCACCGAATGAAGTCATACCGATGATGCGACCGTCGAAGCCTACGTACTTGTACCAGAAGTCAGCAATACCTGCTTCAATTGCGATACGTGCTGTTACGTCTGATGGCAGTACAGCTTCACGGTAAGCGGCGTCTTGTTTGTCGAATGCGTCTGTTGATGGCATTGAAACAACGCGTACTTTCTTACCTTCAGCAGTTAGCTGTGCTGCTGCTTCTACTGCTAGTTCAACTTCAGAACCTGTTGCGATAAGGATTAGCTCTGGCTTGCCTTCGCAATCTTTCAGAATGTAAGCACCTTTCGCGATGTCTGCTACTTGTTCTACTGTGCGCTCTTGTTGCGCAAGGTTTTGACGAGAGAAGATAAGTGCTGTCGGTGCATCTTTACGTTCAATCGCTAGTTTCCAAGCTACAGCGGACTCAACTTGGTCACATGGACGCCATGTGCTCATGTTTGGTGTTAGGCGTAGCGATGCCATTTGCTCAACTGGTTGGTGAGTTGGACCATCTTCGCCAAGACCGATAGAGTCATGCGTGTACACTTGGATGTTCTGAATTTTCATCAGTGCAGCCATACGCATTGCGTTACGTGCATACTCCATGAACATTAGGAATGTTGCGCCGTAAGGAACGAAACCACCGTGTAGCGCGATACCGTTCATGATCGCTGTCATACCGAATTCACGTACGCCGTAGTGGATGTAGTTACCAGAGAAGTCGCTTGCTTCTAGAGACTTAGAACCAGACCACATTGTTAGGTTAGAAGGTGCTAGGTCAGCAGAACCACCCATGAACTCTGGTAGTAGAGCACCAAATGCTTCTAGAGCATTTTGAGACGCTTTACGTGATGCAATGTTTGCTGGGTTAGCTTGAAGATCAGCAATGATTTGGCTTGCTTTCTCTTCCCACTGTGCAGGAAGCTCACCGTTTACGCGGCGTTTAAATTCAGCTGCCAGCTCAGGGTACGCTGCTTCATAAGCTGCAAATTTCTCGTTCCACGCTGCTTCCTTAGCTGCGCCTGTTTCTTTCGCTGACCATTCTGCGTAGACTTCTTGCGGAATTTCAAAAGGACCGTGCTCCCAACCTAGTTCTTTGCGTGTTGCTGCGATTTCTTCTGCACCTAGTGGCGCACCGTGACAATCGTGTGAACCAGATTTGTTTGGTGAACCAAAACCGATGATAGTCTTAGTACAGATAAGTGTAGGACGTGGATCCGCTTTCGCTGCTTCAATTGCTGCGTTGATTGCGTCAGCATCGTGACCATCGACTGCAGGAATTACGTGCCAACCGTAAGCTTCGAAACGCTTAGGTGTGTCGTCAGAGAACCAACCTTCAACGTGACCGTCGATAGAGATGCCGTTGTCATCCCAGAACGCGATCAGCTTGCCTAGACCTAGAGTACCTGCAAGAGAGCATGCCTCGTGCGAAATACCTTCCATCAGACAGCCGTCGCCCATGAACACGTAAGTGAAGTGGTCAACGATGTCGTGGCCTTCTTTGTTGAATTGCGCTGCTAGCGCTTTTTCAGCTAGAGCCATACCAACCGCGTTAGTGATGCCTTGACCTAGCGGACCCGTTGTGGTCTCGATACCTGGCGCGTAACCATACTCTGGGTGACCAGGAGTTTTAGAGTGAAGCTGACGGAAGTTTTTCAGATCGTCAATAGATAGCTCGTAACCGCTTAAGTGCAGTAGAGAGTAAATAAGCATTGACCCATGACCGTTTGACAGCACAAAGCGATCGCGGTCGGCCCACTCTGGGTTTGAAGGGTTATGGTTTAGATGAGAGCGCCAAAGAACTTCAGCGATGTCAGCCATACCCATAGGTGCACCTGGGTGACCAGAGTTAGCTTGTTGAACACCATCCATGCTTAGCGCACGGATTGCATTTGCTAGATGTTTACGATCCATAGTGATTACTTCTCGATATTTGATTTAAATAGAGGGAACTCGCCGAAACAAGTTCAAATAGAATTTTTTGAAAATAGTGCTGATGGTAAAAGCGAGTAGACGGGCTACTCGCTTTTGGTAAGCAATTAAAGCTTAGCTTCGATCATCGCTTCTAGTTTGCCTTGGTCAACGGCGAAGTTGCGGATACCTTCAGCCAGCTTCTCAACAGCCATTGGGTCTTGGTTATGTTCCCATAGGAACTCAGCGTGAGTCATTGGTGCTGGACGCTCAGCTGCGCCCTTAGAATCAACTAGTTTCTCAACTACTTCACCTTCAGCTGCTTCTAGTTCTGCAAGTAGAGCAGGAGCGATAGTTAGACGGTCACAACCAGCTAGTTCTAAGATCTCACCGATGTTACGGAAGCTTGCGCCCATAACTACAGTTTTGTAGCCGTATTCTTTGTAGTAGTTGTAGATCTTAGTTACAGATAGTACGCCTGGATCTTCTTGAGCTTCGAAGTCACGGCCTTCTTTCGCTTTGTACCAGTCCATGATACGACCAACGAATGGCGAGATTAGGAATACACCCGCTTCTGCACAAGCACGTGCTTGAGCGAACGAGAATAGAAGCGTTAGGTTACAGTTGATGCCTTCTTTTTCTAGGATCTCAGCTGCGCGAATGCCTTCCCAAGTTGAAGCCAGTTTGATAAGGATACGGTCGTTAGTGATGCCAGCATCGTTGTACATTTTCACTAGTTGACGAGCTTTCGCTACGCTGCCTTCCATATCGTAAGATAGACGAGCGTCTACTTCTGTAGAGATACGACCTGGGATAGTTTTTAGGATTTCTTTACCGATGTTTACTGCAAGCATGTCACAAGTATCTTGAACTTGTTGAGCTTTGTCGTTGCTCTGTGCTTTAGCGTATTCGATTGAAGCATCGATTAGAGGTGCGTACTCTGCGATTTGAGCGGCTTTAAGGATAAGAGAAGGGTTAGTTGTTGCGTCTTCTGGCTGATACTTTTTAATTGCATCAATCTCGCCAGTGTCTGCTACTACAGTCGTTAGTTTACGAAGTTGCTCTAACTTGTTGCTCATAATCGATCATCCTATTTAAATGGGCTTAAGCGTGATTTTTGTTATCACAGCTTGTGCATTTGCAAGCGAGTTAGCTAACCGTCTCATCGCATTTAATGAGACATCTGCTCAGCCAACTACGGAAAATTTCGTTACCGAACAAATGCTATGAACATTTGATCGATAGCTGAGTAAATGATGTGTCCATATTTATCCTATCTATGCTGAAAGTCAATCGCTGAAATGGACTTATAGTGAACTTCATCAACGTTTTTTTACTGTGTGTTTAGTGGTTAACCCAAATAAACGTTTGCCCTTATTGTTCAAAGCTTGAGCGTTGTCCAAGAGGGTAAAAAATTGTAGTGAGAAAATGTTATTGCGATGAGCAAATGTAGCGTTTAAATTGATAAAGAACATATGCTAAGTCAATGAGCATATGTTCACTTATTGCATACAATATCGATCCTCTTAAAGGGCGAGAGAAACCATGAGCAGTTCTAATCAAGATATTTCCATTGAAAACACGGATTTGTTGACAGAGATTTCCGTCGCGTATTATCAAGACGGTGCGACTCAGGAAGAGATATCGAGAAAATTTGCCATATCACGCGCAAAGGTCGGGCGAATGCTCAAGCAGGCGCGTGATGAAGGCATTGTTGAAATTACCGTTAAATACCATCCGGTGTTCAGCGCCAAGATTGAACAACGTTTGATCGAGCGATTCGGCGTTAAGCGCGCGCTTGTTGCTCTTGATCAACCGAATGAAGAAGCGCAACGACTACAGGTATCGGGATTGGTGTCCAATTATCTCACTAGCACGCTCAAAAACGGCATGGTGGTGACGGTCGGACAAGGGCGCAACGTGTCGTCTGTCGCTCACCATATTGGTGTTATTACGCCGCGTGATTGTAAATTTGTGTGTGGCATTGGTGGTATTCATCCGCGTGGCGGTATGTATAACGCCGACCATATTTGTCGTCAGTTGGCGAAGAAATATGGGGGGACCTCTGAAACACTTTATGCGCCGGCTTACGCAGAAAACAGAGAACAGAAGTTGGCCTTTATGCAAAATGCAACCGTGAAACAAACGCTCGACCTAGCACGTAAAGCCGATGTCGCTTTGGTTGGTATTGGTGACATGAGCGAAAACAGTTACATGGTCGACTTAGGTTGGTTTACGCCTGATGAAGTGGTTCAGTCGAGACTTCAACAAGGTGTGGTAGGGGATTTTGCAGGTTATGACTTCTTTGATATTCACGGTAATGTAGCGAACACGGTAATGAGTGACCGAGTAATTGGACTTGGTATTGAAGAGTTTCGGCCGATCTCGGAAGTCATTGCGATCGCAGCTGAGAACAGCAAGCCACTCGCTCTACTCGGAGCATTAAGAACTGGAGCGATAGACGTGATCGCCACGAGCGTTAGCAACGCATTAACCGTGCTCAACTTAGATGAGCAAATGCACGGCAACGCGACATCTGAACGCTAACGGAAATAGTCGGCTTTTGATGTAGTCAGGCTATGAGGGGTGACAAATCACTCATAGCCAGTTTCTATTTCGAAATGACAAGTTTGGTTTAGAAGCTGCGTTTAGTATATTGGAACACATCATCTTTAGATAAACGTAAGATACTTTGTTAAACAGACACTTGTCTTAACGCTCGATAGGTAGAGAGTGGTCTGCACCCCATTCGGTCCAAGAACCGTCGTACACCGACAGATTGTCCAGACCAATTTGATACGCCGCGAGTAATAAAATGCATGCGGTCACACCGGAGCCGCAACTAAAAATAATTGAAGTGTCACTATCTATCGTTAGTGCGCTAAATATCTGTTGCAACTCTGAATTTGGTTTAATGTGACCGTTGGTTAAGAGTTCTTGAAACGGTAAGCAAACCGAATTTGGAATGTGCCCACTACGTAGACCTTCTCGTGGCTCAGGCACTTCACCAAGGAAGCGTGCTTTGGCTCTGGCATCGATGATATTTGCACTTTTATTGGTGGAATGAGCAAGAACATCTTGTGCACTCAAAAAGGCATTTTGATTGAGCTTACCCGCAAAGTTACCTTTTTCGCTTGGTTGCGATAGGGCACTTTCGACAGGAAATCCGGCTTCAATCCAAGCAGGAAGACCGCCGTTTAAGACTCGAACATTATCATGTCCCATAGCTTTGAACATCCACCAAGCTCTTGGCGCGGCTAAAGTGCCAGAGTTGTCGTAAACCACAATCAAATCTTCGTTGTTCAAACCGAGTTGTTTCGCACTTTGGTTGAAGCCTTCTTCTGTTGGCATCATATGCGGCAGAGAAGAACCGGGTAAGCAAAAGTCATTGTCGTAATCAAAGCGTAAAGTATTTGGAATCCACTTATCTTGAATCTTTTTGCCTTCAGAAGGGATTTGAAACGCAATACTAGCGTCGAGGAGCTTGACGTTAGGTTGGCCGAGAAGGCTATTGAGTTCATCAGTACTAATCAGTGCTTGCATTGTCTTTAGTTTGCTAGGTGGATAATCTTACTGTTTTACAACAAAAAAATCGCATGTTCAAAAGAACGATGCGATTTTTAAGTTAAAGATTGAAGATTTGTTCTGAAAGACAGCTTTCGATTTACCCAGTTACATGGTCCAAGTGTTGTCTCCAGAAGTAATCACTTGCTGAATTGGGTCACTACCGTCATAGAACCAAATTTCAACAAGTAGGCTACCTTGGCTATCAGAAACATTAAAGTCGACATTTGCTGTACCATTGTTGAGTGGAACCGATGCGACTTTGCTTGGGTATTTTGCATCGTAGTTACCTGAACTGTTCTCGACAAACTCTTTGTACACGCTTAGGTGTGCTCGTTGTGAAGAGAAACCACTGATGTCTACATTGAGCGTACCTTCCGTCACTGGGTTGTAGCTAAAGCCATCTGGTACTACTAGATCCTGCATGGTTGCATCTTCCACTGTTACCGTTGTCTCTTCTTCAGTTGTTTCTTCCTGTTGGGTAGTCTCTTCCTCTGCAATGGTGGTTTGGGTTGGTGAAGGTGGTGTACTGTTACCACCTCCGCCGCCACCGCCTCCGCCACAAGCTGTTAGTGCTAATCCCATGATGATTGTGATAAGTGCTTTCATAATGTTATCTCCCTATGGAATGTAGCATTTGTTAGGTGTTGGAGCGGTGTGCCAATCTGTGCTTAGTTCGCCACCAGACTCAGCCCAAGTTTGGAATTGAGGGTATGCATCGACCATGTCTACACGCTCTAGCGGCCAATCCCAATCTTCTACTATCAACAGTGCCCAAGGTAAGTTGTTTGCTGTTTTGAAGTACACACCTTGTGCTGGGTCACTTGCATCGACGCCGACACCGAAGAGGTTTTGGTCATCAAACTGTTCAGTTGGTGCTTGGTCTGCTAAGTGAACTTCCCATTTACGACCTGGCTGGAAGGTAATACCATCGCCATGGTAAGTGCCCGGTGTTGCAAAGATGAACGGGTCGTATGGCATGGCTTGAATGGCTGAACGGTCAGATCCTTCAGTGAAGTACACATTCAAGGTAAAGGTGAGTGAAACGTTATCATCACAGCCAGACTCGGTACGGAAGTAGCTACAGCTGCTCGCCGCGTGTGTGCTTAAGTCTTCACTGATGATGAAAATGGCTTCATCAGAAATGCTTTCCAAGCCATTGGATGCTTGCTCTACACCATTGAAGGATAGCGTCGTTAATCCGTTTTCAATCGAGCTTCTCAATACACCCGGTAGTCGGATTGCGAAGCCATTTTTGTAACTTGCGCCGTAAGCCGCTAGGTCGCCAGTAATCTGAATATTCTCAACATGACCAGCAAGACTGGTTTCAGTGATGCGGAATTTCACGACCACATCGTTCATGTCGTAGTCTGCGGTGTATGGCCAATTATCTTCATAAGCCACGGTGGCGTAATCTTCTGCACTCGGGAAATATTCCACTGAGTAGCCATTACCAGTGATGGTAATTGGGTAATCTTCCACCTCACCAGATGTCGAACCACCATCGTAGTTTAATCCGGTTTGTTGGCTAAAGCGGAATCGACTCCAGCTTGAACCTTCCGTTGCAGCGGTTGAAACGACAAACGGTAGGGGATTATTACCCGCAGACAGTAATTGGTCAGTAAAGACCTGTTCGCCTTCATCATCAAAGTCACCATCGCGGTTCCAGTCAAACCATGCTGATAGGTAGCCAGAAGTAGAAGCTGTCACATTCACAATTGAGCTTAAGCCTGGATCAAGTGCGGATACAAAACCAACACCATCTTCATCGGCTGTGCCCACAGAGTTGTCGTTTGCTTGACCGTCGGCATCACCATCTGGAGCGACGGAACCAAGCCAAGTTACACCGTCCACTTCGTGACGAGGACCGTTTGACGCAAGTGTTGTGTGGTAGCTGTCTGGAGCATCACCGAAATCAATTGGCTCGTCTTCGTTAATCACCGGAGCATTTGCACAACGTGCACCGTCATTTTGGCTTGAGCTTGGACCGTTGGATACAAACTCAACCGCAGGAACGATACCTGCTGCGATATTGGCTGCGTTACCTTCCGAAAGGTCAACGCGATAGATTTTGCCATCTTGGTTACGTGACACATAGTAGTTGCCGTTTACATCGAAGTAGCCAGCACCAAATGTGCCTTTCTCACCTGTGTCACCTATCGCAGTTGCGCTACCATTTGATGGGTTGAACTGATATAGCAAACCAGAGTTGTTGTCGATGCCGTAAAGGGAGCCATCACCTGGATGGAATGCAAAGTCGGTTAGGTTCACAGTCGCTGTTGAGCTGATTTTCACGATGCTCAATGTCGCATTTGGATCAGAATCGAGCGGAGAAAGGTCAATGGAGAAAAGTCCTTTGCCTTTGCGGTACAAGTAGTAGACGTGGTTGTAAACGTCACCTACGTAAAACGTGTGGTCGGTAGGAAGACCCGAAACATTAAGTGTCTCTGCTTGGAAGTCTTGACCAAGACGAACAATCTTTTTGTTTGTGGTGTCGTAGCCGTAGATATAACGGTCAGTGAAGTTAAAGCCTACACCGTTGATGCCCGAAGCCAAACCTGTGTCGTCCTCTAAAAGAGTCGTAGAGCCTGTAACCAAATTGACGCCATAGATTTGAACCGGGGTTGATTGGAATAGGTATGCTTGGCTTGGGCACGTATCAAATGGCGCCGCTTGTGCGTAAGCGCTCGCTATTAGAGACCCAAGTAGTAGTGATGTCCTTTTCATAATTCGCCCTCTCATTGGTTCGTGATATATGCAATGAAAGGAATGTGCCAACTTTTAAGTTGTTGAATTTTATAGAGCTAAGATTTGTAAGAAGAAGGGTTGTAAATCTGATTGTCAAAATGAGAAAAAGCCCAACATCGAGTTGGGCTTTTTGGGAATGATTAGAGGTATAGAACTAACTACAAACCGGACAGGAGGGCATTTTCATCAGATTCATTTCTCGCCAAGACATGCTGAGCGCATCCAAAATCAGAATTTTTCCTTTCTTTGGTTGGCCGTAATCAGCAATCACTTTAATCGCTTCCATCGCTTGCACTGCGCCAACAATACCCACAACAGGCGCCATGACTCCGGCTTCGACACAGCTTAACGCGCCATTGCCAAAAAGGGCACTCAAGCACTGGTAACATGGTTGTGTTGGGTCGTCGTAAGTAAACACACTCACTTGGCCTTCCATACGAATGGCCGCGCCTGAAATTAGCGGTGTTTTGGTCGCAAAACATAGGCGGTTAAGTTGATTGCGCGTATCGACGTTATCTGATGCATCGACAACAATAGTGTGCTGCTTAATCAGGCTCTCTAACGCTGTATCATCAAGACGTTTTGCGATGGTATCTACGATAATGTGCGGGTTAAGCTCGCGTAGCGCATCGGCCGCCGACTCTACCTTCTTACGACCAATATCCGCATCGTGGTGCAGCACTTGGCGCTGAAGGTTAGACAGCTCGACGATATCATCATCAATCAGCGTGATTTTACCGACACCAGCCGTCGCCAAATATTGGCTCGATGCACAGCCTAAACCGCCAGCACCAAGCATCAATACCGATGCTTGTTTGAGTGCTTCTTGTCCTTCAAAGTCAAACTGACGAAGAATGATTTGGCGGTTGTAACGCAACATTTCCTGATCGGAAAGAATATCCACAACGTCTTCCTAGTAAAGGGTTGAGTTGAATAGTTGAATCTGAACCGTTTCGCCCACTTCAACTCGGCCGCGTTCACGTTCCAATACAACAAAACAGTTCGCTAGGCTCATTGAGCGGAATGCGCCAGAGCTTTGGTTACCGGTTGTTTCAACGACAAACTTGCCATCTTCCAATGTATAGATACCACGTTGGTAATCGGTACGACCTGGCGCTTTCTTAAAGGCGGTTTTGGTTGTTGCTGGAATAGATTCGGGTGCTTTCCATTCTGTATGGCCTGCAAGTTTTGCCAGCATTGGTTGAACAAGCACGTACATAGTAAGAACTGCAGAAACCGGGTTACCTGGTAGACCACAGAACCAAGCTGTACTTAGCTTACCAAACGCGAAAGGTTTACCCGGCTTGATTGCTAGCTTCCAGAAACCGATTTCACCAAGTTCTTCAAGAATGTCTTTGGTGTAATCCGCTTCGCCGACGCTAACTCCACCAGATGTAACAACCACATCAGCCAATGTTTGCGCTTGTTCAAAGGTCGCTTTCAGAGTCTCTGGGCAATCTGGAATAATGCCAAGATCAACGGCTTCACAACCGAAGTTTTCAATAAGCGGTTTAATACCGTAACGGTTGCTGTCGTAGATCTGACCTTCGTCTAATGATTCGCCCAGTGGTTTAAGCTCATCGCCAGTAGAGAAGAAAGCAACTTTTGGCTTACGTACTACTGTCACATGGCTCACACCAAGAGACGCAATCATCGGAATATCGCGAGGTGTTAAACGTGCACCTTTTGCCAATACGATGTCGCCTTGCTTGATGTCGTCACCTGTTGGGCGGATGTTGTTTTGCGGCTTCACGTCAGTTTGATTGAACTGAATGCCAGCATCCGTCACTTCTGTGTTTTCTTGCATGATAACGGTATCACAACCCTGTGGGATTTTTGCGCCAGTCATGATGCGAACACAGGTACCTTGAGGCCATTCACCTTCAAAAGGTTGTCCTGCAAATGATTTACCTGCCAGAGGCAATACAGAAGATGACTCAAGATCTTGAATGCGAATAGCGTAGCCATCCATTGCTGAGTTATCGAATGGCGGTACGTGGATAGGAGACAAGATATCTTCTGCCAGTACAAAACCGAGTGCTTCAGCAAGTGGAAGAGAAAGCGTTGTTTGGATAGGTTTGATTCGCGATAACATTTTGTCCATCGCTTCTTCAATTGGCATCAAGCCAGGTGCGTCGCAGCAGCCCATTGAGAAAATCCTGTGTTCTTTTGTTTTGTGGCAACTTTACCATAAAAGGGGACTGAGTAAGAATGTCCACCTATAAAATATGGGTGTAATTATTCAAAAATCCGAGTATCCTTGTCAGCCATCCAAAAGGGGTAAAAAACCTGCGGAGCTCAAGAAAATCAGCTCAGTACCTTCATCTGATGTGACTTGGTGTAAAGACACGAACTGAGCAACTCAAAGCGAAAAGTATGAATGCAATTTTGATTGGGTTTGTACGAAGGCTGAAGTAAAACAAAAGAGGAAGTGGAATGTCAGGTCTTAGCGAGTCAGCGAAGTTAGTAAAAGAAGCGCTAGAGCAACGCGGTTTGGAAACGCCAATGCGTCCAAACAACGTAAGTCGTGAAGAGAAGAAAGAGAAGATCGAACACCACATGCGTGAGATCTTAGGTCTACTTCAACTTGACCTCACTGACGATAGCCTAGAAGAAACCCCTCACCGCATTGCTAAGATGTACGTTGACGAAATCTTCTCTGGTCTGGATTACTCCAACTTTCCTAAAATCACGGTGATTGAGAACAAGATGAACGTGAGCGAGATGGTTCGCGTGAAGGACATCACGGTGACCAGCACTTGTGAACACCACCTTGTGACCATTG
This sequence comes from Vibrio sp. 2304, assembly GCF_033339475.1. Classification (NCBI taxonomy): domain Bacteria; kingdom Pseudomonadati; phylum Pseudomonadota; class Gammaproteobacteria; order Vibrionales; family Vibrionaceae; genus Vibrio; species Vibrio sp. 2304. The sequence goes on along the minus strand of NZ_JAWOUQ010000003.1, from coordinate 187,237 downwards.
ATGGCAAGGCTGCAGTGGCTTACATTCCACGTGGCAAGATCATTGGCCTATCAAAGATCAACCGTATCGTTCGCTTCTTTGCCCAGCGTCCACAAGTTCAAGAGCGTATGACTCAGCAGATTCTTGTTGCACTTCAAACGTTGCTTGAGTCCGATGATGTGGCAGTGACGATTGACGCAACACACTACTGTGTGAAATCTCGCGGTGTGATGGATGCAACCAGCGAAACGACGACAACAGCATTGGGCGGTATCTTCAAAAGCAACCCAGCAACGCGTGCCGAATTTCTGCACGGTTTACGCTAGGTAACCAAGTACTATTCTAAGAGGATGGCAAACGCCATCCTTTTTTTATGCTTGTTTAGAAAATGACTTCATGATTTCTGGCCAATACATTTTGACGTAACCTGCCGATACCCAAACAACCAATACAGTCGCGATACTGAGCTCTAGAAAACCAAAGTCGTGTAGCCAGTGCCAGTGAGGGTGCGATTCGGCAAAAAAAGAGGTTAAGCGATGCATTGCGATAGCGCTGATCACGGAAGGAAAGGTTACTGCCGCGATAGAAGGTTGAAACTTCAAGCGAAGTAAGCGGAAGTAACATAAGTAGATCAATAAAGTCATAGTGATGGCGATCCCGGCCAATGCGCCTGTCAGTATCGGATCAGGTAAGGGAAAGTTCACCAAGTATGCTGCTAATGACAAGTTTACCGGCGCGGCCATAATCGCGAGGGTTGGTCTTGCTCGCCTTGGTAGAGAGCCGAAAAACACCAAACGATACAACACGAGTGGCAGCATGAAGAAATAAATGCCGATGCACATCATCGCTAGCGTTTCGGAGAATAAGTTGTGACCTAGTTGAGAACCGGCTAGTGAACTACTGATCAGCCCCACCGGATAAAGAAACCAACTCGGTACGATATTGGACATTTTGAAGTTCATTAGCTGAAAGCTAAAAAACAGCACCATCATAGTAAAATGCAGCAAAAGCGCCATAAACCAAAGTGGATAAGCGATGATAGGCGCTACAGCGGCAAGATAATCTGCAAGGATCAGTAACGCCATACTCATTGGTGCCATTAAACTACCACTCAGCGGGTGACGAATGTCGACCATGAATAATCGTGGATTCGCGGCATATTTTATGAGTACAGGGGCGAGTAAAAGTGCGCCGAGTGACGCCAAAAATGGGCGTATCGGTTCACCAATCTCAGGAACATAGAGTGCCCAAGCTTGCCCTAAACCTATCATACCTAGTGCCAACGCGGCTTGAGACGGCGGGACACTATAAAACTGCACAAGTCTTCTCCAGTTCAAATCTACTCCATTTGATTTTTGCCTGAATGAAACGAAACATGACGATTTGGATGAAATGCTCTATTTAAGTAGCGAATACTAACAAGTATGGAGAGGGGTTTCTCATGAAAGGTGGTGAGCAAATATCAGGGAATGATAATTTTGTGAGTTTGGTATCGAATATTTGGGAAAAGATGTAAAAATGCAGAGTTTATCGCTCCAAACCCTTCGATAGTCTGGAGCGAAGTGATAACAAAGAGAATGTTATGTTGATTGATTCTCCGGTAGATCCTGCTGGCGTAACTTTTCGTTTTTGATTGTGCGATGCAGCAACTGGCTGTAAATAGGTTGTCCACCCAACAATTGAGCAATAATCACAGCGCCCAAACAAGTAATGATCAATGGCAGGATTAAGTAGTAGTTATTCGTCATTTCAATCACTAACAGAATACCTGTAATCGGTGCACGTACCGTCGCAGCAAACAGGGCACCCATGCCCGCAATCGCAAATACACCAGGCTCGATATCAAGCGCAGGGAGCAAGACATCAGCACTTGCTCCGAACGCATAGCCAAATAAGGTTCCCAGAGCAAGCATAGGTGCAAAGATGCCTCCCGGCGCACCAGAACCAAAACAGAGCAGGGTTGTAATTACACGACCAAAGAAAAGCAAAACTAAAATGGATACCGAGTAGTTACCGTTAGTAATGTCAGGAATAAGGCCGATACCACCACCAGTTAGTTGGGGTACGTACAAAAGAAGCAAACCAAACACGCCTCCCAGTAGCGAACCCACAATCAAGTAGCGCTTACGATCGTTTTTGTGAATTGCGACAAAACTGTCTTGTGCCACGGTAATCAGTTTATTGAAGATCACGCCAAACACGCCAAACAATGCGCCAAGCAATAAAAACAGCCATAGGGTTTGAAGCTCTGGCGACTGGTATTGCGGCATAGTGATAACGGCGTCTTGCCCGTTGATGGCGCGAAACACTATGTTCGCCATAATGGCAGAAATGATCACTGCGCGAATTGAGATCAAAGAGTAGCGAAACTGAGGTCGCATTTCCTCCACAACGAACATAATGCCTGCGAGTGGGGCATTAAAGGCCGCAGCCAAACCGCCCGCAGCACCAGAAGCGAGCAGGGAGTGGCGGGTATCGTCATCCTTTACGCGGAATATATCGGTCACCATTCGACCTACAGCACCACCCATTTGAACGGTTGGGCCTTCACGACCAAGCACCATACCAGAGCCAAGTGCGCCCATGCCGCCGAAGAATTTTACTGGTAGCACGCGCCACCAGCGCACTGGACGAATATTATCCATTGCCCCTTCGATTTCAGGAATACCAGAACCTGCCGCTTCTGGCGCAAAGCGGTGCACAAGAAAATAGCCAATAAAAGCTAAAAGTGCGCTAATGAGAACCGCTGCCAGCCACAACGGTAGAACATTACCAATTTCGCTTCTTAACCATTCTGTTCGTGTTTCAGAAACGAAATGAACGGCAAGCTCGAAATACGTACCGACAAAACCAGCCAACGTACCCACAATGGCGGCCATAATGAGAACAGAAAATGGTGTTGACCCTCGAGAGACAAACTGGTTAATCGCATCTTTCGGTACGTGCGCCAACACAGATTTCACAATTCTCTCGCGTTTGGTCATTAACAAGCTCTCCTGTTGCTGGGGGAAGGGACGAAAGAAAGTATACGCTTCGCAGAGTCTAGACCTAATCAATAAAGATGCAATTTAGCTTTTCACTATTGAGTGTTTGAAGTGTCGCGATATTATTCATTCACTCAGATTGTGCTATTGCTCTCATAATTTAGGATAAAAAACTTGTTTTTTGAGAAAAATGAACCATGCTTTAAATGTAAAGCAACATGACTGCTTCAGAAGGAGGGATGTGAGGTTTTACACACAATTTGGATGGATTCAAACCCTACGGTAAGTCCTCGTTTTATGTTCGGGATGCATCAATAGACATCGCCGATTCGCACACTCACGATTGAGTAACGAGGTAGAGGCGCACGCACATGTGCGCCTTCTTAATTTCTGCGTTATAACTTTCATCACCACCTGCCACTATTTTTCTCTTGAACATTTTCTTGCAGTTAGTAATGTCTTGGTTCGATGTCAACCAACTAGAGCAGTGCATGCGCTTTTATCTTCGACTCTTACTTTCTTTATGTTGTTGTTCGGTAACGTTTCCGGCACTTTCAACGCCGAACTGGTGGCAAGACACGTTGTCAGCAATGCCATATTCCAATCTAAAAGAACGTATAGAAAAAAGTGGAAGCTGGTATGGTTGCGAAGTGCAGTTGCGGGACAACTCAACGTTTATCAGCGCATTTTGTTTGGATGATTTTTCGTACTACCAGCAGCACTTGTATGGCGAAGTGATTTTGAGAAGAGAAAGAGCTCAGTTCTCGTTTCTCACTGAATACGAGTGGCAGCGTCTGAATGACTTACTCCTCAACTTAAGAAAGGATGGGTTAGTTTTACGCAGAGTTACTATCGGACAAGAACACTATGATGTCGTTGAAGCTCTGGAAAAGAAATCTTCCGAACTTGTCGATAAAGAAGTTATTTTGTTGATGAACCGCTATCCGCAAGAAGCGATTCGAAGTTTGCTTTGGGTAAAACCGGACGAGTTTCTGACGCCATCACCGTCCTTAAATGTGGACTTGCGCAGTGATGGCGAAATTATCGAGGTCAAAGTGACTCGTTTTTAGATTCTTTATGGAGAGATAGGAAGGTCGCCATTGCTGATTCATCCAAAAAACCATCCGATTTTTTGTGAGCGCGCAGGTATTGATATCCTGCAATTAGCTTGCGGTGTAGCTCTTCTGCATCGTCTGACAACGGCTGATTCATAACGTGTTGAAAGGCAAGTTTGTACGCATCCATATCCACGACTTCAGCACGGCGATATAAATAACCGCATCCCGTTGCTAACCATTCGAGAGAGCAATTGGCGCGCATTGCAATTTGATTTGCTTTAGTTAGGCTAGGTTCACTGCCTTTAAGGTATTTGCGTATTAAAGCTTCAGACACATCGACGCGTCGTGCGAACCCGCTGATGCTTTCTTCTCCGATCAGGGTGGCTAGGCGTTGGGCAAAAGACATATTTCGTACTCCAGTTCGAATTGCGAAAGTTTACCCGTTGAGCCGGTACGAAAACAAGACTACGATGAATGCAGATCAATTGAAGGAGAAAATCCATGGTTGCAAAAGTAGTAACTGCACCAAAAGGCCCAGAGTTCTCAGAGCTGGTTCAAGGATATTGGCGTGCAGTTGAGTGGGGAATGACGGCTCAAGAGCGTTTGTCATTTCTTAAGCAACATATTGAGTTAGGCATTACCACGGTCGATCACGCCGACATATACGGTAATTACGAGTGTGAGAAGTTGTTTGGTGAAGCGCTAGCTTTAGACAAGAGTGTTCGTGAGCAAATTCAGATCGTGACGAAATGCGACATCAATTTGTGTGGCGATAAAACGCCAGAGCGTAAGATCAATCACTACGACACGAGCTCAGCACATATCTACCAATCGGTGAATAACTCGCTAGAACGTTTGAATGTGGATGAAATCGACGTACTTTTAATTCATCGTCCTGACGTGTTAATGGATGCAGACGAGGTTGCAGAAGCATTTTCTGAGCTTCACAAAGTCGGCAAAGTGAAGCACTTTGGCGTGTCTAACTTCACTCCACGCCAGTTTGAACTGCTGCAATCTCGCTTAGGTAAGCCGTTGGTTACTAACCAAGTGGAAATCAACCCACTTAACTTTGAGGTTGCACACGATGGAACGCTTGATCAAATGCAAATGTTGCGCACGCGACCAATGGCTTGGTCTTGCCTCGGTGGTGGTTCAATTTTTAGTGGTGACAGTGAGCAAGCTGTTCGTGTCCGTAACGAATTAGAAGCAATTCGTGAAGAAGTGGGCGCAGCGAGTATTGACCAAGTAATTTATGCCTGGGTACGTCGTTTGCCATCTAACCCTATTCCAATCATTGGCTCTGGTAAAATCGAGCGTGTGCAAACTGCAGTTAATGCATTGAATATCGAACTTACTCGAGAGCAATGGTATCGCGTATGGGTGGCTTCTAAAGGTCATGGTGTGCCATAGAATTGATATCTGATCGATGAAATTATTATTAAAGGCATCCTCTAGCAGGGTGCCTTTTTAGTTTTCGCGCGTTACAGTTTACCCATTATGGAAATGGAAAGAATGAAATTCGAGCAAAAATGGGCTTTGGATGTTAGATGCAACTTTTTGCTTACTTTGGGTGGAGGAGTTTTACCCATGTTTGTTTTATGTCACTAAACAGCGAATGTGATGCTTGCTTTTTAGTCATTTTGTTCACTCATTCATTCATATTGCGTATGCTTATTGAATAATAAAGAAATAAAAAACTCGTCAGTTTTCTCGTATTACATGCTGTAACAATCTGTTAGACTCCGGCGCAGATTGTGGAATATAAAAAGGTGATTGAATGTCTTTTCCCGTACTCATCTGTGATGATTCAGCGTTAGCACGCAAACAGATGGCGAGATCACTACCAGCCACATTGAATGCCGATATTACGTTTGCTATCCACGGAAAAAACGCGCTAGAAGAACTCGAAAAAAACGAGTTTAAATTGATGTTTCTTGATTTGACCATGCCAGAAATGGATGGCTTTGAAACACTAGAGCACATGCAACGGTTGGGGGATAAAACTCCGGTGGTTGTTGTGTCGGGGGATATCCAACCTAAAGCGAAAGAGCGTGTGTTCGCACTGGGTGCAAAAGCGTTTATTCAAAAACCGATCGCCAAAGATGAACTCAAGAAGGCGCTTAAAGAGTTGGTCGAGCCAGAACCTTGCCCTCAAATTATCACGCCTGTCTCTATTGAGTTACCGATTTTACGTCGTCGCGATATTTACATGGAAGTGGCTAACGTTTCAATTGGTCGAGCAGCCGATGCGTTGGCGCGTCACTTTGACGTGTTTGTGCAACTACCTCTGCCGAACGTCAATATCTTTGAAGTGAGCGAACTTCACATGGCGCTACGCGACTTGGCGTCGCATGACAACGTATCGGGCGTTTGTCAGGGATTTTGTGGCGAAGGTATTGCTGGCGAAGCGCTAGTGATTTTGAGTGATTCGAGCGTATCTGATCTCAAAAAGTTGATGAAAGTACCAGCAGACAGCGAAGAGCTAGAAGAGCTTGAGCTGCTAATGGATATTTCTAATATTTTGGTGGGGTCGTTCTTAAATGGTTTAGGCGAGCAGTCTGAAGTCCGATTCTTCCAAAGTCCACCAGTACTCCTTGGTCAGCATATCTCAATTGACTCGATCATTGAATCTACAACTGGAGCATTCAGCCGCACGATGACATTCGAAGTGAGCTACAACATTGAAGGAACGTCGATTCGTTGTGACTTGTTGTTTATGTTTGTGGATGAATCCTTGCCGTTGCTTGATAACAAACTGTCTTATCTAATGGAGGAGTTCTAATGTTGAATATGCCAGCAGAGTTTGAACAATTCCATTGGATGGTGGATATGGTACAAAACGTCGATATGGGCTTAGTGGTCATTGATCGAGATTACAATGTACAGGTCTGGAATGGGTTTATGACTCATCACAGTGGTTTGCAGTCTCATGATGCGATTGGTCGTTCTATATTTGATATCTTCCCTGAAATCCCACAGGAGTGGTTTAAATTAAAAACAAAACCAGTGTATGACCTAGGCTGCCGCAGCTTCATCACATGGCGACAACGACCTTACTTATTCTGCTGTCGCAATGTTCGACCAGTCACGCAGCAAGCGGAGTTTATGTACCAGAATGTTACGTTGAACCCAATGCGCACACCGACTGGAAAAATCAACTCGTTGTTTTTGTCTATACAAGACGCGACGGCTGAAGCTCTGATGTCTCAGAATCAATAGCGATAAAAAACTTTCTCAAAAGCCAAGGTCCGCCTTGGCTTTTTTGTATACTTATAACTGTGTTTCCCAATGCGTAGAACGTGAACATGGACTTTAATCTCGCCCTAAAACTCTACACCGCAGAGCAAGTAAAAAACGGTGAAACACTGGCTGCGCAAATGGCTGGTGTTTCTATGTATAGCTTAATGCAACGCGCTGGTATGGCCGTGTATGAGCGCTTTTTACATTTGTATCCTAAATCAAAAAATATCCTAGTGATTTGCGGTAAAGGGAATAACGGTGGCGATGGTTACGTATTTGCATCTCTTGCGAAACAAGCTCAACTCAATGTACATGTTTTCCAAATTGGTGATGTATCTGTGCTAAAAGGTGATGCTTTGCGCGCATGCCAAGATTGGCAGTCAATCGACGGTGTTAACAATGATTGGGATGAATGGAATACCGCATTGCTAGAAGCAGATGTGATCATTGATGCCATGTTAGGCACTGGTTTAAGCGGTGAGGTTCGTTCGGAGTATCGTCGCTATATTGACCAAATTAATCAAATTCATACCCCTGTGATTGCAGTCGACGTTCCTTCTGGGCTTTGTGCAAATACAGGTGCAGTTTTAGGTGATGCTATTCGTGCCGAGCATACTGTAACCTTCATTGGGGTTAAGCAAGGCTTATGCACTGGACAAGCGAGAGATCGAGTCGGTGAGCTCTACTTTTGCGGTTTAGGCGTCAATACCGAGTTTGATACTATCGAAGTAGAAAGTGCATTAGGTATTGATCATCAGGTTGTTTCAAGATTAATGCCTAAGCCAAATCCAACGGTCCATAAAGGTGACAACGGGAAGTTGCTTTGTGTTGGTGGCAACCAAGGGATGTCTGGGGCGATTCGTTTATGTTCCTCCGCAGCGATTAGAGCCGGAGCGGGTTTAACTGCCGCAATTACTCACACGAGTAGCCTTATTCCATTGCAGGTTGGTTGCCCAGAAGTAATGAGCCAGAGCATCACCGCTGACTTGCTCAGGGATACTGAGAACGACTTAACTAAACGCATTCGCTGGGCTGACGTATTAGTGTTTGGTCCTGGCTTTGGAGATGATGAGTGGGCTTATCAAGCCTATCAATATCTGGCTCAAGAGCAGAAACCTAAAGTTGTTGATGCTGATGGCCTCAATATTCTAGCGATGCTGAGCCAGCGATGCGATGGCACTCTGGTGTGCGACAACCATCGAGTGATCACGCCGCATCCTGGAGAGGCAGCTCGACTACTAAATGTAACCATTCAACAAGTAGAAAGTGACCGATACTCTGCTGCAAGACAACTGCAAGAGCGTTATGGCGGTGTAGTGGTTTTAAAAGGCGCGGGGACGCTTATTTACGATGGAACGAGAATGTACGTCTGTCTAGCGGGTAACGCCGGAATGGCGACGGGGGGAATGGGAGATGTGTTATCTGGAGTCATTGGTGCATTACTAGCCAAAGGTTTACCAATTTCTGTTGCCGCACGTTTAGGTGTGGTACTTCACAGTCATGCTGCTGATATAAACGTGAGTCAGAATGGTCAAATTGGTCTTTTGGCAAGTGATGTCGTTAGCACTCTTCGTACCGCTATCACCCAAGAGCTCTATCGAAATTAATTAGATTTCATGCATTGCTGAGAAAATTGGTCGATTTTTTTGAGTACTTTTTTACGAATTAGCAGGGCATCTTAGTATTAGGTGATTGAGTTTTAGGCAGATTTGAGAGGTGATGCGTTTTAATTTTTAAGATATGACGCAAAGGTTTGCGCAATGGGTTAACTTAGGTGCTTTCTCAAGTTGTTGATAGTTATAAATAATAAGAGGTTTTGGTGACTTGGGGAGCGTTTTTGATATGCGATTTTCAAGATGGTATCACAAAAAAAATTCAAATATCAGACTTGTAGGAAATAAATCACAGCCTATAATGCTGAAAACCGGAGCGTCTGCCAACGCTCCGGTTTTTTTGTGTCCGAAGAACAGTGAACTCGTCTGCCAACGAAATCACTACGCACTCTGAAATGACACATATACATATGAATCAAGGAATTACACAATGCGTATCGAACAAGAACTTAAGTTAGGTTTTAAAGATGTACTGTTTCGCCCGAAACGTTCTACCCTTAAGAGCCGTTCTCAAGTAAATTTAACCCGCGATTTTACATTCAAGCATAGTGGTCGTCAATGGTCTGGTGTGCCAGTAATCGCAGCAAACATGGATTCGGTTGGTAGCTTTGCAATGGCTAAAGCCCTAGCTGAGCATGGTGTAATGACCGCTGTTCACAAACATTACACGGTAGAAGATTGGGCTGAGTTTGCTAAATCAGCAGATAAAGTAACCATGAATAACGTTATGGTGTCTACGGGAACATCTGACGCAGACTTCCAAAAAACCAAAGACATCATGGCGCTTTCAGATGAATTTATTTTCATTTGTATCGACATTGCAAATGGTTACTCAGAGCATTTGGTCGAGTATGTTGAACGCGTGCGAGCTGAGTTCCCAGACAAGGTCATTTCTGCAGGCAACGTGGTTACTGGTGATATGTGTGAAGAGCTAATCCTAGCTGGTGCAGACATCGTTAAAGTGGGTATCGGCCCAGGCTCTGTATGTACAACTCGTGTAAAAACGGGTGTTGGTTACCCGCAGCTTTCTGCAATCATCGAGTGTGGTGATGCAGCGCACGGCCTTGGTGGCATGATCGTCGGTGACGGTGGCTGTTCTTGTGCGGGTGACGTAGCGAAAGCATTCGGTGGTGGCGCGGACTTCGTAATGCTAGGTGGGATGCTAGCGGGTCACGAAGAGTCAGGCGGCGAAGTGATCGAGAAAGACGGCGAGAAGTTCATGAAATTCTATGGCATGTCGTCGAAGAGCGCGATGGATAAGCACTCAGGTGGTGTCGCTGGCTACCGTGCCGCTGAAGGTAAAACCGTATTATTGCCATACCGTGGTAGCGTTCACGGCACTATTCAAGACATCCTTGGAGGCGTTCGCTCAACATGTACATACGTAGGTGCAGCAAAGCTTAAAGAGCTAACCAAGCGTACTACATTCATCCGCGTTCAAGAACAAGAGAACAACGTGTTCGGTAAAGAGTAAATCGACTGAATGTAACAAGTGTAAAAGCAACCATACGTTATATCTATAGCAGATAAAACTATACTATATGCAGCTATGAGCCAGAGTGAGATTGATTTCTTACTCTGGCTTTTTGCTTCCCATTTGTTTGCGCTTCAAAATTAACTCTAAGCGATTTTAATAGTTGGTCGAGATTCGACTTGTTCAAACGGTAATGATGTTGTAACTGGCATGAGCTGTAAAACGCTTGAAATCTGACAGTCTCTATTTAACCCAATATAGTCTTTGACATTAGCGACTCGCCAAGTCATGTCTCCGTAAGTACGCAGATAGAACGCGGGTGATTGATGACTGTTATGTCTAATAACGCTCCATTGGGTAATATCACTAAAAAAGACTTCAGGGTTATCGGATGTCTCAAACTCATTCGCCATGATGCCCAAAGGTATATCAACGCGATTAAGTAGCTTTTGTCCGAGTGAGAAGGCTTCGTCGAAGTTAGTTGGTTGTTCGCTTAACTGCTTAATTGCATAGGTTTGTACAAATCGAGACGGCGGTGTTGGGTCGGCGGGTAGACCCATCAAGCCAGCGCCATTGATTGATTGATTGAAGTGGGCCAGGCACTTGGACATGACGTTGCATGGTTGCTTCATTGTTCGGTTCTGGGTTGTAGTTGCGCAAATTGGAAAAATAAGAGAGGTGATTGACATGCCAATGGTAATTTGGGCAGTTAGTCATTACTCCAACGTAGGAGTGGTCCACAACCACTTTATAATCATCAAAGTCGTATTCGGTACATTGATAGCGTGCTTGCTGATTTTCCTCTTTGCTGAACATATCGCTTTCTTTGAATGCTCGATAGATATGCATATTACCGTTAAGAAACTCAATGACGGCACTGTCATTATTTGCATCGTGAATCACGAAATGCTGGTCCAAAGCCATGTTGTCACTCTCTGTTTCACCAGTTGAAATAGTCGAGTTAAACACGTAAACGGGGTGGGTGGTGAAGTAGGTCACCATCTCGTCCACAGTATTAAACGTAGACAAGATAAAAGTACCAAACAGGCCGCTGCCTAATGCAAAGGCATCATCAGGGATGTGAGAGGTCGATACATTTTGATTGAGAATGGGCAAGTACAGTGACCCAACAGAAAGGCCAGATTCATTAATGCCATCAGCTGTTAAAAGAGGGTTATTATACCGGGTAATGGCATTGCAGTGTATGAAGCTCAACTCTCCCTGCCAATTTGCTCGAAACTCACATTCTTTACTGTGAAGTTTTGGCGGCTGACCATTGAAAACACGGTCGGCTTTTCCGTCGGAAGTAAAGGTCGTAATTTGGTAAGTTTGTTGGGCTCTAAACCAAATCTCGGTCTGAAGGTTAACTGCAAACTCCATGGTTCTAGCGGATAAGGTTTGGTTGTTGCAACCATAATTGATATTAACATCTGTACACATAGCCATGCTTTCCGTTGTTTATCTTGAATGATGAATATCCAAGAAACCCTCTGAATCAAATGCTTAGAGATTACGTGGATATAGATGAATTGCGCTTTAATAATGGTTTTAGCCATTGAGATAAGCGCATGCTATTAAGTTAAGCATTCAATCAAAAAACGTCAGTAGCAGTTTAGTATCAGTTAAAATTGATATAAAAGAGATGAACTAAAGATATTACTTTACCTTATAATCACATGATACATATTGTTAATATCATTTTGTCTGATTTTATATTGAAATTATTATATATCTTGATGATTTAACGTGAAGGAATAAAAATTACAATATTTAGAATATGATTGAAAATGAAGGTAATTTGCAATTTAAATGCTGAGAAGTGAAACTGCCCGAGAAGTTGTGCAACTGTCTCGGGCGAAGTGATGAATCAGGTGAGCAGCTATAAAGTTTTCTCACAAGAACCGCTAAGTGGTGGAGATATTTTTAAATTATCATTAAAGATTTCTACAACGACGGGGCCTTTATTTTCATCTTTTGCATAGTATGCACAGGACTTGTCCCCAGTATAGGTTTTACCTGCCTTTTTGAAACTGTAATACCAGGAGTCATGGGTAGCGGCACCGGATTCAAAACTAGCAGATTCAGATTGTTCGCCAATATTCAAGTCGAAATGAACCTCCATTTCCGGAGAGTCTTTAAATCTCACATATCCGGTGATTTTATCGTTGGAGTTATTTTTAACGTAAAATGAACCCTTAGTTGTCATAATTTTTCCTCTTTTTTAATTTCTATACGTGATAGAACGGCCAAATGACGTTCTGTTAATATATGCTTTTTAAGATGCATATTGATGTTAAATGATGGTCTTATTAGTTCTAAGGTGATTAAACTTATCCTTAGCGTATTTTTCTTTTATACCGATTAAGTCGCGGTAGCTTCGATCAAAATAAACGCTTGTCGGAATTGCCGGATCTTTAAAGCTGATGAAGGCACCATAGGTTCCCGGTATATCAGCTTCTCTGGCTTTATCAATCCAGTCCATGGCTCTGTTTACATCAACAAGTACTGGGTTATTTTGTAGTTCTAGTTTTTGCTTTATCTCTTCATTCCACCAGGTTTGGTATTGGACTGTATATTGACACTGGCGGTAGGGGAAAGATATGTCTTCAAGGTCGTCTGAGTGATGATAAAAACCGCCAGTGATCGCCCCTAAGGTTACGTAACTAAATAGCCCTTGATCGCGGTTTTCTGGCTTTATCAAAGGTGAAGTTAAGCTTTGCAAAAGTGCAGTATAGCCTTCTGGTTTAAGACCTCGCTCTGACACCAATCGCGAAGTGATTTTGTGAGGTGCTGGGGCGTCATAATCGGGAGGGAAAGGAGAACCGTTTTGACACAAAGAATCGCGCCCCCATGTGCTCATCAGGGAGTGATCGTATTTCTTCCCGTCAAAGTCAGTGCCATGTGCTTCATAGACTTGAACTAAATCAGGGAAGCAAGCGCCAAATTGAACGGCTATAAATTGGTGAAGATCTTGTTCTGTTCCTTCCCAGTAGCCATACATGGTGCAGTGATGGCTGATGGTTTCAATATCACAGTGGTTAGATGATTCAGGCAGAGCATCAATTTGCAAGTTGGTGCCAAGAAGTTTAGGCGTATCGAGGCTTTTTATAGCCTGCTCCCAATTTTTTAGCACATCTATGGTAGGGTGCGTTGGTATTGGCTGAAGCATACCGTTGATTTTTGGATAGAGGTTCCACTGAAGCTCGAAGCGGTGGATCTCTTTGGGTAAAGGGAATGTTTTTACGCGTAGCTCGGTAACAATGCCATAGCTCATGCCTCCGCCGCCTCTTAGTGCCCAAAATAGGTGAGGGTTGGACTCTGCTGAGACTTCTGTGATCGTACCATCACCCAATACCACGGTTGCACTCACTAGGTGCTCACAACACATGCCGTATTTTCGCGTCCAAGGGCCCCATCCTCCGCCTTGAATATAGCCAGTGAACCCAACTGTGGCACAGGTTCCATGTGCAATCATTCGATCATGCTCTGCAAGTTTTGGTGTCAGTTGATAGAAGCGATAGCCAGCACCAATGGTGGCAATATTGTCACACAATTGGAAGGTCTTAATTCTGCTCACGTCAATCAAAATGACGTTGTCACCACTGCATTCACCTGCGTGATCATGCCCTCCTGAGCGAACACGAATCGGGAGATTGAATTGAGTTGCTGTTAGATAGGCTTGCTGAACTTCTTGCGTACTTTCGCACATGACAATGACAAAGGGTTGGTGTTGATAGCGAGTATTGAAGATGAGTGACTCGACTTGATATTGGTTCAAACCGGGAACCGGTGAAACCGTGTTTTCAAGAGGTGTCAGTAATCGTTCTTTAGGAAAACCGCACTTATCCATTTTCTGAATAAACAGTTTGGCATTATTGACTGAGATTGAGTACGCGCTAAGTACAGCGAGGCGTTGTATTTGAGGGTTAGGGTGCTGTTCTACCACTTGGTTTTCTTTAGTTCCCTGCATCCATTCATGTTCCATTATTTTTCCATTTGGCTTATGTATTGAATAGTTGTTCAAATATTAAACCAAATGCATACATTCACCATATCAGTTTGGTATCAGTTGTTCTGTACAAATCGCCAAAAGCATCAGCGAGAGAGCAACAATATCTGGTTGATGAAAAGAACGATCGGCATCTGCGTGACCGTGGATAATTTATGTAGTCAAGTAGATCTGAGCCTAAATTGATACTGAACCAGAATGACGTGTTATCTACATTGAATGGGTCACTAACGACAATAAATTCAGTTGGAGAACACAATGAAAATGGACTCAAAAGAATCACAAGCAATTTTTACTGCTCATTATCAAATTGGTAACGGCTTACCTGGAGGAGTGAGCTTCGATGTTAATCTACTCGTGGCCAGCGAAGACAAATCAATAGTGGGTAAAGGACATATCTTTCAGGCCGTTAACCCACCGTTAAATGTGGTGTCTGATCTCAATGGTAGTTTCAACTATCAATGCACGATGCGTGATTGTCATATCATGGTGACGTTGCAGGGCTACCAGCCTTATCTAGGCATTGCTCCTTTAGGAGCTGATCTTCATAACGTAACGCTCAACCTCCTACTTAATGATGATTGGAAGTCAGGCGTGGCATTCTATCGATATAAAAATAGTTCAGGTAAATGGATTGAAGCAGCAAATCAACGCGTTACTCTACTTTTGCCTGAGCATGTTCCTAGCATCGAGAACTTTAAGGTGGAGCAAAATGATCTTGCGCCAGCATAAATCTCATCAGCGATGACACTGTGCCAAAACACAGATATTCGATGGTTTCGAATATCTGTGTTTGACGAGGTAAATCGAGTAAACACGATGACTTGACGGTGCAATTAATCGACTTTCTTCGTTTATTGAATATTTCATGGTTGAGTAGATGTGGAGAGCCAATGGTCGAGCTCATCAACACTTATTTGAGCCTGATTCAGTTGATGCTTACGCGCGGCCTGATTGAAGTTTAACAACTCAGAGACGGAGCTGGACTGGTCGAGTAAGGCAAGCATCAGATTCGCTTGTTCAATATAAAAATCACCCCATGGATGCGGATCTTCTTGGGTGAAGTTAGACAGCTTATCGCGATATTTTCGAAGTAGCGTAGGCTGCTTATACTGCCACGCTACTTGGATTCCTTGTTGGTAAAAGCGTAAATAGTTATGACCAACACAGGTAGATTCTAGCCAAGCCTCACCAGTGCGCAAAGCGGAGAGGGCCGTTGATTCATCGCCACAAATAAGTGCCTTGGTAGATACGAGCCAAGGACCAATAAAATTGTGTAGCTTATTGATATGAACAAGATCTAGAGCCGTGTCGATGTCCGAAAGGGCTTTCTCCTCTTTTCCCTGATACCAGTGCAATCTTGCACTGGACTCCAAAAGAAAAGCGACAAATCGATGAGCATTAAGCTGTTTTGAAAGTTGTAGAGCGGTCGAGATTTCGTTTTCAGCTTGCACCAAGACATTACGGTCGAGAAAGATCCATGCAGCCGTAAGCCTAGAAACAATTTCTGCTCGGCGGTTTGCCGTGAGATAGGCAAGATTCGAGGCATGCTGAGCCTGTTTTAGTGCTTCGTCAGATTGCAGTTGATAGATCATCACTGTTGCCAGCATGTAGCGATTGGCAGTTTCAATCGAAAGCAACTGATGCTCTTCACACAGTTGCAAACACTCGGTTAAGTGCTCGTATGAGCGAGCCATTTTTCCTTGTGCGTAGGCACAATCACCGAGGCCGCCAAGCGATTTTGCTTTCGCGCGAAAACAGTTTGCTCGTTGACTGTAATCTAATGCAAGTAAATGTTCTTTCTCACATTCGTCTAGCTGCCCAGTGGGGAACAGCATATTACCTCTCATCGAGTGAATTTCACACAAAGATTTATTTAACGTCAGCTTTTCGCACAGGGCTTGGGCTTGGTCTAAAATCGACATCGCTTGTACAAAGTTGTCGGTTAAACGGTAGGGGTTAATGAGGTCTAAATAGTATTGAACACGTTCAGAATCATTTTCTGTGTGATGAATCGCTTGCTCAAGAACCTCAATACTCTCTTTGATGCGTCCCATCGAATACAGGCAGTTTCCTTTCATATTTAGTGCATACGCCATCTGTGCTTTAGGTGACTCTTTAATAGCGTATTCAATAAGAGTCAGTGCTTTTTCAAATTGATAATTGCTCAGGTAATGTTTGGCGGTCTGGTCAAGAACAGTAAATACACCTTCGCCCTTGGCATGATTGATATGGACTGCATATAAGAACCGATCTCGGTTCTCATACCATTTTGCGCAGGCCATGTGTATTTTTGAACACTGTGACTTGTCTATTTGACGGAAAACAGCATTACAAATCAAATCATGATGGAAAAGGTATTGATCGCCATTGAGTTTTACTAAGCCAGCGTCGACTAACTTATCTGGTACGTAGCCGGGAATTCGAGTGATTTCACGCAGTTGCTCCAGTTGAAAGTACTGCCCCAACACAGATGCAGTACAGAGTGCTTGGCGATCTTGGGCTGGAAGTTGAGCTAATTGTATCGAAACTAAATGTTCCAATGACTCCGGAACGTCTTTATCAAACTGAGAACAAAGTAGTGTTTGGCGTAAGTATAGAGGATGGCCTTTCGCAAGCTTTATACAGTCATTGATATGTTTATTCTGTTGGCATGTGATTGAGCAAGCTAACTCGTAAGACTCTTCAGATGATAACTCCCTAAGTTCGATTAGATTCACGTTGGCAAACCAAGATTGTTTGGAACTAAGTCGTTTTTGCTGCCTAAACGTCAGAAAGAGTAAAATATTGGTGTTTGTAATATAAGGTAGCAGTGTCTCAAGAAATGCCAACATTACCTCGTCGGCCCAATGGACATCTTCAACAATAATCAAATGCGGTTTGCTGGTCTGCCGTTGTTGAATTAAGAAAGGGATAGATTGCTCTATCGTTTGTTTCAGCGTTTGGAACTCCATTAAGTTCAGCAGCTGTTTTTCTGATTCGTTGAGTGTTACCCCCATTAACCAATAAAGGCAGAGATGGAAAGAAGAGGGAATTGATGACTCGACAGTCTGCTGACGAATAGAATCATCGGTATCTTCACGAGTAAATGAACAAATTGCCCGAGTGAATATATTTTGAGGGGACAAGAGATCAGCACTGCCATGATTCAGGATTTGAATCTCTGTGGTTAAACACGAAGAACGACTCAAAGACGAAATGACCTGGTTGAGTAGGCTGGTCTTTCCTATCCCTGCGGTACCAGTAATACAATACGTTTGGCCTGCTTCTTGTTTTTGCCATCGCTTGATTCCGCTATTCAATGTTTCTAGTTCAAGTTTACGCCCTACGAAACAGTCAGTATGGTTTTGGTGTAAGGATACAAAATGCCAGTTGTTGAAGTCTGGCTCTCCTGTTAGAAAAGGTTTTATTGGTCTGGCACAATTGGACGAGATAAAGCAAGGACAAGCAGCTATTTCTCCCCAAGGGATTTTAACTAGGATTTCATTGATTGGGGTTATCGCATTCGGATGTTCCGATAGCTCAGTGATTCGATGCATGTATTTCACATTGATAAAAGACCGAATCGAAGCCGAAAGAGCAACCTTTAATTGAAGGGCTAGTTGTCGAATTCGCTCAAAAATATATTCGTCCGATTCCTGTAAAGACCAAGTAAGAACAAACGTTCGGTTTTGTATTATGGGTGTAGTGTTTTGGCTGAGAAGTAAGGTTTGCAGAGCCTTTGCGGTCAAATCACACTTTGCTTCGATTGCAAAAATAAAAAAATATGGTGGTGATGAAGATACATTTGTAAATAATGGTTCTGAGGCCCGATCTATTAAAAGGTCCTCTACGGGGACAGAAAAGTATTCCGCGAGATTGGATGCGGTACGATACAGCACATTCGCCCCAGACTCTGCTCGCTTTATAGAAGCAATAGATACGACAAAACCCTGTTGAAAGCATTCTTCCGCCAGTTTTTCTTGGCTCAGTCCTAATTTCTTTCTCAGTTCTTTGAGTCGTAATACGTTGAGTGGAATTCTTCCATCCCTATTTGCCATATTTCACTCCGTTGTAACGTATAGCTTTTCCCAGTAAACCTGAATCGATTGGATATGTTGAGTGAATAAATTTATCTTATTTCACCACATATATAATACTAGTAGTTAAAATGTTATATACGAAAATGAAATGGGCATTTTAATCTTCAAACCACCTTAATTCATTGTTATATTAGTGGTGTTTTTTTATTAATAATTTTGATATTTATTTTTGTGAGTTCATGTTTTTCTTAATAAGTTTTTTGAAATATCTTTAAACTTATATCTTTTAAAAGATTGCACACCTTAAACTTATATTGGACTTCATTAAACTTTAAAAATTAAATTCTTTAATTTTAGAGATATAAATTGACAATCTTATTTTTAGTGTTTTTTTTGATCTCTATTCTGGCTAACTGATTTTTTCTAGTCTATAAATCAAATATCGGCAATTTCAAAATAACTGCCGAAAAAATTATTTTAATTTCAATATTATAAATAGTTGGCTTTATACTATGGATATTGGCTTTTTCTGCCTGTTAAAAGGCTTTCATATTACACCACACTTGAGTGCCGCGCTTACCTCTATTAAGGAGACTGCGTGGCTGCCATATGTCAAACGATCTTGCCATCGAGGGGATTGGCAAGCGCTTGCTTTAGAAGAATCACATCGAAAGGCCTATTACCCTAACTATTTACTACTCTCTGAATTTACAGGATTAGAACTGTTTTTATCTCAATTTTTCTGCCCAATTTTGTCAGTACGGTTTATGAAGTTAGAGCCGGGAGCTGAGATATTGTAACGCGGACCTCTGGCATATGTTTTTCTCAAGTACAGGTGTGTTACATCATTAACTACTGCTACAGCGGCAAGTGAGGTTCATGAATTATGCAAAAAGGCTCATCTATAGAATTCTACCAGCAACGTCCTCAATCTCGTGAGACGGTCGGTGTTGAAGAAGTGCAGCAACAAACTCAACAGTTTGGTTTTGCTGAACCCGAAATGGATGAGCTGCTTAAGTACTCATTACGGACTCAACTTGAGGCTATGCTCCAAAACCAACTCAGCACGGCTGAACGCCAACGGCAACTGAAAGAGAGTTTCGCTGCGGCAGTTGAGCTCGTATTGAAGGAGACGAAAGTTGAGCACCGAACACTGGTGCAAGCCTTTCAGAGCATGTATGGCAACGCTTGCCAATCTCTTTCTCTGGCTAAACTCACTCAAGAGGAACTGACCCGACAGTACATTTCCACGTCTGGGCTGGTGATGTCCCCACTTAACTGTAAACACACCATCAAAGATGTGTACCGAATTAAAGGCTTTGCGTGTGGTATAAACAAAGCTATCCAACATATGCTTGCCAACAAGTCACAGGTTAAAGTGCTTTATCCAGCTTGCGGCCCCTTTGCACCATTGCTGCTGCCTTTACTTGCTCACTACAAACAAAGTGATCGAATTAGCGCAGAGCAGCTTCAGGTGACACTAGTAGATATTCACCCCGGAGCCATTAAAGCACTCAATCAATTGATCGCGGATCTCGATATCGCAGACTACATTGAAGCCTTAGTGGAAGAAGATGCTACCCAATTTTCGCCAACTCAAACGTTTGATCTCCTGATACTTGAAGCGATGCAGCATGGCTTTAGTCGGGAAGGGTTCCTCAGCATCGCGAAACATTTGGTTCAATATTTACATATTCAAGGCGAAATGATCCCCAATCAGGTATCTGTGCGCGCCATGATGGTCATCGGGGAGACGGAATTTAATCAACAATGGGAAAAAGCAGAGTATGCACATTCCAACCATTGCCAGCCGGAAGCGATCGATGATCGAATTGATCTGGGAGAAATTCTTAACGTCAATAAAGCCATGTTGCTCAGAAGCGAGATTTTTGAGCTAGATGGTGGAATAAAAATGCTGCAAGGCAACACCATTGAGCTGCCGAAAGATGTGCCAGATATGGCAAAACGTATCCTCGCCATTTACAGCCATATCGATACTTACGGAGATGCGATGGTCGGACAATACGACTCTGGTATTACCCATCCTAAACCCGACATGACTTTTTATGTGGATGCCAAGCCCAAAGCTGTTGAACACCATTACTTTGAAGCGAAGGGAGGGGATAAGGTCAGTTTCTATTATCAGTTAACCGGATTGCCAGGTTTTGTCGCCACCCATGGATGATTTCGATATGCAGCAAAAATACGTCGTTTTTACAGGAAGTTGTTACGCCTTGCCCATCATTCAGTTGTTGGCACAACAGCATAAATTGGCGGGCGTGGTAGTACCGGAAGGAGAACTAAATCCTGACTTACAGCAGCTACAGAGCTATCTGAGCGCTCAATCGATTCATATTGCTCAGTATACCGCCAATGACAGCAGTGCTTTGATAGCGCAACTCGATGTTTGGCGAGTCACGGATGGCGTTATCTATTTGTTCAGGCACATAGTTCATTCCTCGCTGTGTCAGTTTTTCAACGGAAACTTGTACAACATTCATCCGGGAAAGCTGCCCGAGTATCGAGGCCCGATGCCTCTCTATTGGCAACTAAGAGAGGGTTTAGACACCTTTAGCCTCACCCTGCATCGTCTTGAGGCATCGGCTGATTCCGGCGCTATAGGAATGGAGTTAGAGGTACCATTTCACCCGTTTGAGACCTTAACCAGTGCTCAGCAAAAAGCGTCACAAATGACGGCTAAGCTGATGTATGACTTCCTCATCGCGCAACAAAAGCAAGGGCTGGTTTGGCGTGAACAAGTATCAAACCCCAGCGAAGTGGCACGAGCAGTAAACCAACATGATCTGCACCTTCGTTGGAACGTGCAAACGAGTCGCGAAATCGTCAACTTAGTGCGAGCAGGCAATCATGACTTCGGTGGTGCGATGTTGAGCTTGCCAAGTGGTGTCGCCAATGTTTTGCAAGCAAGCGCAATGGAGACTTCTTTAGTCGGTGTTGAGGCGGGGAGCATTCTCGAGATCAGCCCACAACATGGGTTACAAGTGAAAACGTTAGATAGCGCCATATCAATAGATGTTATTGCTACACCGCAAGGCGTGTTTTCGGGTTATCGCTATGCGCAAATGGCTGGGCTAGATGCTGGGATGTCATTGCTCCAGCACGCTTCTGCTTGTGAGTAAATAAATATCTCAATACGGCTCTTTGCGGCAGTGATGAAGCCCGTAACGGTATTTAGTAATGCGAGATTGGAAAGTTTTAACCAACCACACCAATTTCGTTATGGGCTGGTTTTAACTTAAGTGTATACGTTGAAAGGAAGAACAGTATGGCTACAGAACCGTATCTTGGGACACTAACCGCATTTGGTGGCAATTTTGCAATTAGAAATTGGGCAATGTGCTCGGGGCAAATGCAGGCAATTGAAGATAATCCAGCGCTCTTCTCTCTAGTTAGCACTCTATACGGAGGTGACGCCCGAACTACCTTTGGTTTACCTGATTTGCGTGGCCGCAGTCCAGTTGGTGTAGGCACACGACCTGGGGGGATGGATTATCATCAGGGAGAAAGATTGGGTACTGAACTGGTAACTATTGATATAACTCAAATGCCAGCACACTTACATACGGCAATTTTTACCCCTCTTGGCACTTCTGCACCTGTAACAGGCAGGATGCAGGTTGCTACCAATGCTGCAAATACACAGGTACCCGATAGTAATTCGTATATAGCGCAAAACTCTACCCCCGGGTTCTATAAACCGACGTTTCAGCAACCAGATTTGACCGAGATCGAAGGCTTAAGTGTGTCTGGTAGTGGCTCGGGCGGAGGTACTGTAACTGTGACTGAAACAGGCGGTTCAATGCCACTTAATATTCTGAGCCCGGTATTGCCGATTAATTGGTTAATTGCCACTGCGGGAGTATACCCACCGCACAGCTAATCAACCAAGAAAGAATTGGCTGAATCTTTAGCTAATCCTTTCCTATAAAAAAATTAAATATTTAAGTTGATTATGATAACCCGGCCATGTTGATAAGGCCGTCATCTTCAGGAGAGGAAAATGAGATTACATCGTCAGGTTGCGATCGCAATTACAACAGCATGGGTGTTCTCAGCGTTTTTTTCCGGTGGAGCCTGGGCTGCACAGCAAACGATTAACTACTCTAATGGTTCAGGTTCCAATTTTAGTGAGGTGGAGACCGGCGTCACAGGGGGTATGCCCTCAGTCACTCTTACCAATGCAGGTACTGTATCTATGGTATTAGATGCGGGCACTAGCTCGGATGGCACTCCGTTTACTGGCCTAAATGACCTCGGATTTGTAGCTGGTGTTCTTTACTCAAATACCATGATTAATGAGTTCAACAATCGTGGCTTCCGCTTTTTTGAGAAATCAAGTACTAACTTCAGTTTCGACGAAATTACCTATATGCAGGGGTCGGCCCGAGACTCAGATAAAACGTATCAACTTGTGTTAACTGGCTTCTCTAATGATATTCAAACAGTGACCGAAACTGTCACCTTGCCAAAAGGTGGTGAAGCAAACTCAGGGTTACAGGACTTGTTTACCCTGACCCGTGGTACAGATTTTAATGATTCGGCATGGCAGGACGTTGATACAGTGACTATGGCGTTTACCCGAAGTCCGGGTGCTGACTCTCGTTATCTTATCAGAAGTATCAAGATTGATGACGCTGCGGTTTCAGACTCTACCGCGCCTACTTTTGTCAGTGCGAGCTCAACTCCCACTGATGATGCAACCAATGTTTCTGTTAGCAACAACATCGAGATTGCCTTCGATGAAAATATTGAGCTGAAGAGCGGCAATATTACCATTCGTAATGTTACCGACAGTCGCGACTTTGAAGTATTTAATGTTGCCACCGAAAGCGATGGCACAACAACATCACCAGGCGCTGGTCGCATCAGTGTTACCAACAATAAAGTTTACTTAAACCCAACCAGTGATCTGGCAGGGAACCGGACCTACGCCATTCATATTGAATCCAGTGCCGTGGCTGACAGCGCAAATAATAGCTTCGCTGGGATCAGCGATGATGCCACATTTAACTTTACGACAGTCGATACCACGCCAAATGCGCCATCTACACCCGATTTAGATGCTAGTTCGGATACCGGGCCATTAAATACTGATAATATTACCAGTGACACTACACCAACGTTTAGTGGGACTTCTGAGAGTGGATCGATCGTTACTTTATACAGTGATCAAGTCGGTGGAGGTGCAACGGTTATTGGCACAGGCACTGCTACTGGAGGAAACTGGCAGATAACAACCAATGAGTTGGCGTCTGGTATTACACATGCAATAAGTGCTAAAGCGTCTGATAGCGATGATAATGTTAGCTCGGCATCCAACGCGTTAAGTGTCACCATTGATACAATAGCACCATCCGTAGTGAGCATTACCACGCCGATTGAGGCTGACAGTATCGTCAACGCTGCAGAAGACAACGATGTGTTGATCGCTGGCTCCGGCGCGGAAGCAGGCAACAGCGTGACCGTGACTATCACAGACAATAACAGCTCTGTCAGTCGTACGGTGACGGCCGACAACTCAGGCAACTGGACGCTGAGCGGCAGCGAGCTGGATGTCAGTGGCCTGAACAATGGCACCCTGACGGTGTCTGCAACCCAAGCAGATATAGCAGGTAATATCTCCACCGCAGCTAGCCAGAGTGTTACCCTAGACAATGCAGCCCCATCAGCAGTGACCATCACCACGCCGATTGAAACCGATGGTATTGTCAATGCGGCAGAAGACAACGACGTACTGATTGCTGGCTCCGGCGCGGAAGTAGGCAACAGCGTGACCGTGACTATCACGGACAATAACAGTTCTGTCAGTCGTACGGTGACGGCCGATAACTCAGGCAACTGGACGTTGAGCGGCAGTGAGCTTGATGTAAGTGCGTTTAACAACGGCACCCTGACTGTGTCTGCAACCCAAGCAGATATAGCAGGTAATACTTCTACCGCAGCCACCCAGAGTATTACTCTGGACAATGCAGACCCATCTGCTGTAATCATCAATACGCCGATTGAAACTGATGGGGTCGTCAATGCGGCAGAAGACAACGACGTACTGATCGCTGGCTTCAGTGCGGAAGCAGGCAATAGCGTGACCGTGACTATCACGGACAATAACAGCTCTGTCAGCCGTACGGTGACGGCCGACAATTCAGGCAGCTGGACGTTGAGCGGCAGTGAGCTTGATGTCAGTGGCCTGAACAACGGCACACTCATAGTTGCTGTGACGCAATCGGATACGGCGGGTAATACCTCCAGAGTGACCACCCAGAGCATTACCTTAGATAACGCCGCACCATCAGCTGTGACCATCACTACACCGATTGAAACCGATGGTATTGTTAATGCAGTGGAAGATAACGATGTGTTGATTGCTGGCTCCGGCGCGGAAGCAGGCAACAGCGTGACCGTGACTATCACGGATAACAACAGCTCTGTCAGTCGTACGGTGACGACCGACAACTCAGGCAACTGGACGTTGAGCGGCAGCGAGCTGGATATCAGTGGCTTGAGCAATGGCACCCTGACTGTGTCTGCAACCCAAGCTGATATAGCAGGTAATATCTCCACCGTAGCCACCCAGAGCGTAACCCTAGATAACGCAGCGCCATCCGCTGTTACCATTTCCACGCCGATTGCAATCGACGGTATCGTCAATGCGGCAGAAGACAATGATGTGCTGATTGCTGGCTCCGGCGCGGAGGCTGGCAATAGTGTGACCGTGACCATCACGGACAATAACAACTCAGTCAGTCGTACGGTGACGGCCGACAATACCGGGGCTTGGACGACTATTGGCAGTGAGTTTGATGTAAGTGCGTTTAACAACGGCACCCTGACGGTCGCGGCGAGCCAGAGCGATGCGGCGGGCAACACCTCCAGTATAGATAGCACAACAATTACGTTAGATAACGTGAGGCCAACTGTTTCTTTGAGCAGCTCAGACCTTGATTTGATCTCTGGCGAAACGGCGAGTATCACGTTCACCTTAAGTGAGTCCTCAAGTGACTTTACTGAGTCAGATGTCACCGTCACTGGCGGCAGTTTGTCTAACTTTGCGGGCAGCGGTGACAATTACACGGCCACCTTTACGCCGGATAGAGACAGTACAAGTACAGCGACGATTAACGTGGCGGCAGATTTCTTTACCGATGCTGCCGGGAATAGCAACACTGCTGCGCCTCAACTGTCTATAACCGTTGATAGTTTAGTGCCGAGTGTGACTATCTCCAGTGATAAATTGGCGCTGAAAGCGGACGAAACGGCGACCATTACCTTTACCTTAAGTGAAGCGTCGAGCGATTTTACCGAGGCGGATATCACGGTTAGTGGCGGTACTTTGTCTGGTTTTGCTGGCAGTGGTAGCAGCTACACTGCGACCTTTACACCAACGGAAGAGAGTGCGACGAGCGGTACTATTGAAGTTGCCACAGGCACATTTACCGATGCCTCTGGTAACACCAATAGTGCAGCTACACCACTTTCCATCAGCGTCGATACTGTGCTTCCAACCGTTAGTATCACTAGCTCCAGCGCTGCGTTGAAAGCGGGTGAAACGGCAACACTCACGTTTACCTTGAGTGAAGCCGCAACTGATTTTTCCGAAGCCGATGTGACCGTGGCTGGAGGAACTCTTTCTAACTTTGCGGGCAGTAGCGCCAGTTACACGGCTACCTTTACACCTGCAGAAGAAAGCACTGAGGATGCAACTATTGATGTTGCAGCCGAGAAATTTAGCGACGCAGCTGGCAACCTCAATACAGCAGCGACTCAGTTGTTGATCTCAGTGGATACGGGGATCCCGACTGGACATAGCATCAGCATTGATCAGGAGAGCATTAACAAAACCAACGAACAGGCGATGAGCTTTACCTTCGCAGCAGCTGAAGTGAACGCGATGTTCACTTATAGCGTGACCGACGGTACCACGACCATTGACGGCGCTAGTCAAACAATTTCTTCGGAGACCATGCAAGTAACGGGCATTGACGTCACTATTTTGCAAGAGGGGACGTTGACAGTAAGCGTGGTGGTAACCGATGCCGCAGGCAACGCATCTGATGCAGTGACGGATACTGTGACCAAACGCTACGATGTCGCGCCAACGGTAGTTGATGATAGCTTCTCGACTGAGGAAGATACGGCGAAACAGTTTAATCTGTTAGCCAACGATTCCGATGTTAATGATGACATGGTCGCTTCTTCTACAACGATTAAAACGCAACCAATTAAAGGTCAGGTGTCGATCAGCAACGGCGTTGTTACCTATACGCCAAATAATAATGAGACAGGCACAGATAGCTTTACCTATACCGTGAAAGATGCCCTGCTGCAGGAGTCGCAAGAGGCGACAGTGACCGTCACTATCATGGCTATAAATGATGCGCCAGTCGCTAAAGCGCTGACCATCAACACCGACGAAGATACCGCAAGCGCAGCAGTCAGCGCGCGTAGTCAAGCGGAGGATGTTGAAGATGGCATCCCAACGGGTGATTTATCGTTAGTTAGTTTGCCTCAAAAAGGGCAAGTAGCCATTGATCAAACTGTAGGCACTTTTGTATATACGCCGAATCCGAATGAAAATGGTAGCGATAGCTTTACTTACACGATCGCAGACAGTGAAGGCGGCGTTTCTCTTGCGGCCACGGTCAGCGTCAATATCGGTTCCGTCAATGACTCACCAGTAGCGGAGGAAGACAGTTTTACTTTTGATGAAGATATCACATCGACACTCGATATTTTAAGTAACGACAGTGATATTGAAGATGGGTCATTCACCCCGAGTAGTATTACCCTGCAAGATCTTGGTCAAGGAGAGGGGGTATACAGTTTTGCCACGGTCAGTGTCAATGTCGATGGGACCTTAAAGATTGTGCCAACAGCGAACGTTAATGGTCAACATAGCTTTACCTACATGCTAACCGATAGTGGTCAAGCAGTCTCAGTGCCTGCAACCGTCACGCTCAATATTACGCCAGTGAATGATGCCCCCGTTGCTGTTGATAACAGTGCACAACTACTAGAGGGAGGCTCCTTCGAGGTCAATGTATTAGGCAATGATAGTGATGCCGATGTTGGAGACAGTTTTGAACTCACTAGTGTCACAGTCGTCGATACGCCAGCACATGGCAGTGTGAACGTGACGGCGTCAGGAGCGATTGTTTACAACCCCAATGAGAACTACTTCGGTGAAGATAGCTTCACCTATACGGTGGCAGACTTAGCAGGTGCTGTATCTAACGCCGCAACAGTGACCATGACAGTAACACCAGTCAACGACGCACCAATGGCGCAAGCACAGTCACAAACGCTTGATGAAGACAATAGTTTGGTGATCACGCTGGTTGGTTCAGATATTGATAACGATGATGACACTCTGCAGTATCTTATCACTGAGCAAGTCAGTCATGGCGTGCTAGAGCAGTTGACCAATAATAGTTGGCGCTATACACCAGAAGCGGACTTCAATGGCTCCGACTTCTTCTTGTTCAAGGTCAACGACGGTGATCTCGACTCGACAGAGGTTCGTGTCGATTTGACGGTTAATGCAGTCAACGATACACCAACCGCGACCGATATCAGTGCTACGGGAGAGGAAGAAATACCGCTGACCATTACTTTAAATGGTAACGATGCAGAAGGCTCATCTTTGAGCTATCAAATTGTAAAATCGCCAGTCAACGGTAATGTTACCGTCACAGGCAATCACGCGGTTTATACGGGTAACAGTAACTTCTTTGGTCAGGACAGTTTCACTTACAGCGTAAGTGACGGAGAACTTACCTCTGGAGTGGCGTTAGTGACCATCACGGTGAATAACGTTAATGACGCGCCAGTGATTACGGGTACCCCATCGGCGCAAGTTGATGAAGATAGTGTGTATCAGTTTGTGCCCGCGGCATTGGACAATGACCCAGCGGATACTCTGACCTACTTGATAGCTAACAAGCCACCTTGGGCTACATTTGACAAGACAACAGGAGCGCTTTATGGCACGCCAAGTAACCGTTATGTGGGGACTTATCCAGGTATCGTGATTAGCGTATCCGATGGCACTATTTCTTCCTCATTGTCAGCTTTTTCGATTACTGTGAATAACGTTAACGATGCACCCGTTATCTCTGGTTCACCAGCAACACAAGTGAATGAAGACAGCACCTATCTGTTCACGCCACAAGTGTCAGATGTTGACAGCCAAGCCTTCACCTTCAGTATCGTGAACAAGCCATCTTGGGCTAGCTTTGATGCATCAACAGGCACGCTTAGTGGTACACCAGATAATGGTGATGTTGGCAAATATCAGGGCATTGTTATCTCGGTTTCTGATGGTCTCACGACCACAATGCTCAATAGATTCAGTATTGTGGTTAACAATGTCAATGACGCGCCAGTGATCAGTGGCACTCCTGCTCTTACCGTCAACGAAGGCAGTACGTACCGCTTTGCGCTGCAGGCATCGGATGTTGATAGTAGTAGCTTGAGCTTTTCAATCCGCAATAAACCATCATGGGCAACCTTTGATAGAGCAACTGGGTTGCTAAGTGGTACGCCGGAAAATGAGCATGTTGGCAGCACCAATAATATTGTTATTAGTGTCTCAGACGGTGAGCTAAGCACATCTTTAGCAGCGTTTAGCATCACGGTAATCAACGTTAATGATGAGCCAGTGGCGGTTAATGATACCTATGTCTTTACCGAGAGTAACGATGGTAGCTACTTATTGGATGTACTCAGCAACGACAGCGATGTTGATCTAGATACATTACAACTGGAATGGGTTAAACCTACATCTGGAACGGCAACGATTGTGGGCAGTCAAATCCAATTGGTAACGACCTCAATTGGTACAGTGGCAGTGCAATACAGTGTGAAAGATGGTAACGGTGGAAAGGCCACCGCGAAAGCAATCGTGACAATTAAAAGTGCGAAATTGGACGCACCAACAATAGCCGCACCTTCAGATATCGAAGTGAACGCAACTTCGCTCTTTACTAAAGTTGCATTAGGCTCTGCTGTGGCACGAGATAGTACAGGCAAGCTATTACCTGTTTCATTGGTCGACAGCACGACCTTTTTCCGACCTGGAACTAATACGGTCTATTGGCGCACTCAAGACTCTGATGGAAACGTCGCTGAAGCTAGTCAAACGGTAACAGTGTATCCACTGATAAGTATCTCCAAAGATGCGCAAACCACGGAAGGCACCAATCATAGCGTATCGATACACCTTAACGGTCCTTCGCCGAGCTACCCAGTAATCATACCTTATACGGTTTCAGGAAGCACGGACAGTGATGACCACACGCTCACCTCTGGTGAAGTGGTGATACCTAGTGGTACCGAAGGCAAACTTTCGTTCGAACTACTTAATGATGGACAAAATGAGGGCGTTGAAACCTTAGTGATTGATCTGGACAGCACCCTTAATCTAGGTAGTAAGCGTCGTTACACCTTGACAATCTTTGAAGAGAATGTGGCTCCGAAGGTCACGGTAAGTGTATCTCAGGCGGGGGAGCAGCGGAGCCAAATTGAAAATGGTGTTGAACCGGTCACAATCACGAGCAGTGTTAGTGATGCCAATATGTCCGATATACACAGTTTCAGATGGAGTAGTGATAGCGATGTACTTAACCAAGCGATTGCGGGGCAGATGTACAGCGAAACATTGACTTTCTCTCCGCAATTACTGAGTTCAGCGATTTACAATTTGCAATTGACAGTAACTGACAATGGCACTCCACCATTATCAGTGACACGGAATGTCTATTTAGAAGTGGTACAAACATTGGCGGAGCTCGGGAGTGAAGACAGTGATGGCGACTTAATCCCGGATGATCAAGAAGGTCATAATGATAGTGATGGTGATGGTATCCCTGATTATCTTGATGCAATTTCTGACTGTAACGTAATTCAACAGGTTGTGTCAGAAAAAGATCGCTTCCTCATTGAGGGGCAGCCAGGTGTCTGTTTACGCAAAGGAATAACCATTCTGACTAACGCAACAGGAGGAGCTTTATTGCTGGATGAGGAGCTTCCTAAAGATATCAACATGAAGAGCATAGGGGGAATCTTTGATTTTGTAGTAACTAATTTGCCGCTGCCCGGCCAAAGCTATCAATTAGTTTTGCCTCAGCGTTTACCTGTTCCAGCAAATGCAGTGTACCGAAAGTATAACGCTGAACAGGGGTGGATAGACTTTATTGAGGATGCTCAAAACACGGTTTCTTCTAGTGCTGGCGAGGCTGGTTATTGTCCGCCACCAGGGCACAGTTCATGGTCACAGGGTCTGACTGAAGGTGACTGGTGTGTACAACTTACCATTGAAGACGGTGGTCCGAACGATGATGACGGATTGGCTAATGGCAGTGTCGTTGACCCTGGCGTCGTTGCCGCTCGTGTAAGCAATAATACACTCCCTCAAGCGATTGACGACAATGCGTTTGTTAGTCTCAATGGTACGGTTACGATCGATGTATTGAGCAATGATGCTGATGCTGATGGTGATGGGCTGAAGGTAAGTCGCGCTTCTGTAGATATTGGTAGTGTTAGTGTGGTTGATAACAAACTAAGTTATGTCACTCAACCACAGTACTACGGGGAGGCTTTGATCACTTATAGCGTAACGGATGGTAATGGTGGAACGGGATCGGCGAAGGTGACGGTAAATGTGGTAAACAGTCAGAATCCGAATGCGGTGGACGATAATATTACCACCGATGATCGTACCCCTGTCACGGTTTATGTCCTTGCTAACGATACCGATCCGGATAACGACACATTGAAGTTGGTTTCAGTCCAAGCGCAGTATGGGCAGGCGGTCATGAATGCAGATCAGAGCGTGACCTATACCCCTACCTCAGGGTTTGAAGGCAATGATGTGTTGA
Source organism: Vibrio sp. 2304 (assembly GCF_033339475.1). Classification (NCBI taxonomy): domain Bacteria; kingdom Pseudomonadati; phylum Pseudomonadota; class Gammaproteobacteria; order Vibrionales; family Vibrionaceae; genus Vibrio; species Vibrio sp. 2304. The sequence goes on along the minus strand of NZ_JAWOUQ010000003.1, from coordinate 155,962 downwards.
CATATATCATTCAGGATAGCCAAGGCCTGCAAGACGCGGGGAAAGTTATAGTGACCGTTAAGTTGGTAAGAGATGTAAAGGTTGAAAATACTTCAGCAGGATCATTGGGTGGCATGGTGTTGATGCTTTTGATTTTGTTAGGAGCCATGCAACGTTATGGAAGAAACAGTGCTCTAGCACTAATTGCTGTGTTTAGTTTTAGTAGTCAAGCGGGCTGGTATGTTGATGTTCAAATGGGGTCAAGCCATGCAGATGAGCGTGATGCTGTTAAAGGTGATAACGTAATCTCTACTGACAACACCGGGTTCTATCGCTCTGTCGGGTTGGGATATACTTTTTCTGATCAATGGTCTGGAACTATTCGTTATATTGATATGGGTGAAGGTAGTGCTACATTGCGTAGTGCTACTACTTCACCAGAAGACTATCACGCCAATGTCGCATCTATAGCCCCACTCCTTGTTAAGGGCATGGGCTTCGACATCGGTTATAAGTTCTGGCAATACAATTCATGGTCCGCAAAACTGAGTTTGGGGGGCTTGTTCTGGGATACCGATATTGAAAGTACGTATCAAGGCAGCAAGATAACGACGGAAGTGGATGGTTTTGATGGATATATTGGTGCAGAAGTTGGCTACAACCTCTCAGATAATTGGGAGATCGGTATCCAAGGCGCTCGTTATTTTTTACATGAAAATGATGTTGATATAATTGCGGTACAACTTCGTTATTTTTTTGAGCCGTTAACAGCGTATTAACCTAGGGTTTGGTATTTTTCGATAATTTGTATCCTAAGCGATCATGAAGCGATATGGTAAATTACTGGAGATTAATGTCGTGATTGTGATCTTTATTATATAGGTCAATACTCTATAACAAATCCTTAATTACCTTGAAGTCTTTTCTTCTTTAACATCTAGCGAAAGATAGTGTTTTGATAGAGTGTTAAGCAGAACTTACTGTTCGATATTAGAAAAATAAGGTTCATTGAATGCTCGATGTGAACTTAAAAGAAGATGATTTACGCAATAGGGTTGCTGGTGGCGCTGAAAGTGTCAGCGTGATACGTCGCTTTACTTTGAACCTAGTACGTTTACAGTCGAAGAAATATAGTGTTGGGGCTGAAGCCAAACCAAGCGTGTCAGAGCGACACAGTTCGTATTGAACCCTTATTGGGTTGAAAAGCGTTCCACGCTGGCTGTCGCCCTGATGCTGATAACTGCGACGATAAATTGATACCGAGCAAAACGATAATTTTATATCTGCTTTAATCCAATATTGATTGAATAATATCAAATGCTTTTTCTATTTTTTGGGTAGGAATAATGCCAAATCCAAATAAGAGGGCATTAGAATGATTGTTGATAGAAAAATGCGATGATGGGTAAACCGCTACATTTGATGAAGCAAATTTATTCATCATTTGTGTCGCGCATCCCGATACTTCAGCTGCTATATGCAATCCACCTTGGCTTGGAATACGTTGTAAGCAATCTATGTTGTCAATTAATTGAGTTAGCTTATTATACCTTTCGCTGTAGATTTTATTCATATTGAGTAAATGGTGAGAGAAATGACCGTCACGCATGAATTCGTCAAGTAGGATTTGAGACACTACAGATGTACTTCTTCCCAAGTGCCATAACATATTTGAAATTGGCTCTATTAAAGACTTTGGCGGAATCATATAGCCAATGCGTATGCCGGGAAATAGTATTTTAGAGAAACTGCCTATCATAGCGACGCAGTCATTTTTGTCTTGTGACTTGAGACCTTGCTTACTGGTATTGAGGTAGTGATATTCCGCATCATAATCATCTTCGATAATGATTGCGTTATTAACTTCTGCCCATCTCAGCAGTTCTAACTTCCTTTCAACTGAGTAGCTAAAGCCTAAAGGGAACTGATGACTAGGCGTTGTATAAATAATTTTGGTATTAGAAGGGATTGATTCAACGATAACACCTTGGTCGTCCATCGGCACGGAGCCTATTTGCGCGCCAAGTAATCGAGCTTGATTTCGAAAAACAGGATATCCTGGATCTTCCGTCGACACGAGATCCCCGGGAGAGAGTAATGTAAGGAGAGTCGTCATTATTGCCTGCTGGCACCCTTGCGTAATGATGATGTCTTCAGGGTCACAGATTACGCCTCTCGAGTGTCTCACATACTCGCAGATAGACTCTCGTAAACAAGCTAACCCTTGCAAATCACCACCATGTGCAAACTCTGGAGTTAATGCATTGAGCCTACTCAGTCTTGAGTGTCGCCAAATATGCTTTGCTATTCTCTGATGATCAGGAACGCCTAAAGTGAAGTCATAGTCTAGATTCTTTGGTGCGATGATCTCTGGCTTCTTCGCTGCGTTAGTGCCAAACACCCCTAGTTGGTAGTGTTTTATTGGTCTCTTATCTTGATTCATCGTTTGTTCTAGAGCATTACTTACGTACGTGCCAGACCCTGCCTTTTTTACTATCCACCCCTCGAACTGAAGTCGCTCATACACCGAAATGACAGTGTTTCTTGCTATGCCTAACTTTTTCGACAGCATGCGGGTTGACGGTAATCTCTCATTTGATCGTAATCTGCCTTCTAATATCCCTTGGTATATCTCGGAATAAAGCTGTTGGCTGGTGACTTTTCCAGTTTCGAAGTGTAGTGAAAATGGCATCGTTTTCTCTGTAGACGTTGAAAAGTGGTTCTAAAGCGTTGTGAGGATGTGGATCTGTATATACCAAGTATATCTACCTAGTATACCGTTATCGTGATATGGAGAAAGCGTAATGAGTACACTATTTCCCCATTTTGGAAACGGATGTTACTTACATTCGTATCTAACCGGCCTACCTATCAACGGTGATCAGGTTTAGACCTGTTTATATCGCACTAAAAATTTGAAGACACAGTGTTATTCATCGAGGGTTAACGATTGGAGTTCTTCAAGTCAGGATTACTTTTATATAAAAAGTTAAAAGCCTTGGAATAAACTAGAAATTAATTATAAGTTAAAATTAAAAAATTGAGGGTTCAATGAAGTTAAACAATGCCTTGCTGGCCATTTTATCGCTCACTTCTTTCGTCACGTTTGCGAAAACGGAGTTAACGGTTAGCAGTCAATTAAAGAGCGTAGTTGATGATTGCGCTAAAGGATTAATAAACGAATACGACATTCCGGGGTTGGCTGTTGCAGTAACGATTGATGGCAAGCGTTATTTTTACAATTACGGTTTTGCTGACGAAAGTAAGGGGAGTTTAGTCACCAACGACACAATTTTTGAACTCGGTTCTATCAGTAAAACTTTTGCCGCTACTTTGACTGGGTATGCCCAAGAAAAAGGTAAGCTAGACATGGATGACAAGGTCAAAGATTATATTCCAGAATTAGAGAATAGTGCTCTGGGTAATACCAAGCTAGTTCATGTCGCCACCTACACTGCGGGTGGTCTACCACTGCAATTTCCTAGCGAAGTAACGAACGACGCTGAAATGATGCAGTACTACAAAACGTGGCAACCGGAGTACGAAGCCGGTACTAAGAGGAAGTACTCAAACCCTAGTATTGGTCTATTTGGCTACATCGGTGCCTTGAGTATGAAGTCAGATTATACGGAAATGATGGAAACCGTCATTCTGCCTGGGCTCGGTATGACCAATACGTTTGTCGATGTACCAAAGGATAAGCTTAACAACTATGCTTTTGGTTATAGTTCTGAGGGAAACCCAGTTAGAGTTAATCCAGGTATTCTTGATGCACAAGCCTATGGTATTAAATCAACAAGCTCAGATATGCTTCAATATATCGAAGCAAATATGGGGCAAGCGCAACTGAATAATGATATTGAGAATGCGCTAGAGCGAACTCACATTAAGTATTTTAATACCGATACATTTGCGCAAGCAGTAGGGTGGGAAGGTTATGATTATCCCGTCTCACTTTCACAATTATTGAAAGGTAACTCCAGCGACGTAATTCTCAACGCTAAACTGGTTCAAGCAAGTGAATCCGGTACTCTCGGTCGTGACATTTGGTATAACAAAACGGGTTCAACAGGTGGCTTTGGGGCATATGTCGCGTATGTACCCTCTGAAAAAATAGGCATAGTGATTCTAGCGAATAAAAACTACCCTAATGCCGAAAGAGTAGAGGCTGCTTACCATATTATTAGCTCAGTGGTGAAGTGAATTTTAGTGGTAATAGGAACTACGTAATTATTAGAGTTTATTTAGATACATACTATCTACAGTGTTTTATTAGATAGTATTTATAGGAGTATTCATGAAAACTAAGCATTGGTCTAAGGTGACTTTGCTACATGAAGTTGTTACGAACCCAAATATAACGATTAAAGGTAAACATAGTTATTACAGTGATTGTTGGGACGCCGGTTTTGAAGAGTCTGTTGTAAGATATCTACAAGGCGATGAGTTCAGCCGAGATTGGGAACCAAAATGGAAGATTGATAAGTTACATATAGGTGACTTTGTCTGTATTGCAGCGGAAGTTGTCATTGTTATGGGGGGAAACAGTACACATAGAGCTGATTGGTTCTCCTTGTACCCATTTATGGACTTTATTGAAGAAGCGTAGGTCGGGAAAGGAGATACTCATATTGGCGATGGCGCCTGGCTCGGTATGCGATCCATGATAATGCCGGGTGTGACTATCGGAGAAGGAGCAATCGTTGCGGCAAACAGTGTGGTGACGAAAGATGTTGAGCCTTACAGCATGGTTGCGGGGTCACCAGCTAAGCATGTCAAATATCGCTTTTCTCGAGAGACGATAGACGAACTGCTTGCTCTTAGGATATATGATTGGCCTGATAAGAAAATCGACAGCCTGAAGAGATTTTTATGTTCAGACGATTTAGAAGGGCTGAGAAAGGCAAGCGCTGAATATGATAGAAACCACTCATAATCGTGACAGTGTCACTGTTTAGAAAGTAAGAAAGAGGTATTGTTGGGCCTCTTTGTATTAGATATCTAGCCAATACAATGAGTAATCATTTTATTCTTTTATTGATCTTTTACGTGAACATGATAGGGCGCGTACCATTTGCGTTCAAGAACAAGAGGACAACGTGTTTGGTAAAGGGGAAACCGATGGAATATCGGGAAATTATAATCATTAAGAGCCGCATGTAGCGGCTCTTTTTGATCCTGAAATTGGTTAGTGGCGACAGACTACGAAGCGCTCAGAAGGTTACGAGGACTCGCTTCAGATAAATGAAGAAAGAGCGAATCGAAGTGGCTGTTGTTACCTATTTGACTGCTCATACCGTTGCCATTCCGCTGTTAACTCTGCTTTTTCTTTTCTCGCTGCAATCAGCATTTCTATATTTACGTCAGTGTTTGGGTGCCTTTGAATGTATCGCTCGTAATCAACCGGAACACCATTGATGTGCAGTTCAAGATGTAAATGCGGCCCTGTTGTTCTTCCTGTGTTACCCGTTTTCCCTATCACTTGTCCTCGGCTGATCTTCTCACCAACATGGACGTTGCGCTGAGATAAGTGTAGGTAGCGTGATACAGAGCCATTTGTGTGGCGGATATTAATATAGTTGCCAGCAAAACGGTTGTAGCGGGACTTTAAAACGATGCCATCAGCAATACTACGAATCGGTGTACCTACAGGTGTGGCATAATCAGTGCCTAAGTGCGGAGTGGTTATATTGGTCACTGGATGTGTTCGCTTTAAGTCATAGTCAGAGCTCACTCTGTAGTTTTTATCAAAGGGTGAAGAAAACATGAACTGATTATTTATCGACACACCATGCTCATCAAATACGTTACCGTGACCATCATTGATAATAAATAAATCAGTTTTACTGCCTAAATAGTAAAAAGAACTAATGTAAGTTTCATTTTTACTATTTAATTTAGTTCTTAAGATAAAGTTATCACCTCTTTTAATAGAGTCAATAATATTAAACTTGCTTTTGATAAGTGCTAATAGCAAGTTGATCTCTTTTTGACTCACTCCTGATTTTAATAATGAAGCGACAAAAGAGTATTCAACAACACCGATAGTGATTTTTTGCCTACGAGTCTTCTTTTTAATTGATGGCTGCACATTCTCACTTTCGAATTCTAAAGGCTTGATGGTAGGTAGCCTATCCACAGGAGTGAGGAAGTAGTGAGAAAGCGATACGCTAATCAATATGATTAACGCAGTAGTGATAAGGGCTACGGTAGGAGCTTGCACACTCCTTTTTATTATTAAAATAGTCATTAGTTTTGTTGGTTTATCAATACTGACAGTTGTGCGTAGAGTATAATATTTTAAATAAAAACTAGCATTAAAGCATGAGTAATTCCTCTGTTTTAACTAAGTTAATAATTATAGGATGTAAAAATAATTTTAATAATTCAGTCAAAGTGACGGTTGGCTTGGTGTTTATACCTATTTTGTTGGTGTTAATGTCACGTTGAGAAAATATTTTTCAATAATATAATCTCGGGAAAATATATTTTGCCAAATTACTATGTTCGCTAAAAATACGCTGAAATTAACATTAGGTCTTACGCTTACATCTCTTTTATTGAGTGCATGTGGTGGTGGTGATGGAGGAGACAACACACCTCCAGCTAGAAGCAAAGGAAGCATTTCCGGTATGGTGTTTGACGCCCCAGTCAATGGCGCCAAGATTGAGGTTTTCGAGTTCAAAAATGGAAACTTAGGTCGGAAGTTGGCTAACACGACGTCTGATGCCTTCGGAAACTATCTGCTAGAGTTTGAATCGTCGTCAATGCCTCTTTTTGTTGTCGCAAAAGAGGGGAGTTATACCGATCCGTTTACAAATGAAACGGTATCTGTGAGTAATGCGAAGACACTTAAATTTGAAGGTGTTGTGAACTTTAAAGAGGGGAGTGAGCAAAAGTTAATGCTTACTCCGCTGTCGAACTTGGCAGCTGGCTTGGCAAAGTACAAAATTTCTCAGGGGGCCACAGATGAAAGTGCCTTTTCAATCGCTTTGGATAGTATCAATAGCATGTATGGTTTTGACGTAAATGAGACCAAACCTATTGATATTACCAAAGGTGGGCAAAGCAGTTTTGCTAGTACTGGGCATCAATACGGTGCTTTATTAACAGCATACTCGTCTTACTCTTACGATCTTATAAAAAAATACGGCAACAGCGATAACGTCTACACTTCGATGCACTTCGCTGACATCCAATATCGGGATGTTATTGCAGATGGTGTTCTTGATGGTCTTGAAGTGAGCAAGACTTCAGGAGCAGTGACTCCCCTCAGCTTTGGACAGAAAAAGATAAACAGCGACGTTTACACACGTGACTTATCTCAGCACGTTTTGATCGTGGTAAACGACCCAAGTATCAATATTTCTGGTACTGATGCTGCCGACTATGTCGACTTTAGTAAGAAGCTTAATGACTTAGGTACATATGGCAGTACAGATGGCGTCATTCCACCGCGAGATGGGACGGAGATTGATACCACAGCGCCTATCGTGACACGCATTGACCGTGATGTACTTGCTGGCACCGATAAAGTTGATCTAAAAATTGTTGATGATATCGGTGTAGAAGACGTATCCGCCTTTATTCAGTATCAGATTAATGGCTCTTGGTCTGGTGAATTTCAATGTAACGACATACAAGATTTTGGAAGCACATTCTGTTCGGTTGAATTTGATGATTTTGAAGTTGGCCTTCGAGAGACCAACGTTAAAGTTAACATTAATACCAAAGAGATCGATAGTGTAGATATGAACCCTGCCACAGGGCTCTCAAACGTAACAGCAGCACGGTTAGTCTTGTATACAGCGGATGTACTGGGTAATGAGTTAATTCCAGGCAGCCATTCGGGTCTTCATATCAACTTTGAATGGGATAACGATGCGCCTGTTATCGATATTACATCGGCGAGTGCAATTAATAACCAACTTAAAGAATACGTTCTGAAAGGCGTTGTAAAAGAAAGCTCGCAGGAGATTAGTTCGGTCAGTATTTCATTTAAAGATGGCTTACATGAGGGCGTCACATGTTCTCCTGTCACTGTAGAGTCTGGAAATGCTTGTGAGTTTAGTAAGGCTTACCCAACTGATGAATTCCTATCTACGACGGTCTTTGAGGTTCGAGCGAAGGATAGCAAAGGCAATACGGGCTCTGCGCAGCATGCAGTAAGTCGTGACGATCAAGCGCCAGCACAGACGATAACCTATCCTGAAGGTACGTCAATGACGTACGTAAATGTGGGTTTAGATGGTGAACGAACCACTTACGATGGTATCTACTCTCAAGATACGTACACCCCAGACAATGTTCAAGCAAGCCGCGATTTCCTGAAGATTGATTATGCGTACGCAAGTTTAGGGATTCAGAACTCATTAAAAGGGATAGATTTTAGTAACTTCAACGCTAATTTATTGAAAGAGAATAAAATCCCTTATGTTCGTGTGAAAGTTTCAGACGTAAACACCGATACGGTTTTAGGCTCCAACGCTAATAAGCTTAAGCTCGTCGTCAAGTACTACGTAAGCCAAAACAACGATAACAACTACTCACTTCAGCAAGTTATTGACACAACCGCATCCGATGACGATTACATCGCAAAAATTCCGCACGAAACGCTGTTAGATAGCAATGGGCGAGTAGAGGATGTCATCTATTACATTCCTTTTGTAAGAGATATTTTGGGTGACAGCTTTAAATCGGTATCAGAAAACAGTAGTCAAAAGTTAGTCATTCAAACCATCGATGAGTCTGATAACGAAAGCACTCCAAGAGAAGTATATTTTAGAAGTAGCTTTGACCTACCAACCATAAAAGTGGTGACACCATTTATTGGTGCGCGAGCTCAACTTGAAGGGTTGAGCCCAAGTGGTGAATTCACTTCACTTGCAAGTTGTACCACTATCCAGCAACTGGAAAGTGACCAGTCCATGGCTCTTGACGTAGCGAGTTGTGAAACCACAACTGACGTAGTGAATTATGATTTCATGCGTGTTCGTTTAATTGGTATCGAAGGCAGTGAGCCATACTATTACCAATGGAAAAGAGATCCAGGGACCAAGAAAGTAACGGTTGACTTAAACAAGGCCAATATTGGTGTGTATTTTAAGCTCAAAGGTTCTCAAACTTACTATATTACTGAACTATCGACATATCAGACTGGTTTGTTTGATTTCCAGTGGGATCAAGTGACAGCGGGAGAGAAAACTTCAGAACGTGCGATTCAAATTCTTGATGAGGTGCGCTACGCGTTATCAGGTACGAATAACAACTCATTCTTTGGGTTTGACCCAACGGTTGTGTCTTATGCAACCAATGAAATGTTTACGACTAAAGCGATTCCAGACAAGCCATCAAATGACTATCTACACCGATTCCTTGTTGAAGCAATTGATAGTATTGCCGAGAGAATGCCAAGAAATAACTCATTAGATTTTGCATCTGCTATTTACGATGATTTTAGCTACGATGGAAAAGCAAATGGTGTAGGGGCAGGAGGAAGTCAAGTTACGCTCGATTCTTACACGTTTGGCGCTGAAACTTACCGAAAAGACCTGGCGCAATCGTATTATGAAATCATGGCGAGCAAATACGGTATTGAGACCAATATCGCGCAGCTCTATGCTGATGATATTTCGATGGCTAATCCTGACTTAAATGGTAAGAACATTTTTGATACAGAGGGTAGCAGTATCGATACCTTGCCTCCGCAGCCAAAATTAACCATTGAAAGCGGTAGAGAGACGATGGTTGGTAATAGGCTTTATATCGCTGGCGAGGTTGTTTCTAAAATTGTCCTAGACGATCCTTCTGGTATTGTAGGAACCGACGCTCACGGCCCGAAGTTTAGCACGATGTGGTATCAAGCCAATGAGCCAAATATTGAAATACCACTGGACATCAACATCGTAGAAAACTCAGACAGCAGCAATGCTTATCGAAAAGAGTACTTCTTCACCCTTAACTCCCAGTCTAGTGAACTAAAAGATATTATAGAGTTTGCCGTGGAGACCAGTGCTATGGACCCACATGGCAATGCGTATGGTTACAATGGTAAATCTCCGTTTATAGAATCGGTGTTTATTGATAACGACTTCCCTAAGGCCAGTTACCTTCCACCCAATGATGTCGATGGTAAACCTGTAGAAAACGGTATTTATTTAAATGCGAACAATACTCATGAATTAACCTTCAAGGTTGAGGATATTGTTGGTGATAAGCTTGCCTCGAGGGGCCTTGTTTTCTACCAGCAAACCGGTGAAAAAGTAACATACACACCAGAAAACTTTGCAAGTAACTCGAAAGACGCGTTTAAAGTCAAACTATGTACGGGCGAGATATGTTCAAATCAAGGCTCTACGATTTATCCTGGTGATGGAGATTGGTTAGTTGTTGCAGCAGCAGAGGACAACTTAGGTAACTCCGTTTCAGAGTTAACTAGCACCGCTCCGAGATTCAATATTCGTATCGACTCTGAAGCCCCTATTGTAAAAAGTGAGCAGGTTCAAAGCCGTTTAGGTGGTAATAACCAATGGACACCTGTCATTGATTGGGGGACGTTAAGCTCTGGCAATAACGTAAAAATAGATTTGCGCCGCGGATCTGGTCAGGCTCTGACATTAGAAAGCTGTGACCCTCTAACAGAGGCGTGTGACGTACCATACCTAGTTGGTGAACAGCCTGACGTCAAAGTCCAACTGGTTTCAAAAGCATTTGATTACGATGAATGGAATGAATTTTACGTCACTGCGACGGACAACGCTTACCCTGCCAATGTTAGTACAACAGGGAAATTTACCTTCCAAGTCGATAACAAAGGCCCTGAAATCATCCTAAATACGCCTTGGGTTGAAGACACATTGTCCAAAGAGAACTATGTTATAGGGCGTGAGTTCAACGTGCGATTTAAATCCGTAATAGACGATTCAGACCTTGAGCAAGTCTCGCTGTATCAAAGTGGTAAAGATTCGCCAATTAAGACAATTGTGCCAACGGATTCATCTAAAGAGTTTGTCATGTCTCTTATCAAGAGTGACACAGATAAAATAGACATTTCTGAAGATGAAAAAACAACGTCATTGTATGTAAAAGCAACCGATATTTATGGTTTTGAGTCTAGTTCTAACACGCACAAGGTTATTCTTGATCGTGATGGGCCAACATTAGGCTTAAGTGGTTTCAATGCGAATGACTACTACTTAGGTAACTATGTCTTTGACCTAACGGCGCTAGACCTAAATGCAAACGGTGATGTTTCAATTAATGGCGTAAATCGAGAAAGCCTAGAGTATTGGACGTTTAGCGATCTGGAACCATTACCTGGCTCTCCCGGTACAAAAATCAATGAGGATCTCAAAGTGAGCCTTGGTGATTTAGGTACGGGTACACACAAGGTTCGTTTAAAAGGGTCTGATGTTCGTGGCAACACAACCTTAACCAGTGATGAGCAAGATTTTACCGTCAAAGTGTACAACTCAATCCCGCAGGTGACGCTGGCGATGAGTTACACGGATGGAACGCCAATTACAAACAACACCATCTATCAAGATGGAAATATCGTACTGACGCTTGATATTGTTGATGATAGTGGCGTTGATCGAATTGACTCAACTTATAGATTCTCTGGAGAGCAAAACGGGACTAACTTTACGTTCTCAGAAACCGCAGATGGCACTTGGACTGCAACGTTGCTTTCTACACAAATTGCCAAAGATGGTAATTATGAACTTGATATCAAAGTTTATAACAAAGTTCGTTACCTTGATGAAAAAGACCGAAAGGTTGGAAAAGTAAACCAAACCTTTAGCGTACAGCGTGAAGGCGTGGTTCTAATAGTTGAAAGCCCGCTGGACTTCCAAAATTACTTATCTGATGGTGTTCTTGATGTCACCTTTACTACATTGAGTGCGGTCAAAGCCAAAACGTTAGAGTGTTGGGTTCGTGAAGAATACAACTCTCTAGATGCGCCACCAACTAATGAGCAACCAACTTCTGGTGTTATCAACGTATCGCAAGAACCTTACAGTTGTAGTGTCAATGTTGGGCAAAACATGACCAAAGCACCTGTTACTTTGATCACTAAAACCTTGGGTACAAATGGGCGTGAAACGATCAACAAGTTCAATTTCTCGATGGTGGATATTGATGCACCGACAGTCGTCGATGGTAACTCATACAGTTTTAAAGGAAGTGATGTTTGGTTTGATGAAGCTTTGAAGAAGAAGATGCTCACATTTGAGCTCTCTTTTAATGATGCTTTATCAGGCGTGAATACCGAAAGTTCAGATGAATATCCAAAGTTGGTTCGTAATCTTGGCAACAAAGCTTATACACCAACGACTTGTGCCAAAGGTGTTGGAAATATCAAGTGTACGTATTCTGCATCCTATGCCGATATTATTGATGGCCTGAGTACAACTCAAGAATACAAAATCAAGAACTTATCTGATTTAGCAGGAAACTTGACGCCAGAGCACGATCTACTGCTTGAATTACCTAAAGGTTCGGTAGTCGTTGAAATTACTGATCCGGTTGGAAACACAACCATTAATGGTCAGCAGCTTGTCGCCAAATTCAGAATTAAGCTGTATGAAAACTCTAGACTAGACAATGTGATGGCCAGGTTTGGAACGGAATCCTACAACTATAAAGATAATCCGGAGAAGTTTGCACAATTAGAGGTGTGTGCAGATGATCCAACCTACAAGTGTTCAACATTTACAAGTGAACTTCCTAGCGATGCGGATGGAAAAACGATCAGGACAACGATTACAGCAACGGATGTTTGGTCGAGAGTCGGTGAAGCGACCGTTGATATTAAAGTTGACAACACACCTCCAAGTGTTGGCGATGAGATTATCGTAACTGAATCGCCAACAAATCCAGATAATGTTCGTTTTCGTTTCGACATAACGGACACTGGTAGCAGCCTGGCAAAAGTAAACTATTCGGTTTTAAACCCAAGCTATCAAGAAGAAAGAGTAGAGGATGGGAACGGTTCATCTACGTACTTTGAACTATCAAAATCTCAGTTAGAGGGGCGTGGTTCAATCACAGTTGATATCAAAGCAACAGATAGTGTTGGGCTATATTCAGACATCAGAAAAGTCATTGATATTAGTGTTCCTAAAGTCACGATTGATTTCGATGGAATTACGAGTTTGCAGGGTGGGAAACTGTTTTTAACCAAGGCGAGCCAGCCGTTTACGGTATCTACGGTGGAAGGAGAAAGAGTGAAAGCTTCACAATATTCTGTGGAGCTTATTCCAAGCCTCGGTGATTCCTTGCGTTACTCAGGTGATGTTATCTCATCTAGTGGTAATGGAATGATGAACTTTGCCGTCGATAACCAAGGGTCATATACCCTTAAGGTGACGGTGACGGACTCAGTTGGAAGAGAGAATACAAGCTTTGAATTACTAGGCAAAAGTTATGATGGAAAGGTTATCGAATCTATTGTTGATTATGACGCTCCAAGTATTTCGGGCTTAAGTGCTAATCAAACCTCTAAGGTGCCGACAAACGATAAGTATCAACTAGAAATTAGTGCATACATTACAGATAAAAATTTAAATCTCGTCACGTCAAAAGCGGTGAGTGGTGGCAGCACTGTGGCTCCTCAAGCGATTACTGAGCCGACAACCGAAGCGGGGCCTTATGTCATAAGCTATTTGTTACCGAAAGGCGATCATACGATCACGGTGGCAGCAACAGACAAGGTGGATAACAAGAGTGAAAGTTCTATTGACGCGCATGTGGAAGCGGCAACCGTTCCCGGGCTAAGTATCTCTACCGCCTCAAGCGCCCCTCTTTTTGGAGGCGAAGAGATTACGCTTGCGTTTAACTTTACAGAAGAAGTTACGAACTTTGATATCTCAGATGTCCATCTTGTCGCTAGTGATAGCGGTGCAACAGGAACGTTAAAACAAGATACTTGGTCGACTTCAGACAATATTACGTGGACGGTTAACTATGTCAGCCCAGAAAAACAAGATAAAAATATCACTATTCAGGTAGAAGACAATAGCTATCAAAGTACCAACACAATTCCTGGAAAAGGAAGCAGCTTAAGTATCGCGGTTGAAGGAATCTTACCAAAACTAACCAATGTGACATTTAACCCCGAGCATCAGAGTGTGGGTCAAAGCGTGAATGTATCGCTTGAGTTTGATAAAGAGCTCCAAGAGGCGACCGCTACGCTTGGCGGCAATCGCATTAGTTCTCTGTCAGCAACGGCAGATAAAAAGGTCTGGGTTGGTGATGTACAAGTTCCGAGCACCGCGCTGTTAAGTGTCGACTTGGTTGTTAGTCAATTTAAAGATTTGACTGGCAACATAGGTGAGGATAACACCGCTCACGAATTACCGATCACGCCAACCTTAGCTATTACGCCAGTGGGTAATGTGGATGAAACGCAAGCCGCCACGCTACAATTCGAAGGTACGTCGACACGTTTTGACGGTCAGTCCTTGCGTCTTGAAGTGAAAGCTCAAGGCAGCGTGACGGTACTAAAAAGCGGCAGTGCAACAGTACAAGCCGGTGGCACTTGGATCAGTGACGCAATGGACATGAGTCACCAAACCAATGGTACTTATACCGTGATGGTGACGGGGACGAACTCAGCCGGCATTGAAGTAAGTGAAAGTCAGAGCTTTACACTGGCGCAGTCTTTGCCAACGCTGACTAACGTGACGTTTACGCCTGAGCACCAAGCCATCGGCCAAAGCGTGACGGTAACGCTAGAATTCGATAAAGATCTGCAGTCCGCCGCGGCGGAGTTAGGTGGCACGACGATCACCTCGTTAGTGGCAACCGCGGACCCAAGTGTTTGGACTGGTGATGTGGTGGTACCAAGCACGTCAGAGCTCAATGTGGCGTTACTAGTTCGTGACTACCAAGACTTATCAGGGAATACCGGTAGCCAGAACACGGCTTACTCCATGCCGATCACGCCGACCTTAGCTATTACGCCAGTGGGCAATGTGGATGAAACGCATGCCGCCACGCTACAATTCGAAGGCACGTCGACACGTTTTGACGGTCAGTCCTTGCGTCTTGAAGTGAAAGCCCAAGGCAGCGCGACGGTACTAAAAAGCGGCAGCGCGACAGTACAAGCCGGTGGCACTTGGATCAGTGACGCAATGGACATGAGTCACCAAACCAATGGTACTTATACTGTGATGGTGACGGGGACGAACTCTGCGGGCATTGAAGTGAGTGAAAGCCAGAGCTTTACACTGGCGCAGTCTCTGCCAACGCTGACTAACGCGATGTTTACGCCTGAGCACCAAGCCATCGGCCAAAGCGTGACGGTGACGCTGGAATTCGATAAAGATCTGCAATCCGCCGCAGCAGAGTTAGGTGGTACGACGCTCACCTCCTTAGTGGCAACCGCGGACCCAAGTGTTTGGACTGGTGATGTAGTGGTACCAGACTCGTCAGAGCTGAATGTGGCGTTACTAGTTCGTGACTACCAAGACTTATCAGGGAATACCGGTAGCCAGAACACGGCTTACTCCATGCCGATCACGCCGACCTTAGCTATTACGCCAGTGGGCAATGTGGATGAAACGCATGCCGCCACGCTACAATTTGAAGGTACGTCGACACGCTTTGACGGTCAGTCCCTGCGTCTTGAAGTGAAAGCCCAAGGCAGCGCGACGGTACTAAAAAGCGGCAGTGCAACGGTACAAGCCGGTGGCACTTGGACCAGTGACGCAATGGACATGAGTCACCAAACCAATGGCACTTATACCGTGATGGTGACGGGGACGAACTCAGCCGGCATTGAAGTGAGTGAAAGCCAGAGCTTTACACTGGCGCAGTCTCTGCCAACGCTGACTAACGTGACGTTTACGCCTGAGCACCAAGCCATCGGCCAAAGCGTGACGGTAACGCTGGAATTCGATAAAGATCTGCAATCCGCAGCAGCAGAGTTAGGTGGTACAACGATCACTTCATTAATGGCAACCGCAGACCCAAGTGTTTGGACTGGTGATGTGGTGGTACCAAGCACGTCGGAGCTCAATGTGGCGTTGCTTGTTCGTGACTACCAAGACTTATCAGGGAATACCGGTAGCCAGAGCACGGCTTACTCCATGCCGATCACGCCGACCTTAGCCATCACGCCAGTGGGCAATGTGGATGAAACGCATGCCGCCACGCTACAATTCGAAGGCACGTCGACACGCTTTGATGGTCAGTCCCTGCGTCTTGAAGTAAAGGCCCAAGGCAGCGCAACGGTATTGAAAAGCAGCAGTGCGACGGTACAAGCCGGTGGCAATTGGACCAGTGACGCGATTGATATGAGTCACCAAACCAACGGCACTTATACCGTGATGGTGACGGGGACGAACTCAGCCGGCATTGAAGTGAGTGAAAGCCAGAGCTTTACACTGGCGCAGTCTCTGCCAACGCTGACTAACGTGACGTTTACGCCTGAGCACCAAGCCATCGGCCAAAGCGTGACGGTGACGCTGGAATTCGATAAAGATCTGCAATCCGCTGCGGCGGAGTTAGGTGGCACGACGATCACTTCATTAGTGGCAACCGCGGACCCAAGTGTTTGGACTGGTGATGTGGTGGTACCAAGCACGTCGGAGCTCAATGTGGGGTTGGTTGTTCGTGACTACCAAGACTTATCAGGAAATACCGGTAGTCAGAACACGGCTTACTCCATGCCAATTACACCGACAATACACCTAGACGTTATCAACGATGTTACTGGAGTGGAAAGCGTGACAGTAAGTGGTAGCAGTGAACGATTTGAAGATGGTGAGTTCATAGATATCAAAGCAGTCGACGCTGATGGTACAGAAGCCACAGGCATGGCAACCGTGCTTTCAGACTCATGGACAACTGATTTAGATCTTTCAGGACTGAAGGAAGGGGTAGTGACGATTTATGTAAATGGTACCAACAAGCTTTCCGCCTCTGCCGAAGAGGCTCAAGCAACATTTAACTATGATCGTTTCGCAAGTACAGCCTCCTTAGGTGCTGTTTACAACCGATATTTTAGTGATAACAAAACTTTAAAAAATGCGGCATAAATAAAGCGAGCGTTTAGCTCGCTTTATTTCTTTGGGACTTTTTGTGATATTTATCAAAATAATTGCCTTTATTGATAAGTTACTCGAATTAATGAATCGTCTTAATACAAGGCTGAATAACTATAATAACTAGGCCAATGTTGCTTTTAGGTGTGTATGACGTGATTGTGATGGTCGCTCGGCAGGTGCTGTGGTGAATGTGTCGCGTTGAAAATCTTTTTAAATATTATATATTTACGCTCGTTTCTATACTCTGAGTATAGTGTTCTGCATGAGGTCGATGGGTAATACCTCGCCTCTTTAACTCGCGATGAAGCAAATTTAATCCTAGCAAGCTTCAGAGCAGTTACTTTTGTGAGTGCGTAATGCGCTCACCTTTTTATTTAAACTTCCTCAGTAACAGTCAATTTGTTGTTTGTTGCTGAGGAAGGCACCTCATAAACTTCTGAATTTCCTCGTGCTTACCTGAAGCGCACGTGACTACAATTTTTGTTAACTTCAGTCCATAAATTAAATTTTTTTAGATAGTAAGATTTTACCATTTTGACAGAGTGGGTGATGTTACTGGCTTTTATTGTGGTCAAATCGCATGTTTTGATAGCAAAAATCACCATTTTTTTAGTGTTTTTGATTTCGGGCGATTTTTCTATCTCGTTGAAAATAAATGGCTAAGTAAGTAGGATACGCAGACCAAATCGTACTTGTAAGCCTTATCAGCTTAATTGTCACCGCAGCCATATTTACGATGTTGGTTGTGGAGAATTCAAATGCATTTAGTTTGCAAATTTATACTTAGCTCGAAGCTATCCTCCAACGAGCTATCTTATGTTCTTACACCGGACGAGTGTATAGGACAGCTTTCGCGTTTGCGAAATTCAGATGACATCCTTAGAAACCTCCCTAAAGAATTGGCGCAAAAGATTTCCATCTCTGCCAAAAAAACGACCAGCGCATTGCTAGCTGCGATAAGAATCGAATTGGGGAAAGGCAATTGGGTGTCATTATCTACCGTTGCTCGTCGTTCGCCATTGACGGACTCTCAGCTGCAAAGCTTCCCTAGACTTAAATCACTCGTTGACTTTGTATCAGCTTCGAATGAAAGCAAAGCTTTTAAAGCAGGATACAAGCAGGTTACCGACGATGTTGCTTTAGTTCGTAGTTACACGCATGTCCCCTCTGAGCCAAGCCCAGATCAAAAAATCGTTGTCGAGTTTGCAGGGCAGTGGTCTAGCAACGCGGCATGTTTGATGTTGGGAAAAACCGAAGCTCAAAAAGAAAAAGTGACTGTAGGCAAGGCTGATACAGAAAGCAAACACCGCAGCCTCGCGATATTTAAAGATCTCGAAGCTGAGGGCAAAACGCTCTATATCAAAATCCCTTGCACTGACCAGCCTCAGCCAATTTTGCTTAAACTCGCCGAAGACCTGCAACCCGTTGATAAAGAAACTCAGATGGATGAGTGGGATAACGTGTTAGTGCCAGTGGTTCCGCTGCACTTCCCTGGTAGCGATAAATCAGATGAAGCTGCAGAAGTGTTTAAATCAGGCTACGTGTATGTTGTTTGGAACAATAAAATTTGGCGCGAAGTGGCAATTACGGAAAATGGTTACTTTTCAGATACGGACATTAATAGTGTTCGTGAAGGCTCTAGACCCAAAAGGCACGCCGATATCTATATGACCAATCCTGAAACAGGCGGTGTTTTCGCTTATGAGCCTTTCCAAATCGTGCAGAACGGCAAGGTGGTAAGTGAAGGCTCTTTGAATGGCTCTGGAGAGGCTCGAGTGTTCAACTTAGTTGAGGAAGAAGTTGAGATAGTCATGACAGGCTATGAGCCACAAATCAAAGAAAAGATTGAAACAAATTTGAGCCCTATTAATGCTTCTAGCCCAGTGGAGCGGAGCGCGCAAGGTTACCCTCTCCCGCATATATGGCTTCCTTACAAGATTAAAGGTGAGCCTCAAGAAGTATATTTGGCTTATAACAGTAAACGATTGAGCGAGAGTGAACTATCTGAACTAGAAAGTGATCCCGGAACCAAGGCCATAAAGGTCACTGATCTTAACCATTATAGCAGTGAGAAAAGCTTTAAAATTGGAGACGGTTCTGTTCGCCTGCTCTCAGTATTACCAAGTGCTGCGACCTCAAAACCTGAAAAATACGCAATGTTACGAAGCCAGGTAAATAAAAATGTAGCGGTCGTGTATTTACTTAAATCTGTCGAGATAGTTTTCGAATATCCGGGTTATACGACGCTGGACGAGTCAGATGATTACTTTGAGTTAAGGCAAAGCGATGGTGATTGGTCGCAGCGAGTGTGCTTGCGCCAATGTATAAAAAAAGAGAATGGTTCTAGGTTGATTCGTTTTACTGGTTGGCCTGCAGAGGTTAAAGAAGTGGATCTTCTCCGAGGTTATCAGGGCAATAGTCATCACGGAAGAGATAATAAAACGGTCATTTTTGCTCAAACACCCATTGCGGATTTACTGGCTTATAAGAAAAAAGATCAGACAAGTTAACAAAACAACTTATTCGGGTTGCGTTGTCACACCATTAAACGCGATCGAGAAAGATAACGAAGAGAATATAAGATGAACCTACGTCATACATTATGCTTGATTACCTTAGCGGTCTTATCTGGTTGTAATCAAGAATCAGCCAAGGAACCAGAACAACACGCGCCAAAACCTCAGACGGTTCAAGACCGAATCGCAGAAAAAAATGCTCAACAGTGGGAAGATGGTCGTGTTTATATTACAGAAAACAATTACGTTATTTATGACAAAGAGACTGGTAAACCTAAACACTTTATTTTTAAAGCTAAAGAATGGCCACGTGAAGATCTCACCAATGAAAGCTCTTATGATTTGCCACGTGTAGTGTTTCGTTGGGATAACGCCCGAAATGAAGCGAAAGACCACTATGATCAAAGGGATAAAGTGTGGAGTATCAAAACGGATGGGACGGACTTGCGTCTGGTCGCAGATGAGTTTGTTGGCAAAGTTCGTCTAATGCGTGTCTCTCCAAATAATCGCTACTTGGCTTTGGCCTATTCGGCCTCAGAAGGGATGTTTAAAGTAATTAAAGATCTTAAGACGGGTGAGTATATTGAACTAGGTCGTTCACGTGGCTACCCAGAGTTTCTATGGGCAGAAGACAGCAGCTACCTTTACTACGTAGACAAGTTTAAAGACTGGAAGTACACCTTATCGACAGGCGAAAAACAGCAAGTAGACACAGAGTTTAATGAGTACTCCGTGATTTATGATGGCAAGCGTTATATGGTCGATGAATATGGGGTTGGTGTCTTTGATGAGCGCACGGGAAAGGAGCTTTACTCGATAGTGCCGGATAGTTCACGTTCTGCAGATGAAGCCCGTTTTCGTAAGAAATCAATTAGCCCAACGGGGCGCTATTCTTGGGCCGAAACTAGAACGCACCGTTATCTTATTGATACCCAAAGTAGAACCTTCCAATCAGAAGAAATCGTACCGCGAGCGGTAGGTAAACTGCGCTATTTTGAGATTTTGAGTAAAGATGCGAATTATGCTCGGGATGGAGCGGCACGGGCCATCCTCAGTAAGCTAAAAGAAAATAAAGAATTTGGTTCTTATTTAAAATGGGAGCAAATAGGGACGGGCCATAGTGCCAGTAACTCTTCTCTTTACAACGCCTTTGCCAACAATGGTGATTTTGTTAAAGGGGATGAACTGTGAGCACTCATGATACCAGTAACGCGATACCTTTGTGTGCAAATTACTATTTGTTTGGTGCTTATTTTCCTGCTACTCAGGAGGGTAGAAAAAACGTCTATCCAACTTGGCACGAAGAGCCTAGCTTGCTTAAAAATAAAGACGTGACTAATCTTCGCCCTTTAGCAAAAGTGCCGATGCTTAACGTAACCGATGGCGATAGCCCTAAGCTTTGGGCTACCGACCATAAATTTAAGTTATGTTCACTGGGTAACGGAAAGCCCGATCAATATGGGGCTTTTGAGGTCCTGACACCAGAGCACACAATTCATGCTTTAGGTAGGGACCTACCCAAAGAGGGTGAGCAAACCTTCACTTTCCGCTTTCCGCCCTTGCCTTTAATAGCTTCACTTTCTGAGTTAAACCCCAAAGAGTTAGCTACAAAAGTTGCAGATTTGAGTAGCCAGTTGGAAAACAGCGAAGCAAAACTCACCTTGACAGAGGTCAGCATTGAACAATTGGCTAAGCCTTACGAACCAGCTGCGAACGGGGGGCTCAGCGAAGAACAGGCAGAATATAACAAGTGGTATGAAGATGTAAGTGAATCGGGAGAGACACTAAAAGGCTTCGTTTTACCTGTTGTGGCGAGTTGCGCTGTGGTTTTTTCTGATCAAGGCTATGAAAGTGCGACGGTTACTTTGCAAAAATTTGACTCAACCAAAGAAGGTGGGGAATACAAAACGATAGGCTCTTCAGTACAAGCGTCATTACCTGAAGATGAGCATTCAGAAGAAAATGCTAAGCAATATCCATGCGCGATGTTTCACGTTGATCCTGCTGATTTTAAAGAAGGCTTATACAGTATCCGTGTCGAATTTATTCCAAGCCAGATGAAAAATGGTGTTCCACAGTTCATTAAAGACGCTCATATTCAGCAATTTTCTGAAGGCTTAGATACAGTCTACACTTACGAGCTACGTGAACAGATTACCTTTTCTTCAAGCACTCCGTTAGGGAAATTTGCCATTGTCAGTGGCGATATGATCTCCCTTGAGGAATCCTTGATTTATCAATACCCTCAGTACTTTGGAAATATGAAACATTACCTTCACGGTAATGTACAAGGTGTAACAGCCAATACGCCAGCTTCAAGGAGTATTGCGTTACTCAAGAATATCCGAGATGTGTCTGCTCAGCTAGGAGCAGGGCTGCTGAGCGGTAGCTTGCAAGACACTTTAGACCGTGATGGCCGCCAAGCGGTGTTTAATAACGTCTCGAAACTGTATTGGGATGCAGTTAAGTCCGAGATGCCGCCTGCGATGAAAGCGGCAGGCGAATTGTATTACGGTATTTACAGTACGAAAGAAGCGCTTGATAAGTTGCAGGAACTCCACACTCCAGCTATCGCGGGTGTTGGTTGGAAGGCGCTATTTCACGATAAGGTTTTTAACACCAATGAAGCTCGGTCAAGCGCACTAGCACTTTCTTTAGAATCACGTCTGGGTAACCGACGTGTGGTTGCCGGGCGAGTTGCGGAAGCTTGGCTTTCTGGTGGTAAAACCGTTGGTTTTAATGGCTTCGGAACGGGATTGACAGCACTTAGTTTGTATAAAAAAGCTAAACAGCTGGTTAATCAAAATAAAAAGGTTGATAAAGCAGAGCAAGGAACAGAAGAAGTTACAAAAGACTACCTTGCTCAAATTCCAGTTTGGAAGACAGCTAACCATATCCAAGAAGAAAAACTAGAACAGGCTTTAAAAGATGCGCGTGATCAATCTGGCAATCAGATTGACGCCATTCTCGTAAATAGCTCTAGAGGCGCAGGAATAAAAATAGAATTTGCCTTTAACTCGCGTGAAAAAGAGTTAAAGGATCATGCACCTATATTTAAACAGCTTGCTGCTTCTCTTGCCAACGTTTTAGAGAATGAGCCAAACCTTAGAGTAGAGATAGAAGGGCATGCTTGCCAAGTCGGTACCGAGAAAGCAAATATGCAGGTCTCGGCAGAGCGCGCAGAATATGCGAAAAAACTGCTCATGAAGGAGTTCCCTGTTTTTGAAGGTCGTGTTTCGGTAGCCGCTTTTGGTGAAAGTAAACCTGTCTATGTTCCCAAACAAGGTGAAAAAGTCGACCGCAACAACCCTAATCTAAGACAAAACCGTCGGGTTGTAATCCGTATTTACCTGCAATCCCTGAACATATTCTTTCATCCCAGTCGCTATGGCTCGCATGCAATGGAACGCTCTAGGCTTGCTCTAGAAGCTGAGATGGTTGCGCAAGATAAAGCAGAAGTCGCACTGCGAATGGCGATTTTTGACAGTGTCGTTGACGTCGCTTCCTATATTCCTGCTATAGCTCCTGCGGCAAGAGGGTTTATGCTTGCCATAGAGGGGTCAAAGACAGCAATATCTGCGGTGAAAGTGATTGATAGTTTAATGTTGGACTCCTTCCTAGAAGAGTTAAAGCAAAGCCATGAAGTTGTCAGTGAGCTTGAAAGGCTGGCAAAAATACATATCGAGTTACTTAACGATTTGCGACGCAGTAAGGTAGATGTAGGTATTGAATGTAGGTCTTATCAGGAACTCATTACTCACCTTGAGAGCGAAGAAGTTCGTAAGGAGGTGTTAAAACGCTACCAACTACGAGCGCTTGCTATTAATGGCTTAGTGTTATTACTCGCTGACCTAGGATCTCAAACCAAACGGAATTCTAACATCTCGTTTAGGTTTTTGGTTGAGCGTTACAAGGTGAAGGAATACATTGAGAACTACATTTTGAGCGATGATTGGTCTGTACATACGATCAAAGGAAACACCTTAGCGGCTAACTGGAAGAACCGTTGTGATAACGAGTACTACACCGAATTATCGACAAAGATGCCACAAGGTGCGCAGCATTGGCCTGCTCCAATAACAACTAATAGCAAAGTTTCTCATCTCTCTATAACCGAAAACAGGGATAGCTTTAAAGCGTCAGGTTCATTTAATCAAATCTTCCCGATACAAACCATGTTGTTTGAACACCCAAATGAAACGATGTTTGATAACTTTACCGAGTCATTTAACCTGCAAGGAAGTGAGTTAAAGAAAGATGAAATCGGCTATTGTCGAATACTAGTTCAGTCAGCTCGCTATGCTGAAAGTGATGAACCGGAATGGATGTCATATGATAGTTGGATTCAGCAATCTAGCAGCAGTCGCCTAGGTCCATACGATAAAGTGAAAGTGCAGTTGATACTTAAAAAAGAACACAAGTATGCGAAGCCAGTTACTATTGGCTATGATCGCGTCGACGGGCTCGAAAATATTAAAGGTCCAGCTTTCAGTGACTGGATGCTGCCAATGAAGGTTAGTGACTTCAAAGCAGATCCTGATGGGCGAATAAGTGCTTTTTACAAGCAACAGGGGATTGATGACGGCGCTACGTTGATTGCTATTGAGCATATTCCCTCATTCCGCTTCGGTGATGTGATGATCGACGGTATGAAACCAATGACCTCTAAAGCAAAGCTAATGTTCTCTGATGCAATGTTCAGTATGGCAGTTTCCGGAGCAGCGATATCGGGTCAGCCAAGCGACTATTTTGCAGAAGCGGATTCCTTTAAGCGCTATGTAAAAGGCGGAGGCTTCCAAAATATGCGTTACTGCTTGGGAATTAGAACGAATCAAGGGCAACATAGTTTTTACTTACCACAAGAGTACAGTCTGGGGCAGAAGTTTGATGATGCTGAAGATGAGTTGCAGATTGGCGCTTTAAGTACAGAAACTAGACTGGTTTTGCTTGATACCTACTTGGGAGAGCAGCAACTGCGTCTACGTGAACAGGACCTTATGGTAGAGAGCTTTACCTTAATGGCAGGTGAGGGAGACAAAAATACCATCCCTATACTTCATGGCATTAAACAGCAATTGGTGGCTATAGACACCAAAGCGTCTGGTTTGAACTTTTTCAGTGAAAGAAAGTGGTACCAATCGGCTGATAATATCTGGCGTGATGGTTTCTCATGGGGAAACAAAAAGAAAGACGATCCTGCCAGTATTTATGTACTGATTTTGGGTGAGAGTCATGAAAAAGCACTTTATGAACGTTTGGGTATGCCGTGGGAAGCAGTGAATATGTGTATTCAACTGGCGCTCGACGGAAATGATGGCAAGCCAGTTAAAGGTCCTCTTTACTTCACCGATATGTACCATATTGGTGAGTTTGCCTATAAAAACGAAGAATGGATGTTTACTGAATCTATTTCAGAAAACCATCGAGAACAAGTTGATGCCATGAGTGAGTTTATAGGTGAAGCTGTAGGTAGTCTCACTAAAGAGAATGAACTATCTAAGAGCAAAAACTATACGATGTACTGCATGAGGTTTAACTTGGAATATGTTGCACCAACGGGAGTTAGGTTAAAAGGCCTAAGACCGTTTGGTGGTGTAATTGGTGGTAAAGCGAACTTGGAGCTTTCGGTTGCTCATCTAAAACAAGTCGGATTAAATGGAGTTGATGACTATGATATTGGTCGTGATGCTGTAATTTCTATTCCTTCTTTAAATGCGGATAGTGCTTTGGCTGGTAATTTCTTTAGTGATATGCCTTGGTTAATTGAGAAAGAGTCGACAGAGGAAGGCGTAGACAAGTCTGCGGCTGAAACTTGGAAGCAGTATAACGAATCTCAACGCAAGAAATGGCTGAAAGATTGGATTGAGAAACAACCTGCGGTAACTCAAGCACCCAAGCCCTTGGAAAAGTCACTTGATAACCCTTCCTAGATGCAAAAAAAACCGCCTTCGGGCGGTTTTTCTTTTCTTATGACTTCATACTGAATTTAGAATTTTCTTTTTAAGCCCCATCAACCCGCTGCAGAAATATCGTATTTCTTCATCTTATGGTTGAGAGTGCTCATTGGAAGTGCCAATTGCTCGGCGGCCTTCTTGGTGTGCCAATTGCAGGCATTTAAGCAATCGATGATTACTGTACGCTCGTATTGGCTGACAACGTCCTTAAGGCTCTTTGAAACGTCTTCTAAATCTGCTTGTGCTTGCTGCTCGTAAGCAGGTTGCTCTGGGGTAGGTGAAGCTGCTTTCATGTCGATACTTGGTACATCTTCTGGGATTTGTTCGCCAAACTCAATGTGAGTAATGGTTTCAAAATCGGACAGTAGCACCGAGCGCTCAATGATGTTCTTAAGCTCACGCACGTTCCCTGGGTATTGGTAGGCAAGGAGCTGTTTACGTACGTTGGCACTTAACCCTGGCGCTTGCGGCAGACCTAGCGTGTTGGTTGTGTGTTGCACGAAATGTTCGGCAAGGGGAATAATATCCGACTTGCGTGCTCTCAATGGTGGTAATGTAATAGGGAACACATTCAAACGATAGAACAAATCGGCACGGAATCCGCCATCTTTGATTTGCTGCATAAGATTACAGTGGGTTGCGGCGATAACGCGAACGTCCACTTCAATCTCTTTGCTAGTGCCGATTGGGCGAACTTTACGCTCTTGCAGTACACGCAGTAACTTGGCTTGTAGTAGCATTGGCATATCGCCAATCTCATCCAGGAATAGCGTGCCGCCGTTGGCTGCTTCAAACAGGCCGACTTTGTCTTTGTCCGCGCCAGTGAATGAGCCTTTTTTATGGCCAAAGAGTTCCGACTCTAATAACTGCTCTGGGATTGCGGCACAGTTCTGTACGATCAAAGGCTGTTCTGAACGGTTAGAGTTTTCGTGAATGTATTTCGCGATCACTTCTTTACCGGCTCCCGTTTCACCACGCAATAGAACGTCGACAGGGAGAGATAACACCTTATCAAGACGATTCAAAACATTGAGCATTTCTTCGCTCTCTGCAATAGGACCCTGATAGGTTTTTTGGGTACGCTTTTTGAGTTGAGTGTTCTCACGCATTAGGGCGTGATTGTCTGCATTGAGATTTTTAATCACTTGCCCGTATTGCTCTAACCACACAGCTTGGCGAATATTACTCGCGGCCATACGACAAAACTCAGTCAATGCAGTTTCATTGTCGATAACACTTAAATCGAGTAAGACTAACAGCCCAATGGTTTTGCTTTCGCTATCAATCAAAGGCCAAGCCAGTAAGTTCTCGCTTTTTAATCCCAGTGTCTGCTCAGTTTGATAGATGCTTTCGCAGTCATAGCCGTTGTACTTATACAACTCGTTAATCAACACCACTTCACCATTACGAATGGCAAAGTTAAATGGATCGTTCTCACTGGCTGAGTCTAACTGTAATGCATCCCAAGGATGGGAAACGATAGTTTTATCGTTATGGTGAGCGGTACTTGGAATCAACGCCTGCCCAGTCTGGTCCAAAACATAAATGATGCCGTGCTTTGCGAGGGTCATTTGTCTCGCAGCGGTCAACACGGCATCCAAGGTTTGGGTAAGCTGGCTGCGATCAGCCAAAGACTGACTGATCGCAAGTAGGGCGTTACTAAGTTCGCTATGGTTAGCTGAACGCATAGGTTAGTGTTCCTTGCTCATCGACAGACACTTCGATTTGCGTATGTGAATCATCCTTGTCATGCACTAATAGCTGAGTCGATAGTTGCGGCAGCAACTGACGGTTGATGACCGCGTCGATGTTACGCGCGCCCGTTTCAGCAAGGCGACAGTTACCTAGTACGAACTCAACCAAGCTGTCTTCGTAGCTTAGCGACAACTTGTGATGGCTCTGTAGACGCTGAGAAACTTTGTTCAGCTTGTGGTGAATAATTTCTGTCATTGCTTCATCAGACAGCGGAACAAATGGTAGTACTGACATACGTGCCAACAGCGCCGGCTTGAAGTGTTGGTTCAAAGTAGGGCGAATAGCTTCTGCGATGATGTTCGCATCGATGTCTTTGGATTGATGAACCAAAGATTCAATCTCGTGCGTCGCAAGGTTACTGGTCATGATGATCAGCGTGTTCTTGAAGTCGATTGTGCGGCCTTCGCCGTCGTTCAGCGTGCCTTTGTCGAACACTTGGTAGAACAGGTTCAACACTTCAGGGTCGGCTTTTTCCACTTCATCAAGAAGAACAACAGAATATGGACGTTGACGAACCGCTTCTGTCAGCATGCCGCCTTCACCGTAACCTACGTAACCCGGAGGTGAACCAATTAGGCGTGATACCGTGTGCTTCTCTTGGAACTCAGACATGTTAATGGTCGTCATAAAGCGCTCACCACCAAACATTTGATCAGCGATCGCACGAGCCGTTTCGGTTTTACCCACACCACTTGGGCCAACCAGCAGGAATACGCCTGTTGGTGCGTCTGGGTTACCTAGACCAGCTTTCGCAGTTTGAATGCCTTCAGACAGTGCATCGATAGCGTATTCTTGGCCTTTGATGCTTTGTGTTAGGCTGTCTTTCAGTTTTAGCGTGGTTTCTGCTTCGTCTTGAAGCATCTTACCCATTGGAATACCAGTCCAGTCCGAGATCACATGGCTGACTTCATCTGGGCCCACTTCAAAGTGAACCAGTGGGTTGCCATTGCGGATTACATCTAGCTGTTCTTGGCAGCCCGAAATTGCAATGCGAACGGCTTCTTCATCCATTTCTGCATATGGAGAAACGTCTTGCTCTTGTTCTGAATCTTCGTCTGCAACAAGCTCTTCTTCGTTTGTTTCGCCAAAGACCAGTTCATGTAAGCGAGAGCGTAGAGCAATCATCTCTTGGATCTGCTCTTTTTCTTTGTGCCATTGCGCTTCTTGTTCTGCTAGCTCTTCTTTCGTTGTTTCCATTGCCAGTTTTAGGTCTGGAATGTTAGCAAGGCTGTGCTTGTCGCCAGTTTGCTGCAGAGCATCACGCTCAAGTGCTTCAAGCTCGCGCTGTTGAGCTGCAAGTTCTTGCTGCAGAGTCTCAACAGAAGCAGGAATGGCATTAAGGCTGATGTTCACTCGTGCACACGCCGTATCTAGTACATCGATCGCTTTGTCTGGCAGTTGACGGCCAGAGATGTAACGAGCAGAAAGTGCTGCCGCAGCAGTGATAGCATCGTCACGCACGTAAACGTTATGTGACTTCTCGTATGCTGGGCGCAGACCACGAATGATCAATGCTGCTTGCTCAGGAGACGGTTCGTCGAGTTTCACCAATTGGAAACGACGCGCAAGAGCAGGATCTTTCTCGAAGTACTTCTTGTATTCCGACCATGTTGTCGCAGCGATGGTTTTCACTTCACCACGCGCTAGGGCTGGTTTTAGCAAGTTTGCCGCGTCGCTGCCGCCCGCTTGGTTACCACCGCCAACAAGGGTGTGTGCTTCATCGATGAAAAGAATGATAGGGGTTGGCGAGTTTTTCACTTCATCCAATACTGCGTTTAGGCGTTTTTCGAATTCGCCTTTTACGCTTGCACCAGCTTGCAGAAGACCCATGTCCAGGCCGTAAAGCTCAACACCTTTGAGGTTGTCTGGTACGTCACCTTGTACAATCTTAAGTGCCAAGCCTTCTACTACTGCGGTTTTACCAACGCCCGGTTCACCAACAGCAATAGGGTTGTTTTTACGGCGACGAGCAAGAATGTCCACGATTTGGCGGATTTCTTGGTCGCGGCAGAAAACAGGGTCGATTTCGCCTTTGCGTGCTTTACCAGTGAAGTCGGTTGTGAACTTGCTCAGTGCTGAACCATCTTCACGAGCTTGTGTTTTTTCTGAAGTAGCAACTTGCGCCTCAATAGAGTGGCTTGTTAGCTCTGCAAAGTTACGCTTAAGGCTGTCAGGGTTTACCGCTTCAAGGATAGAGGCGTAACCATGTTGGCCGTAACGGAGAGGGTTGCTAACAAGAGTAAGGAGCAGGGCACCAGAGCGGATTTGTGTTTCGGATAGATCTAAAGAAGAAACCAGCCAACTTTCTTGCAACCATTCGATTAATAAAGCAGAAAAAACAGGTTTGCTGCCATTTCCTTTGGCGTTGGTGTCGAGTGTGGATCGAACCGATTGTCTTAATAAGTTCTCAGAACAATCAAAATGACTCAATAAGACGTCAAAATCACTATTTGGCCTTTCTAATAGACTCAGTAAATAATGCTCAATTTGAACTTCGTTTGCTTTTTCAGAGACTGCAAGTGCAGCGGCGTCTTCTAATGCTACTTTTGCAATCGGGTGTAGACGCTGAATTAATGAAGAAAGGTTTATATTTATCATAGCCATTTTATTCTTTAGAGGAAAAGAGGTAGCGGCTATTATACTAAAAGTAATTGCGCTCTTTTTTTATCAAGATATTTTGACTATCGTTTGTTGGTTATTTTTAATGATTATTGTGACATTAATGTTTGTGGTTATTTTAATGGCGTTGTTATTCTAAATTAATTGATAGTAAAAGTGTCGGATTTATTAGTTTTAATGACTTTATTTACACGGTTTTATATGGTTATTTTCACTTTTTAAAGTTAGAACAATTTATTATTATCTTAATCCAACTTTTTGGTTTTTTATCCAATAAATTGTACTCAATATATTAGTGAACAATGCCTGGTATTACTTAAATTGTTGTTTTTGTTTGATTTTTAAAGTTGGCACGGACTTTGATTATACCAACTAGTCGCGGTGATAAGCGATTTGGTGATTTAAAAAAAACAGATTTTAGAAAAGGAAATAGCGATGCCAACTCCAGCATATATGTCTATCCAAGGTGAGACTCAAGGCCATATTACTAAAGATACTTACTCTGCAGATTCAGTAGGTAACACATGGCAAGAAGCTCACGTTGATGAGTTCCTAGTACAAGAACTTGATCACGTGCTAACAGTTCCACGTGATCCACAAAGTGGTCAGCCAACTGGTCAACGTGTACACCGTCCACTTGTTGTAACTAAAGTTCAAGATCGCTCATCTCCACTACTATTCAACGCACTAGTATCTGGCGAAAAACTTCCTGAGTGTGTGATCCGCTTCTACCGCACTTCAGTTCAAGGTAAACAAGAGCACTACTACTCAATCAAATTGATTGATGCGCTACTTGTCGATATCCAAACTCGTATGAACCACTGTCAAGACGCAGCAACAGCTGACCGCGTGACAGAAGAAGTGCTTAAGTTCACTTACCGTGCGATCGAAGTAACTCACGAAAACTGTGGTACTGCGGGTAACGACGACTGGCGTGCTCCACGCGAAGCTTAATTGCTCGTCGCGTAAAGATTCAGGGCCAACGATTGTTGGCCCTAATTCGATTATTTGTATCAGGTAAAAGATATGGTGAATGACGTAGAATTTAAATTTGAAGTGCCTGGATGTGGGCATGAATTTCGGGTCGAGAGCTTTCATGTTCATGAAGAGTTATCTAAGCCTTTCCACATCAATCTCTCATTACTTTCACTTGATCCAGATATCTCGTTCGATGAGTTAATACGTAAAGCAGGAACATTGACACTTTACGGACAAGGTGTTGGGGCTGCGCGTGTGTTCAACGGCGTGGTGAATGAAGTGCGTTACTTAGGAACTGGACGTCGTTTTTCTCGTTATCAATTAGTCTTGGTTCCTCAAGCTTGGTTCTTATCTCAGCGCCAAGATTGTCGTATTTTCCAGCAAAAGTCAGCGCAAGACATCATCACAGAAGTACTCGATGATGGGGCAGTCACCGATTACCGATTTGAAGTGTCGGGTACTTATCCTCCAAAAGAATACGTTCTGCAATACCGTGAGTCTGACTTGCACTTCGTGCAGCGTATGATGGCTGAACACGGTATGTGGTATTACTTTGACCATAGCGATTCAAATCATACGATGGTCATTGTCGACAGTAATGACGCGATTGCACCTTTGATAAGCTCGCCACTAAATGCTTCTTACATTGGGCCGATTGTTTATCATGCCGATGGTGGCGGTGTTGCCGATCGCGAACATATCTCTGATCTCGAGTTAGTTAACCGCGTTAGAACAGGACAGGTTACGTACACAGATTACAACTACGAACACCCTAAAATTCCACAAGAGATGACACAGGCTGGCGAGCTAGACCAAGATCTCAAGCAGTTTGATTATCCTGGACGATACGTTGACCCGCTGATGGGTCAGGTGAGAACCACGGAGTGGATGTCGGAACACATAGTCGATAATCAACAAGTGGAAGCAACGAGTGACGTAATGCGCTTAGCATCTGGTTACAGCTTTAACGTCAGTGACCACCCGCGTTCTGAGATTAACCGCGATTACCTTATGTTGTCTGTAATGCACACAGGTCAAGATCCGCAAGTGCATGAAGATGAAGCGAGTGGTATGCCAACCACTTACTACAACCAGTTCTCGTGTATTCCACGTGATGTGGTGTTTAAAGCGCCTAAACTAGCAGCACCAGTGGTTGATGGCCCTCAAACGGCGGTTGTTGTAGGACCAGAAGGTGAAGAGATTTACACCGACAAGCTTGGTCGAGTGAAAGTACAGTTCCATTGGGATCGCTACGGTGATAACAACGAACATTCAAGCTGTTGGATTCGTGTAAGCCAATCCATGGCGGCGCCAACATGGGGCGCAGTTTATTTGCCGCGTATTGGCCATGAAGTCGTAGTGACTTTCCTTGAGGGGGATCCAGATCGTCCGTTAGTTACGGGCGCAGTTTACAACGGTTTGCATTTCCCACCGTACTCTTTGCCAGAAAACAAAACTCGTACCACGTTCCGCACGCAAACGCACAAAGGAACAGGTTACAACGAGTTGAGTTTTGAAGACGAAGCGAACCAAGAAGAAGTCTATATTCACGCTCAAAAAGACATGTCGACCAAGGTGCTCAACAACCGTTACCGTGATATCGGTCAAGATGAATTCTTGAAGGTTGCACGTCACCAAACGAATGAAGTTCATGGTGACCATAAAGAAACCATTCATGGACATAAAACGACACAAGTAAACAGTACGTTTACCGAGACAGTCGAGCAAGACGTTACCGTCACATACAACGCGAACGAAGCCCAGTATGTGAAAAACAATTCTGACTTAGAAATTGGTGATAACCGTACGACTAAGATCGGTAAAAATGATGACTTAGATATTGGCGAAAACAGTAACCTTACTATCGGTGCGTCTAAGAGTTCAGATATTGGTGCGGATGATAACCAGACGATTGGTGGCAACTTAACGGTATCAGTGAAAGGGAACACCGCTTATAAAGCCGATGGTGCAACGCAAATTATCAGTGGCGACAAGATTGTATTGAAAACGGGTGGTTCCTCTTTAGTGATGAACAGTGATGGTTCAATAAAGTTATCAGGCTCGGCTATTACGATCGAAGGCAGTGACAAAGTCGTCGTGAAAGGTGGCAACGTAGTGGTTAACTAACAATGGAAAAACAACCTCTTACAACAGAAGTAATATCAGAGCAGCAAGCCGAATCAACGGCTTGCTTTTCGCGTTTTGGAAGAATAGTGGCTATCAATGAGTCTACGGGCAGTGTGCGAGTTGATTTTGATGGTAACCCATTTAAGCAGCCACTCACTGCGAGACTAGGACGTGGCTTTCGTCGTTCTGAGCTGCAAATAGCTATCGATAATCGATTAAGTTGTCGAGTTGAATTTTTGAACGACGACTTAAGCTTGCCTCTTGTGACGGACATTTTCTTCTCCATTCTGGATGACTCTGACGAGTTTGTATTGCGAGCGAAGAAGATGGTTATCGAGACAGAACAAGAGTTGGTAGTCAAAAGTGGTGAGACAGAAACTCGCTATAGCGGGCGCGATGGACGAATTACCACTAAAGCGAAGTACGTCACCTCTCAAGCAGAAAAAGCACAAAAAATTCAAGGCGGAACGATCGCAATTAACTAATTACCTAGCATTAGCTAATTTACGTCGAGTTAGCTAATTACTTTGTATTAACTAATTGCAATCGCGTTATGGCACGCTAATAACGGATAACTAGATGCGACAAAGAATCGGTGTCGAGCACCTAAAGGCACCCATAACCAATCAAGAAGTCGAAGGCGCGTTAGCAAAAGCTGAGCGCGCTGTGAACGACCTTTCCCAATTGCCAGTAACATGGCTGGATTTCTGTAATGAAAAGCTGTCCATTGCTTCTGAAAGTATCGGTTTTTTAATCAGGCAGCGAGTTCAAATTCACAAAAGGGGTTATCCAAGTCGTGAGTTGGCGTATCTCAAGCTGATTGAACGCCAAATTGAAGAACTGAAGCAGGTGTACTTGTCGTTTTATCGGTTAGCACCGGGGTTGATTCATCAGTTAAGAGGCCAGGAGCCAGAAATCTACAGCTGGCTGATGCTACAAGGCGAGTTGGGCTCAGCGTTGGATAACCTTTTGTGCGGCTTGAGTTTACTCGAAGATATTGACGCTAAAACCGCAATGGTCATTGCCGTACAATCTCCGGTTGAATCTATGGATAGCACGCTTTCGGAGCTTATTGAGGGTAATGCGACATCCAGTGCGTTTTACTTTGAATGCTTACGTGTACGTCAAACATTAAGTGTTTCTCTCATCAAGCGCTGGCACAAAGCCAGCATCATTAGCTCTCATGTTGCTTTGCCACTGCTCGCTTTACAAGACGTGAAAGAGGGGATTGATTGGCTCAATGACAATGCAGGCAGCGAACAATATCTATTTGAACGTTTGATTACCAAACGTGACAGAGGCACTTGGCTCCGTCAGTGCTTTGGCATCGAACCAAATGGATTACCATCAGCGCAAGTGCTCACTTACGCCAAGTTACTTGAGTTAAAAGAGTTTGAGGCGTTTGATATCTCTTCTTCATTAGCACCTGTTGATTTTGCGCTGGGTGGTGATTGGAAACTGGTACCCCAAATCATCGAGCACTTGGAAAGTCTGGAGGAAGGTGAAGCTGAGGGTGAAATTTGGCTTCAAGCCTTGTATGTCGTCTACGGAAAGCTTCTTCCTCTGAATCCGCAAGATGTTGGTGTCGAGTATGAATGGGAAGAGATTGTCGATCTGCTCAATGAGTGGGTGGAAGATGAAAAATATATCCAAAATCTACCAAGCCGCTTGGGTTACGCATTGAGCTTCGAGTCTACGTTAGCTGCGATGCAAGATTCTAACGTTGATGTGCTGTTCCGCGACTGGCTATGGCGCCAAATCTGCATTCAATCCAGAGCCTACGTGCCTTGGGATATGGCGATGCCGATACATCAGCAAGACTGGAACTTCAACAATTTAAAGGCCGCACCTTCTGCGAGCGAACGATTCAACTTAAGGAATAGCAATGCAGTTATGGGATATTGAAGCGCACCCTGAGCTATCACTTAAAGGTCGTTTTCAACGTGACGAAAACGGCGATGAAGTGTGGGTTGTGGTCGCTAAACGTACTTGGCAATTCGATGGTGTGGTTTGGCACGAATTAGGTGAAAGTGAAATCTTCGATGATCCCCAATATTTGGGCGAAGAAGGTTTCTCTGCGATGAAAGTTGACCACGAGTTCGCGTATACCAAAGACAACACAGATGTACTTGTTTACGGCAAAGCGCGCAGCTACGCGAAAAAGCCAGTGACATACCAAGAGTGTCGTGTGCTGATTGATGGTCATATCGATAAGACTCTCGCTATTCACGGGGAACGCGTATGGGTTGAGCATGCTGGCAGTATCACGCTGAGCAATCCGGTCCCATTTATTGAAAAAGACATTGATTACACTTGCGCGGTAGGCGGTGATTTACGTAACCGAATAGGTGGTGGGGTTGCCGACTCCAACAAAGAATTGCTTGAACAGAAAGTACCCTCGATTTTTTATCCCCGAGAGGACTGGAGTGCCGCCGCGAAAAAACTACGCGTTGCGGGGTTCGGGCCAGTGCCTCCGTTCTTTGAGTCGCGCCAGAAGCTGGCCGGCACGTTCGATGACGATTGGATTGAGAATCGCAAGCCAATGTTGCCACTCGATTTTGATAAGCGGTTCTTCCAAAGCGCGCCTATTGATCAACAGTGCAAAGGCTTCCTTCGTGGGGGGGAGCGTTTGATGATGAGTGGCTTTTGTCATGATGACACGCTTTCATTTCGAATTCCTAAAGAAAAATACCGTGCGATCGCGACGTTCAAAGATCAAAGTTATCAAGCTGATATGGCGATGTACACCTTATTCGTTGATGCGGAAAAGAAAACTATATCAATCAGTTACACCGCTGCGTTTCCTTGTCAGGGCAAGGAGCATTTGTTGGTGTCGACATCCATCACTAAGTTGGAAGAGGTAAGCGAGCATGCATAATTCAACAGGCCGTTACGTGCTAGGGATGGAAGTGATGACGCCAACCGGTATGAATTTAGATATTGCTAGTGCAGTTTCGTATGCTGACTTAGGAAGATTCGACCAATGTGTAGGGGATGATGGTATCGAGCGTTTTACTTACGCCAAAATCGAATACACCAAAGAAAGTGAGCAGTTTGAGAAAACGTGTGAGTTAATCACCCACTTGCTTAATTCATTGTTAGCACAGTTACCACGTTCATTGAGACCAATACCTTTGCTTATAGCGGTGCCTGCGTCTGTTTCACTAGTAAAGGTGCAAGAATGGCTTGGTGAAAGTAACTATGCTGAATTTCTCTCTGTGGTGAATGCTGTTCATGCCAGTGGGCCTAGTTTCGTTCTCCAGGCCATGAAATCATTGGATAAATATGATGCTATGATGTGTATCAGTGTCGATTCCTTGGTGAGTTCGATGCAAACACTCATCGACGATGCGATGGTAATGAGTACCAATAATCCATGGGGCGTTATTCCGAGTGAGGGTGGGGCGGGTTTAATTCTTTGTCGAAGAAATACCGTAGAAACATTGAAACTTAAGCCTCAAGCGCAGCTTGGCTACATTGATACGGAATTAAACACTTCAGACCGAAGAGGCATGTTTCGACTTGTTCAACGTGCGAGTAAAAAGCTCGATTTATTTGGTGAAGTGTATTCCGATATGACGAACCTGCGCATGCATTCGGAAGATTACGGTTTTGCTCTGGGGGCTAAAGCAGAACGATTCACGAACCCAGAACAACCGCAGCTTATCAATGAGTTGTGGGGCACAATGGGCAGTTGTTCTTCTCTCGCTTTAATTGCCTTTGCGGTCAGAGAGCACCACTTTAAGCAACCAACTACGTTGTTAATGTTCGACTTTCATGGTGACAAAGGAGTTCTCCAATTACTGCAATGTTAGTGGGCACTCATCGATCAAATGGCAATGAAAATATACTCATATTATTAGGTTGAAGTTTGTAACACGAAAAAGCGTATAACTCATGCAGTGAAAGCGTAAGTAAAAAGGTCTAATAAGTTAGTAATAATGACTAAAATAATAGGCTTACTGTTTGTTTTAAATACCAACCTTGATACAAGTACGTTCAAGAAAATATTATTCAACTCTAATAATATTTATTCTATGAAAGAGTACTAAGTGTCTAATAATCAGAGTACAGCCAAAGGATATATCGATCAGTTGGTTGTTAAAGCTATTGAGAAAAAGAAACTGAATGAGCAAAGGCTAGCAGAAAAAAATAAGCCGAAGCTTGAGTACGTGCTTTTTTCACAGTTTGATGTATTAGACAAGCTTCCTTCTAAAAATGGTAAGACAACGGTTTACCATCTTGCAAAAAAAGGGCAGCCAGAGAAGCAAATCTGTTGCAAAGTTATCAATGATGACTCGCCAGAATTTGCGAGCAAAATGTTGATTAACGAAGCGAGCAGGCTGGAGCTTTCTCAACACCCTAGTGTTGCTAACTTTGTAAAAATCGGCAACGAATTCGAACGCCCATATTTGATGTACGAGTGGATCCAAGGTGAATCACTGGCAGAAAAAATGGAGCGTCATTCTTCTAAAGGCTTCCGCCACGACCACATCGCTTGGTTGGTGTATCAACTCGCTGGCGCTCTAGAGTTTATGCATACAAGAGGTATCTGCCATCTTGATATTAAACCATCTAACGTATTAGTGAGTGAAGGCGATTACGTTAAGCTCATTGATTTCGGCGCTGCTCGTTACATTGGAGAGACAGAACCTTACGCAGAAGCAAGCTTGAGCTACGCTTCCCCTCTTTATATAGAAACTGGCATCGCGGAACCGCAAGATGATGTTTACTCTCTCGCTTTGCTCGCTGGACATCTATTTTTAGGCTCAATATTTGGTGATGCTTGGAATAAGCAGTTAAAAGACCGAAAGCGTCCGGCTTTGATCCCGGCTCATATTTGGAAATTGCTGAAAGAAGTCATCAACAAACCAAGAGGGCATGGCTATACCGCTATTTCTTTTGCTCAACAGTTAGCGCGAATCGATACGCAATCAATTAGCTCAAATTCTAACGCACCAATTTTCAGTAGCTTGCGTAACGCAGACTTGCTGCTTACACACTGTAAGCCAAATGATAAAACGGCGTATGGTCGCTTTAAAATATTAGAGGCGAGCTTAGTGTTGAGTGTGCTGGCAACAGCAGGAAGTTATTTATATCAACAGAATAAAGATCAATTGGATGCCATTTTTTCCCGAGGTGTCGCTCCTGTAACTCACGTTATTACGCCCTCTGAAACGGCTTCTTTTTTAGCTCAGCCTCCATGGGAAATCAAAGAAGAGTTGTCTCAAGCTACTCAGAGTATTGATATGACAGAAGCTTATCGAACAGCATATCAAGCTCAGCAGTTAAGCCTCTCGAATTTATATGAAGAAAAGCAGGCTCAGTTAACGTCGTATCAATCGTTAGCGGATGGCTTACCAATGGCATTAGTCGAATTACGTAAGGAGCTTGTCACCTTGCGAGAAACCCTTGTTCGTGACGGTGCTCTGTTTCCATATGCGGATGAGGCGTTGACTAAAGTGATGTCTGGGTTAAATGTCGCTTCTATCGATTCCATGAAAGTATCTGCCATAGTTGGCAGTCGAGATAAGCAGATTGCTCGCTTAATTTTAGATGGTGAAGCTAAGCTCGCAGAAAATGAAATGAAAGAGGCATGGTTATTAAACCAGTCACAAGCCTATTTCTACAACCAAATCTTACCAAAGGCTGTGATGGAAAATATTAATGACTCCATCGATAAACATGCAGAGGCCCACTTTTACACTAAAGCAATTGAAGAAGCTGAATTAGCCAAAGTCTACTTCGGTAATACGCCAGAACTAGACAAAAAAATAAAGGATTTAATCGTCGCAAGAAGCGAATTTATTTTGTTTAGCACCGTGATGGAGCAATCCGTTTACGACAAACAAAAGCTACATGAATCCCTTGCCGATTTAGAACGGAATGCACCAAGTAAATTTACAGAAATCACGAAAATTCTAGATAGCATGGCGTCGGATGCGATTGAGCAGAGCCATCGATTATCTAAGCCAGCAAATGGCGCAATTGCGGTAGCACGTGCGTTGAGAGATTACTTGACTGAAGGAGACGTGAATTTTGTCCAACATTGATATCGATCGTCTGCTTAATCCTATTTCTGATGAATCTCCAGTGGGTAACGATGCCCGTTACGAGTTTTGCTATGAAATGATGGAATCCGAAGTGAAGAAATTCGGTTCCTTGTTTGGCGAAACAGTAGATTGGAGCGTAGTAAAAACGCACGCGACTGAAGTTCTAGAGCACCACAGTAAAGACTTAAAAGCCATTTGTTACCTCGTTCGCGCGCTAACAGAAGAGTTTGGTCTGCAAGGCTTTGAACAAGGTCTAAAGCTGCTTAGTGAGGCGTTAAGTCGCTTTGGCGTTGAATTGTATCCTTCCCGAAAGCGGGGTCGAGATGGCGCGGTCGAATGGCTGAACCATCAGTTTAAACTGGTCAGCAGCAAGTTAGCGGAAAGCGCTCAGTCATGGGATTTGGTATCAAACTGCATTTCGACTATTGAAGAAGTGCAGCGTCAATACGACGAGGTTTATCAAGACTCAGAAGCGGATTTCTTTGAGATTCGCACTCAACTCAATGTTTTATCTCAACAAGCGGCGGCTGATGAGCAGAGCGATGAAGCAGTCGTTAACGTCGAACAAGCGGCGCCTGCACCAGCTACGCAGCCTGCCGCCGCAGAAACGCCAGCACAGAGCGAAGTGCAAACCGCTCCAACGAAGACGGTTACGCCGGCCCCTAAACCTGCACCAGTTAAGAAAGCGGTGGCAAAAGAAGTGGATGTCGATACGGACTTCTCTTCGCCGACAGCTTCTAAGCGCACCTTGAAGAAGGTTGCAGAAGTCATGCTTCATGCGAACCCAAGTGATCCGCTGGCTTACCGGATTTATCGTCATCTGACTTGGGATGACATTGATGGTCTACCCGACCACCAAAACAATCAAACGCCTTTGAGCTTGGCAGTGTCGTCCGATCAACAAGCGGAATACCGAGATAAAGCTGACCAAGAAAGCGACATCGACACCATTAAGCGTTTGGAGCGCACATTAACGGATGCGCCGTTTTGGCTGACAGGCCATTACTTCGTGTATTCGATGCTTAATAACTTGGGCTTTGATGATGCAGCGCTTGCTGTGAAGCAAGAAGTGACGCGTTTTGTTGAATCGCTAGAGGGCATCGAGCACCTCTCATTTAAGAATTCTATACCATTTGCAGATGAAGCGACCTTGAGCTGGTTATCGACTCAAGATACCACTTCTTCGACTTCTCAACCCGTTGTTCAAACGGTTGTGATTTCGCAGGAAGACTCGCTGCCAATGGAGGATATCACTCTAGAAAATCTAGGGGAATGTGCCGCAGAGCTTGCCCACAAACTTGAGCTGGATAGCTCGGGACGAGGGCAGTTCATGCTGTATTTACAATTGATAGCAGCTTACCAGTCTGTTGGATTATACCCGTTGTGTTTGCCGTATCTTGAGAAGGGGTGGGAAGTACAAAAAGCGTTTAATCTCGCGAGCTGGGAACCCCACTTATCGTCACAGTTAGAAGACCTAATTCGAAAAACACTCCATCGGTTATTTGGAAGCAAGGATCTTCTACCTGAGAAGTATGAAGAGTGGAAAGCAATTTACGACTAATTAAAGAGTTAGATAAGGAACGAATTATGTCACGTGACGGCTCGGTGGCTCCTAAAGAGCGAATTAATATCCGTTATGTTCCAGCAACTGGCGATACGCAAGAAGACGTAGAGCTGCCGCTAAGCATGATGGTAGTTGGCGACTTTACTGCGCGTGCAGATGAGACACCAATTGAAGAACGTACTCCAATTAACATCGACAAAGACAACTTTAACGAAGTGCTAGAGGGCATGTCTCCAAACGTTAAAGTCAATGTTGAAAACCGTCTTTCTGATGAAGATGGCGGCCAGATTGGTGTTGATCTGACGTTCCAAAACATGAAGGACTTCTCTCCTGAAGCGATCGCGAAAAGTGTACCTGAACTAAACAGCCTACTTGAGCTTCGCGAAGCTTTGGTTGCACTTAAAGGTCCTCTAGGAAACGTTCCTGCGTTCCGTAAGAAGATCGCATCGGTTCTTCAAGATGAAGAAGCGAGAAAGAAACTGTTGGATGAACTAAGCATTGGCAACGACCAAGACGCGAAAGAAGAGTAAGGGATATCATGTCTGCAGAAGCACAAGCGCCAGAACAAGAAGCAGCCTTAGTTGAATCAGGCTCACTTCTGGATAGCATTCTTAACGAAACACGTTTAAAGCCAAGTGATGAAGGTTTTGACGTTGCAAAACGCGGCGTAGAAGCATTCATCAGTGAGCTACTAAGCAGTTCGAACACAGAGAAAGTCGACCAATCTCTGGTTGATCTGATGATCTCTGAAATCGACCAAAAATTGTCTAAGCAAGTTGATGCAATTCTTCACAACGAAGAAGTTCAAGCGATTGAATCAACGTGGCGTGGCCTTAAGTACCTGGTTGATCACACTGACTTCCGCGAGAACATTCAAATTGAACTGATCTCTGCGAAGAAAGACGAAGTTCTTGATGACTTCGAAGACGCTCCAGAGGTGGTGAAGTCTGGCCTGTACAAGCAAATCTACACACGTGAATACGGCCAGTTCGGTGGTAAACCTGTTGGCGCAGTCATTTGTGATTACGCTATGTCAGCTTCGTCGCCTGACATCAAACTGATGGAATATATGGCGAACGTAGGTGCAATGTCTCACGCACCATTCATCACGTCGGCATCGGCTAAATTCTTTGGTCTAGACAGCTACGAAGAGCTGCCAAACCTAAAAGATCTTAAGTCTGTATTCGAAGGTCCACAGTACGCGAAATGGCGTGGTCTGCGTGAGCACGAAGATGCACGCTATTTAGGTCTATGTACGTCTCGCTTTATGTTACGTACGCCTTACTCTGTTGAAGATAACCCAATCAAGGCGTTTGACTACGATGAGCAAGTGACAGACAGCCATGATAACTACCTATGGGGCAACTCAGCGTACGCGATGGCGTCCAAGATCAGTGAATCATTTGCTAAGTACCGTTGGTGTCCGAACATTATTGGTCCTCAAAGCGGTGGTACTGTACAAGATCTACCGGTTTACAACTTTGAAGCTATGGGTCAAATCGAGACTAAGATCCCAACCGAGATCCTGGTTTCTGACCGTCGTGAGTATGAGCTAGCAGAAGAAGGTTTCATTGCGCTAACCATGCGTAAAGGTTCTGACAACGCGGCGTTCTTCTCTGCAAACTCTGTTCAAAAACCAAAAGTGTTTGCGAACACGCCTGAAGGCAAACAAGCCGAGATGAACTACAAGCTAGGTACTCAGCTTCCTTACATGTTCATTATCAACCGTTTAGCGCACTACATAAAAGTGCTACAGCGTGAGCAAATTGGTTCTTGGAAAGAGCGTTCTGACCTAGAAATCGAATTGAACAAGTGGATTCGTCAATACGTTTCTGACCAAGAGAACCCGCCAGCGGAAGTTCGTGGTCGCCGCCCACTTCGCGCTGCGAAGGTTGAAGTATCAGACGTAGAAGGCGATCCAGGCTGGTACAAAGTATCGATGTCTGTACGTCCTCACTTCAAGTACATGGGCGCAAGCTTCGACTTGTCTCTAGTTGGTAAGCTAGACCAATAACCCATTACTGAAACCATCAAGCAGCCAGTGAAGACTGGCTGCTTTTTTCGTAGGATCGCATATGGAAAAAGGTTACCGTCTTTTAGAGCGGATCGAGCTAGGAGAACCAAAAAACTGCTACGAGAAAGTGGTGTCTCATAAGCATTTGATTGAATCCATTCACTCGCATCTCGCTGACTTGTTGAATACGCATTCCGGCAACGCAATGATCGACAATGAGTATGGTCTGCCAGATTTTAACGACGTACTTTCTAACAACACGAACCTCGTTCGCCATATTCAAAAAAACATCACGTCAACCATAGAACGCTTTGAGCCCCGACTGCTGAATGTCGAGGTTCATTACCGTGAAGACCACCATAATCCATTACAACTCGGCTTTGGTATTCGCGGCGAAGTTTCCCA
This sequence comes from Vibrio sp. 2304, assembly GCF_033339475.1. Taxonomy (NCBI): domain Bacteria; kingdom Pseudomonadati; phylum Pseudomonadota; class Gammaproteobacteria; order Vibrionales; family Vibrionaceae; genus Vibrio; species Vibrio sp. 2304. The sequence continues at coordinate 112,944 of NZ_JAWOUQ010000003.1, read as the reverse complement.
TAACGGCGGTAAAGTCCCAATGTCGATCGATGTCTACCTGGGAACCGACGGCCAATTTAACGTTTAGTAGGTGCCACTTGAGTAACAGTAAATACTTTCAAGATGAACTCACGTATTTACGCGAGTCGGGTAGTGAGTTTGCCAAATATCATCCGAAGTTAACTCACTTTCTCTCTGAAGGAACTTTTGATCCAGATGTCGAACGACTGCTGGAAGGTTTTGCTTTTTTGACCGGACGCATCCGCGAAAAGATTGACGATGAACTTCCTGAGCTAACGCAATCTCTGATGACTTTGCTGTGGCCACATTACATGCGTTCGATTCCGTCTTTGTGTATTAGCGAACTAAAACCGCATACCGGAAGTGTTACTGAGAAAACCGTGGTGAAACGTGGTGCGGAAATGGCCAGCGAACAGGTAGAAGGCACGCAGTGTTTGTTCCGTACTTGTTATGACGTCAATCTATACCCAGTTACGATTACTAACATCGAACAAACTAACAGCCGCACCAGCTCGATGATTGATGTGACGTTATCGACGGAGCATGGCCTTGAGCTGTCTCGTATCGGTTTAGATACGTTGCGTTTGCACCTGCATGGTGAGATTCATATTACTCGCACTGTCTTCTTATGGCTGTTCCGTTATCTAGATTACGTCGAGTTGGATGTTGGTGGTGGCTACAAACATCGTTTAGGGCCAGAGTACGTTAAGCCAGTCGGGCATGAAGAGGACGAGGCGCTGCTGCCTTACAGCAAAAACTCCTTTGCAGGCTACCGTTTGCTGCAAGAATTCTTCTCTTTGCCAGATAAGTTCATGTTCTTCGACATTAAAGGCTTAGAGTGGCTAAAAGGCATTCCGCAACGCAGCACGGTCAAAATCAAATTCCACTTTAAGCGTGCTTTGCCTTCAGAAGTGGTACTTAAAGATAAACACTTAAGGTTGCACTGCACACCTGCCGTTAACTTGTTTGAAAAAGACGGCGACCCAATCCGTTTAGAGCATCGACGAAACGAGTACAAGGTGCGTCCACAAAGTAACACTCAGGAGCATTACGAGGTTTATTCCATTGAGCAAGTGGAGAGCTGGAGTAAAGACGAGCGTCGCCGAAAACCACTGATTGAATTTGAATCGTTTGAGCACCAAATCAACCAGCGTGATAAGCGAGAGTTCTACAAATCCAAAGTGGGCGAGCGAGTAAGCGGAAGAGGGTTAGAGCGCTATATCTCATTCCATACTCACAATGGCGACATCGCGGATTTAGGGACTGAAACAGTATTGATGAAACTGCAATGCAGTAACGCGGACTTAGCGGAGCGCCTGTCAGTAGGAGACATCACGTACGCGACGCACAAATCGCCAACGTATGCGACGTTTAAAAACATTACTAAGCCAACACAGTCAGTAAGTCCTCAGGTTAATGGTGAGCTTCAATGGCAGTTGATTGCCAACATGTCGCTCAACTACTTGTCTTTGGCCAATATCGATGTGTTGAAAGTGTTGCTCTCGACTTATGATTTCCACTCTCGAGTCGATAGACAAGCCCACCGCGCGTCGATTCATCGACTTGATGGCATTATTTCTTCAGAGATGAAACCAATCGATCGCGTATTTCGTGGTGTATCTGTGCGTGGTAACCAATTCAAGCTCGTGACGGACTCTAAGTTCTTCGTAAATGAAGGCGATATGTTCCTTATGGCCACGGTATTGAATGAATTTATCCGTTTGTATTCGAGTGTGAACTCCTTTACCGAACTAGAGGTGTTCGATGAAGCGACGGGCGAGGTTTACAACTGGGCAAGCCTAATCGGGCAGCAGACGATACTATGATTAACACACTTTCTGATAAGTCGAATGAGTTTAGTTTCTACCAAGCGGTGTTGCTGTTAGAGAAACACTACCAGCTGGAGCCAAACTCAAATTTTGTTGCCGTGGGCGAGAACAAATACTTTCACCAAGAGCGAATTGAGTTCAGCGTGTCGCCAAACCTGTGCTTTCCAAAGAGTGATATGGACTTTATTACTCATATGGAAAGAAACGGACAGCAATATTCACGTATTGAGACGAACTTTCTTGGCTTGCATGGTTCAAGCTCGCCCCTGCCTGCGTCTTACACTGAGAAACTCGTCGGTCGTGATCCCGATGATAACCCAGTGAAGGATTTCTTCGACTTTTTCCACAACCGCTATACAAGCTTACTGTATCGTGTTTGGAAGAAATACCGATATCACGTGCAGTACAAAAGCGGGGCAAGCGATGCTTTTTCTGGGCGCATACTGCATTTGGCTGGTCTTTCTAGCGTTATGCAAGATTGTGAAGTAGCGGAGTTAGATCGAGCGAAAGTTCTGTCTTACGTGAACCAGTTATCTACGCGTACACGCTCACCCAAGCTTATTTCCGGTATTGTTTCGCACTACTTTTCACTGCCGAATGTGCGAATCGAAGAATGGGTTTATAGACGCGTAGAAATCGCTGAAAGCCAGCGTAACAAACTCAATCGTTCCAATTGTGTATTGGGGCAAAGCTTACACTTGGGACAAAGCATTGCGGATTTGAACGGCAAGTTTAACTTGTGTATCGACAACATTGATTTTGAAACGTTTAAGCAGTTTTCCTACGATGGTGAGTTACATAAGACGCTGGTGGGCTTGATGCGCTTTATTCTGCGTGACCCAATGTCGTGGGACCTAAAGTTGACAGTTAACCTCGACAGTATTCCAGAAAACAAACTGGGTAGTGGAGAAGGGAACCAACTAGGTCAAACGTTCTGGCTTGGCAACCCAGGTGATAAAGACGCCAAAATTCGACTTATCGGAAGCATATAAGAAAGCCGCTCAACGAGCGGCCCTTTATGTTTTCCTCAAAGAGGTCAGAAAAGCTTAACGACTGATCGGCTGGTGCAGTACAACGGTAGTATCAAGCCTTTGAATGCCGTTAAATGATTCAATTTCATTACAAAGATGATGAATAGACTGCAGGTCGGGCGCTTCAATTAGGGCAATAATATCAAAGTTGCCACCAACAACGCTCGTTAAGCGAACCTCAGGGATTTCTTTAAGTGCATTCGTTACATCATTCTTCTTACCCTTTTCACAAGAGATCAGTAGATAACTAGCGGCTTTTCGCCCTTCATTTTCTACACGAATCTGTGCGGTATAGCCTTTGATAATACCGGTCTTTTCTAAACGATTAATTCTTTCTGCTACTGCTGTTCGAGACAAACCAATGTTTCGGGATAGATTCGCAATTGACTCTCGCCCATTCGACAAAAGACTTGAAAGTATTTTTCGATCTAATTTATCTAAACCTTGTAAAGTCATGTTTGAAATCATGTGTTCTGCCTATTTTGTTTTTATATTGTTATTAAATCGACTCAGGGAGCGTAAAGTTATACAGCTCAGCAAGAGTGAATGGGTTTTTCTGTGTCAACGGAGTGATGCGTAAGCTCAAGTCCCTCCCTGACACTTTTATGTCACTGACAAAGCTGCCGTTATGAGTGTTTGTCAAGGTCGAGTCACCTAGCAATCTGTATATCGCCCATTGACCACTCTTATTTAAAACGTGCTGTCTGCCTTCATCGGTTACATCCTGGAGTGTGATACTAATATTGAAGTCACCATTTTGCGGTGGCCATGCCATTTCACGAATGCGGCTTGGACCGTGGTAGTAACTTACATTGGTATCTGCAATTTTTAAGCTCGCTCTAATCGCACTAGAATCAAGATCGAGGACTCTTGCACTAAACGGAATATGAACGCGGTTAGTGCTTTTATTAATTAATGTGTCTCGAATAACGTTATAGTTACGCAGTTGCACTAACAGAGCCGGAGAGATTGGCATCGTCTCGCCATCCACCTGTTTTGGCGTCCACAAATTGGTATCGTAGAACGGTGCAAAATTTTTCTGAATAAATGTGTCTAACAAGCCACCTGAAGCAAACAGTAATTCAAAATCTTCAATTGAGATTTCCTCGGTCGCTGTTAGATCAAATGGGTATCGTCCTAGCCCTATCTCTTTAAACTTGGTGTAAATCTCGCTGTACCATTGGGTTTGAATGCCTTTAGCGGACTCTTTAATCATGACTGACCAGCTTTGTTGAACCACATCTAACAACCAGCTACGAACGGGTTCCGGTGATTTTTGGGCAATCTGTTTAAGTTTTATTAATGGGTCAGCTTCACTGCTGTTCATTCGATGCTGAGCTGCCGCTAGCGCCGCCATTTGCGGGTCAGGTGCATCAGCTATGTCTTTCATATATGTGCGAACACGGCTTAACGCAGCTACGGTCTCATCCCAAGGAGTAGGGGAGTTTGGTGTTTCACTGACCTGAAGTTGGTTTAATAAGTGAAAAGCTTGTTCAACACGTTTCATCAACAAGTAATCAGGCTTAACTACTTCCTCTACTGCGTCTGATGCGGAGTCTGCCGCTGCCACGAGTTTCGGGTCTAGCTTTGAAATCAGAGAATTTTTTTCACCAACGGGTGAAAATTGTGTGTTGGCATAGACCTGTTTCAGTACGGTTGTCATTGGTGAAGAAGGGCCCGAGATTAAGTCTATCGCGTTCGTTAGATCGCCGACATTGTCATAGTTCTGGACTTTTAGTTCACTCAGCGCATTGCGCCAATTACTGATGTAGTCGTCAGTATATTTTTTACGTACTTCCTCTTTGAAGGCTTCTTGTTCTTCACTAGTAGGAATAACGTGTTGTGACAGACCTAAAACCCAGTTGTCACTGATGACTTGTTGTGACATTAGGTCCACGCGTGGTCGATAAAAAGTGCTAAAGCCAGTGGAGGTATAGATCTTATCTACGATCAAGCGTTCACTATCTATTGGTGTGTTGAATACATTGCTAAACTCAAAACCCACAGCTCGTTGCAGATCTAGGGTTCCTAAATCAATCGAATTTGCTTCGTTTAAAATGCCTGCATAAACGAGATCAACATTCGAATTTGCTAGCAATGAGCGACGTGTTGCGCGAACAAGATCCATATTGATATCAATTGGATCAAACTGCGTGCGAAAGTAAGCGTCCAAATAGCGCATCGCCTGATTGACGACGTCACTTTGGTTGCTTAAATCGTTCATCATTTGGAGAGTTTGATGACGCAAAAAACGGATATCACGCTTTGTTGGATCGTTTAGCATTAGATACCCCTTCAATAGAGGTAAAGCGCGTGTAAAAGTGTTTTGATTTTGTGTCAGTTGTAGACGGTAACCTTTCTCAATGAGAGGTATCAACTGTTGAGCAACGTCCTTAAGTAATGCTTCGTAAGCGATGCGAGTGCTTTGATCCAAACGGCTAATGTTGAGTGGTAATATCTCTTCATCCAAAGCCTTAGAACCTTTAAGCCACGCCCCATAAGAAGGCTCTATTGCTTTCGTCGCCTTCGCTAAAAGCTCATCGAATCTTGCATCTTGCTCCACTTGTGATTTGTCATCGATACTCAAGAGTTGATTCATCACATGTAAGTTACTGTCTAATGTCGTGAAAAAGAAGTAACTGCCCCCAGTAAGCAGGATAATAGAGCCGAGTATTGCCAAACGGCTTTGTCTCTGAATTAGACGAAGATACGTCTTGTTTTCGCCCGCAAAGTCGCTTTCCGGCAATATTTGTGAATCAATCAGAAAGCGAGAGAAATAAGGCGTTTCTGTTAACTGAGTATGCTCTGACGCGATAATAGGTAAGTTGAAGTAATTACTACAACTTTTTGCAAGTAAATTGTACTTGCGACCGCCTTGCAGACTCGAACTAAAGAAAATCTCACGGATGTCTAGTGAATAGACACCGTTGTTAACATCACATAGACGCTCAAGCACATAGCTGACTTCAGACTGACATAGCTCAAACTGCTTAGGGAAAGCGAGTATTGCTTGTTTCTCATCAATGTCCGTTGAATTAGCGGATGCATCTAGCGCATTACTTTCAAGCACTCTCACTAGATTTCGATAGCTATCGCGGTAGTACTCTGCAAATACACCTTTGGCTTCTTTTAGTGGGATAGAGAGGAACTCAACACGTGTCTTGAGAGAGCTAAAGTGCATGTATTCTTTAAAGCCATCTAACTTGTCTAGCTTTGACATAATCAAATAGATTGGCAATGCTGAAGACGTTTTAGAGTTGATGGTACTCAAGCGCGCCAATAACGACGAAATGGTGTACTCTTTTTGTTCTGGTTCAGAGACGATCATGAACTCGAAATCGGTGAAGAATAGACACCCAGAAAATGGCTTTCTAGGTCGATGATGAATAACTTCTTCAATGAACGTATTCCATAAAGAAGCATCACTGCTTGATACTTCCTGGAACACTAAGCGTTGGTCTGGTTTGATGTATACAGCGCTGTCAGATTCGTACCATTCAAAAAAGTCATTCTTAGCGGTTCTAGTGCGATCCATCGGTTTAATTGCACTAGAATTAAATAAAAATTGACGTCGCCCTGACCCTTTATTACCAAGCATCAGGTAAATTGGTTTCTTGCCTGAGTTAGCAAGAAGAGGCTGGATAACCATAGAAAGTGCTTCTTCCTCGGTTTCCAAATGTTGAGCTTTAGCGTTGTTCTTTTTCTTCAACCATAATGTGAATTGAAAAGTGACGTAAACAATGGCGATAGCACCAAGGGTCAGCCAAAGATAAAGTTGGTCGATTTCGTCAAGAAAAAGCAGATAAATAGTGGTGATAATTGCAGCCACTAAAAACATCAATATAGTAGAAATCACCACTGGATTTCTAAACAGTTTTTGTTTGAACATAAGCCTAAAACTTCTTTAATTGTATTGTTATTTATTGTCAGTTTTTTCAGCTTGTAGCTGACTCAATTTATATAGGTAGATGTTCAGTAAAAGGGTTGCGCGGTCAATTTCCTTTTGCTGTGAATACTTTTCAGCGTATTCAATACGACCTAAAAGCGGGAATAACGAGTTACTGTATTCGTACGCCTTTTCAGAGTTCTTATCTACATTCTGTCTAGCTACGTTGGCAAACACCGTTCTTGCGTCTGAGAATCGCTTATAAACATCCATAAATTGGTCTTCTAAATGGGCGCTCTGTGTCAAAAAGTTTTGACGTAGCTGCTGTGCAGAAGACGAATCCGGATAGATTGCGATTAATTCATTGGTCAAGCTATCGAGCTCGCTGACGTTACTTACTTTTGCCGAGTCTAAAAACCAGTTATTCATCATAATATCGACACGATTAATGGTCTGCGTTTTCAATGACTGAGCATATTTTTTATTTTCGTAATCTAACGAGGCGACCAAATTTACAAGTTCATTAAGTGAAGCTTGATTAATTTTTTGCTCCAATGTTCGATAACGTTGTTGCTCGTACATGAAATGTGAACATATCGCAGTAACAATCAAACCAATAACGAAGTAGATCATAAATCGACCAGACTTTGCCGGTGATGCTTTCTCTTGGCTATTTAGGTTGGGTGATGACACCGGTGCCGGAGAGGGAGACACATTCACTTTAATTTCAGGTGCCTTCTGCGTTGCTGCAGGAGCGCTAGTGTTGGCTTGTTTTTTCTCGCGTAACTCAGCCGCAATTTGTTGTTCTTTTATCTGCTCAATCCATTGATTCAAAATACGGCGAATGCGACCTAATGACGGCGCTTCAATACCGTAATGAAGACGAAGCTCTTCCTCAATCCTCAAGCATAATTGGTGTGCTGCCTCTATCAATGGAAGCTCTTCTGGTAACGCTCGATGCTTATTAATTCGTTTTTCAGTATGCTCTACCATCCATTCAATAGCGCTCATTCGTGCCTTTGACTTTGAATGCTCTGGATACGCGTTGAACCAATATACGACACACACATCAAGTATTGAGTTTAACCCTTCAACAAGGCCTCTTAAGCCGTCGTTATAGGTTGACGCAACGGTAAAGTAACAGCAACAACGTAGGTCTTTCGCTTGGGTACTCAAGATCTTTTTTGAGAGTGTTTGAACCGTTTTCCACGAGACTCTCCCTGTGACTTTATTCAGGTTGTTTATTTGACGTTTAATTTCGTCAAAATCCTCAGAACCATTAGGATTAGAGCCGCTTGGGTTATTTTCATCGATTGGTCTTCGAGCGAAGTCGGTAAAAAACATAAGGAAAGTTCCAACTGATCATATAGAAGTATTAAGTTATATAGGGTTTCACTACTGTTATATTAAATTATAAGCAGTGCACATCTGTCGCAATTCTATAGACAAAATAAGCGGATTAGATAATAAAAATTCATTAAAAGAAATTAAATTACTTTTAGTGTGATCTTTGTTCATAATATTAATATCAATAGTTAAGTCTATTTATAAGAAGAAACTTATATATGAAGATGAGAACGTTGATTAAAAAGTAACTAAATTGTTATCGGAGATTACGTTTTGTCCAATTAGCAATCAAATTCTGTTACTTCTATTTAAATAGAAAGATTTACTGTCTCGTCACTTAATCTGTAGTCGGTTCTTTAGTTTTTGTTTGTAGGTAAAACAACCAACCTGATAGTTGAAATGTATTAAATTATAGGTGTTTTTTTAGGCTTATTGAAAAAGAGAATATAATTGATATCTTTCGCCTCTAAGTAGAATATCGGTTTTCCTAGAGGGACGAAATGCTAAAACCAAGTCAAATTGGGCTGATTTCAGCCATGTGTCTATTTTCTTCTGTTGCAATGGCAAAAGGGGAGCGATATGGACTCTCTACCAGTATGTTGACTATCGATAGCATTAAATACGATGAAGGTAAAAGTGGTGAGCAGGATACGCTTAGGTTCGGCTTGGTTCATACTCGTCCTATTGATGAAAACAATAACCGTTGGCGTTGGTGGTTAGGGCTAAACTATCTAGCAGAAGATATTGAAGCGCCAGCAAACGGCTTATATCAAGAAGCGACGAACTATGAACTTCGTGTTGTTCCTCAATATGCGTTGACTTCTTGGAGTGTTTTCACGCCATATGTTGGTGCGGGCTTGTCTGTCGGTTACTCGCAATATTCTAATCGCTGGCAAGTAGACCAAGAGGGCTATCGTTATGAGAGTGTTGAAGACATCGACCAGTTTGAGTTAGGTGCGGTTGTGACCCTTGGTACTGCTATAAAGTTAGGCAGTAATCCTGACGCCCATATACAAATTATCCCGCAGGCCTCTTATATCCTTCCGGTTGTAAATGATGGAATTGGTGGGCTTGAACTATCAGTTTCTTTGCTCTTTTGAGGTTCGTAAATGTACTCAAATCAGCTAGTTTTATTTATCTCAAAGTGTCCAGAGGAATACACCGGTACAAAGCATATTGAAATGCCTGAAAGTGGTGGTTCGATAGGTCGTTCCCCAAGCTGTAGCGTGTCTTTAGCCGATCACAACCGCTTTATATCGGGCACTCATTGTTTGCTCAGCGTGTATGGAGATACCTACTATATAAGTGACGTATCAACTAACGGCACAATGGTAAATGGGAATAAAATACTAAAAAATCAACCCGTTGCGATAGTTGATGGCGACATCATTTCTTTAGGGCAATATGAGATTGGTGTTTCTCTTGAGCACGTTACCTCAACACTAGACATCGCCGCTGATATTGCTCCTGAGCGAGTATCTAGCGATCCTCTGGTTAGTCTAGGAGATGCGGTTGTCGAAGAGGAAGAAAAAGTCGGTGCCTTAGAAGATTTGTTTATGGAGACTAAACAGGATGACATTGATTGTCATGATCCTGTTGCTCACCTTAACTTTTCGATGCAGCGAGATGACGATTACTTAATTCGTGATAATGAGCGTACAGAATCTGAACAACCTAGAACCGTGGAAAGCACGCGTCAGGTGGTCGATGACAGTTTCAGCATATATTCCGAATTCGATCAGCCAAGCCTCATCCCTGAAGACTGGATGGCTGCGGAAACCAAGAGTAACGCATCAGTCAATGATGCATTAGCGCCAGAAAGCGGTAAGGCACATAGAGCCGATATTGCCTCAGCTGAGGTGATGCAACCTGGCACGGTAGCCCCAGATAGCACGATTCAAAGACAACATCGTACGCATAATGTTACTGAGATGGTCGTAGAACAGGCTAATACAGGGTCAAAATGGGAAGAGATGACCCAATCTTTTACGCCTTCTCCTAACACTAATCAGCAACTTCAAATACCTACGGCAGAGCATGCGATAAACACTACGACGAAAGCACAAGTCGATACTGATGCGGCCGTTTGCTCTCAAGATATAGCGCAAGCGTTTTTTGATGGTTTGGGTATTCGAAATCCAGAGTTGATGACAAACGAGGCGCAGTTATTCAAGCAAATGGGCACTTGCTTGCGTTTATGTATTGATAACCTACAGAAAGAGTTGCACGAAGTGGAATCGTTAAAAGATGAGCAGAGTGCGAGTGAGGCTAACTCGAACATTGCAGAGCTAATGCTCACTTTGAATAGTCAGCAATTACTGGCTCCAAATGAACTGGTTGAACAAATGCTCGATGAGCTGAACGATCACCAAGTTATGTTTAACAAAGCACTGAATGAGCTCGTTTTAGAACAGTCAGAAACGAACGATCCCGTAGCATTTGCTAACAGGGTCGCTAGCCAGTCTTTGTTCTCAACTAAGTCAAAGCTGTGGGCCGAATACCTAGATTTCTACACTAATAATCGTCGCCTGCTTAATGAAACATCCTTAAAAGGGCTGATTAAGAAAAACTATAACAAAGTGATTAAGGGAAACCATGCGTAGTATCGCCGTATTACTCGGATTTGCCATGTTGTCCGGTTGTTCCATGTGGGATCAATTTAAAGAGTCCACGGGTATCACACCAGAAACTTCGTCGATTGAATTGGTTATTGAGGCATCACCTGTACTCAATGTGAGAAATGGGGGCCAGTCATCTCCAGTTATTCTCCGTCTTCACGAATTAAGTTCGCCAGTATTGTTCCGAAGCTTAGATTTCTTTGCCTTGTTTGAGAGCGATAAAGCGTCGTTGGGTGATGAGTACATCAAACGTTACGAATATCAAATACAGCCAGGTGGAAAAGTTCATGAAATGCTAACGCTAGACCCTGACACTCGTGCCGTCGGTTTTTCAGTGGCTTTTCGTGATATTGATGGTTCGTCATGGCGAAAAGTGGAAGTTATTGAAGAGAAGAGCGAGTACTACATCAAGCTCAAGTTAGAGGGCAGTGAGTTAATTTCTGATAACACTCGCGGCATTGAACAGGTTTACTTTTAAGGGATAGAAACATGTCTTTATACAATCCAGTTGTTTGGCAAGATGGAATGTTCATGAAGCCGCAGCATTTTCAACAACTCGATCGTTCGCAAAGTAAACTATCGAGCCTACTGAGTGCCAATGCATCGCCTTTGCATTGGGGAATTAAACGTTTAGAAATCAACTCTCAGTTACTAGCACTGGGTAAAATCGGTATTACTCGTGCTGAAGGTATTTTACAAGACCGGACACCATTTGAGCTTCCGTTGCTTGCTGAGCTGCCTGAAGTGAAAGATGTAGATCCTTCGATTGCCGATAAAGTCGTTTATTTGTGCTGTCCGTTACCATCGGAACGTTCTGAGTTATTTGGTACCAAAAAAGACGGTGCGCGCTATACGATGGAATCTCAAGAAGCGGTTGACGCTTGTTATGATTCGGAAGACATGGCAAATATCGTCGTCGGTAAGCTTAACTTTTGCTTAATGTACGATCATGAAGATAAGAGTGCTTACACGTCTATTCCGATCTTAAAGATCTCAGAAGTGAAGCCTGATGGCAGCGTGATCTTAGATGATAGTTTCATTCCTACCTGTATCGATATTCATGCGTCGACAGTACTGAGTAAATTTGCGACCGAGTTTGCTTCTATGTTGAAGCATCGCGCGGAATCGATAGTCCAGCGATTAGGGGTGGTGGATCAACAAGGCGTATCATCGGTTTCTGACTTTATGCTATTACAAGCGCTCAACCGATACGAACCCTTGTTTTGGCATTTCGCAAGCACAGAAGCTGTGCATCCTGAGTCTTTGTATCGAATTCTTCTTCAGGCAGAAGGTGAGCTTTCGACGCTGTGCTCAACGACACGCCGACCTATTGAGTTTACGAAGTACAATCATGGTGATCTTACTAGCTGTCTTTCTCGCGTCCTAGACAGTGCGAAAATGACATTGAGCGTGATGTCTGAGCAAAGAGCAATTCCACTGACCTTAAAAGATCAGAACTATGGCATCAGAACGGCAGCAATCCCTGACAATAAGATCATTGATACGACAACCTTTATCCTCGCAGTTAAAGCCGACGTGACCTTGGATGTTCTGCATACCCAGTTTGTCAGCCAAACGAAGATCGGTTCTATCGATAACATACGTGACTTGATTAACCTTCAACTGCCTGGGATTGAGATCAAACCAATGCCAGTTGTGCCACGCGCGCTGCCGTATCACGCTGGCTACACCTATTTCGAGCTCGATAAAACGGGCGAAGAGTGGATGGCATTGAAGAACACTGCTGCGATTGCGATTCACGTTGCGGGCGATTTCGCTAACTTATCATTGCAACTTTGGGCCGTTCGTCTATGAGTTACGCAGAAACCGACGTCACCGTAGTCTTATTCCAACCAGAGCCTGGCAAACCAATGGAGGTAATGCCAGCGCCTGACTTGTCGAGAAACATCGCAGTACAAGATCTATCTATCGACAACATGGGTATTAACCCGCTAGTGGACCAGTTCTCATGGTTGATCGCCAGTCTGTCTTGTATGTCTTCGATCCCTTGGCTTGATGACCCGATGCCATTTCGTGAACAAGTGGCACGTGAGATTCGAAAAGGTGAACGAAAACTTAATGAAATGGAGCTCGATCGTGCTTCGGTTCTTGTTATTCGTTACTGCTTGTGTGCAGCGATTGATGAATCTGTTTGTCGACAAGAGTGGGGGGCAAATAGTCACTGGAGCCAGAACAGCTTACTGTCTGAATTCCACAACGAAACATCTGGTGGTGACAAGTTTTTCGTTATTCTCGACCGCTTAAAAGCCGACCCTCGCAAATACCGTCACGTTATAGAGTTTCTCTATTTATTGCTTCAACTTGGTTTCCAAGGCAAGTACGGCCGTGAAGAGCGTGGCAACGAAAAGTTAGCGGAAATTGGCAGCACCATTTATCGATTAGTGCGAGATGACCGCCTAGCAGAACAAGAAAAAGTTTCTTTAATCAACCTTAAAGCTAAATATCTAAAGAAGCCGTTGAAAAGGGTAATTTCACCCAAGCTGATCTTGAGTCTTAGTGCGATGACGTTTGCGCTTATGTATGCGGCAACCTACATCGTCATAGACTTAAAATTTCAGCAACTGCTTGAAGTGTATAGATAACCAGAAATCTAAAAATGAGATCTTCTGCCAGTTTTAGGGCTTATTGTGAATATCACTGGTCTTTTAGTGAAATTCACTAGTTATTTAGAGAGATTGCAGCTTGCGATCTCTTTTATCATTCAATCAATAAAATTCAAATGGATTGGTTATGGGCGTAACAGTTGGTGCGAATGGACTTTCGATAGTTCATAAAGGCTCAGGTGGTGAAGCGAATGCAACGCTCCCAGATGTTTGTTTAACTAAGGTCGGCAAGCCAGTCGTCCCTATCCCTTATGGCAACAATGCTAAATCAGCAGACCTTGCTGGTGGGACTACGACAGTCTCTATGGATGGCGGTAACAGTGTCGCTATCAAGGGCAGTACGTTCTCAAAAAGTACCGGCGATGCGGGCGGTGACAGAAAAGGCGTTGCCTCTGGCACGATAGAAGCCGAAGCAAAATTCATTTCAGCCTCACCAACAGTCAAGTTTGAAGGCAAGGGCGTATGTCGCCTGTCCGATCAAATGACCATGAACAAAGCCAACACTATGTGTTTGGGTGGGGCACAAAACCCATCGGTTTCTGTGACTGAAGAGCAGGAAGGGACGTATACGGTTGATTTGTATCTCTCATACTCAGATGGTGAACCCGTTCAAGGCGCAACATACACTCTCACAGATCAATCTGGCGCGGTGTTTGAAGGAACACTAGACAACAACGGTAAAGCATCGGTTGGTGGCGTTGCTCCGGGGGAGTTTGCTATAGAGTACGGCGAGGACAGCCGTGATTTTATGCCAAATGTCCCAACCGAGACCAATCCCAACTTTAATCCGAGTGCGAACGCGCAGCTAATTATTGAAGAAGCTAAGCGTGGAGAAGTCGGTTTCTGGGAGAATGCGTGGAAGAGAATGTCTGGTGCTGCAAGCTGGGTTTGGGGCGTCATTATTGGTGACTTTAACGATGATGCCTCCGTAGAACAGATCATTGCCAATACGGCCCTGACCATGATCCCTGTTGTCGATCAAGCAGCAGATGTCCGCGATTTATCAGCGAACATTATGACGTTGTTGAATGAAGAAGAACGTGAAAAATCGGAAAACTGGTTGGCTCTTTCATTAACGCTTATCGGTTGTGTCCCGACATTTGGTAGTGCAGTCAAAGGCACTTGTAAAATTGCGTTAAAAGGCGGTAAAGGAACATCAAAAGATACTTTGCTTGCTGTTTTAAGAGGCATGGGTAAAGGCGATCCAGAAAAATTCCTACGCACGTTAGATTGGATGGATTATGCAAAACAGACCAGCCAGATTGTTAGCGATGTTCTAAAACCTTGCATTGAAGTGGCAACGGAGTTGGCTTCATACGCAAACAGAATGGGTGCAGATGAGCTCGGTACGTATTTCTTGAAGTTAGCGGATGAGGTAAAAATCATCGATAAGATGGTACCGGATAAGCTTAAAGAAGCGATGGGCGAGTTTGATGACCTTTTTGCTCGAATTTTAGGTAAGAGTGAGAAAACTTACCCAGCAAAAGTAAAACATAATACTGGCGAGTCTGCACAGTCAGGAAAGAGTTCTGCGAAGGCAAATGAGGATAAAGGGACTAAAACAGTTCGTTGTAGAGTGTGTAAGCGGGCAATCGCCGATAAACGACATAAGAAAAAATGTGTCCTTCCAGGAAGGAAAAAATGAGTATGAGCAATAACGGTTTTTCTCGACATGTTTCTGGTGAAGCATTACTAAAGGCCAATCATATATTAGCTGAAAAATGTGATTGTCCTCTTACTGGACATCATCTGATTAGCTTTAATTTGTTCGAAAAGCTATCAACTCAGCGAACAGAACAGATGCGAAACAAAGAATACAGTTGGAACAGTTTAGACAATATAGTAATACTTCCCAGCAGTGACAAAGGTACGGCTAAAAAGGTTGCGTGCAAGTATCGATTGCCTTGGCATTCTAGCGGTCATACGGGTAGAAATACAGTAAGTAAACTTAATCTTAAGAGTGATGAACAAGTGTACTCTAATGCAGAGCCTACCTCGATGTTAAATGGAGGGAATCCAATGAAGAGGGCTAGTATGCTGAACAAAGACAAAAATAAGATTAAAGCATATCCTTCTAAAGCCTATCATAAGTTTGTAAAGCAAGAATTGCTAGAGACGTTGGAAAAGCTACACTGTGAAATGCCACCTCCTGTATATCGAAAAGAACTGAATGATCTTTCGGAAAGAATTTGTGACATGATAAGTGAATTTACGATATTGCTTCACAATACAGGAGGTGACTTTTCTCCAAAAGGAAATGGTTGTAGAAGCTCAGATTGTCAGCAAAGAACACACAAAAATACAACTTGGCCGGAGATAGAAGAAATATGGAGTGGACTTTTTTATAAGAAAGCCCTTAAGTTCAATTATCTAAAGGTTGCTAGTAAATTATAGGTTTGAGATGGAAATAGCATACATAAATGAAGACTTTAACGAGGGTGAATCATTATTTACAGCCGTTGATAGTCGGTCGTCTTTCTATGATGATAATGATTTCACTCCCACTTCTTGTATAAGTGAGATTGTGTGGAAAGATGATGATATCTATGAAATGGAAGCGTTAGATTTAATCAGAGGCGGTGCTTTTAATGTCACTAAGCCTATTGCTGAACTAATTATGAGTTTCGACCCATACGGTGTTGAAGTTTATCCCGCAAAATTAACCTGTTCCGGAGACGGAGTGTTAACTGAGCGCTACATAATAGCAGTAGATAACTTAGTAGATGTCGTTGATTATGATAAAAGCATAAAAGTGACTGACGTAACTACTCGTTTTTACTTATCTGATGAAAAGATCAAGGAACTTCCGGATAGCAAGAGGCATGTTTTTAAACCTGTCGGAATGACAAAAACGTTCTTCTCAATCGAGTTGTTTGAAGCGCTTGTCCGTTTAGATGAGGAGGGTAAAATAAACACTAGTATCGTTGCCTTTTCATTTGATACATCCGAAGAGACGCCCCGAGTCTAGTGTAAGTAGGTAAATATAATAATGACTAACTACATAGTTTTATCTAAACAATCTTTGACTGACTTCCCATTCCAGCAAAGCCCTAAGCCAATAGTGCCAATTGAGCCTGATTTACTGCTTGAAATGACCTTTTCTCCAAAGTTATTTATCATCAGCGATATTGCGTCAAAAGTGGAGAAACTGGTCGTACACGGAGTAGAGTGGTTAGACGCTCGTGTCGATTGTTCTCCAAGCCAACCAACAGATGATCAAATTAAAGTTTACGAAGATTATCGAATGCCTTACATCCATCAAACTTATAAATTGACGGACAAAGAAAAACAATACGGCAAGTTAAACTGGTTAGACATCGAGTCAACGGAGTTTGATTTCTCTAAATTAGAAAATATTCCCTTAGAAGAACGATTAATATTTAAACTAGAAGAAGACTTTGGATTAGTTTTTATTCACCAGAGTGTGATTGACCTTCTTAAGAAAGACGTCAAAGACGTTTGGGTAAGGGATGTATAATTAATAGCGCCGAAAGGCGCTTTTTATTTTCTTTAAAATAAAGTATGGTCTCCCTCCTTTTAAAGTGGTAAGTGTTGAATAATTCAACAGTGGTTAGGTAAATGAATAAAATAACTAAACTCGCTTTGGCTTTGTCCGTATTGACATCTATTGTTGGGTGTCAACTGGTGTCAAATACGCCGATGCAATCGACAGCAACGAAGGAAATAATTGAAAAAGCAAAGGCAGAGTTTGATGGACAACGTTTTTATAAGTTGAATGAATATGATGAAGAAATCAACGTTTCAGATGACGGGGTCATTACCTTCAAGTCTTACTTACCACGCAGCGGCGGCTATGAATGGGTACCAATTGTGATACGCGATACTAGTTTTCGTGTTTCTTGCGATTATTTCAGTGAATATGTTGAAGCTGGAATGGTTGTTCAGGTTCAGTTTGTAGGTAAACGCGGGCGCATTGAAAATTACGACAAGCAACGTTGTGAAGAGTTTGGCGAGCCAACATGGCAATAAGATCTATGGATAATTAAAGCGCCGACAGGCGCTTTTTATTTACGTTTTAGTTAACCGTTAGAAAAGATGTAGACCAATCTTCGGAAGATTAGGCAAGCAATGCGTAGTATCTGGTCACAAGTTGGTATGAACTTGCCTTTTAGAAAACGCTAATAAAATCGCTAAACAGCTACATGATAATAGAACGACACCTAAGTTTTGTACTGTTCCAGCCATCGCTAATCCCGTCCCGATCATGATGTAGTACATGAGCCCAAATAAAGCGCCTGCGCTGCCAACCTGTTGTTTATAATTAACGAGTGCATCACTGAGTATGTTGGGTATCGCAATCCCATAAGACATGACGACTAACACCATTGGAGCAACAAACCAGATTGATTGGTTCAGAATCAACACACCGACTGATCCAACGCTAATCAATATTGCTGAGAACCAAAGTAGCTGGCTTTTTCGAACATTTTTGGACACTAGGGATTTGTTTAAATAACTTCCAAGCAGAGTGCCTAACCCCAGTACCATGCCACTGTATCCAAATTGTTCGGAGTTATACCCAAGTGCTGAGAAAGTAAATGCGCCAAGCTGGTAATAAGAAAATAGAGCAATGTTATACAAAGCAACCAGTAATCCTGAGCGCCAAATTCGAGTGTCTCTTAGCATTTTCAAGCTAAGTTGATGCAACCGCACTGGTGTCTGTTCCTTCTGTGTTTCAGGAAGCTTAATAACGTTATAAGCGAGTAATACTAACGCGATTAAAAACAAGGCAAAAAACACATAACGGTATCCACCGAACGCTGTAAGCTGCCCACCTAATAGCATGCCAACTACCGGGCTGATTGATATGCCCATCCCCACTAAGCTGAAGACTTTACTCAGTTCTTGGCCGTCAAACGCGTCACGAAGCATGGTCTGTGTGACAACGGATCCTACCGCGATACCAAATGCGCTTAGGGCTCGCGCGGTCATGACAACAGCAAAGCTTTCGGTTTGAGTTGCGAGTAAAGATGCGCAGCCATAGATAAAGAGCCCAATAAGCATGGTGGGCCTTCTTCCCAGTTTATCTGCGAGAACTCCCCAAACTACAACGCCAATGGCAAAAGCTAGGAAGTAAATCGACAATGTTTGGGCTGCTTGTGCGTGGTTTACATCAAATGAAAGAGCGATTGAGCTCAGCGCTGGGCTATAAATAGTTTCTACAATTTGCGGAAACATCAACATAACCAGCATGAGCCATAAAGAGGGCTTAGTATTCATATTGTTACCCATCGTTAATGAAGTTGGCGGGCAGTATAAATGAGGCTATGATTGATCTAATAACAACATAAAAACCAAATACATCAACATTCGGACAAAATGGCGCTTATTAACGAAAAAACACAATTTGATGCAGACAAAATTTCTAATTGTGTAGTGGGAATTGCTGCGGATATTGGCAAGCACGACTCAGGTATGCATATGCACAAGAAAGGGCAGTTATTGTACGCACCTCAAGGTTGTATGAGTTTTGCTCTGGAAGACTCGATTTGTATTTTGCCACCGACAAAGGCGGTTTGGATCCCACCTAATACGCCGCATCGCGCACTAATGACGAATGTGGTGGCGTACCGATCTTTGTATTTTGATTGTGAGGAGTTTGCCTGTCCGAGTAAGATCACGATGATAGAAGTGAATAATTTACTCCAAGCTCTTATTGATAAAATGTCATTTTGGGAGTG
This sequence comes from Vibrio sp. 2304, assembly GCF_033339475.1. Taxonomy (NCBI): domain Bacteria; kingdom Pseudomonadati; phylum Pseudomonadota; class Gammaproteobacteria; order Vibrionales; family Vibrionaceae; genus Vibrio; species Vibrio sp. 2304. The sequence goes on along the minus strand of NZ_JAWOUQ010000003.1, from coordinate 93,907 downwards.
GGATAAGCCTAGCAGCGAGATGGTAAATACGACGGCGCTTTTTTGGGAGGAGTTTTATGCTACGAAACGTTATTCGTTTCAGTTGCCTTTGCCATCGCATCGGCTCTTAACAACGTTTCGTCGAGAGTTGGTTGAACCTTCATTTCTAGCTCCTTCGCTTACTACTCTTGCAAGCAAAGTTGGGGCAAGCACCAAGACGGTAACACGATTATTTAAGTCGGAAACGGGAATGAATTATCAAGATTGGCGGCAACAGTGGAGGCTTTTAAAAGCAGTTGAATTGTTATCAACGGGCATGCCAGTCAGCGCAGCTGCCGATTGGCTGGAGTTTTCGTCAGACAGTGCTTTTATTGCATTTTTCAAAAAGCAAACTGGACAAACACCTCTGACGTTTATGAAAACCAAACCTTAAGCGTCAAAATGCTCACACTCTTTCTAGAACAAACCCCAGGTTCACAGGCTCAGCCTATAAAGCATACATAGACAGGTACCAACGTGCAGGTTACTTGTCTTTACTCTGCAGTTTGCGAAAGTATTGCGTAGTAAAATCAACAAAGGCTCGGATGCGTTTTGGTTGATGTCGGTCGTGATGATAAAGGAGTGAAAATTCCACACTCGGAATGCTCCAATTGGTAAACACTTCTTTTAGCTTGCCTGTCTGGAGTTCTTGTTGACAATAAAGTGCTGGCACACGGATGATGCCATTTCCCGCCAAGGCTGCTTTTATCATTACTCTGCCACTCTTACATCGTAACTGTCCACGTATCTGGTGTTCCGTTGACTGCTTTGTATTCGTGTTCTCAAATGCCCACCGTGTCACACTACCTGTCAAACAAACGTGTTTTTCTAAGTCCTTTGGATGCGAAGGATAGCCATATGTTTCTAAATAGTTTGGGCTTGCGTATGTCCCCATTTCCACATCGATCAGTTTGCGAGCGATAAAGTTGGAGTCGTCTAACTTTCCCATTCGAAAAGCGATATCGAATTCATCTGCGATTAAATCGACACGATGGCTACTAAAATCTAAGTTAATGCTCACTTGTGGGTGTTGGATTAGAAATTGAGCAACGATATCTGCGACAACGTCTTCTCCTAAATAGCCCCCCACACAGTTGATACGAATGTCACCTCTTAAGTCTTCTACATCATCAACCACTGCCATAACAGCTTGATCAATATTGTGAAGGGCAGTTTCACACTGTTTATACAGAACCTTGCCTGCTTCGGTGAGGTTCAGTGTTCGAGTGGTCCTTTGTAGCAAAGTGACACCAATCTGTTGCTCCAGATTTGTTATTTGACGTGAAACGTGTGAGCGAGAAACGCCAAGTTGCTCTGCTGCTTTCGTGAAGTTTCCTAGTTGAGCGATTAGGACGAAGGAGCGAATATCCGCAAGGTTGATGTGTGTTTGCATGATGACTTCTTCATAATTCAAAAAAGTATTGTTGCAGTATAACAACAGTGTTTCAACTAGGTCGGTATATATCAACAAACAAAGTTTTCATAAACTTACCGCCACTGATGTAAACCGTTCGATTAAGGATTCAAAATGAAAAAGTTAATTGTTATTACAGGCGCTAGTTCAGGCATTGGTGAAGCGATTGCACGTCACTTCAGTGACCAGGGCCATGCTCTTCTTTTGTTAGCAAGACGTGTAGAACGTTTGGAAGCATTAAACTTACCAAATACGCTTTGTGAAAAGGTAGATGTGACCGACAAAGCTTCTTTTGCGGCTGCAATTGAGAAAGCTGAAGCGTTGTATGGTCCGGTAGATGCACTTGTAAATAACGCAGGCGTTATGCTTCTAGGTCAGATAGATACTCAGGAAGCATCGGAGTGGAAGCGCATGTTTGATGTGAACGTAATTGGCTTACTCAATGGCATGCAGTCCGTCCTAGCACCGATGAAAGCACGTAACAGTGGTACGATCATTAACATCAGCTCTATTGCGGGCAAGAAAACATTCCCTGATCATGCTGCTTATTGCGGTACCAAATTTGCGGTTCATGCTATTTCTGAAAACGTACGTGAAGAAGTTGCGTCATCGAATGTTCGCGTTACGACGATTGCACCTGGTGCAGTGGAAACGGAATTACTTTCACATACAACGTCTCAAGATATTAAAGATGGCTATGACGCTTGGAAGGTGGATATGGGCGGCGTGTTGGCAGCAGACGACATTGCACGAGCAGTGCTGTTTGCTTATCAGCAACCGCAAGGTGTATGTGTTCGTGAAATTGCTTTGGCACCGACAAAACAACAACCTTAACATTGAGTTACGGCGATTTTAGGTCACTAAAGCCGTAAAACTTTGCATACCGATTCGTGATTGAGATGGCATCTTTAAACTAAGTTGCGTGAAAATTTAGGCCATCCATTTAAATCCGGACACTAAGTGTGTTATTGCTTATACCCAAGTTACTCAAGGTGAGAAAAAACTTTGAGTAATTTGGGTTTTTATTTGGTCTCAATTTTAGGTAGCGGAATTTATTTAGGTCAGAAGGCGGCAGTTGTGATGAAAGGAGAGTGTGACGTAAAACCAAGTGAAGCAATACCCGTCTCTTAATGAGAATTGATTTCATCAACGTCACAAGCCGTTACAATTATCCGTTAGGTATTATACTTTGTGGGTGGTTAATATTTAACCAAACAAGGAGGTGTGTATGAAACGATTCGCAAACATACTTTTTGCAACACAAGGATTGCCAGGCCATAGTGACGCCCTCGAACAAGCGATGAGGATTGCATCTAGCAACAAAGTGCCTGTCTCAGGGCTAATAGCGTGTCCTGATTTCCCAACAGACATGATCCAGTATCAGCAAAGTTATGAGCAATCGCTGCAAGACTCCCTCAAACAAAGTATTCACGAATACAGACAGAAGCTGGGACTCTCTGAAGAGGATCTCGCATTTCCTCTTACTGTGAAAAGCAGTGAAAAGCCCGCTGTCTGTATTATTCAAGAAGCATTAGCTGATAACAAAGATCTCATCATCAAAGAAGCTGAACCGCTCGGTGAAGGTGCTGAGGGTTTCAAAGCTATTGATATGACTCTGTTACGAAAATGTCCTTGTCCGCTTTGGTTGCACCGACCAATTGATAAGCCAAGAGATAAACGCCGTGTTGCTGTGGCTATCGACCCATTAACGGCAAGCGATGAACAGCACTCATTAGCCGTGCGGTTACTCGAATTATCGCGTTCGATTGCCGACACCTGCGATAGTCGTTTACACGTGATTTCTTGCTGGGAGTATTACTTAGAAAACTACCTAAATGGTAACGCTTGGATTCAAGTCGATGATACTGAGTTGAAACATGAACTCGACAAAGCAAAAGCCGATCATAAACAAGCTCTGCAACAGCTGTTGGAGGAGTCTGGGATTACAGGTGAAATTGTGATTCACCACCTGCATGGAAAACCTGACGAAAAGATTCCAGATTACGTAGAAAGTATTGAGGTAGACGTGTTGGTCATGGGTACCTTAGCGAGGACTGGTATATCTGGTTATGTCATTGGTAATACGGCTGAAAATATTTTGCAATCGATTAACTGTAGTTTGGTCGCTCTTAAGCCCGATGGTTTTGTCTCACCGATTCAGTAATTGGGGTGTAACAAAGTTGGGTTTAAGTGATGTTTTAGGTAAAGGAGGGAGATGGATCTCTAGAACATGGAATTATTAATGTATCAATAAGTTATCAGAGGAGAGTGACATGAAAAACCTATGCCCGAAATGCCACACAGAAATGATAGAACGTTCGAATGTTTATGTTTGTCCGAGAAATGATATCGGTGACTGCACCTACGATGCATTCGAGTTAGCTGATGACGATAATCCATATACATTCAGCCAAGAACACGTAAGTAGTGACCTACGTTCTTATGCCGTAGCAGACAGCAAATAGCGGTTTGTATCGGCGTTCCTCTAAGTAGCACTCAGTGATTACTGTTTGCTACTTTTCCCTTGGTTTCATGATCGTTTTTGAAGCGCTTGGGCTAAAACAATACAGTGGAGTTTGTCATTTGCGCCGAATAGCGCGTACCTTCTTATAATAACGAATGGGCTGCGATGTTGAATAACATAACGGGTAAAGAAAACCTGCCGAAAAACCTAGATAATCAGTTGGTCTTACTGATTTTCCCTGCGCTGCCAGTTTTAATCTTCTCTTTTCTCTTCTACATCTATACTCCTGCAGGCGTGAGCTGGAATGCGGAATGGATACCAAGCCTCGATATCAACCTTAGCTTTAGACTAGATGGCCTTTCATTCCTTTTTGCGGGACTGATCAGTGGGATTGGCGCACTGATTCAAATCTACGCTTTGGCTTATTTACGAGAAAGTGATAGCCGGTTTTCCTTTCATTTGTATCTAACCCTATTCATGCTTGCCATGCTAGGGATTGTGATGAGCGATAACATTCTGTTGTTATTTGTTTTCTGGGAACTCACCACCATCACTTCTTACTTACTGATCGGGTTTAATCACGAAAATAAAACGTCTCGGAAAAACGCCTTGCAGTCGCTGATTGTTACCGGTGCTGGTGGACTAGCGTTGCTAGCTGGTCTTATCTTGCTGGGAGCAATGGCAGGGAGTTATGAGCTAAATACCATCATCGAGCAGGCAGACACTATTGCGCAGCATGAATGGTTTATCCCATCTCTAGTGCTCATACTACTCGGTGCATTTACTAAATCTGCGCAATTCCCGTTTCATTTTTGGCTACCTAACGCGATGGCAGCTCCCACTCCGGTCAGTGCGTATTTACACTCGGCAACAATGGTAAAGGCAGGCATTTACCTATTAGCACGTTTATCGCCAGTTTATGCCCACAGCGAGATCTGGTTTTATGCTTTAGTCATCACTGGGAGTATCACGGCCATTTGGTGCACATTTGTCGCATTAAAACAAACTGACTTGAAGCTGATGCTAGCCTACAGCACGAATGTTGCTTTGGGTAAATTAACATTATTACTAGGTATGGGCACAGATTTGGCCGTTAGTGCAGTATTGATGTTTATTCTCGCTCACTCTTTCTATAAAGCTGCGCTGTTTATGGTGGTGGGTAATATCGACAAAGCGACAGGAACACGAGATATTGATCAATTGTACGGCCTGAAGTCAGTTCTCGTCATCAGCATGGTTGCCGGGAGTTTGGCTGCATTGTCTAAAGCGGGGTTCCCGCCGTTGTTAGGCTTTTTGAGCAAAGAATACATGTACAAGTCCGCAGTAGAGCTCAATAACTGGATCGCCTTTGTACTTTTAATCGTGAATATACTGATGGTCGCGCTAACCATTATGCTTATTGCGAGACCATTCTTTGCTCGCCGTGATCTCGTGCCGATTGAAACTAAGCCAGTTGAGACAAAAAAAGCCATGTGGATCTCGCCTTTGCTCTTGGCAGTTGGCAGCCTCCTAGTTCCGTTATTCGGTTTGAATTGGTTAGATCGCAATATTATTTTTCCGGGCTCTGCTGACATTCTGCCCACAGCAACTCTTAAAGAGACATCACTATGGCATGGCGTGAATGTACCGTTAGTGTTAAGCGTTATTACGCTAGCGTTGGGGTATGTGGTGTACCGTGTTTATCCTACTGTGTCTGCATTTTTTCAGCGGCTACATCTATTCGTCCCCAAAGCGGAGAATATTTTTGAACGACTATTAGATGGCATGATGACAGTGGCGAAGTGGCAAACGGCGCGGTTACAGCAAAAGAAATTGAGTCGCTATGTCCTATTATTTTTCACGGTACTTGCCGTTGCGTTACTGAGTCAGGTAGCGCTTATTCCTCTGCCTTTGGTTGGCGAACTTTCAAGTGTCACTTTCTATGAGATTGGTATTGCCTTATTGTTGATTGGTGCTGCGCTCGTATGTACGTTGTCCCACGCAAGACTTCTTGCGATTTCTGCGCTTGGTATGATTGGCTTCATGACCACGCTTGTTTTTATGATTTATAGCGCCCCGGACGTTGCGAAGACTTTACTGTTAGTGGAAACATTAATGGTGGTCTTTCTTGCATTGTTAATGCGTCATATGCCACGTCTAACCACCGTGCCCAAGCATTCAATAAGACGTAAAGTAGCGAATATTTGCATAGCAGGTGTGATAGGAGTTTCGGTTACTTTACTTTTGTTAGGAATCACGTCTCAGCCGATGGACTCTTCGGTGTCAGATTTCTTTGCAGAAAACAGTGTCCCGGGTGGACATGGGCGAAACATTGTTAACGTTATTCTGGTCGACTTTCGCGCATTTGATACATTGGGAGAAGTTGTCGTCGTTGTTATTGCTGGGATTGCGGCAGTGAGTTTGCTTAAGACAAGAGCGAAAAAGCAAAATCGTATCCAATCATTAATTTTTGCAACCACGGCACACATCGTTTCGGCACTCATGCTCGTATTTTCAGTGTATCTGTTGTTACGTGGTCATAATGAACCGGGTGGTGGCTTTATTGGTGCGTTGATTGCCGTTATTGGTTTATCACTTCTCATGTTCGCGGAATCACCGAAATACGTTCGTTCTAGGTTGTATTTCAAACCGTTTCTCATTGCGTTATCTGGCATCGCATTGAGCTTAGTTTCTGGTGCTTTGAGCTTTGCGTTTGATAAACCGTTTTTGACCGGACTGTGGTGGAAAGACGTGATACCACTAGGGACGCCATTGGTTTTTGATGTTGGTGTTTACCTTGCCGTTATAGGTGGCGTGATGGGTATGCTGCTTCGTATTAATGAGGAGCTAGAGTGATGGAAATAGTCTGGAGTGTTGTCGTTGGAGTATTTGTCGCAGCAGGTGTTTATTTAATGCTTGAAAAGCATATCTTGCGCCTTTTGTTCGGCATCATGTTACTCAGTAGTGCGGTTAACCTTGCTATTTTTACAGCTGGGAGGCTGACGCCCGGAGAACCGCCATTGATTGGCGATAATGCTCTTTTACCACCAGATAGCGCGGCAAATCCTTTACCTCAAGCGCTTATCTTAACTGCGATAGTCATCGGTTTTGGACTACTTATTTTTGCTTTAATGCTGTTCTATCGAGCTTATAAAGACACTGGAACTGCAAACGTCGATGAAATGCAACGTTCTGAGGAGGGTCAATGAGTTCGATTTTGCTTACGTTACCGGTAGTTCTCTCGCTGAGTACGGCGTTGATTATCTTCTTCGTCCGTCGCTCAACAAAAAGTGTTGAGTGGTTGAGCGGTGTAAGTGCGATTTCGAACCTTTTCGTTGCGGGCTTTCTCACAGAAAACATCATAAATAATGGTATTCAAGCCGTTGCTTTTGGTCAGTGGAGTGCGCCATTTGGTATCGTGTTTGTCGCAGATTATCTCAGCGTTGCTATGGTGATGATCACGGCGGTGATTGGTGCGATATGTGTTTTCTACGCGATGGCGGACCTTCACCGAAAGCCCTCCTATAGCAATTACCATGCGTTAATGCACATGTTGCTTGCTGGCGTTTATGGCGCTTTCCTGACTGGAGATATTTTTAATCTGTACGTTTGGTTTGAGGTCATGCTCATTTCATCATTTGGTTTAATGGTGTTAGATGCAACGAAAACTCAAGTTGATGGTGCAGTAAAGTACGTGATGTTGAACCTGATTTCGACGCTGGTATTTTTGCTTGCTATCGGCTTGTTGTATGGCGCAACGGGCACCTTGAACCTGGCCGATCTCTACACCAAAGTAGGGGAAAATGAATTGAGCATCAACATGATGCTGTCCGCGCTGTTTTTGTTTGCCTTCTCTATTAAAGCGGCACTCTTTCCTTTATTTGCTTGGTTGCCCGCTTCTTATCACACGTTGCCAAGCGGTGTGGTGGCACTGTTTGCCGCGTTGCTTACTAAAGTCGGTGTATACGCGTTGATAAGAGTCTTCACCTTAGTATTTCCGCTCGCCGAGAGTGGCTGGCAACCGACGTTAATTTGGGTCGCAGGGCTAACCATGTTAACGGGCGTTTTAGGAGCGGCTAGCCAATTCGACATTAAGAAAATTCTTTCTTTTCATATTATTAGCCAAATAGGCTATATGATCATGGGGTTGGCTATTTACACTCCCTTAGCTTTAGCCGGTGCCATTTTCTACATTGTTCATCACATCATTGTAAAAGCGAATTTGTTCTTAATAGGTGGATTCATCGAGCGCAAATATGGCTCTAGTCAACTTGAACATTTGGGTGGGGTATACAAAGCTATGCCTTGGTTGGCGTTCTTGTTTCTTGTCCCTGCGTTTTCTCTGGCCGGTTTTCCACCGCTATCGGGTTTCTGGGGAAAGCTATTGGTCATCAAGTCGAGCATACAGGCTGAATATTACTGGTTAGCAGGTACCGCGTTATTGGTGGGGTTGCTTACCGTCTACTCGATGACGAAAATTTGGAGTGAGGCATTTTGGAAAAAGCCATTTAGAGAGAAGCCAGAACAGACTCTGCAGGCCAAAGTACATTGGTTGTACTGCGTTCCAATTATTTTATTGACAACGTTGACGCTAATCATTGGCTTAGTGGCGGAGCCTTTTTATCAATTTTCCGTTCAAGCTGCAGAACAACTGTTAAATCCGACTGAATACATCAGAGTGGTGTTAGGAGGAAATACATGATCTATCTATTCCTCAATTTTTTCTTAGCGTTAGCGTGGATGATGCTTAATGGCAGCTATTCGAGTCTGAATTTTGTTGTCGGATTTACGGTCGGTTTTTTTGCTTTAAGGTTGAGTCAACCATTTGGATTGAAAACGAGCTATTTTCAACGTTTTGCATCTGCATTGAAGTTATTGGTGTACTTCGCTTATGAAATGGTTATATCGGTTGCGAAAGTGGTGTGGGACGTCGTGACACCTACTCATTTGAGTCAGCCTGATATCGTTTATGTCCCTCTGGAGGTCGATTCTGATCTAGAAATCACATTACTGGCGAACATGGTTTCTTTAACACCGGGCACGCTTAGTTTGGATGTTACGGCTGATAAAAAGTATCTTATCGTTCATGCCATGTTTGCACCTGAACATGAAGAGGTTATTCGCGGAATTAAAGATGGGTTAGAGCATCGAATTTTGGAGGTGACGCGTGGATAGTTGGCTGCAAATAACGGTCACTTTTGCCTATTCTGGGCTACTACTCAGCTTTGTTATGGCTTTTGCTCGTTTAATTCTAGGACCAACGCTAGCTGATCGAGTTGTGGCGTTAGATCTGATTTCATTTATCACTATCGGATTTATTACGGTTTACACCTTAGACAGCGGTGAGGACGCTCTGTTAGACATCGCCATTACATTAGGTTTGGTCGCATTTCTCGGCACGATCGCATTTGCACGTTTGATCGTTAAAAGAAAGGAGAAAGAATAATGGACGTGTTGATTGGACTATTTTTATGCTTAGGAACATTGTTGACCTTGGTTGCAAGTCTAGGTGTCCTGAGGCTTCCTGATTTGTATACCCGAATGCATGCAGCGACCAAAGCTGGAACTGTCGGAGTGAGCTGCTTGTTATTAGCGGTCGCTTTCTCACTCCCTGAAGTTACCGTGATCTCTCGGGTTATCGGTACGATGTTGTTTATCGTTCTCACTGCGCCAGTCGCCTCCCACCTGCTCGGCAGAGCAATGCGAGAGGTCGGATATAAGATTTGGCGCAATGATTAACCATTAGCGTCGAATAGTACTACGTCCTAGTTGAAATAAACTCGAAGCTGTATTGATGAAGTCGGAAGTAATTGACGGTATATTCAAATGCACGACCATCTTCTAGGTAACCAGTGGACTCAACTTTTAGAATAGGGGAAGCTTCTGATTCATTCAGGTATGAGGCCGTCTCTGCATCTAACAAATACGGTTTGACAGACTGACTGCTTTTCGCAATTTTCAATCCTTTGCTATTTTCAATGTACTCATATTTAGAACCATTCATTATGGCTATGCTCAAGTCTGGAAATAACATTGCTGGCATATGAGTGACTTCGTAAATTTCAGGCTCATCATTAATACACCTGAGTCTATGTATTTCATATGTATCATCATTGGGCGAGAGATTTAACTGCTTAGCAACCTGCTCATTCGGCTTTTTAAGTTCGAACTTTATGACTTGAGAGCTAGGTGTTTTCCCTTGTTTACTGACTTCCTCGATAAAACCCAGCAAATGTAAGGCATCATGTTGGGCTTTTAGATCGTTTACATAAGTTCCACTACCTCTTGTCCGACTAATTAAATTATTGTCGACCAGAATTTGTAAGCTTTTTCTGATGGTTACGCGGCTTACGGAAAACTCTTCTTGCAAATCACTCTCTTTTGGAAGCATCGATTTAGGTTGTAGTTCCCCATCTTTGATCTTTTTTTCTAATCGTTCCGCAATGTCTATGTATTTGGGTTTCATAATACCTCGCTAAGTCTTGGATCATGATAGCAAGAATGTGATCTGAGATGTAGTTAATACTTTTCCTTAGGATCTTTGTGTGATTTTTATCTCGTATCTATGTGCTTACACTTTAAATGTATCATAAAAGTATTAATACTTATTTTATACATTTGCAGGATAAACATTTGAGGTAGCGAAATGAAACGTCAAAAATTAACGATTGTTGGTGCTGGCAGTACATACACACTTGGTATGATGAACAGCCTTATTGCCGAAAAAGATAACTTTCCACTCGCAAAAGTCGTGTTTTACGACATAGATGAGAAACGCCAAGAATCGAATGCATTAGCTACTGAAATTCTATTGCGAGAACACTATCCAGAAGTTGAAGAGTTTGTTTATACAACGGATAAATCTGTCGCATTCGCAGATTCGGACTTTTTCTTTATCCAGATCCGCACTGGTGGGTTGGCCATGCGCGAGCGCGATGAACAAATCCCGCTATCCAACTCTTGTGTTGGGCAAGAGACATGTGGCGCGGGAGGAATGGCATATGGACTTCGCTCTATCGGCGATATGATCCAGCTAGTGAACGAGATCCGACAAACGTGTCCAGATGCGTGGATTCTTAATTACACCAACCCGGCGGCAATTGTCGCTGAAGCTTTAAATCGTGAATTTCCGCATGATAAGCGAATTCTAAATATTTGTGATATGCCAGCAGCGATTATGGTCAGCTATGCGCAATTGTTAGGGTGTGAAATTTGGGACTTTGTTCCTGAATATTTTGGGCTTAATCACTATGGCTGGTTTACCAAAATTCGTAATAAACAGGGTGAAGACTTAACGGATAAAATTAAAAATATCATCCTAAAAGAAGGGATCAGTGCGGTTGATGCGGAAATAGCGGATGACCCATCGTGGCAAGCCACATTCAAAAACATGAGAACAATGCTTGCTGATAATCCAGAGTTTTTGCCGAATACGTATCTTCAATACTATTTGTACCCTGAAAAAATGGTAGCGAAAGAGGATATCAATAATACTCGCGCAAGGCAGGTAATTAACGGCCGTGAGAAACGAGTGTTTGAATTGAACGCAAGAATAATTGAAGCGGGCACCACGAAGCACGAAACACTGCATGCCGATATCCATGGTCGATACATGGTGAGAGTCGCGGCTTCGCTAGCCTACAACTTGAGCGATGTGTATCTCGTCATCGTACCGAATAATGGTGCTATTACAAATTTACAAAATGACGCCATGGTAGAAGTTCCAGCTGCGCTAACTAGTGATGGACCGAAAGCTTTTACTGTAGGAAAAATCCCAACCTTCCAAAAAGCCATGATTGAGAGCCAACTTGGTTACGAGAAATTAGTTGTGGATGCTTGGTACGAAGGAAGTCAGCAAAAGCTGATTAATGCACTCACACTTAACCGTACCGTGGTTAATGTGCCAAAAGCTAAAGAAATAACAAAACAATTACTAGAAGAAAATAAAGCCTACCTTCCTCAATTTTTTCAATAACAACTGGACGTTCGGGGCCTACTTGTAGGCTCCGTGAATGAAACAAGAGGTTTATATGAAAGACATTATTCAAAGGTTCGGAGCCGCGATGTTTGTTCCCGTTCTATTATTTCCAGCAGCGGGCATGTTATTGGGTTTCTCTGTTGTGCTGTTAAATCAAGAAGTGTTTCCTTGGGCACTAGAGGGGAGTGCTTGGGTTAAAGTCTCGACGATCATTTTACAGGCATCTCTCGCTGTATTTAAAAATATGGCACTTATTTTTGCCGTTGGGTTACCTATCGCTTTAGCTAAAAAAGCATCTGGTCGCGCTGTACTTGCAACACTCGTTTCCTACATTACGTTTAACTACGTTATTGGTGGAATCCTTCAATTTTGGGGACCAGAACTGGGCGTGAACTATACGGAAGGTGAGCGAGGTTTGACTGAAGTTGGTGGCATTCTAACGCTTGATACCAACTTACTAGGTGCCATTTTAATTGCAAGTCTCTCTGTTTGGGTTCACAACCGATTCTTTGATAAAAAGCTACCGGATTGGGCGGCTGTATTTGGCGGAACGCCATTGGTTGTGATCATTAGTTTCCCCATTATGGTCGTGATGGCAATTCTAACTTGTTTGACCTGGCCAAGTATTCAGCATGGTATTAACAATCTGCAATCATTTTTGGTTTCTGCTGGATCGTTAGGGGTATGGCTATTTACGTTTTTAGAGCGAATCATGATACCAACGGGGTTGCATCATTTCGTATATGGTCCCGTTTTTTATGGGCCAGTTGCAGTCGATGGCGGAACGGTTGCCTATTGGATTCAAAATATACAGACATTCGCCCAGAGCTCGGAAAGTTTAACGACACAATTTCCTCAGGGTGGTTTGATGTTGACGGGAATGGGTAAAGTGTTTGGTTGTACGGGTATCGCACTAGCACTCTATTCAGTTGCGAAAAAAGAAAATAAAAAGATGGTGATGGGGTTAGTGCTCGGAGCCGCAATCACAGCAATTCTTACAGGGATCACCGAACCAATAGAGTTTACATTCTTATTTATCGCACCTGCGCTGTTTGCTTTGCATGCGTTGTTATCTGCGACAATGGCAACGATCGCCTTTATGTTTGGTGTTTCCGGTAACTTTCAGACTGGCTTGATAGACTTCATTTTCCAAAACTGGTTGCCTTTGGCTGGTAACCATGCAGGAACATACGTGATTCAGATTATTATTGGTCTCATGTTTACTGGTGTTTACTTTGTTACATTTCGCGCGCTTATTTTAAAATACAACATACTTACTCCGGGACGTGAAGGTGCAGATAGTAAGTTGTATTCCAAAGCTGACTACAAAGAAGCGAAAGCGGTCCATAACAGTAGCGCAAGTCCGTCACAAGCTAGTGCCTTTATTGAAGGTTTGGGTGGAAAAGAAAACATTGACTTGTTAACTAATTGCGCGACGCGTCTGCGTGTTAAAGTTAAAGATGTCTCTCTTGTAAAGGAGAACGCATTTTTCACACAGCACGGAGCGGTGAATATTGTTAGAAATCAAGAGAGCCTTCAAATCATCGTTGGTTTAACGGTGCCACAAGTTCGCGAAGATATGAGCCAACTGATAAAAGCTTAACCCCCAAACTAATGCTCCAGCTCATATGGCTCAAAGGTGAGATAGAATTATCTCACCTTTTTTGTGTACATGAAGCATATTTCGCGCAGTTTCCACGAAAGTGGGGAGGAGTTATCGAGCGAGCTAAAAATACAGTTAGGTTATACCCGTCTGTATTGTTGGAAGACTTGTTGAGTCTCTAAGTGACAGTGGCGCCACTTTCTATGTTGAAAAGCGTTTTAATTTCTTCCAGCACTTCTGGGTTAGCAATAGCACCAATGTTTTTTACAGCTTGTCCGTTTACCAATTGTTTCACTGCTAGCTCAACCAATTTGCCTGAGCGCGTTTTAGGAATATCACTGATAGCAAAAATTTGTCGTGGGACATGGCGCGGTGAACATTTTGTTTTCAATGTTTGGCGAATTGAATCGGTGAGTTGTTGGGTTAACTCGACGTTGTGAGCGAGTTTTACTAGTAACCAGATTTCTTCAGACTGCTGGTTTAACTTGCCGACAGCGATGGAGTCTTCAACCTCGGGTAACGCGTTCACTTGCTGGTAGATTTCAGCGGTACCGATTCGTACGCCGCCTGGATTTAAGGTTGCGTCACTACGGCCATAAAAAATAAAGCCGCCATGTTCGGTTTGCATCACATCGTCGCCATGGTGCCAGATATCGGTAAACTTGCTCCAATAAGCATTGTGATAACGTTCGCCGTTGTCGTGCCAGAAGCCAATAGGGAAGTTAGGTAGCGAGTTATTACAAGTCAGTTCGCCGCGTTTTTGCGTAATAGTATGTCCATCATCCTCTAGAACACGTGCGTCGATTCCCAGCCCTGAGCCTTGGCATTCACCTTTGTAAACTGGTGAAATAGGGTTTCCAAGTACAAAGCATCCGCAAATATCTGTGCCGCCAGCGATAGAAGCGAGATGCAAGTCGTGCTTGATGTGCTGATAGACATAATTAAATTGTTCTGGGTAAAGCACCGAACCAGTTGAGCACAGAGTTTTGAGTGACTTCAAGTTATGTTCTAGTTTTGGAGAGCAGTTCGCATGCTCCAGTGCCTCTAAGTATTTCGCTGAAGTACCAAACAGCGACACGTTATGTTCTTCTGCTAATCGCCATAAGACGGAGTGATCAGGATAAACCGGACTACCGTCGTAAATCACTAAGGTTGCTCCACTCGCAAGAGCGGAAACATGCCAGTTCCACATCATCCAACCACATGTTGTGTAGTAGAAAACCTTGTCTTGCGATTTGATGTCGCAATGCAGTTGATGTTCTTTGAGGTGATTGAGCAAGGTACCGCCTGCGGAATGGACAATACACTTAGGTTGACCTGTTGTACCAGAAGAATACAAAATGAATAACGGGTCATTAAACAGCGTTGGTTGATATTGAATTGATTGTGGAGAAAAGTGGTGAGTAATATCGGACCAAGAAACAAACTCAGAAGTGCTAGCACTCTCAGCGTTTTGTAAATATTCGATTTGGCATACGCTAATAGTAGTCTCTTCGGAGGCACTGCTTAACTTACTACTAAGAGTGGTGTTCTTGTCCGTCATATCGAAAGCTTTGCCTCCGAACTGGTAGCCATCACAGCAAAAAAGAACTTTCGGCTTGACCTGACCAAAACGCTCTACGACGCTATCGATACCAAAATCAGGAGAGGTTGAAGTCCAAATGGCACCAAGACTGGTGGTGGCCAGCATGGCAATAACGGTTTCAGGAAGGTAGGGCAAATAACCCGCAACGACATCGCCTTTACCGACACCACAATTGAGTAGCCATTGTTGAATGGCAGAAACTTGTTCAAGCAACTGTTTACCGGTGAGTTGTCGGTGTTCACCGCTTTCATTGCTAAAAACAATAAACTCACGCTCTGGTGATTGTCCAGCCTGAGATAGGAGGTTCTCTGCGTAGTTCAGCGTGGCGTCAGCAAACCATACTGTGTCTCTATTTACATGATGATGATTAGAACCTGTTAGTGTCCATTTTGGACTGCCAAGGCTCTTGATTTGCGAACCCATATCTCCGATTACGTTGCAAAACTGCCAAGTATGCCGCCAAAATTCATCATTGTGCTCAATGGACCACTGGTGTAGAGACGTGTAATTGTTGATTACGGTACCTTCGGCTTTGTCTTTATTAACCTTTTCGATGAACCGTAATAAGTTGCTATTGCTGACGCGCTCAGCAGATGGTGACCAAATAGGTGCAGATTTTGGCATAGGTCCCTCTAATTTCAATTCTTTTGAATATGACCAAAAACAAAATAAAGGGGCGAACATAGCAGTGTTCGCCCCTTATCTGATCGTTTAAAGTTGTTCGGCAAGCTGAGGTAGTACCTCAAATAAATCACCAACCAATCCATAGTCGGCAACTTCAAAGATAGGAGATTCTGGATCTTTGTTGATCGCGACAATCACTTTGGATTCCTTCATTCCTGCAAGATGCTGGATGGCACCGGAAATCCCAACCGCTATATAAAGCTTAGGTGCAACGATTTTACCGGTTTGACCCACTTGTAAGTCGTTGGCAACAAACCCGGCATCAACCGCCGCGCGAGAAGCGCCAATGGCAGCACCTAGTTTATCGGCAACTTGTTCGATCAACGCGAAGTTCTCTTTGCTACCGACCCCGCGTCCACCTGACACAACCACCTCTGCCGCGCTTAATTCAGGACGTTCTGACACGGTTTTATCGACAGAAACCAATTCAACCATTGGAGCTGAGATAGTGACCTGCTGATGCTTAATATCAGCTTGGTTGTGACAAGTAACCGGCTCAAACGCAGACGTGCGCACGGTGACGACGCGAACCTTGTCGCTGGTAGTCACTTTGGCAAATGCGTTTCCTGCGTAAATAGGGCGGATAAAAGTGTTTTCATCGATAACTTGGACAATATCGGAAATTTGCCCAACGCCGAACTTCGCTGCTACTCGAGGTGCAAGGTCTTTCCCTTTTGATGATGAGCTAGCCCAGATTGCGTCAAAACCTTCAGCAATACTCACTACAATAGGTGCGATACTCTCGGCAAATTGATGCTTAAGTTGCTCATCATCGACACAAATTACGTTTGATATACCATCAACGCGACAAGCTTGCTGAGCGACTTCTTCACACTGGTGGCCCACTACGATCAAAACATTGTCTTGGCTGACTTGTTTTGCTGCATTAACCACTTTGAGTGTGTCCGCATGCAATTGGTTATTGTCATGCTCTGCTATGATTAAGTTCTTCATGAAATCACCTTCGCTTCGTTACGCAGCTTATCGAGAAGCTCTGAGACAGATTCAACCTTGATGCCACCTTTTCTTTGCGCTGGCGGTGTGATTTCTTGAATGGTTTGGCTAAATACCACTTCAACACCCAGACTGTCAGGTGTGATGGTATCTAACGGCTTGCGCTTAGCTTTCATGATATTAGGCAAAGAGGCAAAACGCGGTTCATTCAGGCGTAAGTCAGTACTGATCACCGCAGGTAAGTTCATCGCGACCGTCATCAAGCCGCCGTCCACTTCTCTCACGACCTGAACTTTTTGATCTTCAATCTTCACGTCGGAAGCGAAAGTTGCTTGAGGCCAGTCAAGTAGGGCGGCCAGCATCTGAGCCACTTGGTTGTTGTCCGTATCAATGGATTGTTTACCCGTAATCACAAGCTGTGCTTGTTCTTGCTCAACTAGAGCTTTGAGCAGCTTAGCAACAACTAATGGCTCTATTTTGTCTTCAGTATCGACATGAATAGCGCGATCGGCGCCTAATGCAAGCGCGGTACGCAGTTGCTCCTGACACTGGCTACCGCCAGCACTGACAACGATGACTTCATCTGCAATACCTTGCTCCTTTAGTCGTACGGCTTCTTCAACGGCTATTTCGCAAAATGGATTAATCGTCATCTTGACGTTATTGGTTTCAACATCGCTATGGTCCGCTTTCACGCGAACTTTAACGTAGGGATCAATGACCCTTTTGATTGGCACTAGTATTTTCACGTTAGATTCCTTTTACAGTGAAGACTATGTGTTTACAGTGAAGACGATGTGATGACGTCTTTAAAATGATGTTAATTTACCTTTACGTTTGCGTCAACTTTAAATATATTGTTGATTAACAAGTTGGCAACATGCAAAGAAAAAGGAATGCAATCATGGAAAGAGACTGCATGGAATTTGATGTTCTGATTGTAGGCGCTGGTCCCGCAGGTTTGTCTGCGGCATGCCGAATCAAACAATTAGCAGCAGAAAAAAAACAAGACCTCTCTGTTTGCGTGGTAGAAAAAGGTTCTGAAGTTGGAGCGCATATTTTATCGGGTGCGGTGTTTGAAACGCGGAGTTTGGATGAGCTTTTTCCCG
This sequence comes from Vibrio sp. 2304, assembly GCF_033339475.1. Lineage (NCBI taxonomy): Bacteria > Pseudomonadati > Pseudomonadota > Gammaproteobacteria > Vibrionales > Vibrionaceae > Vibrio > Vibrio sp. 2304. Next base: position 76,119 of record NZ_JAWOUQ010000003.1, on the reverse strand, counting down.
ACTGGGAAGAGAAAGGCGCTCCGCTCAATACCAAAGTAAACCAAGATAAAACCTACTATCTAGGCAATGACATCAATGGTCATGAACTGCCGTCTTGGGCGGTGCCTAATACGTTACATAACAAAGGTAATTACATCATAAGTTTGGGCAGTCTATGCCGATGGATGGCGTTGCAGGCTGAGAACTTGGGGGTGGAGGTCTACCCAGGTTTTACCGCCAGTCAAGCGATCATCGATGAAGATAGTCGTGTTTGTGGCGTGATCACGGGCGATATGGGATTAGATAAAAATGGTGAACAAAAAGGAAATTTCGAACCTGGTATTGAACTGCGAGCGAAGTTTACTTTATTTGCTGAAGGCGCACGGGGGCATATTGGTAAGCAGTTGATTAACCGATTTAATCTTGCTGAAGAGAAAACGCCTCAACACTACGCTATCGGTTTTAAAGAGCTGTGGGAAATCCCATCAGAGCAGCATCAGCAAGGTTTAGTAGTGCACGGATTAGGTTGGCCGTTATCAAATGAAGCTACAGGTGGCAGTTATCTCTACCATTTAGAGGGAAACCAAGTTGCCGTCGGGTTGATTGTTGACTTGAATTATAAGAATCCGCACTTGAGTCCATTTGATGAGTTTCAACGTTTTAAACACCACCCGTTGATTGAGCAATACCTCAAAAATGGGAAGCGTATTAGCTATGGCGCGAGAGCGATTACCAAGGGCGGCTTTCATTCGCTTCCCACGCAGCAGTTTGCTGGTGGCTTGTTAATTGGCTGTGATGCAGGAACACTTAACGGCGCTAAAATCAAAGGCACACACACCGCAATAAAATCTGGAATGCTTGCCGCTGAAGCAGTATGTGAAGCCCTTGAGAGTCAGTCAGTTACTGCTGATTATCAAAAGCATTTCAAACAGTCTTGGCTGTATGAAGAGCTTTATCAAGCACGTAACTTCTCAAGTGGAATCCACCGCTTTGGATCGTGGCTGGGCGGTGGTTTAGCGCTGCTGGAACATAACGTGTTAAAAGGTAAAGCTAAGTGGCATATCCGCTGTGATAAGCCTGATCATCAGTCTCTGTTATTGGCGGAAAACAGCAATGAAATTGTCTATCCGAAGCCTGATGGCGTGTTAAGTTTCGATCGCCTCTCTTCCGTTTATCTATCCAATATCTTCCATGAGGAAGATCAACCATGCCACTTACGACTGGAGAACCAGCGGATCCTTATTGAGCAGAACCTTGAATTATATGCAGAGCCAGCACAGCGCTATTGTCCGGCTGGCGTGTATGAAATCGTACAGGGGGAGCAGCAGCCAGAGCTGCAAATAAATGCGGCCAACTGTATCCACTGTAAGACCTGCGACATCAAAGATCCAAGTCAAAATATTACCTGGACTCCGCCAGAAGGTGGTGGTGGTCCGAACTATCCAAATATGTAAGCGTTTGAGAATAATTTTTATTAACAATTTATTTACTTAAAGTTTGCGTTAGTTCAAATCTTTCTCGATGAACTCGATTGCAACTTAATCTTTCAGGCACTATCCTGATTTTAAATTGACGTTTACGTAAACTGAATACAAAGTTGATGCATAGGTGTAAAAGCGGTTACCAGTATCAAAGTTAGGTTTGATCAAATAGTGCTCAATGGAACGCACTTAAAATAACGAAAGGGAGATCAACTATGGTATCGGAATCGCCTCTGTTGCAGGTAAACGATATTTCATTGGCTTTTGGTGGGGTGAAAGCTTTAACTGACGTGAGCTTCCATGTGAATGAAAAGGAAATTTTTTCAATCATTGGTCCAAACGGTGCAGGTAAAACCTCAATGCTCAATTGCATCTCTGGTCGATACACACCAAACAAAGGCTCTGTAATCTTCGCTGGAGATGACGTAACTAAACGTACACCAAGCCAACGAGCTGAGTTAGGGCTGGGAAGAACCTTCCAAAACTTAGCGCTCTTTTCTCATATGTCGGTACTGGACAACATCATGGTTGGCCGACACCACCTACTGAAAAATAACTTCGTCACGGGGCCACTCTATTGGTTCTCCAATGCGCAGAAAGAAGAGATGGCGCACCGCAAATATGTGGAAGACGTGATCGATTTTCTAGAAATCCAGCACATCCGAAAAGCGACTGCAGGCACGCTATCTTACGGCTTACGTAAGCGTGTAGAGCTTGCTCGTGCCATTGCCTTAAAACCTAAGTTACTGCTGCTTGATGAACCAATGGCAGGTATGAACTTGGAAGAAAAGGAAGACATGGCACGTTACATCATGGATCTGAATGAAGAATTAGATATCACGATCATCATGATTGAGCACGACATGGGCGTGGTCATGGACATCTCTAATCGCGTTTTGGTTTTGGATTTCGGGAAACACATTGCTACAGGTGAGCCTGAAGAAGTGATGGCCAACCCACATGTGAAACAAGCGTACTTAGGCGAAGAGCTACCGACATTAGAGGAGAGTGCATAATGGCACAGCAACATAATGATTGGGCAGATATAACCCGCTTAGATACCTTTCCAAAAGTGTTGCAACACAATGCCAAGAACTGGCCCGAGCAAGTCGCAATGCGTGAAAAGGAGTTTGGTATATGGCGAGAGTTCACTTGGAAGGACTATGAAAACCGCGTCAAGTGGATGGCACTGGCACTACAAGATTTAGGTATTGGTGAGCAAGATGTCGTTGGTTTGCTAGGTGATAACCGTCCTGAATGGGTATGGGGCGAGTTAGCGGCACATGCGATCAAAGGTTTCTCGCTGGGCATCTATCAAGATTCTATGCACGAAGAGGTGGCGTACCTTATCAACTATGCAAAAGCAAAAGTCGTGATTGCCGAAGATGAAGAGCAATGCGACAAGCTGCTTGAGCTTGGTGATGAAATTCCTAGCGTTGAATACATTATTTACTGCGATCCTCGTGGAATGCGTAAATACGATGATCCAAGATTAATTGATGTTGAACAGGTCTACAAAAAAGGTCAGCTGATTGATAATGCGGACCCAGACAAATATCTCAATATGGTTGTTGAAACCAAAGGCAGCGATCTTTCAATTCTTTGTACTACGTCGGGTACGACTTCTAAACCAAAATTGGCTCAGCTACACAGTGGCACGTTCTTGGATCACTGTGCGGCTTACTTGCGTGCAGACCCTCGTTCCCCAGGCGACAACTACGTTTCTGTTCTGCCTTTGCCTTGGATTATGGAGCAGGTTTACGTGGTTGGTCAGGCGTTGATTTCTCGTCAAATCGTTAACTTTGTGGAAGAACAAGAAACCATGATGTCCGACTTGCGTGAAATCGGTCCAAACTTTGTGCTGTTAGCGCCACGTGTGTGGGAAAACATTGTGGCAGACGTGTCTGCACGAATGATGGATTCGACACCGTTTAAGCAAAAGATGTACAAACTGGGCATGAGCTTAGCCAACAAAGCGTTAGAGCAGGGCAAACGTTCTAAACTCGCCGAATGGATTCTTTTGCGTGCTTTGCGAGACCGTTTAGGCTTTTCGAACCTAACATCTGCTGCAACGGGCGGCGCGGCGATGGGGCCTGACACTTTCCGTTACCTACAAGCTATTGGTGTGCCACTTAAGCAGCTTTATGGTCAGACCGAAATGTGTGGCGCATACACCGTGCACCAAGCGGATGATGTGGATTACGATTCCGTTGGTGTTGCGTTTGATAATGCAGAAGTGAAAGTCATCAACCCAGACAGCAATGGCGTTGGTGAAATCATCGCGAAAAGTACAGGCATGTTTACTGGCTACTTAAACAACCAAGCAGCATATGATGAAGATGTTCAAGATGGTTGGATGCACACAGGCGATGCGGGCTATTTTAAAGATTCCGGTCACTTGGTCGTGATTGATCGTCTGAAAGATATGTCGGAAACCAGCCATGGCGACCGTTATTCGCCACAGTTTATCGAAAACAAACTCAAGTTCTCGCCGTTTATTGCAGAAGCCGTGGTGGTAGGTAAAGGTCGACCTTGGCTGTCTGCCATCATCTGTATTCGCTATGCGATCGTCGCGAAGTGGGCAGAGCAACGCGGCTTGGCATTTACCAACTACACCAACTTATCTGCTCAACCAGAAGTGTACCAAGCGATTCGTGAAGAAGTTCAAAAAGTGAACGAATCCCTACCGGATGCACAGAAGATCAGCAAATTCATTCTACTTTACAAAGAGTTGGATGCCGACGATGGAGAGCTAACTCGCACACGTAAAGTACGCCGTGGTGTGGTTGCAGAGAAATACGGAGACATCATCGAAACCATCTACAGCGACGATCCAAAAGTCGATGTCGATACAGTGATCACTTATCAAGATGGCACCAAAACACGCATTCAAACGTCGCTAGTTATTGAAACGCTTATTGAGCATGAGCCAACACTAGTGGATAGCGAACAACGGAGGATCGCATAGTGAATACGGATTTATTACTGCAACTCGTCATTAATGGCGTGATCGTTGGCATGTTGTATGGCGTTGTCGCCATGTGCTTTGTATTGATTTACAAATCGACCCAGGTGGTCAACTTTGCTCAGGGTGAGTTTTTGTTGATTGGCGCGTGGGTATGTTGGGCGGCATTGGTGCACCTACAGTTACCGTTTTTTATTGGCTTTTTACTCACGCTCGCGTTCATGATGATTTTTGGTATCGCCGTGCAAACCATTGTGCTCAGACCGTTGATTGGTGAACCGATTATCTCTGTGATCATGGTGACCATTGGTCTATCGATGTTTTTCCAAGCGCTGATGAAGTGGATATTCGGTGTCTCGGCGGTGTCGTACCCGCAAGTGTTCGAAACCAACGTGGTGAATATCGGAGGTTTGAATGTTGAGTTTGCTTACATTCTGAGCTTGATCTTCTCAATGCTCATCATGGGCGCGTTCTACTGGTTCTTCAAATTCAGCAAAATGGGTCTGGCAATGCGCGCAACGGCATTCAACCAGCAAGTAGCCCAGAGTCTTGGCATTTCCATCAAGAAAGTGTTCGCCATCAGTTGGGCCATTTCGGCAATGGTATCTGCAACAGCAGGGATTGTTATCGGTATCGTTAACGGCGTATCTGACGCGCTATCCATTATTGGTATCAAAGTTTTCCCAGCCGTTATTTTAGGTGGCTTAGATTCGGTAGTCGGCGCAATTGTCGGTGGTATCACCATCGGGGTGCTAGAAAACTTGGCTGAGTTTTTTGATAGCCAATACCTGCAAGTGGGTAACCTGTACAACATCGCACCATTCTATGTGCTGTTAATCATTCTTGCCTTCAAGCCATATGGCCTGTTTGGTACCAAAGATATTGAGCGTATTTAAGGAGAAATAACATGGCTCAACTTAGCATGCGCCCATGTGGGGATTTTCGAACCACATACAAAAGCGATACGCCAATTTTTGAAACCAAAACCATCAGAAGCCTTGCGATTGCTGGTGTCATCGCCATGCTGGCAGCACCGCTGGTCTTGGATATTTACTTCCTAAACCTGTTTATTCAGATTGCATACCTCGGTATCGCGGCATTGGGCTTAAACATTTTGGTTGGTTTTACCGGACAAATCTCGCTAGGTCACGGTGCGTTCTTTGGCTTTGGCGCCTTTGCATCGGCTTGGCTAAATAACCAGTTTAACATTCCAGTCGTGTTTGCGATTCCGCTTGCGGGTTACTTAACCATGATTGTGGGGATGCTGTTTGGTCTGCCAGCGGCTCGAATTAAAGGTTTATATCTAGCTATCGCAACGTTGGCGGCGCAGTTTATTCTAGAGGACTTCTTTGCTCGCGCAGATTGGTTCAGTGGCGGCTCATACGGTGCAAGCGCGAACCCAATTAATTTGTTTGGCTTTGAGTTTACGACTGACGAAAGCTTCTTCTACATCGCTCTGTTTGCGCTGATCTTCATGTATATGTGGGCATCAAACTTAATCCGTTCTCGTGACGGTCGCGCGTTTGTCTCAGTACGAGATCACTATCTGTCAGCAGAGATCATGGGCATCAACCTAACCAAGTATCGTCTGCTCTCATTTGGAGTGTGTGCATTCTATGCAGGCATCGGGGGCGCACTCTACGGACATTATCTAGGGTTTGTATCAGCAGAAGGCTTCACCATCATGATGTCTATCCAGTTCTTGGCAATGATCATCATTGGTGGCTTGGGTTCAGTCAAAGGCACATTGATGGGGACGATATTTATCGTATTGCTGCCTGAAGTTTTGGAGTTTGGCGTAACGGGGCTTTCAGCGTTTGGTGATACCACCGCTTTCACTGATGGTCTGGCTTACTTCAAAGAGATGGCGATTGGTTTAGTCATCATGCTGTTCCTCATTTTCGAACCTCAAGGATTATCGCATCGCTGGCAACAGATTCGAGCATATTGGAAACACTATCCGTTTTCATATTAACGTGGAATTAAGTGGAATATACCTCAATAACAAGGACAACGAGTTATGAACAAAGGACATTTAGCGACAACGTTGGTGCTGTCATCTGCACTGTTTACTACTGCAACTTGGGCAAAAGATTCTGTGTTTGTCGGGCAATTAGTCGACTTTTCTGGACCAACTGCCTATGTAAGCAAGCCTTATGGTTCTGGCGTGCGAGACGCATTGCGTTGGATTAACCAAAACGGTGGCATTAACGGTACCGAGCTCGAATTTGAAACAGTAGACATGGCGTACAAAGTACCAGTGGCGATTTCTAACTATAAACGTTGGGTGGCGCGTAAAGACATGGTTGCACTGCAAGGCTGGGGTACGGCGGATACCGAAGCACTTATTTCGTTTGTTACCAAAGACAAAGTGCCGGTGTTCTCTGCTTCTTACTCTGGTCACTTAACTGACCCAACTGGCAAAAACCCAAAAACCGCGAAACCAGCGCCTTATAATTTCTTTTATGGTGCGTCGTACTCAGATGCGTGCCGTGCGCTAGTTAAGTGGGCGAAAGAAGATTGGGAATCTAAGGGCAATCAAGGTGCGCCGAAATTTACGCACATTGGCGATAACCATCCATTCCCGAATGCGCCAAAAGAAGCGTGTGCAGAGTACGCCAAAGAACTTGGTTTTGATGTGCAAAACCCAGTCGTTGTGTCACTAAAACCAGGGGACTTCAAAGCGCAATGTTTGTCGCTGAAAGAGTCAGGCACCAACTACGGTTACATTGCTAATATCGGTAGCTCGGTTATCTCACTAGTGAAGTCTTGTAACACGGTTGGGACAGAGTTCCAGTACATGGCAAACATTTGGGGCGGCGATAAGCCAGTGCTGGAAGCAGCAGGCGATGGCCTTAAAGATTACGTTTTCCCAGGTATGACAGCGTTTTGGGGAGATGATAATGAAGGCATGAAACTGGTCCGTGAGATTTCTAAGCAGTCTGAATCAGAGCCGGGCGAATTCAGAACTCACCATTACATTCGCGGTATTTGTTCTGCGTTCTATATGAAAGAAGCAATGGAGTGGGCGAAAGACAACGGTGGTATCACAGGTGAAAACATCAAGAAGGGCATGTATGTCCATGACAACTGGGTACCACAAGGCTTAGAAGGTGTTTGTGTCCCTGCGAACTGGAAACCGGAAGATCACCGAGGCACAACAACCGTGAACGTCTTTATGGGCAACAACGATGGCGGCGCAGTTGATATTAAGAAAGTATCTCAGGTGACATTGTCACGTCGTGACGATTGGCTAGGTTACTAATCTACGACTTATTAATAACAAAGCTTACTGAAAATAAGGATGGGTGAGAGAACACTCTCACCCTAGCAAGGAGTAGCTTGATGGCTGAATTAGCAACGAATATCGAACCGGCAGAAATACTGCTTTCAGTGAACAACATTGAAGTCGTCTACGACGAAGTAATACTAGTACTTCGCGGTGTGAGTTTAGAAGTTCCAAAAGGGCAGATTGTGACCTTACTGGGCGCCAACGGTGCGGGTAAATCCACAACGTTGAAAGCCATTTCTGGTTTATTGAAAACCGAAGATGGTGAAGTGACGCGCGGCGAAATCAACTTCATGGGCGAGCGTATAGACAACAAAAGCCCGGAAGAGATCGTCCGTTCGGGCATCTTCCAAGTTATGGAAGGGCGCAGAATTGTTGAAGATATGACGGTAATAGAAAATCTTCGCTTAGGCGCTTATACACGCACTGACAACGAAGTTGAACAAGACATCGAAATGGTGTTTGACTACTTCCCGCGACTCAAAGAGCGCACTGGCCTGGCGGGCTATTTGTCTGGCGGCGAGCAACAAATGTTAGCGATTGGCCGAGCGTTAATGGCTCGACCGAAGATGATTTTGTTGGACGAACCGTCTATGGGGCTTTCTCCACTGCTAGTTAAAGAAGTATTCAGCATTATTAACAAGATCAACAAAGAGCAAGGTATTACCATGCTTTTGGTTGAACAGAATGCCAACTTCGCTCTTCAAGCGGCCGATTACGGTTACATCATGGAATCAGGCAAAATCGTACTAGATGGCAGCAAGCACGAATTGCTAAACAATGAAGACGTAAAAGAGTTCTACCTTGGCGGCGGCGATGAAGATCGCAAGAGCTTTAAGAATCTGAAATCTTACAAACGTCGTAAGCGTTGGTTGTAAGGAGCAAGGATGAACGAACTATTTGATGCGAAAGAATCGTTGTCTCTACAGGCGCGAGAAGAATCGCTGTTTCAACGTTTGCCAGCACTGATTGAAAATTCGAAAGCCAATAGCGAACATTACGCGGCGCATTTTTCTGAGTTAGAGCCTACATTGGCAAACAATCGTGAAGGGCTTGCTCAGTTCCCGATTACACGTAAGTTCAATGTACCTAATCAGCAGCAACTTAAACCGCCGTTTGGTGGCTTAAATAGCGTTGCCATTGGTCAAATGGCGCGCGTATTCCAATCTCCTGGGCCTTTGTATGAGGCTCAAACGGATGAGGCCGATTTCTGGCGTATGGGGCGCGCGTTTCACGCTGCTGGGTTCTGTGCGGGTGATTTAGTGCATAACACGCTCTCTTACCATTTCTCTCCTGGCGGATTTATTATGGATGGTGGCGCAAGGGCTTGTGGCTGTGCGGTATTTCCGGCTGGAGTAGGCAATACCGAAGCGCAAATAGAGGCAATTAAACAGCTTCAACCTAATGGTTACACTGGTACACCTTCGTATTTGCTGACGTTGCTACAAAAGTACCAAGAGAAATACGATGAGCAGCCTAGCTTTGAGAAAGCTCTGGTCTCTGGTGAAGCGGTTACAGCAGACATGCAACAGATGTTTGAGGAAAAAGGCATTGCAGTCTTTCAAGCCTACGCAAGTGCAGAGCTTGGTTTGATTGCTTATCAAGTGTCTGGTGAACAAGGATTAGTGATTGCCGAAGATATTATTGTTGAAATCGTTGATCCTGATGGTGTTCCTGTACAACCGGGAGAAGTCGGTGAAGTCGTTGTAACGTCGCTCGATGAGAAGTTCCCGCTGATTCGCTACGCAACGGGAGATTTATCGGCATATCTAGAGATTAGTTCTGATTCTTCACGCACGAATGCACGAATTAAGGGCTGGATGGGACGAGCAGACTCCGCGGTGAAAGTAAAAGGGCTGTTTGTTTATCCGCATCAGATCCAAGAAGTCTGTCGTCGCCACGATATTAAAGGCTCCTTGAAAATTGAGCGCGATGGCTTCAACGATGCCATTACTTTCTGTTGTCATGATGTGCATGTATCAGCAGAGGACATTCAAGCAACACTCCAGTCTGTCACTAAACTGAAAGGCAATGTCCAGTTTGTACCGAACCAAGCGGAGCAGCCGTTAATCAATGATCTTCGCAGTTAACTCATTGGTGGCATAAGTGCAGTAGAAAGTGGTTGTCATAAAAAACTAACAACGTCAGACAAAAGGCTAGAAAAGGGATACCACATTGCGCTGCGTATCCCTTTATTTTTTACTACCGCAATCAGGGAGCGGGTAAATGAAACAGGCACCAATGATTAACACACAATTCTGGGATGATTTGTTTATCCGAGGCACTATGCCTTGGGATGCCCAATCGACACCTCAAGAACTCAAGGACTATCTCGACAATTCACTTCATATAGGCCAGTCAGTGTTTATTCCTGGGTGTGGTGCCGCTTATGAACTGAGCACTTTTATTCAATATGGGCATGACGTGATCGCGATGGATTACAGCCAAGAAGCGGTAAAAATGGCGCAATCAACGTTAGGTAACTACAAAGATAAAGTCGTATTGGGTGATGTATTTAATGCCGATTTTTCTCAATCGTTTGATGTCATTTACGAGCGGGCCTTTCTCGCAGCACTACCGAGAAACATGTGGTCAGAATATTTCTCTATGGTGGATAAATTATTGCCAAGCGGAGGTTTTCTAATTGGTTTTTTCGTCATTGATGATAATTACCTATCACGCTTTCCTCCATTTTGTTTGCGAAGTGGGGAGTTGGCATCTTTTCTAGAGCCCACGTTTGAACTTGTGAAGTCCTCAGTGGTGGCAAACAGTGTTGAGGTTTTTAAAGGCAGAGAGCAATGGATGGTGTGGCAGAAACGTTAGTCGTCACTGAGACTTCTTTAGAAAGTATTCGCGGAAACTGTCTGGTTCTTTGTGAATCGCTGATACATAAGTCTTCACTCTATGCCTGATGGAGTGCGCACATAGTTTGTCGGTTTGTGTGAAACATTAACTGCTCGTTGCAGCTTTAAGTGTTCAATTTTGTTGAGATATCTCTGATAGCGGTCGAGTGGTTGAGTTTATTGCTAGCACGGGTAATGTGCTCAGAGCGTAAAGCGACAGATCAGCATCGATCCGAAAGGTAGTAGAACGTCTCTTACTGATCTGTCTATTTCATGCTTACATTATTTTAGGTTGACCATCTGATGCGGTGGCACCGCCGTCTACAGGTAGGTTTACGCCATTAATGAAAGATGCGTCATCACTTGCCAAGAAAGTCACGACAGACGCAATTTCTTCAGGTTCGGCTGCTCGGCCAAGCGCAATGCGCTCATTGAATTTATCGCGGATGTCCTGCGGCCAGCCGTTTGTCATGTTGGTTTTTACTAAACTTGGGCATACGGCGTTAATTCTTACCCCATCCGCACCATGGTCCAATGCCATCGCTCGGGTAAGGTTCACCACTGCACCTTTACTCGCGCAATAGAATGCGGCACCCCAGTCACCACCCAAACCGGAAACGGACGCGGTATTTACCATACAACCTTTCGTTTTTAAGAGTTCAGGCAAAGCAAACTTCGCGCAATAAACGACGCCGTCAATGTTTACACCAGAGATCTTCTTCCAGTCTTCCACACTACCTTCAATCACGGTACCAGGGACATGTACGCCAGCATTGTTTACTAAAATATCCAGTTTACCGAAACGGGTAACAACATCAGAAATCAGTGCTGCGACTTTGTCTGGATCAGAAACATCAATGGAATGCGCAGACACACGCTGTTTATCAAAGCCCTCAACGGCGTTTGCCAACTGCTCTTCATTCCAATCGGCAAGAGCGACGTTTGCGCCTTCTTCATACAAACGTTTTGCGATGGCCAAACCAATGCCATTGGCAGAGCCAGTCACGAGTGCGACTTTATTTTTTAATCCTCTCATGCGATTTCTCCTTCGAAACTTACAAAAACGGGATCTTGATTTTTCTCGGTGCGCGGCAACATCAGTTTGTCGTTGTCGCTGTAATCTACTGGGATAGCCACCACTGCTGGTCCTTCAACGTCCATGGCTTTATTCAATGTCGGTAGCAATTCGTGTTGACTAGTCACTGCGAAGCCTTTCGCGCCAAATGATTCGGCGTACGCCTTGAAATCAATTGGTCCAAATTTCACACCAGAGCAGCGCTGATATTTGTTGATCTCTTGCATTTCTACCATGTTGTAGGCGTTATCAACCCACACAATATGGACGATATTGCAGTTCAGTCTAACCGCGGTTTCTAACTCCATGCTCGATTGCATAAAACCGCCGTCTCCTGATATCGATACCACTTTGCTACCAGGTTTTAGTAGGCTGGCACCAATGGCCCATGGCAGTGCAACGCCCATCGTTTGTTGGCCGTTAGACACCAGCATTTGGCGAGCTCGAAAACAGCTTAAGTAACGAGCGATCCAGATGTGGAAGCTCCCCATATCAAGGCATAGCGTGGTATCTGGTGTGATGATAGATTGCATGGCTTTAATTAGCGCCAGTGGATGAAACCCTTGCTTGTGATAGACATTGGGATAGGTCTTGATCACTTGCCGTTGCAGTGCTACCTCTTCCAGTACTGAAAGTGCCGTTGGGGAAAGGCGAGCATATTCAGAGATATAGCTGCCCATCTTGTCTAATGACTGCGCAATGTTTCCGACGATTTCAACACAAGGTTGATAATTAAGTTGGTATTCTGCCGGTTCAATATCGAGGTGAATCACTGGGTTGCGGTGGCTGTTCCAAAGCTCAGGGTCATACTCTATTGGGCTAAAGCCGATGGTGAGAATTAAATCGGCATCACGCAGTAAAACATCGCCGGGTTGGTTGTTAAATAAACCGACACGCCCAGCAAAGTGATGATAGTAATTGATATCTACCGTGCCGGCGGCCTGGTAAGTGCCGACAACGGGTAGCTGCGTATTTTGAAGAAATCGGGCGATAGCAGCAGCGTTTTGACTGCGGCTCGCGTGAAGGCCAAGTAAAACCACACAGCGCTTTGCTTTACTGATTCGACTGACCGCATCTTCGATTGCTGCGATGTCAGCGCAACCAGGCTGTGTGTAAGGCGAGGGGACAATAATGTCCGTTTGGGTTTGCTCGGATAAAACATCTTGGGGGAGACTCAAAAAGCAAGCCCCAGGACGACCTGACTCTGCGATACGAAATGCGTTCGCCATGATCTCGCTTGCGGCGTCCACATGCTGCACTTCAGCACTGAACTTAGTAATAGAGCGAAAAATACTGACGGTATCCATGCTCTGGTGTGTTTGTTTTTGCTGGTCAGTTCGTTTCACCGCACCACCGATAGCAATCAGCGGATCGCCTTCGGAGTTTGCTGTTGCAACCCCCGTAACTAGATTTCCACAGCCAGGGCCTGACGTAACCATGGTGACGCCTGCTTTGCCGGTTAGTCTTCCCATAACGCCCGCCATAAATGCGCCGTTAGCCTCGTGACGTACAGGAATCATTTGGATGTTAGTGTCTTCAATCGCATCGAACAATCGATCGATTTTTGCACCGGGAATACCGAATATGTACTTAATGCCGAGAGACTCTAGCTGTTGAGCGATCAACTGAGCTCCATTTTTATTTGAAGGTTTGGATTGCATTTGTTGTCCTTATTATTTGCCTGACTTTGTTACTTTTCCGCCTTTTCTATGGCGGTATTTATATCTTCCGGAGCCAAATTGGCGCTGAGAAAGTCTGTCGATACCGGGGTATCAATCACTAGCCGCGAGACTTTGCCAATCTGGAGGAACCCTGACGAAATGCTGTAATCCTGAATATGACCACCTCCTTGGCGGTCATCGGTAATAAAGTGTTCGTGATAGCCGGGCACATTGATGCCAGTCGTATATTTAGGACTGCGAAAGCCGGCGACCACTCCTTGCTTATGTGTGAAGCGGAACGTTGGTTGTTCTTTGACCACTTCAAGCATTGGCCGATAAGGGCGTGTTTGTTTAGGTACGGTGCGAGTACGAACTGAATCGAAAACGCCATCAATGCGCACTGCGCAAAATAGGTTATCGCTTGGAACCAGGTCGTCTATGAGGCTATGGACTTCATGACGTGACATGCGCGATGTCAGTGGCAGCTCGATATCAGGCTTAAAAAAAGTCATGACAGCAAAGGGCGTTTTTTGCGCCAGGTCTGCCGGGTTTGCGGAGCCATCCGACTTGAGTTGAAAAACTTCCTTATCAAACGCAATCAACTCACCATCCAATTCATTGAACGTACCTAAACCAAAATCCCCATGTTTCAGCAGTTCTTCTATGGTTGTTGAGCCTTCGTAAACACCAGCGATCAAAGCACTCATTAACGAAGTCTGATAAATCTCACCATCTCCGGTAACGTGATGGTATTCAGAAAATTCTTTCGCTACTTCAAGCGAACAAGCACATAGAGGGTTATAAAATCCACGCATGAGTAAGACCAGTTATGCAATGAAGAGTATATTTAGATTGACTTCTACACGGTGCTAAATCCAATATAAAAAAGATTTATTTTGATATGGAAAATATATGGAATTTCGCTACCTGAAGTATTTTGTCGCGGTCGCCGAGACTCGTCACTTTACCCGAGCAGCTGAACAGTTAGGGATTGCGCAACCTCCTTTGAGTCAACAAATCAAAAAGCTAGAGCACGAGCTTGGCGTGGACTTATTTAAGCGCTTGTCTAGAGGAGTAGAACTGACCCATGCAGGGCAAGTCTTTTATACGGATGCGGTAAATATTCTTGCTGATGTGGAACGCGCTAAAGCAAAAGCTCGTCAGATTGCTCGTGGTGAAAATACGCAGGTTAAAATTGGGTTCGCGACGTCAACATCAACCTGCATTAAGGTATTGGAGAGGATTGGGCGTATTCAAGAGAATGGGGTTCATTTACAGACGGCGGAACTATCAATGCCAGAGCTTGCCACTCAGTTAAAAAGCAAACAACTTGATCTCGCAATCATGCGGCTACCCTGTTACGCCAGTGAGCCTTTTGAGCACAAGGTGTTGTTTAACGACCCGTTTGTCGCGGTGATTCCGGCGGGGCACGAACTGGCAAAATATCCCTGTATCCAGATGAAACAGTTGAGAGGCCATAAAATTTTACTGTTTCCACGAGAGACTGGACCCGCACTGTTTGATGGCATGAGTACACTTTTTGCCGACGCAGGAGTAAGGCTCGAACCACAGTTCGCAGCACCGCAACTTCGTACGACGATTGCCATGGCGCAGGCTGGGTTAGGTATTGCTCTCGTTCCGCGCTCACTGGCTGAACATCTCGATGATTCCGCGACAGTCGCCGAGATTGAGGATATCCCTCTCACTAGTCGTGTTGTTGTTGCTTGGGAGGCATCTAATCTCAATAAACAAGCGTTAAAAGTAGCCACGAACATCGGTCATGTTGAGGCTTAAAGCTTTGTCATATAACCTGTCGATTGTACCCAACGAACAAAACTTACTGAAGATTGCGACTCTGTTGTCGTATATATTACCTACATCAAGTTGACTTGATAGCTGAACTCTCGTTTTTATCGAGATGATAATGACGAGGACCTTGATTTAATGCATGGTTAAACCGCAAGGATGATGGATGATTAAAGCGCAAATATTTGATGTATTTTGTGATGAGTTAGCTCAAGGTAATCCATGTGGCGTTGTCGAACTAAATCACTGGCTGAGTGATTCTGAATTACTTCAAATCACTCATCAGGTCGCTCAACCTGTCACATCATTTGTGGTTCAGTCTGGCAGTGACTACCACATTCGCTGGTTTAGCCTAGAAGGAGAGATCAACCTATGTGGACACGGAAGTTTGGGCGCAGGCGCTGCAATCATTTCCAACTATCATCAGAATGAGGTCATTCTAAAAAGCCAGTATGGCCATATTACCGTTACTGAACTGGATGGAATGTACAGGATCGTGATGCCAAGTTGGCAAGCCAAGCCTCATGCCATCCCCTTGGATATTTTAGGCTTTTCCAATCGCCCCGTAGATGCTTTTACAACGCGTGATTTGGTTGTTGTTCTTGAATCAGAAGATGATGTTGTTCGCTATCAACCTAACTTTGATGAGCTGATTAAAATTGATGAGTTTCATGCTGTCATCGTGACGGCTCAAAGTTCTGATAGTGGCTATGTGCTGCGTTACTTTGCACCTAAAATCGGTATTTCAGAAGATCTTGCCACAGGTTCGGCTCAGTGCTCATTAGCGCCTTATTGGTTTGAAAGGCTGGGCAAACAAAAATTGACGGCTCGTCAGCTATCTCGTGCTGGTGGTTATTTTGAAGTGGCTCGTGGTTCAGAATCTACTATCGTATTGTATGCACACGTAAAAAGTCGCACTTAACTTTAAACGCCTCTAGCTCTTACACAAGATCTAGAGGCATCCATTTTTTATTGACTTAAAAGTGCCGAGCTAAGATTTTAACCCTGCAGCGGTCATCATGACGCGAAATAACATAGACACTAACCCTAATGCAGCGACGCTAACGACCCATATTCCAATCATCCAAGCCCATTGGCGGCACCAATTTTTGATTTTCATACTCACTCCTTATCAACTCGTTAATGGTACGCTTCGCCTTCTTTTACTTTTCCGGAGAAGACGTAGTAACTCCAAAAGGTGTAAGCCAGAATGATCGGGATGATGATCACTGCTCCAACGAGCATAAAGCGCTGACTGCTTGCAGGAGCGGCTGCTTCCCATATTGATATTCTAGGAGGAATGATATTTGGCCAGATACTGATGCCAAGCCCAGCGAACCCGAGAATCACGATCACTAACGCCATCACGAAAGGGCTGCGCTCTTTACGCTTTTTAACGGAGTCGGCAATCTTCAAACATACCAGCCCAGTAATGACAGGTACGGGCAGTAAGTAGAACAAATTAGGCAGAGAAAACCATCTTTCCGCAATGGCAGGGTAAGCAAGTGGAGTCCAAGCGCTCACAATGATTAATGCGGAGATCATCGCCAGTAGTGTTTTGTTAGTGAAGCGGTACATCGTGTTTTGCAGTTCACCTTCCGTCTTCATGATGAGCCATGTGCTACCAAGCAGCGCGTACGTTGCGACTAAACCCAAACCACAAAAGATGGGAAAAGGGCTGAGCCAGTCGAGTTGACTACCTACGAAGACGCGGTTTTCCACCGCAAAGCCTTGAATTACCGCGCCAACAACGATGCCTTGGAAAAACGTGGTTAAAATCGAGCCGACCATAAAAGAGCGATCCCAGAACTTTAAGTGATTTTCCAATGCTTTAAAGCGAAACTCAAATGCTACGCCACGAAAGATCAAAGCAATCAACATCAACGTTAAAGGGATGGTTAGCGCTTCAATAATTACCGCGTAAGCCATCGGAAAAGCGCCAAATAGAGATGCGCCTCCAAGCACAATCCAAGTTTCGTTGCCGTCCCAAACTGGCGCGACACTGTTGACCATGACGTCTTTTTGTTTTTCATCCTTGATGAAGGGCATCAGTATTCCAATACCCAAATCGAAGCCGTCCATGATGATGTACATCAAAGTGGCAAAAACGATGATCGCGAACCAAATCACGGATAAATCAAAATGCATATTCTCTACCTTAACTTTGTGACAAATTCTAGATGCGGCCTGAAACGGTCGTCATGTCGTGCTCATCGTGCTCGATTGCATCGGGGCCTTTCTTGATTTGGTGGATCATGTAGTAATAACCAAAACCAAATACCAAGCTGTATACAACAAGGAAACACAGCAGGCTGATGCTCATTTGTAGGTCTCCGTGTGCAGAAACCGCATCACGCGTTTTTTGTACGCCATAAACGACCCAAGGTTGCCGACCAACCTCTGTCGTAAACCAGCCAGCGAGTATTGCGATAAGACCAGATGGCCCCATAAACAATGAAAACTTGAGGAACCAACGCGAGGTATAAAGCGTGTTCTTTTTTCGTAACCATATGCTGTAGAAGCTCTGTAAAATCATCAGAAGTCCTAGCCCGACCATGATTCGAAATGACCAAAAGACGATAGGTGAGTTCGGTCGTTCCTCTTTCGGGAAGTCTTTCAGCGCCGGGATTGGCTCAGTTAAACTGTGGCGTAGGATCAAACTTCCTAGAACAGGAATTTCTAAGGCATAGTCTGTGCGTTCTTGTTCCATGTTTGGCATGCCGAACAATATCAATGGGGTTGGTTTGCCATCACTGTTATCCCAATGTCCTTCGATGGCAGCGATTTTGGCGGGCTGGTGTTCCAGAGTGTTTAGCCCGTGCACATCGCCAATCACGGCTTGGAGTGGCGCAAGGAACACTAAGATCCCGAGCGACATCGAAAACATGGTTTTTACCGCAGTCGATTGATTGCCTCTCAATAAATGCCAAGCGGCTGACGCGCCTACAAAGAGTGCCGAACTGACGAAAGCCGCGACGCTCATGTGCGCCAAACGATAAGGAAATGAAGGATTGAAAACGATAGCAAACCAGTCGGTTGGCACCACACGTCCGTCGACAATTTCATAGCCTTGTGGCGTTTGCATCCAACTGTTGGAGGCGAGAATCCAGAACGTCGAAATGATCGTTCCTAACGCCACCATCGAGGTTGCAAAAAAGTGCAGCTTTTCGCCGACGCGACGCCACCCAAACAGCATTACGCCAAGAAATCCGGCTTCGAGAAAGAAAGCCGTTAACACTTCATAAGTCAGTAATGGGCCTGTGATAGAACCAGCGAAGTCGGAGAAACCACTCCAGTTGGTGCCGAATTGATAGGCTATGACAAGACCAGATACAACACCCATTCCAAAGTTAACCGCAAAAATTTTCGACCAGAAGTGATAGAGCTTTTGGTAATCGGGATTACGTGTTTTTAGCCATAAGCCTTCCAGCACGGCGAGATAGGTGGCCAAACCTATGGTGATAGCGGGGAAAATAATATGAAAGGATACCGTAAAGGCGAACTGTATCCGTGCAAGCATAAATGCGTCGAGGCCAAACATTAAACTTCCTTTGATCTTTTAAGTTTTATGAGAGAGCTATTTTAAAAGGAGCGGAATGAGGGAAGTAGGTACAGACAGTGACTATAAACCTATAACAGATTAAATATTGAAGTGTTATTATTTTGAATTCGGCTTTATGGAAGGGGATTTGCGTTTGGCGAAGTATCAAGAGTTAGTGGAACAGCTTAAAAGGCAGATAAAATCGGGGATATGGCATCCGGGTGACAAGCTGCCTTCGCTGCGTCGCCAATCTGAACACTCGGGTTTGAGCTTGATGACGGTGTTGCACGCGTATCAAATTCTGGAATCTCAAGGCTGGGTGACGTCACAGCCGCGCTCTGGTTATCGAGTCGCGCCCAATATTAAGAGTTCAAATGAACCCCAAGCGCCAGCCGCGGTTTCGTGGACAGAGCAGGTAGACATCAATGAGTTTATCTTTGATGTTCTGCAGGCGAGTAAAAATCCATCCATGATCAATTTTGGCTTTGCCTATCCAGACCCAAGTTTGTACCCAAGATATCACGTGAATCGGGCGATGAGCGCAGCCGCTCGCAATATGCCGATTTCCACCACCTTTGATAACTTACCGCCGGGAAACGAACAATTACGCACCATCATCGCGAAGCGTTATGCTGCGAAAGGCATTGAAATTTCACCCGATGAAATTGTCATTACGGCAGGCGCGCTGGAGGCGTTAACGCTCAGTTTGCAAGCTTGTACAAGACCGGGAGATTGGGTGGTTGTGGAGTCGCCTGCATTCTATGGCGCTTTGCAATCCTTAGAGCGGTTAGGTTTGAAAGCGCTCTCAGTAAGAACAGACCCAGTCACGGGCATTGACCTAGACTCATTGGAGCGAGCGCTGCAAACGCATGATGTGAAAGCGTGCTGGCTTATGTCGAACTTCCAGAATCCTCTGGGTTTTACGCTCTCCAACGAGAAAAAACAAAAGCTGATTGAACTGACACAGCGATATAACGTGCCAGTAATTGAAGATGATGTGTACAGCGAACTGCATGCCGAGAATGACTCGGTTTACCCACTAAGAATGTTTGATGACACGGGCAATACCATGTTGTGCTCCTCGTTTTCAAAATCATTAATCGCAGGGCTACGTATTGGTTGGGTTGCGGCAGGAAAGCGGGCGCTAGAGGTACAAAAGTTACAGTTAATGAGTACATTAGCGACGAGTGCACCAGTGCAAATGACATTGGTGCACTATTTAACAAGCCGCAATTATGAATCGCATTTGAAGCAGTTACGGAAAAAGCTGTTTGAACGTAAAAGTAAGATGACGGATCTGCTTAGTGAGCTGTTACCTGAAGCAGTCAACGTGTTAAGCCAAAGCGGCGGGTACTTTATTTGGCTAGAGCTTCCTAAGCATATTGATGCCTTGCCGATATATCGAGAAGCACTAAAAGGTAATATCAGCATCGCACCGGGAAAGATGTTCAGCCTGACAGAACAATACGATCACTGTATTCGTCTTAACGCTTCTTTTGAGCTCAATGACAAATACGTTCATGCTCTCAATCTGCTTGCCAATATTATTCGCGATCATTTGGCGAAATAGCCACTTTCTTCAGTTTTTGGGTTTAATGGAGCGCGCCGGATTTCCAACGACTCGATCGCCCGGCGCAACGTCTTTGGTTACGACAGAGCCAGCGCCAACGACGGCCTGATCGCCAATGGTCACGCCTGGCAGTATGATAGCGCCCCCACCAATCCAAACGTTATTGCCGATTTTTACCGGTTTGGCGATCTCGTCTCCGGATAAGCGTCTTTGTGTATCGAGTGAATGAGCGGCTGTGTAAATTTGCACTCTAGGCCCAATCATGACGTTCGCGCCAACCTCAACCTGCCCATTGTCCAGAATAATGGCATCCCAGTTGATGTAGGTGTTTTCTCCGATGGACAGGTGACAACCGTAGGTAAGTTGAAGCGGTGGCTCTATACAGGCGCTGTTTTCTAATTGGACGCCCATTTCTGCCAATAGTTGTCTACGTATATCTGGGTTTGGCTCGTGGTTAAATTGGAAGACAAGCTGCGCGGTTTTGGCGCGCATTAGCTTTAGTTCTTCATCCAGACAATTATAGGTTTCTCCAGAGCGCATCCGAGTCAGTTCTGACATGACAATCATTCCATCAATGTTATTTGCAATAAGGTGCATAATAAGTGAGAGTGATTCGAAGTGAAAATTTGATGCTTAAAAATCAGAAAGTTATCACTGATTTTCCTTGCGTCTCAAGTTGGTTGATTGGCTCGTTTAGTTCACAAAGACGTACTCCCTAAATGGCTTAATCGGTTGAAGCCAAAGTGGGAAACCACTCGAAGCGTTTTACGTAGATTACTATATAGTTAATAAGAAGAACTTAATTGAGCCGCTTGCGCTATCGATTGGGCTAAAAATATAAGACTTATGCGCTCTGGCTTGCTGGCAACGATGAATCAAGAGTGAGCACTTTATGTTCGAACGGGTCATTTCATTTTTAGAAACAACACTGTTTACCTTTAACGAACAACCTATCACGTTGTGGGCGATATTGATGGTGCCGACATGGGTCATTGTCGCTTTATGGTTATCCAAAATTTTGATCAAAACCGTTACGTCAAGAATGTCTTCATCGGGGAAAGACCCAAACGTGATTCATTTGGTTAAACGGATATTATTTGTCATCGCTCTCGCCATTATTTTTATGACCACACTTTCGATGATCAATGTGCCAATCACCGCGTTCGCCTTTCTGTCTGGTGCCA
Organism: Vibrio sp. 2304; assembly: GCF_033339475.1. NCBI lineage: Bacteria > Pseudomonadati > Pseudomonadota > Gammaproteobacteria > Vibrionales > Vibrionaceae > Vibrio > Vibrio sp. 2304. The sequence goes on along the minus strand of NZ_JAWOUQ010000003.1, from coordinate 54,725 downwards.
TCGCTATCGGCTTCGGTTTTGGTGCGCAAAACATCATTAACAACTTCATAAGTGGCTGGATTTTGATTGGTGAAAAGCCAATCCGAATTGGGGACTTTTTAGAGGTTGAGGGCGCCAAAGGCACTGTCGAGCAAATAAATACACGTTCAACGAGAATCAGACGAACCGATGGTGTTCATATGCTCATACCCAACAGTCAGTTGATTGAGAACGTGGTGATCAACTGGACGTTATGCGACAGATTAGTTCGTGGCTCGGTCGTCGTCGGCGTCGCGTATGGGAGCGATGTCAAACAGGTTGCTGCCTTAATGGCGGAAGTGACTTCGCAGCAAGCGCAAGTTCTGAGTTCGCCAGCGCCAGATGTGTTTTTTCAAGACTTTGGTGACAATGCTTTGATCTTCGAATCTTATTTTTGGATTAACTCAACGGTTGAGGGCGGTATTCGCTCGGTCGCAAGTGCCATGCGTTTTGAAATCTACGAAGCTTTCGAAAAGCACGGCATTGAAATCGCGTTTCCACAACGAGATGTGCACATTGATGGGCAAATTAAGTTGTCTAGGGAGAGAAACGGATAGGGCGATAAGCGGTATTGGTGTTCTTATCTTGGTGTCGAGTAACCATAGCGAGGCGGTCACAACACGGATTCACCTCGCTAGAAACCAGTTTGAAGGCGTTATTGGTTGTCCCACATGACTTCGCATTCTTCTTTGATTGCTGATTTTAGCAACTCAATCAGTGGAAACGCTCTGCGTCCTAGGCTTACCGCGGGCTCTGCTTGTTCTTCCTCTTCGTCTACATCAGTAGGGAGGTTTTCTTCAGCTGCATTTTTCGCAGATAGAGCAGAAGTTAATCTTGATAGCGCGTCAGGAACATCTTGAGCGGAAATTGATCCCGGCACCGTGCCGCTGTGACCCATCATTTTGAGCATATCTAATGCAATATCACCAAACATTGTGACGTTTGAGTGGCTTCGACAACGAAATGTTATGAGCATTTACCTGATCCTGTTTTATATGTTCGGTTTGAAACTAAATTGTAGCTGAAATCAGACACTAATTAATGTGATGAAGACCGTTGAGCGTTAAGGTTTTTATGAGTAACAACAAAAAACGGGCACGTACGTCTGCATGCCCGTTGAAATACATTACCTGATTGGTTGTTGATGATTTACAAGCTATACGGATCGCCCAGAGCTAATGCGACCCTAGAAGCAGGAGACTTTCCTAACGCACGGCAAATTTGCCAACCCGCTTCATTGATGACGCTAAGGTCAACGCCCGTTTCAATCCCAAGTTGCTCACACAGATAAAGTACATCTTCCGTTGCAACATTACCACTGGCTCCTTTCGCGTAAGGGCAGCCGCCGAGCCCCGCTACTGCGCTATCAATGGTGTTGATGCCCATTAACAAGGCTTGATAGATATTGGCTAATGCTTGCCCATAAGTGTCATGAAAATGTACTGCGAGCGCGTCTTTTGGTAGTAGCGTTAACAACGAATCCAGCATGGCGATAACGCGATTAGGCGTTGCTTTACCGACAGTATCACCGAGCGAAATCTCATAACATCCCATATCAAACAACGTATTGGCGACCTTGGTAGTTTGCTCTGGCTTGATTACTCCCTCATATGGGCACACCATGGTACAAGACAAGTACCCGCGTACAGGAATGTTATGCTGGTTCGCCAACTCGATAACGGGCTCAAATCGAGCGAGACTTTCGGTAATGCTGCAGTTGATGTTCTTCTGGCTGAACGTTTCTGAAGCGGAGCCAAACACCGCAATTCGCTTTACACCGCTTTCCAGCGCACGTTCTAACCCTGCGAGATTTGGTGTGAGAGCGCTATAAACCACGTCAGGCTTTTTTGAGATACCAGCAAACACCTGATCGGAATCGGCCATTTGAGGCACCCACCTTGGAGAGACGAAAGATCCCGCCTCAATATGCTTTAAGCCACTGCTGCTTAGTTGGTTAATCAAACGGATTTTATCAACCAGCGTCACTGACGTTTCATTTTGCAGACCATCACGAGCGCCGACTTCGACGATATTAACCTTCGCTGGTAGCATATTCGCGCTCCTTATCTTCACTGACGTTATCCGATATCAAAGCCAAATTCAGCAGGATGGAACCGTGCTGTACTTGGTCCCCGTGCTGATAAAACAATTCGTCGACTTTTGCTGCTACCGGAGCCGTGATGGTGTATTCCATTTTCATTGCTTCGAGTACCAAAAGCGGATCGCCCGCCGCCACTTCGTCACCTTTAGCCACCATAACTGCTGAAATTATGCCGTTGAGTGGTGCGGTTGGACTTAGTTCATCATCTACATCTTTTGCAGAGTCAAAGTTAGGTTGATGAGCAAACGTGTGTTGCTGACCAAGATAAAATAGTGTTGTCCGTTGTTCATCGCTAAGTGCATTAAAGGTGTAACGCACATTATCAATATCGACGATAAACTGGTTGTCACTTTCAAGCAGGATGACCTGATGCAGCTCCTCGCCGCATCGGACAGTGAAGTGAGATCCTGTATCTTGCGATGATTGTTGCAAACGTGCCTGATGGTTGGCATTGGCATCCGTGAAGTTAAATCGGTAAACGTTGTCAACTGACAGTCTAAAACCTCGTTTGGTTGGCGCGGGTAACGTTGAGCTGTCTGATTTTGAAATGAGATCATTCCAACGAGCAACCGCCGCCAACGTAAGCCAGATTGAATCCGACACGTCTTGCTGCTCATTTATGCCTTGTTGATGTGTGACGAGGAAACCTGTATCGAGCTCAATCTCGGCAAAGGCTGGCTGCGAAATAATACTGTGCAGATAACCAATGTTTGTCGTTACGCCACGTACGTGATATTGAGTTAACGCCTGCTTAATCTGCTTTAGAGCGATATCACGAGTTTGCCCCCAGACGATCAGTTTGCTGATCATTGGATCGTAATATTCGCTGATGCTATCGCCTTGGGTAACACCACTATCAACGCGTACGCACGCTAGGCGCACACTACTGTCTGATACGGGTTCTTTTAAGTAATCAATGCGGCCAGTCGACGGCATAAAGTCATTGTCTGTATCTTCTGCGTAAATTCGCAGCTCAATTGAATGACCGTTGTGGGTGATTTCCGATTGCGAAATAGGTAAATGCTCGCCAGCTGCGACTTTGAATTGCCACTCCACCAAATCAACGCCGGTGATCAATTCAGTGACAGGGTGTTCAACTTGCAGACGGGTATTCATCTCCATGAAGTAGAATTGACCTCGGCTATCGAGTAAGAACTCCACCGTGCCAGCGCCAACATAGTCGATCGCTTGAGCGGCCTGAACCGCAGCTTCACCCATTTGTTTACGCAGTTCATCACTAAGACCGGGAGCTGGTGCTTCTTCGACTACTTTTTGGTGACGACGCTGAATGGAACAATCGCGATCAGAAAGATAGACACAGTTGCCACGCTGGTCAGCGAATACCTGAACTTCCACGTGGCGAGGCTGCAATATGCATTTTTCGATTAGAAGCTGCTTATCGCCAAAGCTTGAAAGTGCTTCACGCTGCGCTCCGTCGATAGCCAGCGGCATTTCGGCTGCGCTGTTGACCACTCGCATGCCTTTGCCGCCGCCACCTTGTGTTGCTTTAAGCATCACTGGGTAACCGATTTTTTCAGCTTCCGCTAATAAGTGCTCTACGCTGTTGTCTGTGCCGTGATAGCCGGGAACCAAGGGCACGTTCGCCTCAGACATGATGGCTTTGGCTTGCGACTTCGAACCCATTGCTTCAATTGCGCTGGTGGAAGGGCCAATAAAGGCGATGCCATTTTCGCTGCACGCTTTGGCTAGTTTCGGGTTCTCGGAAAGAAAACCATACCCAGGGTGGATAGCATCGGCTTGCCATTTTTTCGCAGCGCCGATAATCGCATCGATATCGAGATACGATTCACTCGCAGGAGCGGGGCCAATGAATTCAGCGAAATCCGCTTGTTTAACATGTAAGCTGCTGCGATCCGCTTCGGAATAGACGGCTACCGTCTCGATAGCCATGCTTTTTGCGGTTTTAATGATTCGGCAGGCAATTTCACCGCGGTTTGCGATCAGTATTCTTTTAAACATGATTCCTCCAATTGGCGGCGCGCTTTTCAAAAAATGCAGCTAGTCCTTCTTGTCCTTCACTGGACACGCGAGCGGTTGCAATAGCTTGGCTGGTGTATTCAATTAATGAATGATCGATAGGTTGGTTATCACAGCGTAAACAAAGTGCTTTTGCAGCCTGCATGGCTTGTGGACCGTTGTTGAGCAGGTGATCAATGGTGCGATTGACGGCTTCACGTGGTTGAGCGTCTATCTGATGAAGAATACTCATCGATAGCGCGGTTTCGGCATCAATCAGTTCCGCGGTTAAAAAGTAGCGTCGGCTTTGTCGTTGTCCAATCGCTCGGATTACGTAAGGTCCGATGGTGGCGGGTAACAAACCGAGCTTCACTTCACTCAAACAGAAGCGGCTTTCAGGTGTACCAATAGCGATATCGCAGCAGCAGATAAGCCCAAGTGCGCCGCCAAATGCAGCGCCATGCACCATAGCAATAGTCGGTTTGCTAAAGGTATCCAGCGTATGCAAAAGTTTTGCTAGTTGCTGTGCATCTTGCAGGTTTTCACTCTCGGTTTTGGTGGCCATTGACTGCATCCAGCCAAGATCCGCACCCGCAGAAAAGTGTTTCCCTTGCGCCGTTAGTACCAATGCACGTAGAGAGTCGTCTCTCTCAAGTTTTTCCAAGGTTTCGATAAGTGAAGCAATTAATTCATCATTAAACGCGTTGTGTTTCTCTGGTCGATTGAGGCTCAACCAAGCAACGCCATTGCTGTCTTTTTCAAGCAGTAGTCCGGTCATGTGACTTCCTTTGTCTGACATTTCAGTCTCTATTCCAATGCTCGCTAACCGTTACTTGTATAAACATCGGTATTCGCGAGGAGTTAAGGTTTGCCTTGCATCCGGCTACATACGGAAGATGCCAAATTTGCTGTCTGGTATTGGCGCATTAAGCGCAGCAGACAGAGCAATGCCGACAACATCACGGGTTTTCGCAGGGTCAATAATGCCGTCGTCCCACAAACGAGCACTGGCGTAATAAGCGTGACTTTGAGTCTGATATTGCTCCGCAATTGGACGTTTGAACGCTTCTTCTTCCTCCGCGCTCCAGCTTTCACCTTTGCGAGTTTTGATATCGCGGGTCACTTGCGCCATCACGCCAGCCGCTTGCTCTCCACCCATGACGGAGATGCGCGCGTTTGGCCACATCCACATCATGGTTGGATCATAAGCGCGGCCACACATGCCGTAGTTTCCTGCGCCATACGATCCACCAATAACCACGGTAAACTTCGGCACGTCTGCACACGCAACAGCAGTTACCATTTTCGCACCATGTTTGGCGATGCCTTCGGCTTCGTACTTCTGACCGACCATAAAGCCCGTGATGTTCTGCAAGAAGAGCAGAGGAATTTTGCGTTGTGCGCACAGCTCAATAAAATGCGCGCCTTTTTGTGCTGATTCCGAAAATAGAATGCCGTTGTTAGCGACAATGCCAATCGGCATACCGTGAATATGGGCAAAGCCACAGACCAAGGTTTCGCCGAACAAGGCTTTAAATTCATCGAACTGGGAATCATCAACAATTCGGGCAATGACCTCTTTAACATCAAACGGCTTTTTAAGATCGGTTCCGACGATGCCGTACAGCTCTTGGGCAGGAAAACGTGGTTCCTGAGGTGCTTTTTGCTTGAGTTGAACGGGTTTCAAGTGGTTGATTTGTGAAACCGCTTGTCTTGCCAACTCTAACGCGTGGTGATCATTTTCTGCGTAATAGTCCGCCACACCAGAGGTACGACAGTGAACGTCTGCGCCACCAAGATCTTCCGCGCTGACTTCTTCACCTGTCGCTGCTTTTACAAGAGGTGGACCTGCCAAGAAAATCGTACCTTGTTCTTTGACTATGATGGAAACATCACACATCGCAGGAACATAAGCGCCGCCAGCGGTACATAGCCCCATGACCACAGCGATTTGCGGGATACCCTTGGCTGACATTCGGGCTTGGTTATAGAAAATACGACCGAAGTGGTCTTTGTCTGGGAAGACCTCATCTTGGCGGGGTAGGTTAGCGCCGCCAGAATCGACTAAGTAAACACACGGCAGTTGGCATTTTTTTGCAATTTCTTGTGCGCGTAAGTGTTTTTTCACCGTAAGTGGGTAGTAACTGCCGCCTTTTACCGTCACGTCATTGGCGACGATCATGCACTCGGTGCCGTCAATTACGCCAACACCCGCTACTACGCCCGCGCATGGAACGTAATCTGGATACACATCCCAACCCGCGAACTGGCCAATTTCTAAGAAGGATGAACCGGGATCGAGGAGGGCAAGAATGCGCTCACGTACCGGAAGTTTGCCTTTCTTCTGCTGATGCTCGCGGGCTTTCTCACCACCACCATCTTCTATTTGGGCAGTCACGGTATAAAGTTGATCTACAAGTGACGCCATAGAGCGGTAGTTTTCCTGATACTGCTCGGAATGGGTATTAATATTGGTCGTCAAACAAGCCATAAATAGCCGATCTCCATTCGGTAGACGGGTGTCACTACCCGTCTTTATTTAGGTTGAATAAGATTTAGATTGAATAAGGAAGTTGTTTCGAGTTAGAACGCCTAGGTATGACTATTAAGCGCTTTCGTTAAACAATTCGCGACCAATAAGCATGCGGCGAATTTCTGAAGTGCCCGCACCGATTTCATACAGCTTGGCATCTCGCAACAAACGGCCCGTATCAAACTCGTTGATGTAGCCGTTACCGCCAAGTAGTTGAATCGCATCCAGTGCCATCTTGGTTGCCAGCTCTGCGCTGTAGAGGATCGCGCCAGCAGAATCTTTACGGGTGGTTTCACCCCGATCACAAGCGGCAGCGACGGCGTAAACATACGCTTTAGCGGCATTCATTTGTGTGTACATATCCGCAATTTTTGCTTGAACTAGCTGGAATTCACCGATGGATTTACCGAACTGTTTACGGTCGTGAATGTAAGGCACAACGATATCCATACACGCCTGCATGATGCCAAGTGGGCCGCCTGCAAGCACCACACGTTCGTAGTCGAGGCCGCTCATCAATACTTTCACGCCTTGGTTTTCTTCGCCGAGAATATTTTCCGCAGGGACTTCGCAGTTTTGGAAGACCAGCTCACACGTATTCGAGCCGCGCATACCCAACTTGTCGAGTTTTTGTGCTTGAGTAAATCCAGGGAATCCGCGTTCCACAATAAATGCCGTGATGCCTTTGGAGTGCTGGCTTGGGTCGGTTTTTGCGTAGACAACATAGGTGTGTGCATCAGGGCCGTTGGTGATCCACATTTTGTTGCCATTTAATAGGAAAATATCGCCTTTACGTTCGGCTTTAAGCTGCATAGAGACCACATCAGAGCCGGCGCCGGGTTCACTCATAGCAAGGGCGCCGATATGTTCACCGGAGATGAGCTTAGGTAGGTATTTCTCTTTTTGCGCTTGTGTGCCGTTACGGTGGATTTGGTTGACGCAAAGGTTGGAGTGAGCGCCGTAACTTAACGCAACCGAAGCGGATGCTCGGCTGATTTCTTCCATAGCGATAACGTGGGCGAGATAGCCCATGCCTGCACCACCAAACTCTTCGCTGGTGGTCACACCTAAAAGACCCATGTCACCTAATTTGGACCAAAGATGGTTTGGAAAGTCGTTAGTTTGGTCGATAGATTGCGCTAGCGGCGCAATTTCTCTTGCAGCAAAACTATTGATTTGCTCGCGAAGCAAATCGGTATTTTCGTCATAAACAAAGTTCAGGGAAGAGTAGGTAGATTTCATTGCGTGTCCTTGCCTTTACGTCACCTACATCCCAGAGTTGAGGTGTTAGGTGACTTTTTCGCCTTTCATGGATCTCAGTGTGTTTTGGCATCGCAACTGCGCAGCATTTAACTCCATCATTACCGCTTGAATGTCGTTTGCTTGCTGTTGCAATGCTGCCTTCTTCTCTTCGATCAACCGAATCATATAGTTCAACTGCTCAGTACTTTGATCGGTATCGTAGAGTTCAAATAACTCTTTGATATCTGCAAGAGAAAAGCCCAATCGCTTACCTCGCAAAATCAGTTTTAGTCGAATTCGATCACGACCATTGTAGATTCGAGTGTTGCCTTTACGTTCTGGAGTTAGGAGACCTAAATCTTCGTAGAAGCGAATGCTTCGAGTAGTAATGTCGAACTCTTTCGCGAGCTCGCTGATCTTAAATGTGTTCATTCCTTAACCTTACGACTTTCGTATAACATTTACATGAATATACAATTCGTTAACGTTAAAGTAAACAAACAACATCCACTCTTGAGCCTTGATATCACTCGCATTTACTCGAAATCAAAGAATCACTCGAACAAACAATAACCTCAAACTTGACGTTAACGTAAATGTTAGTATAGTTATGACGTAAACGTCAACAAAAGGTTAATGGAATGAAAAATGAAACATGGATTGTTGCCGCTAAGCGAACGCCTATCGGCTCTTTTCAAGGTGCATTAGCTTCAACAGATGTCACGGAACTCGGTGCGAAAGCCATTCAAGGGGCGCTAGCCGAAAGCCAACTCGATGTGCACAAAATAGACGAAGTGTTGATGGGGTGCGTTTTACCCGCCGGTGTGGGGCAAGCGCCTGCAAGACAAGCAAGCCTTAAAGCTGAAATGCCACAATCGATTGGTTGTACGACACTGAACAAAGTTTGTGGATCGGGTATGAAAACCGTGATGCTGGCATATGACCTTATTCAATCTGGTAATGCGCATGCTGTCATCGCTGGTGGCATGGAAAACATGTCGTCTTCTCCTTATCTATTAAAGAAAGCGCGTGATGGTTTCCGTTTAGGTCACGAGCAAGTGCTTGATCACATGTTTTATGACGGGTTGCAGGATGCCTACCAAGGCGAGCTGATGGGTGTCTTTGCAGAACAGACGGCGCAAAAGTATCAGTTCAGCCGTGAAAGTATGGATGCCTGGGCGCAACAGTCGTTGACTCGTGCGCAGCAAGCAATCGAACAAGGTTTGTTCAAAGAAGAGATCGTGCCTGTTAACGTAAAAAGTCGACGCGGCGAAACCTTGGTTGTAGATGATGAGCAACCGAGCAAACTCGACGTCACTAAAATTCCTACCTTACGCCCTGCGTTTGCCAAAGATGGCGGCGTAACCGCAGCAAACTCTAGTTCCATTTCGGATGGTGCGTCGGCAATGATCTTAGTCGATAGTGAGTTTGGTCGTCAGGAAAACCTTCAGCCTCTAGCCAAAATTGTCGCGTACAGCACGCATGCAAGACAGCCTGATGAGTTCACCATCGCACCAGTCTTCGCGATTGAATCGCTGCTGGAAAAAACGGGCTGGGACAAATCAGACGTGGACCTTTGGGAAATCAATGAAGCTTTTGCTGTCGTGACTCAATACGCGGTGAAAGCTCTCGAACTGGACGAGAGCAAAGTGAACCCTCGCGGAGGGGCTTGTGCGCTGGGGCATCCAATAGGCGCAAGTGGCAATCGAATCCTTGTCACTTTGATTCATGCGCTAAAACAAACTGGTGGTAAGCGTGGCGTTGCATCGCTTTGTATTGGCGGCGGCGAAGCTACCGCTATCGCGATTGAAATCTGCTAAATCACTCTCAACAAAGTTTCACTTACATAACAGTAGTCAGTAACAAGCTGAAAAATACAAGGATGTCATCATGACAGAACAAGTAAAGCAGTATATCGGTGGTGAATTTGCCATCTCCGATTCAAAACAATGGCTAGATGTAACCAACCCGGCAACCAACGAAGTGATTGCACAAGTACCTTGTGCCACGGAATCGGAAATGAATGCGGCGATTGCCAGCGCAACAGAAACGTTCAAACGCTGGAAAGAAGTTGCAGCGCCGGAGCGTGCTAGATTGATGTTGCGTTACCAACATCTGCTAAAAGAGCAACACGATGAGTTGGCGATACTGCTTTCAAGTGAGACAGGCAAAACCCTCGCGGATGCAAAGGGTGACATTTGGCGCGGAATTGAAGTGGTAGAGCAAGCTGCAAACATTTGTAGCTCAATGATGGGCGAAACGGTTGAGAACGTCGCGACCAATATTGATGGTTACTCTTACATTCAACCGCTCGGCGTTTGTGCTGGCATCACACCGTTTAACTTTCCTGCGATGATCCCATTGTGGATGTTCCCGATGGCGATCGCTTGTGGCAACACCTTTATTTTGAAGCCGTCAGAGCAAGTGCCACTAACGGCAATGAAACTGGCGGAGCTGTTTGAACAAGCTGGCGCACCAAAAGGCGTACTGCAAGTTGTTCACGGGACCAAAGAGCAAGTCGACCGCATTCTGACTGATCCAGTCGTTCGTGCGATCTCTTTTGTTGGCTCTGTGCCCGTTGGTGAGTACATCTACAAAACAGGTACAGACAACCTGAAACGCGTGCAGTCATTTGCAGGTGCTAAGAACCACATGGTCATCATGCCGGATGCAAACAAACAGCAAGTCATCAATAACTTAGTTGGCGCGTCAGTTGGTGCTGCAGGCCAACGCTGTATGGCGATTTCGGTTGCCGTATTTGTCGGCGAAACCAAAGAATGGATTCCAGAGCTTAAAGAGGCGTTAGCTCAGGTTCAGCCTGGCGCGTGGGATGATGAAACCGCCGGTTATGGTCCGCTGATTAGCCCTCAAGCGAAGCAGCGAGTGGTGAATCTGATTAATGAAGGCAAAGCGTCAGGCGCGAATTGTGTTCTGGACGGGACAGACTGCCAAGTGCCTGGCTTTCCGAACGGTAACTGGGTGGGGCCAACACTATTTACCAACGTGACCACAGACATGTCGATTTATCAGGAAGAAATTTTCGGGCCTGTGCTGTTAACTATGGAAGTGGATGACCTAGATGAAGCGATTGAACTGATCAATGCAAACCGCTTTGGTAATGGTACGTCTATTTTCACGGCGAACGGCGCTGCCGCGAGAAAGTATCAACACAATATCGAAGTAGGTAACGTAGGCATCAACGTGCCGATTCCAGTGCCATTGCCATTTTTCTCATTTACTGGGTGGAAAGGCAGCTTCTACGGCGACCTGCATGCCTACGGTAAACAAGCGGTTCGCTTCTACACCGAGACGAAAACTGTCACCGCGCGTTGGTTTGAAGATGACATTCCAAGCGGTCCAAACATGACCATTCAACTTAGCTAATTACTGGATTAGCGACACCTCTAGCCAAGCGCCACCGTTTAAGTGGGCTTGGCTCGGATACAAATGCAACGAATTAGACCTTAGGACTTCAAGATGGATTTTGAATTAAACGAAGATCAACTCGCGTTTGCCGAAGTAGCAAAGCAGTTTGCAGACCAAATGTTAGCGCCTCATGCGGCCGAGTGGGATGAAAACCATCATTTCCCTAAAGATGTACTGCGTCAAGCAGGTGAACTTGGTTTTCTGAGCATCTATACGCCGCCAGAGCATGGTGGCTTGGGTTTATCTCGTTTGGATGCGGCGATCATTTTCGAGCAGTTGGCTATGGGTTGTACCGCGACTACTGCGTTTATGACCATTCACAACATGGCGACGTGGATGATAACTAGCTTTGCCAAAGCCGAAGTGGCGCAGCAATTTAGCGCGGATCTAATTTCGGGTGAAAAGCTCGCTTCCTACTGTTTAACCGAACCTAATGCCGGCTCTGACGCCGCTTCTCTAACGACTAGCGCAGTGCGTGATGGCGATGAGTTTGTTCTCAATGGCGCAAAAGTGTTTATCTCGGGTGCCGGTGATACAGATGTATTAGTCGTGATGGCGCGTTCCTGTGGTGAAGGAGCGAGTGGCGTTTCTGCATTCGTTGTTCCTGCTGATTGCGAAGGCATTAGCTACGGTAAAAAAGAAGCCAAAATGGGTTGGAACTGCCAGCCAACTCGCATGATTACCTTCGAAAATGTTCGTATTCCGGCTGACTATCTGTTGGGTGAAGAGGGAGAAGGCTTTAAGTTCGCCATGCTTGGTCTGGATGGCGGCCGAATCAATATCGCCACTTGTTCCGTCGGTACTGCGCAACAAGCTCTGAACGAAGCCAAACAATACATGACCGAACGCAAACAGTTCGGCCGTTCACTGGCGCAATTTCAAGCGTTGCAGTTCAAGCTTGCTGATATGGCGACTGAGCTGGTCGCTGCGCGTCAAATGGTGCGACTCGCTGCCGCTAAACTCGATGCCCAGCACGCAGAAAAAAGTGCGTACTGTGCCATGGCAAAACGCTTTGCTACTGATGTGGGCTTTAAAGTCTGCGATCAGGCGCTGCAAATTCACGGTGGCTATGGCTACATAAAAGAATATCCAGTCGAGCGCCATTTCCGAGACGTTCGTGTTCACCAAATTCTTGAAGGTACCAACGAAATCATGCGTCTGATCGTCGCAAGACGATTACTAACGGAAGGCGTTGAGCTGCTTTAGTCAGCGAGACACAGCCTTACCTAAAGAAATTAAAAAGGACTGAAAGATTATGACGGCACAAATGAAATTAGAGCGCGAAGCGCATATTGCCAAGCTCACGATTAGTAATCCGCCAGCGAACACTTGGACACTTGAGTCTTTGAATCAGCTAAAAGAGTTGGCGATTGAACTTAGCAATGATCGCTCTATTTATGCGTTGGTTTTAACAGGCGAAGGCGAGAAGTTCTTCTCTGCTGGAGCAGATCTTAATAACTTTGCATCGGGTGATAAATCACAAGCAGCAGACATGGCGTTCGCATTTGGTGAAGCGTTTGAAGCGCTTTCTGCATTCGATGGGGTTTCTATCGCAGCGATTAATGGCTATGCGATGGGCGGCGGTCTGGAAGTGGCGATGGCGTGTGACATTCGTATCGCAGAAGAACAAGTACAAATGGCACTTCCTGAAGCATCGGTAGGTTTGTTGCCGTGTGCGGGTGGGACACAAAACCTGACCGCGTTGGTAGGTGAAGGCTGGGCGAAGCGTATGATTCTATGTGGCGAACGAGTGACGGCCGAGCGAGCGGAAAAAATTGGTTTAGTCGAAGAGGTGGTGGCGAAAGGTCAAGCACTCGAAGCGGCTATGGAACTAGCGCAGCGTGTTGCGGGCCAATCACCGAAATCCATTTCTGCGTGCAAAACGCTCATTCAAGGTCGACGCAGCCAAACTCACGCAGCTGGATTGGTTTTAGAGCGTGAACTGTTTTTACAGCTGTTCAATACACACGATCAGACTGAGGGTGTGAATGCGTTCTTGCAAAAGCGCAAGCCACAATGGACAAACAGCTAGCGGAGGCCAAATGACAGGTACAGTAAATGTTTCAAAACTTAAGTGCGCTGATGGCTCTATTATTGGTGTGCTAGAGCTTGATAATCCAGCTGCTCTCAACGCGTTGAGTTACGTGATGATTGAGAAGTTGTACAAACAGCTTAGTGAATGGCAAACGGACGACAGCGTCGTCGCGGTATTCTTGCATGCTCAAGGTGAAAAAGCGTTTTGTGCTGGCGGAGATATTCAAGCGATCTATCGTGCACTTGAAAACAAAGAGCAAGATTTTGATTCTGCGTTTTCAGCGATGGAAACCTTCTTTGACCTCGAATATCGCTGTGATCATCTTATTCATACTTATCCAAAACCGATCATCGCGTGGGGACATGGTTATTTGATGGGCGGGGGAGTTGGCCTGTTTATGGGTGCCAGCCATCGCGTAGCAGAAACCACCACACGCTTTGCAATGCCAGAGATTAAAATTGGCCTTTACCCAGATGTAGGCGCGACGTACTTCCTAAACCAGTTGCCAAAACATTTGGCACTTTTCCTGAGTTTGACAGCTTGCCAAATTAACGCAACAGATATGAAAGCGTTGGGGTTAAGCCAATGGATTGCACAGCCAGAAAACAAGCAAGTGCTGCTGGATCTGCTTGCATCGGTAAGTTGGAAAGGTGAAGCGAACATCAACGAAAAAATCGCCACTACGCTGCGTTCGGTACACGTGGACGAGCCAACCGAAGGGATGTTGATGCCCTATGCGGAATTGATTGAGCAGTTATGTTCGGGTGACTTAGCGTCAATTGTTGATGCAATCAGCCGTGCTAACGTTGATAGCAAGTGGTTCGTCAATGCGCAAAAAGCACTGAACTATGGCAGTCCGTTGTCGCTCAGTATCACTTATCAGCAGTTAACGCAGTATCAAAACCTCTCTTTGAAAGCGTGTTTTGATATGGAATTTAACCTAACACTACGTTGTGGCTTAGAAGGTGATTTTAGAGAAGGGGTTCGTGCGCTGATTATTGATAAAACCAATCAACCGACTTGGCAACATCGCACGGTTTCTGACGTAACGCCACAAGTTTTGGAGCGCTTCTTCTCGCCAATTGACTCAGCAGAATACCCACTGACCGCATCGTCGGTAGCTATAGCGGCACTTTAGTACAAGGAAGAAATACGATATGGACAAAATTGCATTTATTGGCCTTGGTAACATGGGTGCGCCTATGGCTAAGAATCTACTCAAAGCGGGCTTGAATGTCGAAGTATTTGATTTGAACCCAAGCGCAGTTGAGGAGTTGACCGCATTGGGCGCTTCAAGTGCCGATTCCGTTCAGCAGGCAGTACAAGGTGTGGAGGTGGTTGTCACTATGCTGCCAGCGAGCCAACACGTTCAAAGCGTTTATCTTGGTCAAGATGGCATCTTAGATAGCGTCGAATCAGGTACCTTACTGATTGATTCTTCCACCATCGATTCGGCGACTGCTCGTTTGGTTGGCGAAAAAGCATCGCAACTTGGTATCAGTTTTGTTGATGCACCAGTATCTGGTGGCGTTGCGGGCGCAGCAGCAGGTACGTTAACTTTCATTGTTGGCGGCTCACAAGAGAACTTTGTTCAAGCCAAAGCGGTGCTTAGCCACATGGGTAAAAACATCTTCCATGCAGGCGATGCTGGAGCTGGTCAGGTGGCGAAGATCTGCAATAACATGATGTTGGGCATTTTGATGAGCGGCACCTGTGAAGCACTCAATTTAGGGATGGAAAACGGACTCGATCCCAAAGTGCTTTCCGACATCATGTTGCAAAGTTCAGGGCGTAACTGGGCGCTAGAGCTTTATAACCCTTGTCCAGGTGTGATGGAAAATACGCCTGCAAGCAATGGTTATCAAGGCGGCTTTATGAGCCAGTTAATGGCTAAAGATCTGGGTCTTGCGATGGAAGCGGCGGTTGCCTGTCAAACATCAACGCCAATGGGCAGCTTGGCTCGTAACCTGTTTAATTTTCACAACGGTCAGGGCAACGGGCAAAAAGATTTCTCAAGCTTGTTTGAGTTCTACCAAAAGCAAAATCAGGCCTAAGGAGTGCGTATGGAGTTAGCAAATAAGGTCATTGCGATCACGGGGGCAGGGCAGGGGCTGGGTAAACAAATGGCACTGTCACTGGCGGAAAATGGCGTTCATCTTGCGCTTATCGACCTCAATTCAGAGCAACTGGCTGAAACGAAAGCGGAATGTGAATCTCTCGGCGTTACCGCTCGTTTTTATGTGACGAACGTGACTGACGAACAGCAGGTGTGCACTGCTTTTGAGCAAATTGAGGCAGATTTCAAGCAGCTCAATGGCGTTATCAATAACGCAGGTATTATGCGTGATGGTATGTTCATTAAAGTCAAAGATGGTCAGGTTAACACGATGTCGCTGGAACAATTTCAGTCTGTTCTAGATGTGAATGTAACAGGCACTTTCCTGTGTGGCCGTGAAGCGAGCAAGGTAATGCTGAACACCGATAGCAAAGGGGTCCTGATCAACATATCCAGCGTTGCGCGTGCCGGGAATATTGGTCAAACCAACTATTCAGCATCTAAAGCGGCGGTAGCCACCATGGCAACGGTGTGGGCGAAAGAGTTAGGGCGTTTCGGAATTCGCTCAGTGGCGATTGCTCCGGGTGTCATCAAAACTGCCATGACAGACCAAATAAAACCTGAAGCGATGGAACGTTTAATCGGAATGATTCCGGTTGGACGTTTAGGTTTGGCGGATGAAATTTCATCGACCATAAAATACGTGTTAACCAACGAATTCGTGACCGGACGAGTGTTCGAAGTCGATGGCGGAATGCGAATGTAACCCCCTCTGCAACATAAAAAAGGGGAGCGAGTTTGATTGTCCGCTTCCTTCCACTTTCTTCTTTCTTTTATTGCTTCTATCTGAAAAATGTATTGGATGCATGGTCGACTGCTATCTCATCGAACGGTATAAAAATTGATTCTATTTCTAATGTGAATGGTTAGTTCTATATTGCTTGTCATGTAAATGTATTAACTCACAACTAAGACGATCTTTAGTCTCACTAACGAGATCGTCATTCTTGGTGTGTAAAAAACATTCTTATTGGTCATATTGTAACCGAAAACTATTTCGGCATCTAAAGATGGTGATTTATTATTCAGCGCAAAATACATGGGAATATGAGGCTGACTGAATAACCTTCAGTTGTCTTAATAATAAATAATCAGAATTCTCAATTACACTGAAGTAACTACCCATTAGGGAAGAGCAATAATGTCACTATTTCATTCGCTTAGGACGATGCCGCTATTATTGGGGTGTCTGTGTTTTTCTGTTCAGGCCTCCACAGAAAAGGTGGAACAGGAAGGTAAGTTTTTACAGTCGTTAGAAGGCATCGAAAATCAAATTTACGCATTACCTCAGAGTTCTTTAGCTTTGATTGAAGCGTTAGAAGAAGAGTCTTTACTACAAAACCAACCAACAGCGCTGTTGGTGCGTTACTGGCTTGCCAAGGCCACGGTTTTAGAGCTGCTAGGGCGCGTAGAAGAGAGTCAGAGTGTCGTTCAAAAAGGATTGGAGCTTGTACGTCCACAGAGCCATGAGTATCTCCTGTTTAAGTTGATTCAGATGCGAACTATGGTTGGAAAGAGCGATATCGATACCGCGCTTTCTGCGTTGGATAGCTTGTTGGAAACATCGCGTGAGAATGGTGATAAGCAACTTGAATCAGAAATCCTGTTGCTAAAAGGACGCTATTACGATGAGCAAGGTGAGTTTAAAAAATCCTATGCTGCACTTATGTCGTCCATGGATGCGGCTGAATCTTCAGGTGTTCACGGGCTGGTCGAACGTGCAGCACTAGAGCTAGGTGACGTACTTGTCAAAATTCAGGGTTACGACCGATCTGAGGCGCTTTTGGAACAAGCATATCGCTATTTTAGGGATAGGCGTATGTCGTTCAATGAGTTGTTGAGCGTTTTGACGATAGCGAAACTTCATAAAGCACAGTTCCAATACGAAGAGGCGATAGCGTCATATCAGCGAGCGTTAAAGCTGGCTCAAATTATCGGTGATGGACGCTTTAGATTTCGAGTTAACCTTGAACTTGCAGCTTTATATCGCGAGACGAAACAAGAAAAGAAGATGGTTAACCACTTGAAGCTGGCGGAGAATTTACAGTACAGAGAAACGTCTAGCGCGTATTTGGCAACATTTAAGTTGTTACAAGCCGAATATATGTTAGAGCAGCAGCAATTTGAAATACTTTTAGCGATGATCGCGCCAATGCTGCCGGAGATTATAGAGAGTCGATACGTCAAGCAACAGCAAATGGAGCTACTAAAAGTCGCCGCTATGGCCTATGCGGGAAGCAATGACTTTAAACTAGCATTCGAAACTTACGGTAACTATCACGATAAATTTATCCAATTTAGCAATCAAAGAGAAGTTGAAAATCTTGAGCGCCAGCAGACGTTATTTGAGTTGGAACGACTTGAATATGAGAACGAAGATCTCAATTGGAACAATGTGTTGCAGCGTATGGAGCTAGAAAATAACCGTCGTACTTTTTACTTATTGGGTGAAGCGCTACTTGCGCTCATCGGTGTTCTATTTTTGATGGCGGTAGTATTTCTCGTCGTCAATCGCTCGCGTTTGAGAATGCGTCGCCTCGCAAAGACAGACACATTGACAGGGTTGTTCAATCGCCGTTTTTTAGAGGACTGGTTCACTAAGCCAGTAGAAGTGAGGCGTGAGCGAAAAGAGAAACCGGTACCTCAATCTAAGCAAGAAAAGATACAACACTTTGTTTTTGAGCAAGTCGAGCAAGTCAAGTACGGTTATCTAGCTTTAAATAAATGGGTAGATAGCAAACTCGATAAACAGAAAATGGTGCCAAATAAACCACAATCGGGGCCAGTAACTTTAGCGTTAATCGATGTGGATTATTTCAAGCAGGTAAATGATACCTATGGGCATGTGTTTGGAGATACCGTACTAACGGGCGTTGCCAAAGTGTTGGAGGAAACTGTACGTGAGAACGACATTGTTGCTCGCTTTGGTGGTGAAGAGTTTGTTGTTGTTATGCCCAATACAGACCATGAAAACGCTCTTATTACTGCCGAACGTTTACGTAGCGCTTTATCCCTACATTGCTTTGTTACGGAACAGAAAGAAGAAGTGAGAGTGACCTGTAGTTTTGGAGTCGTTACCACTGAAGATAATGAGATGAATTTTAAATCACTTTGCGATCAGGCCGATAAATTGCTTTATCAAGCGAAAGCGAACGGACGCAACTGCGTGAAAGGTCGCTCGCTAGCGTAACAGAAATCAAAAGTTCAGGCTCATCGCACGATGAATCTGAACTTATCCCTCCCATTTACTTTGATAGCCAAGTGACTTTGAGATCCTTGCTTCGAATATAAAACGCTGAATCTAACATCTTAAAGTCACTTGGCGATATTACTTAAAAATGGCTTAAGGATATCGAATCGCATATTCATGGCGTTCAATATAACCTCTCTTTTTGCCTCCTTCACCTTCAAAGTGCGAATGCCACTTGTGTCTACAAAACTATAACAAACTAGTGTGTCTATTCTTTGTACAAACAAACCATGTACAGGTGAAATGATTAGTGGTCGATATAAATCTTTTGTGGCACAGGTTTTTGTTGTTCAAAAATCAACTCGTTCATCATCGTTTTAAAAATAGAGAAAGAGTTAAGTGTTTGATTTTGTTTTTCTTGTTTGTTTGTTCTTAAACTGAAATCTAGTTATCCCGACAAGTTCTTACCGAGCAATTTTTCGTACACCCTCAACTTTTCATCCTTTTTTACTAACATTTTTCTTTAAAAATAATTTGAGTTCGAATTAATTTTCAGGCATTTTATATTTAACTAACCGTTCAATTAAAAATAACAGGGACGCAAAATGCCAAAGGTGGGGATGCCTGAAATCAGAAAACCGCAGCTTGTGAAAGCGACAATGTCAGTGATTGATAGAGTCGGTTTACACGCGGCGAGTATTTCGTTAATCAGCAAAGAAGCCGGTGTATCAACGGGGATTATCAACCACTATTTCGGTGGTAAGCACGGATTGCTGGAGGAAACGATGCGCGAAATCTTGCGTCAGCTTTCGTCCACTATCACACAGAAGTTACGTGAGCTGCCAAGTGATGCTCATCACCAAAGAATTAACGCCATCATTGATGGTAACTTTGTCGGCTATCAGGCAGAAAACCAAGTTGCTAAGACTTGGCTGGCGTTTTGGTCGTACTCAATGCATGACGAGCAGCTCAAGCGTTTGCAGCGTGTCAACGAACGACGTCTATTGTCCCATCTAAGAAAAGAACTCAAAGCATTATTAAATGCAGAGCAGGCTGAATTGGTTGCTCATGGTATTGCATCACTTATTGATGGAATTTGGCTGCGCGGAACGCTCAACCCGCAAGGCATTGATGCAGAAAGAGCGAGAATCATCATCAACGATTATCTCGACAAACAACTTACGTTTTATTCTGAAAAAATCTAAAAGTTACAGGTCTTCAAAATGGAAATGAAAGCACACTATATCAATGGTGCGATGTACGACGGGTGTTCAGATGAACACTTCACCACTTACAATCCGGCGAATGGTGAGCCATTGGCCAACATTAAACAAGCGAACCAAGACGATCTTCAAGCAGCAATTGAATCGGCAAAAAAAGGTTTTGCTGCATGGTCGGCGATGACTGCGATTGAGCGCAGCCGTATTTTACACAAAGCCGTTGCCATTTTACGTGAGCGTAATGACGAGCTGGCTGCATTGGAAGTGGCAGATACTGGTAAGCCCATTCAAGAAGCTATCGCGGTTGATGTCACAACAGGTGCCGATGTTCTTGAGTACTACGCTGGCCTTGCTCCAAGTCTACAAGGTGAACAGCAGCCACTCAGCGACGATCAGTTTTTCTATACACGTCGTGAGCCATTGGGCATTTGCGCGGGTATTGGCGCTTGGAATTATCCAATTCAAATTGCGATGTGGAAGTCGGCGCCAGCACTGGCTGCGGGCAACGCAATGATCTTCAAGCCATCAGAAGAAACACCATTAACGGCGCTTAAGCTCGCCGAAATTTATTCAGAAGCGGGCATGCCAGATGGCGTATTTAATGTCGTGCAAGGGGATTACCGAGTAGGACAGATGCTAACGGCGCATCCTGATATCGCAAAAGTGTCATTCACGGGTGAGTCAGGCACCGGTAAAGTCGTCATGAGTGACAGCGCTAAGACACTAAAACAAGTAACGATGGAGCTTGGTGGTAAGTCTCCACTGATTATTTTTGATGATGCGAAGTTAAACGATGCCGTTTCTGCGGCCATGGTGGCGAACTTCTACACCCAAGGTGAAGTTTGTACGCACGGTACACGCGTATTTGTCCATGAAGGTATTTATGACGACTTTATCGCACAACTTAAAGCCCGAACCGAGCTGTTAGTCGTCGGCGATCCGCTTGATGAGAACACGCAGATTGGCGCGCTAATCTCTAAAGATCATGAATCGAAAGTTTTAGGAGCGATTGAAGCAGCGAAAGCGAGTGGCGCGACGTTACTGACTGGCGGCTACAAAGTAACAGACAATGGCCTAGCTAATGGTAACTTTGTTGCTCCAACCGTATTTGTTGATTGCGATGATGATATGAGCCACGTTCAACAAGAAATCTTTGGCCCGGTAATGTCAGTTCTGAAATTCCGCGATGAGTCGGAAGTGATTGCGCGTGCAAATGGCACCGATTATGGCTTAGCGGCAGGTGTATTTACTCAAAACCTATCTCGTGCGCACCGTGTGATCCATCAAATTCAAGCGGGTATTTGTTGGGTGAACACATGGGGTGACTCACCTGCGGAAATGCCAGTTGGCGGCTACAAGCAATCAGGTGTTGGCCGTGAAAACGGAGTCGAAACCCTTAAACATTACACACAAACGAAGAGTGTTCTGGTTCAGCTAAGCGACTTCGAAAGCCCTTACAAATGATACTACTCATAGTAGATAACTGACCACTTTAGCTTGTTAAAATGCTCGATAACTACGTTGTCAATTTTGATTGTAGGTTAACTACTTATCAAAATTTCCGCCTTGTTCTCAAGCATTTTTCCTACGCTAATTTCGTTCACTTATCTACGGTGATGAGTATTAACTCCTAGGAGAATAAAAATGCAACAACACTACGATTACATCATCGTCGGTGCGGGTTCGGCCGGCTGTGTGTTAGCGGATCGCTTAAGTGAAAGTGGTCAAAATTCGGTCCTATTACTCGAAGCGGGTGGGTCGGATAAAAGTATTTTTATCCAAATGCCAACGGCGCTTTCTTACCCGATGAACACTGAAAAATACGCTTGGCAGTTTGAGACGGTTGAAGAGCAAGGGTTGGATGGTCGCCAACTTCATTGTCCTCGCGGAAAAGTTCTGGGCGGTAGCTCATCTATCAACGGCATGGTTTACGTTCGCGGACACGCTTGTGACTTTGACCAGTGGGAAGAGGAAGGCGCGAAAGGCTGGAATTATCAGTCGTGTTTGCCTTATTTCCGTAAAGCAGAGTCTTGGATTGGTGGTGCTGATGAATATCGGGGCGATCACGGTCCAGTCGGCACATGTAACGGCAACGATATGAAGCTCAATCCACTGTACCAAGCTTTTATTGATGCAGGCAAAGAAGCGGGCTACCCAGAAACAAAAGATTACAACGGTTATCAACAAGAGGGCTTTGGCCCAATGCATATGACCGTCGACAAAGGCGTACGCGCTTCGACCTCTAATGCATACTTAAGCCGCGCTAAAAAACGCAAAAACTTCACCCTAATGAAGAGGGTGACGGTTCATCGAGTTTTATTAGAAGAAACTGGTGCAGAAGGTAAGAAAGCGGTAGGCGTTGAATTTGAAAAGTCAGGTTCAATTCAGCAATGTTTTGCGAACAATGAAGTGATTTCGAGTGCGGGTTCGGTTGGCTCCGTTCAGCTGTTGCAGCTTTCAGGCATTGGCCCTAAGGCAGTATTAGAAAAAGCGGGCATTGAGGTGAAACACTCGTTGGAAGGGGTAGGTAAAAACCTGCAAGATCACTTAGAAGTGTATTTCCAATATCACTGTAAGCAACCTATTACGCTCAACAGCAAATTAGGTTTGGTGAGCAAGGGCTTGATTGGCACTGAGTGGATATTAACTCGCAAAGGCCTTGGTGCGACTAACCACTTTGAATCGTGTGCGTTTATCCGCTCTCGTGAAGGACTAAAGTGGCCAAATATTCAATATCACTTCTTGCCAGCGGCAATGCGCTATGACGGGCAAGCTGCTTTTGATGGTCATGGTTTCCAAGTGCACGTTGGACCTAACAAGCCAGAAAGTCGCGGGTCGGTTGAAGTTGTCTCTGCGAATCCGAATGATAAGCCGAAGATTGAGTTTAACTACATTTCCACTGAACAAGATAAGCAGGATTGGCGTGATTGTATTCGCCTTACTCGCGAGATCCTCAATCAGCCAGCCATGGATGAGTTTCGTGGGGACGAGATCCAACCCGGTCTGAACATCACAACGGATGAACAGATTGATGAATGGGTGAAGCAAAACGTCGAGAGTGCTTACCATCCATCTTGTACCTGCAAAATGGGCGCAGATAATGACCCATTAGCCGTCTTAAATGAGCGATGCCAAGTACGCGGTATTCAAGGCTTGCGTGTGGTGGACTCTTCTATTTTCCCAACCATTCCGAACGGTAATTTAAATGCGCCAACGATTATGGTGGCAGAACGCGCCGCGGATATGATTTTGGATAACGCCCTAGAAACGTCGAACAACGTACCAGTTTGGATTGCACCGGACTGGCAAGAGATGCAACGAATGCATCCGCCAAAAAGAGATCTCGATTCGATCTCATAAAATGAAAAAGTCAGTAATCATTACAAGGAATTCAACATGTCTAAGATGACAAAAATCTTCTCAACAATTGCACTAAGTACTTTAGCAACAGGCGCTTACGCCAACCAATGTGAAACGGTTCGTTTCGCAGATGTAGGTTGGACTGACATCACAGCGACCACTGCCGTTACATCAGAGTTACTTAAAGGGTTGGGGTACAAAACGAAGACCGATCTTCTGTCTGTGCCTGTAACTTACTCCTCTATGGCTAATGGCGATATCGACATTTTCCTAGGTAACTGGATGCCAACGATGGAAGGTGATATCGCGAAATACCGTGATGCAGGTACTGTTGAAACCGTACGCGCGAATCTCGTTGGCGCAAAGTACACGCTAGCGGTTCCAAAATACGTTTATGACGCAGGCGTAACCAACTTCGCTGACCTAGTAAAACATGCCGACAAATTTAAAGACCGCATTTACGGCATTGAACCTGGAAACGATGGCAACCGCTTAATTCAGTCAATGATTGATAGTAACGCATTCGGCCTAAAAGATTTCAGCCTAGTTGAGTCCAGTGAAGCTGGCATGGTGTCTCAAGTATCACGTGCCGCACGCCGCAATCAATGGATTGTGTACCTAGGTTGGGCGCCGCACCCAATGAATAGTAACGTTGAAATGGAATATCTAGCGGGTGGTGATGACTTCTTCGGTCCTAACTACGGCGGCGCGAACGTCTACACAAACGTACGTAAAAATTACCTCGCTGAGTGTCCAAATGTAGGTCAGCTAGTGAAAAATCTAGAGTTTAACCTAGAAATGGAAAATGAACTGATGGAAGCGATTCTTAACCAGAAACAGAAGCCATCAAAAGCAGCGCAAGCATGGTTGAATGCAAACCAAGAGCAAATTGAAGCGTGGCTAGAGGGCGTGAAAACGGTAGATGGCCAAGATGCGCTAACAGCTATTACAAACTACTTAAAAACAAACGCTTAATAAGCAGTATTTGAGCTCGTTTTTTTAAAGAAAGTGGGCAGAGTTTTGCCCGCTTCATTAACACAAAGGTTTTATTTTGAATTTTATTACGGACAACAAACTACCGTTGGGCCAATGGATGGAAACTGGCGTCGATTGGTTAACCATCAATGCATCGGGTTTTTTCGATGCAATCTCTATTACACTTGAAACGATCATTCTTTTCGTGGTGGACATTTTTAAATGGATGCCACCTGCAGCGCCAATCATTATGACGGCGGCAATTGCTTGGTTCTTACATCGCAGCATTCCTCTTGTCGTATTTATCGTGTTGGCCTTACTCGCAATTCTCAACCTTGGTTACTGGCAAGAAATGCTGGAAACCTTTGTCCTTGTGTTTGCAGCGACAACGATTTCCGTATTAATTGGCGTGCCGTTGGGCATTATGGCGGCGCACCGTCCTTGGTTATACACCTTGTTGCGGCCAATACTCGATTTGATGCAGACCGTACCGACATTCGTTTACCTAATTCCAACCTTGGTTCTGTTTGGCTTAGGTATTGTCCCTGGTCTAATCTCGACCATCATTTTCGCTATCGCTGCGCCAATTCGATTGACGTACCTCGGCATTATTAAAGTGCCGGAGGAGCTACTTGAAGCGGGTAAAGCATTTGGTGCCAGCCGCATGAAGCTACTGTTTAAGGTGGAGTTACCTGCGGCATTGCCAAGTATTATGGCTGGCGTTACGCAGTGCATTATGTTGTCTCTGTCTATGGTTGTCATTGCGGCGCTTGTTGGTGCTGATGGGCTTGGTAAGCCAGTCGTACGTGCACTGAATACGGTAAACATTTCACAAGGTTTTGAAGCTGGTTTAGCGATTGTACTCGTTGCCATCATTCTTGATCGCTTGTGTAAAGCACCAAACCAGAAGGAGGCATAATCATGGACGCTATTACTATTAAAAATCTTGATGTCGTTTTTGGTCAGCAACAAGCACAGGCGCTAGCACTGTTAGATCAAGGGAAGTCTCGACAAGAAATCATTGATGAAACTGGCCAAGTGGTTGGGGTTGATAATGTTTCGCTGAACGTGAAACAGGGTGAGATCTGTGTCTTGATGGGGCTTTCAGGCTCGGGTAAATCAAGTTTGCTGCGAACGGTTAACGGATTGAACGATATTTCTCGTGGCTCTCTGAAAATTAAAGATGGCGACGATATGGTTGAGCTCTCTAACTGTGACGAACAGAAACTGCGCCACCTTCGTACGCACCGCGTGTCCATGGTGTTTCAGAAGTTTGCATTGATGCCTTGGTTAACGGTGTTAGACAATGTAGCGTTTGGTCTAGAGATGCAAGGCATTGGTAAAGCAGAGCGTCGTAAAAAGGCGCGTGAACAGCTCGAAATGGTCGGTTTATCTGAGTGGGAAACCAAATTCCCGCACGAGCTTTCTGGTGGTATGCAGCAGCGTGTTGGCCTAGCGCGAGCGTTTGCGATGGACACTGATATCTTGTTAATGGATGAACCGTTTTCAGCACTTGATCCATTGATTCGTGCTCAGCTTCAAGATGAATTGATTCTGCTTCAAGAAAAGCTAAACAAAACCATTCTTTTTGTAAGTCACGACTTGGATGAGGCGCTTAAAATCGGCAACAACATCGCCATTATGGAATCAGGAAAGCTGATTCAACATGGCAAGCCAGAACAGATCATTCTTGCTCCAGAAAACGATTATGTGGCGGACTTTGTTGCTCACACTAATCCATTAAATGTACTGAAGGGACGTTCCTTAATGCGTGACGATTTGGTTCGCGAAGATACGCGTGTTCTGATTTGCCCTGATAAAGATATTTGGGTGATACAAGAGAGCAAGGGGTTAAGTTTAGCGGATAAAGGTAAATCGTTGATTCAATGGAAGAGCGACTCTTCGAACCTTGACGAAGTTAATGAAAATTCTCTGGTTCAGGTTAGCCCAGAAATCAGTATGCGAGAAGCGATTGAACTTAAACAGCGTAGCAATCAGCCTCTGCTTATGGTTGAAGATAATAAGCTGGTTGGTGTGTTAAGCGACAATGAGCTTTACGATGCATTGCTTGGTAATTTTAAGTCAGAGCAAGTTGCGTAAAGTTGACGCAGAACCAAGTAAAAAAGAGCCGCACATTAATGCGGCTTTTTTTGTTTAAACAATGATTTAAGTCGCTAAGCTAAGACAATGGTCGACTATAGAGTCGTAATTACCTCATCCATTGCAAGGCGCGCTTTTGGAAGACCATGATTATAATCTTCCCCATCTTTATGGTAGCCAATCGCTAGCGCAACTTCACAAATATGGCCCTCGAGCTCTTCTTTAAACTCTTCTCCAATCAGAGCCGGATCGACACCTTCCATCGGTGTTGAATCAATGCCAAGTCGTGCCAATGTGTGTAGTAGGTTGCCTAGTGCCAAATAGACTTGTGCTTTTGTCCAGTTTCCGTTGAAGCCATTTTCGTCCGTATTTGCATCGGCAAAAGCGTAAGCACCCATAAAGTTGTTGTACATCTCCGCTGGCAAGTGGCCAGATGTTACTTCTGCATCCACACGCTTCGCAAATTTCTCTTTAGTAAATTTAGGATCGTAAGCAAACAGAATCGTATGTGATGCGGCTTTCGCGTGTGGTTGGTTAAACTGGTGCATATTTGCAAACGTATTGTGGAAACGTTGCTTCGCTTCATCACTTTCAATAACGATGAATTTCCATGGTTGTGAGTTGATAGAAGACGCCGACAAACGCAGTGCTTCTTTGATTATCGCCATGTCTTCTTGAGAAACGCGCTTGGTTTCATCATATTTTTTTGCAGTGTAACGGTTATTTAGATCGGTAATGATTTGATGGGACACGTTTATATCCTCTTTATGTGATGACAGATGAGGATGCACTAGCATCGACAACCATGCGTACCTCGAATATGGGTTCATGATAATGGATATTTTTTCATTGATAAGAGGGTGTTTATTTAAATCACTTTTTACTTTTTGTTGAAAATCGATGTGAGTTGATCGATTTGAAACTTAAAAGTCCTTATTTGGAAGCTTTTATTTGATATTAAATTAAACTCATATTGAGGCGTAGGGGAAAGCAACATGAACGTGATTGAAGTTTTTAATGATAGCTATGAACGTTGTACTTCAGATCAGGAGTTTTTCGACTTGTTCTACAAAAATTTATGGTCGAAAAGCGCCAACTTTAGACAGAAGTTTGACGGTATAGACATGCACCAACAAGTGAGAATGCTTAGAGGGTCTATCGTGTTTTTTATGATGGCAGATACCTCGACCGAAGCGCACAAAATGGTGGAAAAGTATGGGAAAAAGCATGCAAGTGCCGAAATTGGTATAGAGCCGCAGGATTTTGATGTTTGGCTTGAGAGTTTGTTAGAAACGGTTCGACAGTGTGATTCTGGGTACGATGCCGATGTTGAAACCGCTTGGCGAACATGCTTTAAAACGGGCTTAGAAGTAATGAAACAAGAATGTGATAAAGAAGATGGGCACATCCTTAAAGCGAGTACCAAATAAGGAAGTAACGTGAGCGGTCGTTACTTCCTAGGGGCAAAATCTTACTTATCTTGTGTCTCTTTATTCTTTTTCACCGCTTCGGCGATATCACTGACAGCTTCGACAAGATTGATCGGCATTGGAAAAATAATAGTGGATGTTTTGTCTGTAGTGATTTCAGTGAGTGTCTGCATGTAACGTAATTGCAGTGCATTCGGTGCTTCGTTGAGCATTTGCGCTGCTTCTTTTAATTTATTTGAAGCCTCTAACTCACCAGTAGCGTGAATGATCTTCGCCCTACGGTTACGTTCTGCTTCTGCCTGACGGGCTAGGGCTCTGACCATGCTGTCATTTAAATCAACATGTTTGACTTCAACCGTAGCAATCTTGATTCCCCAGTCATCAGTCTGTTGATCGAGAATGGATTGTAAATCCTTATTGAGGCGTTCTCGCTCTGATAGCAATTCATCGAGTTCATGCTGACCCAATACCGAGCGCAGTGTGGTTTGTGCTAACTGACTGGTGGCATCGCTGTAGCTTTCAATATTGTTAATCGCCATTTGAGGATCGACTACGCGAAAATAAACGACCGCGTTGACGCGCACAGAAACGTTATCTTTGGTAATTAAATCTTGTGTCGGCACATCCAAAACGACAGTACGTAAATCAACCCTCACCATTTGCTGAATAAATGGGATAAGGATGATCAAACCAGGTCCTTTGACTTCTTGAAATCGACCAAGAAAGAACACAACCCCACGTTCGTATTCTCTCAAAACCTTGAACATTTGGGTCGCTAGTGCGAACAGCAGCACCACGATCACCGCAACGGTATAGAGCATCATAAAGCGCCTCCTATTTATTTTGGCGGTCATCAGGCATCACAGTTAAGGTCAGCCCTTTAACATTAACAATGGTGACGTGATCACCTTGTTTGAATTGTTGATGGTCTTTGGCTTTAGCTCGCCATAACGCACCGTTGAGTTGAACGCGTCCTTCGCCATCGATAAAGTCATCGCTTACCACGGCGACCTTCCCAGGGTAAGTCTCTAAACCCGTCGTTACACGCCGGCGACGAATTTTGAGCAGCAGGCCGACGGTCAGCACGATTAGAGCTACGGAAAATATGGCAATACCAAAAATCAAAGGAAGGGCGATCTGGAACCCTGGTAATTCACTGTCCATGAGAAATATCGAACCGAGTACAAAGGCGACAACGCCGCCTAACCCCAAAATACCAAAGCTCGGACTGAATGCTTCCGCTATCATTAGTGCAATACCGAGTAACAGCAGACCAAGACCTGCGTAGTTGACGGGCATCATTTGTAGTGCGTACATGGCAAGAAGCAGACAAATCCCACCTAGCACACCGGGTAAGCCAATTCCTGGGTTGTAAAATTCAAGAAGTAAACCGTAGATGCCGATGAGCATTAGAATGTAGGCAACGTTTGGATTGGTGATAACGGCTAACATTTCTGCTCGCCAATCTGGCGTTCTTTCAACCCATGTTGGATTTTCAAGTGACAATGTCACAGTGCGATTGTTTACTTTAACTGTTTGCCCATCTATGGCTTTGACTAAGTCCTCTGGCGAATTGGCGATGTAATCGATCACGTTTAATTCTAATGCTTCTGTTGCATCCAAGCTCGCCGCTTCGCTTACTGCTTTCTCTGCCCATTCTGCATTTCGTCCATGAAGTTTTGCTAAGCCTTTAATGTAGGCTTTGGCGTCGTTAATTACCTTTTTCTCCATTGCGGTTTTAGCGGGAACTTTCTCTGAGCTTTCGTTGGTTCCTTCTGGCGTTTCTTCCGCGTTTTGATCTTTGCCATCATCCGATGAAGGAGGTTGAGGCGTACCACCTAACGCGACGGGCGTTGCAGCTCCGAGGTTTGTCGCTTCAGCCATGGCGGCTACGTGACTAGCGAGCAAGATGTATGTTCCTGCACTGGCAGCTCTAGAACCAGATGGGCCGACCCAAGTTGCAATGGGAGTCGAGGAGGTGGTAATCACGTGAATAATATCTCGCATTGCGCTATCTAAGCCGCCTGGTGTGTCCATCTGTAAGATCACTAAACTGACACCGTTTAGTTGAGCTTCTTCTATTTCACGAGATAAATAGTCGCTAGTAGCAGGCCCTATAGCGCCTTTGACAGGAACAATCCAAACGGTATTCGCCAGTGCTTGACTGGCCATCAAGAGTAAAGGTAAGAACCATATCCATAGTCGTTTCATGCAGTCCTCCTTGTGTGGTCACAGGGACTTTTTGAAATCCTAATTCAAGTATATCCAAATAACTTAGAGATGCTTGAGTATAGGTTCTAATGAATAAGTTGCCGAGGCTAATTAGGAGACTACTTTTTTATATGTAAACGCTGTGTGAGATAGTAAACTAAAGCAAATTATTGGTAATTGTGATGTTTATGTTTATTGTTCAGCGTTTGATTAAGTTGGCCGTTATCTGTGCCGTATTCTTTACTATTTTCGATCTGATCTCGTATGGAGAGGTGACTTGGTTTCAACGGTTTTTGGCTTTTCTACACTAAACTCAGATTTCAATACGTTAGCTACTCATAAGGCGATAGGTTTCTTCCTATTCGCCTTATTACTCCCTCTTCAACCAAAGCCTTAAACAAAGCAATACTTAACTCGTTTTTTCAACTTCCTGTCGGTGGAAAAAACGCCAAAATGCAACTAGATTCATACCAATGACAAGTTTAAGGTATGTAGTTGATGAGGCAATTCAGCGCAATCGCACTAGCTGTTGTAACACTCATTTTGAGCCAAACAACAACCGCAAGAAACGCGAAGATGTTAGGTGATATCTCCCTAGTTCAGCCCATACAGGGTGATCCTAATGTGGATATTAAGCTAGCGAGAATTGGCTGGCATCTCTTCCGCGATCCTCAATTATCGTCAAATGGTAATGTCAGCTGCGCGACATGCCACAATCTGCAAACCAATGGCGCTGAAAATACACCAGTCTCTACGGGGGTGAAAGGTGATGGAATTAGAAATTCTATAACAGTGTTTAATGCGGCGTTAAATTATCGTTTTTTATGGGATGGAACGGAAAACACCTTGATGGCTCAGATTGATGGTCCAATCCATAATCCAATGGAAATGGACTCAAACTGGCAAACAATAGAGCAATATGTAAAAGAGAGTGAACATTATCAAGCGCTATTTAGTCGTGACGATGAATTGCCGATTAACGTTCATAATATCAAGTCCGCTATTGTGGAGTTTGTTGAAGGGCTGCAGACGCCTGGCGCACCATTCGATGCTTACTTATTGGGTTACACGCATGTACTGAGTGAACAGCAAATCAGAGGTTGGAAAACATTTCAGACTTCAGGTTGTGTGCAGTGTCATCAGGGCAAAAATATCGGCGGAGCGATGATCCAAAGGTTCGCCTATTTCAAGGATAAGCCAGTAGTAGAGGACTCGGGCCGGCAACTCGTTACGATAGAAGATGAAGAGCGATTCTATTTTAGAGTAGCCAGTTTACGCAATGTCGCGCTAACGAGTCCTTATTTTCATAATGGGCAAGTCGATAAGTTATCCGACGCGATACAAATCATGGCTAAAACCCAGCTCGGTATAACGATGAACGATGAGAATGTCGCGGACATTGAAGCATTCTTGCAGTCGTTGACAGCACCTAGACCCATAATTTTAGAGGTGTTGGAAAATGAATAAATTCAAACTGATCAACTTTTGCTTTTTTATTGGGATACTGACGTGCTGCACACTGGCGTATATGTCGTATATGAATTCAAAAAACGCTCAAGAATTTCATGCAGGGCTAATGAATATCGGACATGAGTTGATTGAAGAGCGTGATGTTATCGTGAACCGATATGCCGTTGAAGATAGGAAAAACTATGAGTTAACAACATCTTTAGTAGAGATAGAAATCGCAGCACAGGCACTGTTGGAATCATCAAAGGCATCAGTTTGGTTTCCCGTGACACCCAATCGTATAAAAGTTAGGGATACGCTTGAACAGTTTAAGGAGCGAGTGCTTCAAACAACGTTGAAGCTTGATATGTTAATTGGTGTTCAGGTAGAAAATCGGTATGCATTACTCATGTTGTTCAATTTATATCAGCAAGAGGTTTCTACCGAGAGCGGTCAATCATTGGGTGGCAGTCGTTATTTTGAATTTCTCAACCAGTTGCTTCTAACACAAACTGAAGTTGAGAGTGAAAAAGAAGCGAACTTCCTTAAACGGCTTCAAACGAGTGATAAAAGAATTGAATTGCTGACGAATGAACTGCTTGATCACACTTATATTGAGTTTGTCGAAAGCTCAGAGCATCGGTTACTCAATATTGCTCAAAGTGAGGCGCGTTTTACGTGGTTGTTTGTATTTATCGCGGTGATGTTTCTAGTTAGCGCGTTTGTTTATCAGTCACATCACCGAATGCATAACTTAAAACAGTTGAATCTTGAAATTGAAGAGGCGAGAAACAAAGCCGAGCGAGCGGCAAAAGCGAAATCAAATTTTCTTGCTGCAATGAGTCACGAACTAAGAACGCCGATGAATGGCGTACTAGGGCTTTCTCAAATGATTGCAGAAGAGACCAAAGAGCCGACGACGAAAGAGCACATTAGGGTTATTCTTGACTCTGGCCA
The DNA here is from genome assembly GCF_033339475.1 of Vibrio sp. 2304. Lineage (NCBI taxonomy): Bacteria > Pseudomonadati > Pseudomonadota > Gammaproteobacteria > Vibrionales > Vibrionaceae > Vibrio > Vibrio sp. 2304. Next base: position 22,385 of record NZ_JAWOUQ010000003.1, on the reverse strand, counting down.
GCATCTGATGACTATCCTCAACGATATTTTGGATTTTTCTAAAGTTGAAGAAAACAAACTGGAATTTGAGCAAGCTAAGTTTAAGCTCGATCAAGTGCTTTCTCCGGTGTGTAGCGCAATAAAACCACTTGTTGATGAAAAAAATATCGAGCTAATCTTGGAAAACGAGGTTTCTGAATATACTGAATTTACTGGGGATTGTGCGCGTTTACGACAGATCTTATTTAATCTCGCCGGTAACGCGGTGAAGTTTACCAATGAAGGGCATGTGCTGGTTAGAACCGAGTTAGATGAATCGAATCAGTTGTTGGTCATGCGCGTGAGCGACACCGGTATTGGTATTGCGCCAGACAAGCACGAGCATATTTTTAACTCGTTTGAGCAAGCAGACTCATCAACGACTCGAAGGTTCGGCGGAACAGGGCTTGGGTTAGCCATCGTCAAAAAACTAACCGATTTGATGGGTGGCCATATTACTCTGAAGAGTATAGAAGGCGTTGGAAGTCAATTTATCGTTGAGTTGCCGATTCCTTGGGTAGAATCTGCTCCGAAAAAGCAGCAAGAAGCGCCGAAACCTCGCGCAAAATCACACCATTTAAAGATACTACTTGCTGATGATAACCGTGTGAATGCCATTGTGGCAAAAGGGTTTTGCGAAAAGCTCGGGCATGAAGTGGATGTAGCAGAAAATGGGTTAATCGCGGTTAAAAAGGCGAAAGAGAACGAGTACGACCTGATCTTGATGGACAACCATATGCCCGAGATGAATGGTGTTGAGGCGACACGTGTTATCCGACAAGAGTTAGGTATCAAGACGTTACTCTTTGCGTACACGGCAGACGTATTTCGTGAAGCCCACGATAGCTTTATTGAAGCAGGAGCAGACCATGTGCTTACAAAACCGCTACAGCATGAGAGCTTTTCAGACGCTCTCAAACAGTTTGCCGCTAGACTCGAACCGAAACAGAATCCGCCACTAACGAATGACAGCAATGTGCTTCAGTTGCAACGTAAGCCAATCGAGAACTTAAGGTTAACAGAGGAAGAACTCTCCCGCTCAGGCATGTTTACTTCTTTACGAGATGAGCCAGAAGCGCTCGACGAGCTGCTAAAAAGCATTATTGTCGATTTTGAGACATCTGTTGATGAGCTTATTGAATACTTTATGGCTGAAGACTTTGCTTCATTAGAGCTGACGTTGCACAAAACGAAAGGGATGGCACTGAACCTATGTTTACCTATTTTGGCGAGCCAAACGGAGGCCCTGGAAACTCAACTTAAAGCCAACCAAAGTCCCGAGATTGAGCAGTTGCAGATGCTGATCAATCGGTTACAGGTCAACATCCATCAGTCTCATAGACTTTTGGATGATATCCAGAGGAACAATGCCGATCCTCAACAGATTTTATAGTCCCTATGAGTGCGATGCTTTCCTTAACTCATTTTGTTGTGGTTTACTGTGGCAAGGACGGATAGTGTTGATTCGTCGTCGGAAAATCAGGGAGTTAGAATGAGTAAGCATTCCGCTTTAATCAAATGGCATCGTAAAGCTGGCGAAGAGTTTAGTGATAATAAGTATAGTAGGGCACACATTTGGCAATTTGATGGAGGGTTGCAAGTCCCAGCATCTCCATCTCCCCACGTAGTACCATTACCACTATCCGTAGCAGAAAACGTTGATCCAGAAGAAGCGTTTGTCGCGGCACTTTCTAGTTGTCATATGCTCGTTTTCCTGTCTATTGCAGCAAAGCGACGTTACGTTGTAGACAGTTACTTAGATGAAGCGGTAGGGGAGCTTGAAAAAGGCGAAAACGGAAAAGAGTGGGTATCAAAGGTAACGTTAAACCCTAAGATAACATTTTCAGGTGAAAAACAACCGACACCATCTCAATTAGAAAAACTGCACCACATGGCACATGAGAATTGCTTTATCGCCAACTCCGTTAAAACAGAAGTGACAACGCTTATTGCGAATTAAGTGAAGCTCTTTATCAAAAGCGCGGCCTATTGCGGAGTTATATTAAGCCAGCAGTCATCCTGCTGGCTCGTTCATCTAGACGACACCTTGCTCAATCATTGCATCAGCGACTTTTCTAAAGCCTGCAATGTTGGCGCCTAAAACTAAATTTCCAGGTTGGCCAAACTCTTTACTGGTTTCGTTTGCATTGATGAAAATATTTTTCATGATGGTTTGCAACTGACTATCCACTTGTTCAAACGTCCAGTTTTGCATGCTGGCGTTTTGCGCCATTTCAAGTTGACTGGTTGCAACGCCGCCTGCATTGGCTGCTTTTGCAGGCCCATAAGCTATGTCCGAGTCCACGATAATATTGGCAGCATCACGGGTGGTTGGCATGTTCGCCCCTTCACTAATCAAAATACATCCGTTTTCGATAAGAGCCAGTGCGTCGTCTGACGTTAATTCATTTTGAGTCGCACAAGGGAAGGCAGCATCAGCCTGATATCGCCAAACAGCATGTCCTTCATTAGGATAGTCGCCCTCTGGTGTGTATTCTGCTTCAGGGTAAGTTTCTAAATATTCTTCTAAGCTTGCTCTTTTCACTTCTTTCAGTTGTTTTAGGAGCTTAAGATCAATACCGTGCTCATGATAGATCGTACCTCGAGAGTCGCTGCATGTAACTGGCGTTGCTCCCATATGGTACAGTTTTTCAATGGCGTAGATAGCCACGTTGCCAGCACCAGAAACGAGACAAGTTTTCCCTTTCAATGAATCGTTGCGGTCGTTGAGCATGCACTCTGCAAAATAGACGGCGCCATATCCTGTCGCTTCTTTTCTGGCGAGTGAGCCACCCCAAAGCAGACTCTTGCCTGTAAGCACACCTTCGTAGCGCCCCGTCAATCGTTTGTATTGACCAAACATATAGCCAATTTCGCGCGCCCCGACGCCGATATCGCCTGCGGGCACATCGGTGGCAGGACCGATGTGACGGTACAACTCGTTCATAAATGATTGGCAAAATCGCATGATCTCGCCGTCGGATTTTCCTTTAGGATCGAAGTTTGAACCGCCTTTGCCGCCACCGATAGGAAGGCCAGTCAGTGCGTTTTTAAAGATTTGCTCAAAGCCGAGAAATTTTATGATGCTCGCATTGACTGAGTGATGGAATCTCAATCCTCCTTTGTACGGCCCCAAAGCAGAGTTGAATTCAACTCGATAACCTTTGTTTACTTGTACATTTCCAGCATCATCAACCCAAGGAACTCGAAACATGATTTGACGTTCTGGCTCGACGATCCTTTGGATAATCGCTTGGTCCTTATATTTATTATTGCCTTCTATTACCGGCGCGAGAGAAGTTAATACTTCTTCTACCGCTTGGTAAAATTCTTTTTGCGCAGGGCTACTGTGTTGCAACGCAACAATAGTATCGTGTATGTATGACATAGATTTCTTCCTTGATGTGAATAAGCAATCAGTTTATATGAATGTATTTCCATTAAATAGTGATTTTGACCAAGATTCAATGGTTGTAGTGGTATTTCCTGCGGATGAGAATGTGCAGCTTCTAACCCGGGCAGTGTTGGTTGAGATAGGTAGGGCGAGCTAAGTAAGCGGGTGGTTGAGTGATCAGTTTCACATATAACAAGCAGAAATCACTTTAGTCGATGTTGTTGTGCAGTTACGCAAATTGTTTATGTTAACGTCATGTTAAAGTTTTTGTGTGTGATAACTTGTGAAAAGACAATTATATGGATGAGCTTAAGGTTCTGAACTCGTTTATTCAGCAGAATGGTCTACCAGCGTTTGGCCACCTTGATGGAATTCCAACATCGTTACAGCTAGATAAATTTACTTACCTCGATGAGATGGATAAGCCAGTGTCTAAGTGGCGCCGTTACCGCGATTATAAGCAGTTTCAGTTCGTCAATTTGGTCACACCTGATTACGTCATTGGAGTAGCGATTGCGGATATACGGTATTTAGCATCCGGCTTTTGCTACCTGTTTGATATTAAAAAGAATAAGTTGATTGAGCAACAATGGTTGAAACCTTTTAATATAGGTTATCAAACTCAGCCTTCCAGTTGGTGCAGTCTTGCCCATCTTGCTAACAAAAGAGTTCAGTTTTCTATTAAGGATGGTATTTGGCACGTCCACTTTGTGACAGAGTCAGTCAATGCGGATCTCTATTTACGTCCAGAAAATATGAGTTTGCCATTAATGTTGTGTACGCCAACAGGTTATGCGGGTTGGACATATACTCAGAAGCACAATGCGTTAGCAGTAGACGGTAACTTGTTCATATTAGGAAAAGAGCAAGATCTATCAGAGGTGGCTGCTGGTTACGATTTTTCCGCTGGGTACATGCGGCGAGAAACAAGCTGGCGCTGGGCAAGTATCAATTGCTTTGAGGATGACAGGCGTCTGGGGTTGAACTTGGCAGCTGGCGTTAATGAAACTGGCTATTGCGAAAATGCATTGTGGATTAATGGTCAGCGTCACTTTTTGCAACCTGTGCAGTTTCAGTTTTCACGAAGTGATGAAGGGCAAAAGTGGCATATTACGTCGGAAGATAAACGAGTTAACTTACAGTTCACGCCTTTGAATCGACGCTCAGAGAAGAAAAATTTTTGGCTTCTCAAAAGTAACTTTCGTCAGTACATCGGTTATTTCTCTGGCTATATTATCGATGGAAATGGCATCAAACATCAGTTAGAAGAAGTTATGGGTCTTACTGAAGATCACTATGCAAAATGGTAGAAACACAATGGATTGGACGCAGTTGATGGACCGCCCAGAATTACTTCTGATGATTCTGGCTCCAGTTTTCTTTTTCTGCATGCTTGCCGAATATTGGTTCGGACAAAGAAGGGGACGCTTGCCTGAAAGCGCGACGTATTACTTCCCTGAAGTAGCGTGTAATTTTATTCTTGCGGGCTTACACCAAGCGACAGACATACTCACGGGTTTACTGATTGCTCAGTTGTATTTGTGGTGGTTCGATTGGCGTTTGTTTGATATCGAAATGAGCGTCTCAGCTTTTCTTTTACTTGTTGTCCTGCAAGATTTTTTCTATTACTGGTTTCATCGGGCTAGCCATCGTATTCGTTGGATGTGGGCCGCGCACGTTGTTCATCACAGTTCGGAAAGAATGAACTTCAGTACCGCCTTTCGTCAAAGTTTAATGTATCCGCTAGCGGGGATGTGGATTTTTTGGTTGCCCTTGGTGATTATTGGTTTTGAGCCAAAATGGGTTGTCTTCGTTGTGTTGTTTAATCTGGGCTTACAGTTTTTTGTTCACACCCAATCAATTCGTTCGCTCGGGCCACTAGAGTGGGTATTTAACACGCCGTCTCATCATCGCGTTCATCATGGTGTGAACCGTCAGTACATCGACAAAAATTATGCGGGTGTATTAATTATTTGGGATCGAATGTTCGGAACGTTTGAACCAGAGGTGGAAACGGTTCGGTATGGGGTTTCTAAACCTGTAAACAGCTTTAATCCCATCCGCGTGACGTTTGCAGAATGGAAAGACATGTTTTATGACGTAACTCGACCAAACTTATCATGGAAACAACGCTGCCGCCGTTTGTTCGCTCCGCCATCGGATTTTTATGAGTAAATTGAGATAAAGAGATTGGAGCGGGCAGCGGGAATCGAACCCGCATCATCAGCTTGGAAGGCTGAGGTAATAGCCATTATACGATGCCCGCGCATCGATAGGACTCAGTTAATATGCCACACTGGACGAAAAAGAAAAGTCTTTTCTCATCAAATGTTTGTCAGTTGCCTAAAAAAGTAGCGGACTGATGTTAAAGTGTTCATTGTCTCTGGTTTTTTGTGGCACTCGCGATTCCGCTACTAAGCCTAGGGGCTTCCAATTAGGTCGTAAACACCGAATTCTTAGGTGTTTAGATGTTGATGATATTCAAGATTTTCTGTGTAAAGGTTAATCTCGTTTATTGAACAGTCACGTTTCATGGTCAAGACTAGATATTGAAATGATTACTTTTTACTGTTGATACGTATGTATAACACAGGGTAATTCTGCTGAAACAGTCAGCTTAACCAAAGGAGATTTAACATGATGAGAGGTTTGATATTAGGGCTGGTGGTGATGCTGGTATCTGCTTGTACTACCGTTACAACCGATGTAGATAAACAAGCCGACTTTTCAGCTTACAGAACGTTTGACTTCGGTGCTCAGGCGGAAGCTCCTACCAGTATTGATGGTCGACGTATTGAGCAAGGGCTTGCTGAACAGCTTGAGAGTAAGGGTTTAATTAAGGTAAATAGTGGCGGTGACCTTTACGTACATCATGATATCGTAGAAGAATCCGAGCTTGTTTCTTCAGGATCGTCGGTGAGCTTTGGCTATGGCTGGAATAGCTTTGGTGTGATCACTTCAAGCCCAGAAAGATATAAAGAACGTAAGTATGGGAAGTTGGTGGTTGAACTGGTTGATGCAAAGGCTAATCAAGTCGTTTGGAAAGGCGTTTCAAGTCGTAAACTGTCTGAGTCAATGAGCTCTGAGAAAAGAGAATCTCTCATCCAAGAAGAAATCGCGAAGATGTTTGAAAGCTACCCTTACGGTGAAAAATAATTAGTATTCTTAACGATTAAGAATACTAATTGCCAATAGTTACGCACAGGGTTAAAAGAACTTATCATTTTGGTTCTGGTTACCTTTGTGCGTACGACTCTGATTGCTTTACTCGGACTACTTTTCTGCTTGTTGGCTCCGAGCATGAGCCTGCCGTACTCACACCCAAATTTTCTTTCCTTTCATAACCAGAATATTGCTGTTGACGCTAAGTCGAAGCACTTTTCAGAACATCCTATCTCTCCAGTACAACAAGACTATCCGAGCTTAAACAGCCGGAATAGATTGAGGGTTAGCCATGCTAAGGAAATGAGCTCGAACGACGATGTAGAACCCGAATGGTTTGAAATGCTTGATGTAGCATGGTGGGCGCATCGTTCGGCAATTTACTCGATGAAGCGGCTAAAACGCATCGGCAATGAGGCTTTAGGTTGTTGTATTGAAAGTATTTTTACTCACTTTAAATACAGAATCGGAGTGAGAAAAGAATCGAATTTCATATACCGCTTTATACATGCTCGCTAACACATTCCATGTTTTTGCAACTTTTGGTTAATTATGCTTAGGAGCGGTTTATGTTTGATTCGATCATTCAGGTCTTGAGTGCTTTTTGGCATCAAGATTTCACGGCGTTAATGGCGCCAGGCAGTGCAGGTTTGGTTTATTTTGTTGTTGCTGTGATTATCTTTTTGGAAAGTGGTTTTATTCCTGCTGCACCTTTCCCATGCGACAGTGTCGTCGTATTATCCGGTACGCTGGCGGCGGTTGGCGTCCTTGACCCAATTATGATCATGTTGGTGATAGCTGTTAGTGCGGGGTTGGGAAGTTGGGCGGCTTATTTACAAGGCAAGTGGCTAAATCGCTTACCTAAGGTCCAAGGCTGGGTGAGTGCGGTTCCTCAAAAGCGTTTGGAACAAGTCGACGTATTACTCAGTAAACATGGATTGATTGCGCTTTTGTGCGCGCGGTTTATTCCGGTTGTTCGTTCCCTATTGCCATTAATGATGGGGTTGCGAGTGAAACGTATTAGTAAATTCCATTACTTTGCGTGGCTGAGTGCGATTTTATGGACGCTGATATTATGCGGTTTCGGTTCATTACTTCCTTTGTTACCAGAAAATATGAGCAAAGCAATCACAATGCTATTAATGGCGGCACCAATAATTACTCTTGTGATTGGAGTGCTTAGTTTCTTGTTTGTTAAAGCACGTCGAGCGTTCTGTAAACCCAAGGATGTGTCTGAGTTTTCTCAGTAAGTTTACTTGATTTGCACTTTTAAGCTTGTATGCAGATTAGACATCTAATCGACAGGCTTTTGTCAGTAAAAAGAAAGGCGCATACATTGCGCCTTTCTTTTTGAGTGTCGTTAGGGTTTCGAATTTAATAGCCAATGCTATATAGGTATTCGCCAACTTCTTTGCACTGAGACTTGTAGATGTTCTCTACTTCAGACTCATTCTTATCTGCTGCTTTAAATTCGAGTTCGGCAGACGATAGCTGGTCAAAGCTGTAGTCTCTCTCAGACATTAAGTAGTGTCTGAACATCGCTCTGTGTTCCGGAACTGCAATACGTGCGTTAGAAACGTTGGCACACTCTAACAGAGTGTCGTTACTCATTTCTTCTGGCTTAGTTTCTGTGTTTGCAAAGGTTGAGCCCGCTGAAAATAGTAATGCTAGTGCGATGGTTGTAGCGATTCTTGTCATTATATGGACCTCAAATTGGTTCTAGTAACAATGAGCATATTGGCTCTTATCGTTACATTTTCGTGTTCTCTGTATGTCATAAAAAGTTAAACAACAGAGAAGGCGTTGCGACCATGAGTAAAGACGTACATTAAGTTCGCTTCCTTTCTTCCTGAGAGGCGATAAAGAGAGCGTTGACTCATGAGTCCGCCATAACTGTCTAGAGGTAAGCGAGATGCTTGTTTTGCCAACTCCAGTAGTGGTGGAGAAGAGAAAGCAATAAGTAAAAAATAATCAGGAGTAAAATCTGATGATAAAACGCCATCAGTAGCTGATGTTCGGCGACAGGAGACAAGCCCGAACAACTCGCGCTTTATATGTAGGTAGTAACTTTCTGAACCCCAAGAGCTCAGAGAAGCTGAGGCATGAAAATCAGTGTGTGCTAGCTCAAAATCGTCTTGTTGAGAGAGTTTAAGTAGGCGCTCGGAAGTGTAATGTTTGGTGTGGTGCCACTCATGCGCATATGAAGCTGTGATGAGCCCTGAGAGCAGGGACAAAGAAAGCATCAATAATATACGGTGTAGATAACGCAAGAAGTAACCCTAAACATATAAAGCCACAGTTACCCACCATGATTAAGGAATCTTAGTGGCACTATGATAACGATGAAAGCCAGTGTCTGATCAACTCAGCGTATACTAACGAGATGGAAGGGGGATGAACAGAGTTTTCTGATCGCACTTAGGTATATCAGCGAATAACACAATAATTTTCGCTTTCGAGTAAGCGAAAATGGAAAGAGAGTCGTTGCACAGGACGATTAAGCTAACAGGATTATTACTAGGGAAGAAATAGAATCTTCTTTTTCTTCCCCATATGTGTCGCATCGATATTATGCGCTTGCGTAAATAACGCTGCCGCCTTTTATGGTGTCAATGATCTCGCGAGACAACTTCTCTGGCAAAGCAGGGCAACCCCAACTGCGTCCGAGGTATCCATTCTTCTTGATGAAGGAAGGGTTTGCGTAATCGGCGCCGTGCACGACAATGTAACGCTCGCGAGCTTTGTCGTTTAATCCAGAGCTTAGCCCATCTAATCGAAGTGAATAGCCATTTGAGCCGTAGTAAGTGGTATCAGTCAAAAAAGTGCCCAATGATGTTTTTCGCGAGTTCACGACATTTGAAAACTGTGTCGCTGTTTTCTTTCCGCTGTTCACGCCGTGAGAAACATACGTATTGTAGATTAGCTTCTTTTTATCTAAATCAACCACATAAAAACGCTTTTCAGTTGATGGTTTACTATAGTCGATGATCGTTAGTACCGACTTCTTTCTATCGGGTGTCTTCTGATAAGCGATGTAAGCGTCACTGAACAACTTAAAGTCTACTATGCCATCTAGCTTGGCTTGTTTAAACACATGTTCAACTTGCTTTGGTCGTAAATGATCCCTGGGTTCGTTATCTGATTGTTTTGCAAAAGCAAAAGGTGAGACAGACAACAGCGCACATGTAAATAATAAAATTAACTTTTTCATCTTGGCTAAATAAAACTCTATGGTGTTACAAATTTACCGATTGCTTCATACATTCGTTAAAACAACATGCACATCAATATAATTCTATTCCCAATGTTTCTTATTGCACGCTTAGGTGCTTGATATTGGGTTGACGATAAGTTTTCGAGTTAAAAACTAACTAATTGAAACTTATAAAAAATATGAAGTTTAACGATGGTTTCTATAAACTTCGGCGTAAATAATATCTGATATATGTAATTAATAAAACTGTCTTTAAGGATATTTGTGAAGTTGCTAATTTATAAAAACGGCGTTTTATTTTTCGTACTTTAGAAACTCTTTTTATTTCAATGTGTTTTCTTTTTCTACGCTTTATCCAATACCTCAAAAGTTTGTGATTTAACTCGTAACAAATCGTAACGCCGAATCGTTATGTGTATAAGTGCATTTATAATGTATGAATAAACAACAGGGTGGCAAGAAAAGGCAGTAAAACAGCGGTGAATCGGTTGTTTTTAATTCACGATTGACAAAGCTAAGTCTAAGTCGTACAAAAATTGAACTTGTGAATGTATCGTTTAAGTGAGAGTGATGAGCTCGACAAAAGTGAAGTGATGCGTGCTATTGTTTATTTTCTAATTTATTCGATTACATAAGGAAGGGTACATAGTAAAATTTGAAAAAATAATTATATCGTATGGATTAAAATATATAAATAATAAAACTTAGAAATTAAAAGATAAGAGCGCCAGATATTAATTCATTAAATTTTTGAACATGAAAGTAAACTCTATCTATTATGTTTGGTTTGGTTTGGTTTGGTTTGGTTTGGTTTGGTTTGGTGGGAGAGTGCTCATCTCATTAAGAAAAGCGCTCAAATTTATTTAAGGACGGTTATGACAGCATTTAATAAAGTGTTTATTGTCACTCCCAATGTTAATGATTTTGCAATGTTGCAAGAGTCGCCATTGGAAATGTCTCTTCAAGTAACGGCAAGCAAACCTATCCAACTCTATGGAGAGTCTGTTAAAGCCAGTTGGAAAAGTATTGATATTGAATGGTTAGACGTTAAGGGTGAAAAGCCATTACCCAGGCCTGATATTGCAGCATGGGGATCTTTTACTCTTGCTGTATCCGCTTCTATTGCGGATAAACTCGATGTGTTGAGCGAGAATGTCGAATTTTTACCATTAAATCTACAAGGAAAGCCTTGGCGAGCATTAAACATTGTCACTCAAATTGATGCCATTGATACCTCTGCTACCGAGTATAATCTTCGTCATGGTAAGCTAAGTCGTGCTAGACCGTTTAAGAAACTCGTTTTGAATAGAGAAGCCGTTAATGAATCTGACTTGTTCAGAGTAAAAGGTGCTGGGCTCAGAACGTTTTGCACGGACAAAAAAGGTGGCTTGTACGATAGCGTCAACGCGCTGAATTTGACCGGTTTGGATTTCAAGGAAGTGCTGGTTTAAAAACGAATAAATAGTGATTTACTCAACTAAAGTCATAGACATAGGTATGGGGGAACAAAAGCTGAGCATCTATCAATGAAGCTCATATACAGCTAAATACAGCCGCCACAGTTGTGACTGCTGTACGTCTCCCCTTAACTTATGTTCTTGAAACCCTAATTGAGCTGACCATGGACGCATCAAATCGACTGTCGTCATTTGCCGATTGCCACCACAAGCTCAATTGTTCTTTAGTCATTGGTTTGCCAAATAAATAGCCTTGCATATAGTCGCAGCGGTATGCCGATAGCCATTCATGCATCATATTGTGTTCAATACCTTCTGCTGTAACCGTTTTATTTTGGGCATGGCATAGCTCAATAATAGGTTTGATCACATGGCCGTTGTTGGTGTTCATCAATGTAACGAGGAACTCTCGATCAAATTTGATTTTTTGAACCGGATACTGAACGAGCTGAGTTAACGATGTGTAACCAGAACCAAAGTCATCAATTGCAAGACGGTAGCCACGTTTTGATAGCTCATCAAGTAGAGCCGTGCCTTGTTGTTCTGCGGCAAAGGTTTCGGTTATTTCTATCTCAATACATTCTGGTTTAACACTGTGCAGTGTCGCTTGTTCATGGATGTAGTTTGCCATTTCTATCGAGTTTAGCTCTGCTGATGAAAGATTGACCGAAAGAACAATATCCTTACCGAAAATACTCCTTAATTGATGGTATTCCGCCGTTGCATTGGCGAAAACCCAGCGGTCAATTTTATCAAATAATCCGGCTTGCTCTGCAATTGGAATAAACTCCTTTGGAGGGATAGGGCCGATACCTTCGGCTTCCCAGCGCAACAAGACTTCTAACCCCTCAATTTCGTTGCTTCGATTGTTCATATAGGGTTGAAAAACAAGGTGAAATTCTTCCTCTACATTGCTTTTTCGGAGCGCACGTTCAAGCTGACTTCGTCTTTGAGACTCAATATTGAGAGCGGCTGAATAATAGGCGTATTGATTTTTCCCTGCCCGTTTTGCTTGATACATAGCCGCATCGGCACTGGAGAGTAACTTCGCGATGTCAGTACCGTCTTGAGGATATTGTGCAATACCTACGCTTGCCGTAACGGGAAATGAATTACTCCAAGATGAACTGAGATTACTAATTGGTTTTAGCAGCTCTGATGCAAGCAAATCAGGCAAGCGTTTTACCTCTTGATTTGAGCTCAGCAAAATTGCAAATTCGTCACCAGATAACCTGGCGGCAAAGCAGGGGCTGTTGTAATCGTGCGAGAACTTTTGACAAGCATTCTTGATGTGTGATGAGAACACTTTTAATAAGTTATCTCCCAATTCATGCCCGTATTTATCATTCACGTATTTAAAGTTATCAAGATCGACGTAAACAACCCACAGAAACTGCGAAGGGGAGATAAGTTCACGAGTGGCAAGCTCATGAAAACGATGGCGATTGGCGAGTTGCGTCAGGTGATCCGTTTCAGCTAGGCGTTTTGTCTTTTTATAGATGACATTAAGTTCCTCATACATATCAAAAAAGCGTGCAGAGAGGCGTCCTATTTCATCGTTTGTTTCTAGCTTTTCAATATTGTCACGTTGATTAGATTCAAGTTCGTTCAGCTGCTTATCAAGGCGAGAAACAGGGCGCAACACATAGCGGTACAACACCAAAATGATTAATGTGATGGTGAAAAACGCCGCTACGCCAAAGGAGAAAGCAAGTTCTAGCCACACTTTATCGACTTTATTCCACATTAAATATTCGGCAGGAGAAAGCACGGCATAAAAGTGCGGCAGCAGCTCAATGGTTTGAGCGAGAGGAATATCAAGATAAATGGGTTTGTCGGCGAAAGTAATCACGCTGTGCGTGTCAAACTCGATGTCATGCTTAATCTCGTTAAAGGCTTCAAGTGATACGGAAACTACCACAAAAAACACATTTTTCGAGTCAAAGCTCAAAGGGTGAGTCCCCGTTCTTTTGTCGACGACCTCATATTGAAGAAGAATGCTTTGTCCACTGGAGTTATAAATAAAGCCAGTGTGACTGAAAGCCTCTCTCTCATTGAAACTTCGTGATATGTACTCTAACACCTTTGGGTCGACCACGCCCGATGATTCGTAATATTTGTTTTCTGTGTAGTAGAGAAGGTTTTGTTTGCCGTCGAGGATCGCCATGCTTGCATCGCCTTTGTAACCATGGCTCAATACTTCAGCGGTCTCGTCTAATCGGTTAAACAAGACTCGTTCACGATAGGGGTTGTTATGATTTACCAAATAGTCTTGTAATACATCACTTTTACTGAGCGTATAGGCATAACTATTAAGAAAAATATTCGCTTGTCGAAACTGCCCGGCGAGCTTTTCCATTTGCAACTGAATATAGCTGTCTTCCCGCTTGATGAGCGTCACTTTTTGAATGCTATAAATAATATAGCTAGATACTAACGCGCTTAATAAGATCACTGGCGCGACAAGCAAAATGACTCTATTGCTTAACTTCATTATGGTTCTTAGTTTCCGTTTGTGTCCCTACAAACGTCGCGTACCAGGTAAGGTACTGAACGGATGATGTGTTTTGGCAAATTGTAACCAGATTGTAAGGTGAGCGTTCTCCAAAATCAGGCAGCTATCTAAGAATTGTGATGACGTGAAAGGTTTCGAGCTTATTAACTAGAGGTTTTCTCAGTAGTAGGACGTCTCTTTTCCTTCCTCCCTGTATAAAACCTAACCGTAATGACAGGGAAATACCGTCATCGAAACGTTTCGATGGTAAAGTGTGACTCAAGTGCACTTTTCCTATTCAATGACAATTGAATTACAGATCATTCTCACACCTTATCGATCTCACACTGGTCAAATTGCGATGACGAATTATTATTTCATCGAAACGTTTCGATGAGTTTTCTGTTAATAACGAAAACACTTTAAAACAGGCGCTCATGGTTGTATGAACGTGTAACCGAAAGGTCGATGAGATGAAAAAAAGTACCCTAATTAACTCAGATATTTCTTACTTGGTGGCGACGCTAGGCCACACCGACGAGATCACGATATGTGATGCTGGTCTACCAATCCCAGAGCATGTTCAGCGAATCGATTTGGCGCTAACGCATGGGGTACCAAGTTTTCTTGATACTGTTCGCGTAATTCTATCTGAGTCCCAAATCGAAGGGGTCATCATTGCGGAAGAGTTCTCTGATGCAAGCCCAGTTTTGCATGAAGCGTTGCTCAACGAACTGAGCAAAGAGAGTGAAGAAACGGGCAAATCTATTGAGGTGAGCTACGTGTCACATGAAGCGTTTAAAGCACGCACGGCCCAAAGTCGCGCTATCGTAAGAACGGGCGAATGCTCGCCATATGCGAACGTTATTTTCCAAGCGGGCGTGGTTTTTTAAGCCAGAGATATTGAGGACAGATTATGACTCAAGCCATTCTACAACTAAGCGAAATTGAGAAGGCGTTTCCGGGCGTAAAAGCACTCGACAAAGCAAGCCTGAATGTTTATCCAGGCCGTGTTATGGCGCTGATGGGTGAAAATGGAGCAGGCAAGTCAACGTTAATGAAGGTGTTGACAGGCATTTACCACATGGATGCGGGGAGCATTCAATATCAAGGTCAGCCGGCGGCCTTTAAAGGTCCACGCGATTCACAGGAAGCTGGTATTAGCATTATTCACCAAGAGCTGAACCTGATTCCTGAACTGACGATTGCCGAAAATATTTACTTGGGACGAGAGTTCACTGGATCCTTAGGGCGTATCCAGTGGGGCAAAATGTATGACGAAGCTGACAAGCTTTTAAAACGTCTGAATGTAAAGCATTCATCAAAAACATTGCTTGGCGATTTAAGCCTTGGTGAACAACAAATGGTGGAAATTGCAAAGGCACTTTCGTTTGAGTCGAAAGTCATCATTATGGATGAGCCAACGGACGCATTGACCGATACCGAAACGGAATCACTGTTTAAAGTGATTAATGAGCTCCGCGAGCAAGGATGCGGCATCGTATACATTTCGCATCGTCTTAAAGAAATCTTTGAAATCTGTGACGACATTACCGTGCTTCGTGATGGTAAGTTTATCGGTGAGTGCAAGGTGTCCGACACTGATGAAGATGGCCTAATTGAAATGATGGTTGGCCGAAAATTAGAAGAGCAATATCCACGTATTGATGTCCAACATGGCGAAACTTGTCTTGAAGTCATTGGTTTGACTGGGTCTGGCGTTCAGGATGTGAGCTTTACTCTCAAGCGTGGTGAGATTCTTGGAATTTCTGGCTTGATGGGCGCAGGCCGCACTGAACTCATGAAAGTCATTTACGGCGCATTACCTAGTGAGCATGGTGTTATCAATCTTGATAACAAAACTATTAACCCGGTTAGCCCGCAAGATGGCTTGGCAAATGGTATCGCTTACATCTCTGAAGATCGCAAAGGCGATGGTTTGGTTTTAGGTCTTTCGGTTAAGGAGAACATGTCACTTTGTTCGCTAAACCAGCTGACCAAAGGCTTCCAGATTCAACACAGCGACGAAGTGATTGCTGTGGAAGATTTTATTAAGTTATTCAACATTAAAACCCCAACGCGAGATCAAATCATCGGCAACTTATCTGGTGGTAACCAGCAAAAAGTTGCGATAGCGAAAGGGTTAATGACGAAACCTAAAGTTCTGATTCTGGATGAGCCGACACGTGGTGTTGATGTCGGAGCAAAAAAAGAGATTTATCAGCTCATCAACAAGTTTAAGGCCGAAGGCATGAGCATCATCTTGGTTTCTTCCGAGATGCCTGAAGTGCTCGGCATGAGCGACCGTATTTTAGTGATGCATGAAGGTCGTATCACTGGCGAATTTGATGCGAAAGACGCCGATCAAGAAAAATTACTCGCCTGTGCCGTAGGCAAAGAGATCAATGAGGAAGCAGCATGAGTACGAATACCATGAGCAAACCAACCGAAACTGGCAACAAGAAGTTGTTCACAAAAGAGTGGCTGATTGAGCAAAAATCACTGATAGCTTTGATCTTTCTGATCGTTGTTGTGTCATTTTTGAACCCGAACTTTTTTACGGTCGACAACATTCTCAACATTCTTCGTCAAACCTCCGTGAATGCCATTATCGCAGTGGGTATGACATTAGTTATTTTAACAGCAGGCATCGACTTAAGTGTTGGTTCGGTATTGGCATTGTGTGGTGCCTTTGCGGCAAGCATGATTGCGCTTGAGGTTCCGGTGCTGGTGGCGGTTCCAACTGCTTTAGTCGCAGGTGCAGCGTTAGGTGCGATCAGCGGTATCATTATTGCGAAGGGTAAGGTGCAGGCATTTATCGCTACGCTGGTTACCATGACGTTACTACGCGGTGTGACCATGGTGTACACCGAAGGTCGTCCAATCTCGACAGGCTTTACTGACACCGCGGATGCGTTCGCATGGTTTGGTACTGGCTACGCGCTAGGCATTCCAGTTCCTGTTTGGTTAATGGTGGTTGTGTTCGCTGCGGCTTGGTATTTACTTAACCACACGCGCTTTGGTCGCTATGTTTACGCACTAGGCGGCAATGAGTCTGCGACTCGCCTATCAGGTATCAATGTAGACCGAGTGAAGATTGGTGTCTACGCCATCTGCGGTATGTTAGCAGCGCTTGCAGGTATTATTGTAACGTCTCGTCTTTCTTCGGCGCAGCCAACAGCGGGTATGGGCTACGAGCTAGACGCTATCGCAGCGGTTGTTCTTGGCGGTACCAGCTTGATGGGCGGTAAAGGCCGTATCATGGGTACCTTGATTGGTGCGCTGATCATCGGTTTCTTGAACAATGCACTTAACCTACTTGATGTTTCTTCTTACTACCAAATGATTGCAAAAGCAGTGGTTATCTTGCTTGCGGTATTGGTAGACAACAAAAACAAGTAATTCATAACAATCTGTATATATAACAGTGAATACAAACCGAG
Organism: Vibrio sp. 2304; assembly: GCF_033339475.1. Lineage (NCBI taxonomy): Bacteria > Pseudomonadati > Pseudomonadota > Gammaproteobacteria > Vibrionales > Vibrionaceae > Vibrio > Vibrio sp. 2304. Next base: position 5,203 of record NZ_JAWOUQ010000003.1, on the reverse strand, counting down.
TCAGGGGACGTGTACTGGCTCACCCTACACAAAGGACTAGAACGATGAAAAAACTTGCAACTCTTATCTCTGCTGCACTTCTTTCTTCAACCGTATCGGTAGCGGCGCAAGCTCAAGATACCATGGCGATTGTGGTTTCGACGCTAAACAACCCGTTCTTCGTAACGATGAAAGACGGTGCGGAAGCAAAAGCGAAAGAATTGGGGTACGACTTAATTGTACTGGACTCGCAAAATGACCCGAGTAAAGAACTGTCGAACATCGAGGATTTAAGTATTCGCGGCGTAAAAGCAATTCTTATCAACCCAACGGATTCTGATGCAGTGTCTAATGCAATTCGTATGGCGAACCGTTCTAAGATCCCTGTGTTGACATTAGACCGTGGTGCAAGCCGTGGTGAAGTCGTGAGTCACATCGCGTCGGACAACGTAATTGGTGGTGAAATGGCAGGCCACTACATCATGGAAAAAGTAGGCGAAAAAGCAAAAGTCATTCAACTTGAAGGTATTGCGGGCACATCGGCAGCGCGTGAGCGCGGTGAAGGCTTTATGAATGCCGTGAAGGGCAGCGATATGGATCTTCTTGCTAGCCAACCAGCTGACTTTGACCGCACAAAAGGTCTAAACGTAATGGAAAACCTGCTAGCGGCTAACCCGGATGTACAAGCGGTATTTGCACAGAATGATGAAATGGCGCTAGGTGCACTTCGCGCAGTTCAAGCTTCTGGCAAAGATGTCGTTATCGTTGGTTTTGATGGTACGGAAGACGGCATTGCAGCAGTTAACCGTGGCAAACTAGCGGCAACTATTGCTCAGCAACCAGACCTTATCGGTGCTTTAGGTGTTGAAACGGCTGACAAAGTTTTGAAAGGTGAAGAAGTAGAAGAGTACATCCCAGTACCACTAAAAGTAGTCACTAAGTAAGTTTCAAGTTCCAATAAATCATCCTAATTTTTGCTCTCTCCTCCGTTTATATCTGTCGTTTAGGAGGTGAGGGCAAACTTACCCAAAATACTGCAAAGTGTGGGGTATAGATGCCTTTGGCTTTTTATCGAGACTCCTTCATCAGGAAGAGAAGTTAAAGTCATCTAATGTATTTTCCTAAACAGTTTTTTAAAAGGGTTCATTCAGAACCGAGGATAACCGTATGAATAAGTTAGTGGTGTTAGGTAGTGTAAACGCTGACCATGTTCTTCAAGTGCCTTCTTTCCCTCGCCCAGGCGAGACGCTGCATGGTCGCAACTATCAAGTTATCCCAGGTGGCAAAGGTGCCAACCAAGCCGTCGCGGCGGCGCGATTAAATGCAGACATCGGTTTTATCGCTTGTGTGGGCGACGACTCATTCGGCATTAACATTCGCGAAAACTTCAAAATGGACGGCATCGATATCACTGGTGTGAAGATGCAGCCAAATTGCCCGACAGGTATCGCGATGATTCAAGTGTCGGACAGTGGTGAGAACAGCATTTGCATTTCAGCTGAAGCGAACGCCAAACTGACAGCAGAAGCGATTGAGCCAGATTTAGAGCGTATTCGCCAAGCAGATTACTTGCTAATGCAATTGGAAACGCCGATGTGCGGCATTGAGAAAGCTGCGCGAATCGCGAAAGATGCCAAAACCAATGTCATTCTGAACCCAGCGCCAGCTCGCGAACTGTCAGATGAATTACTGTCTTGCATTGACGTGATTACACCAAATGAAACGGAAGCTGAAGTTCTGACAGGTATTACTGTAACAGACAACGAAAGCGCGCAAGAAGCGGCGAATGTGCTACATGGTAAAGGTATAGAAATTGTCATGATCACACTCGGTGCAAAAGGCGTTTGGCTAAGCCAAAACGGTCGAGGCGAAATCATCTCGGGTTTCCGCGTTGAAGCGACGGATACTACCGCAGCGGGCGATACATTTAATGGGGCATTCGTCACTGGTCTCCTAGAAGATTTACCTTTAGAATCAGCGATTAAGTTTGCACATGCGGCGGCTGCAATTTCTGTGACCCGCTTTGGCGCGCAAACGTCGATTCCAACCCGCGAAGAGGTGGACGCGTTTCTCGCTGAACAATAAGGCGCATAACGCCTCATTAAAATAGGAGTAGTAACATGGCGACGATGAAAGACATCGCAAAACTGGCAGGGGTTTCCACTTCAACAGTGAGCCATGTTATTAACAAGACGCGTTTTGTGAGCGAAGAGATCTCTGAACGCGTTAACAATGCCGCAAAAGAGCTTAACTACTACGCGCCCTCTGCGTTGGCGCGTAGCCTCAAAGTTAATCGTACCAAAACCATTGGTATGCTCGTGACAACCTCAACCAACCCATTCTTTGGCGAAGTCGTAAAAGGCGTCGAACGCAGCTGCTACCAAAAAGGCTACAGCCTCATTTTATGTAACACCGAGGGTGATAACGAACGTATGCGTCAATCCATTAATACGCTATTGCAAAAGCGTGTCGATGGTTTGATTTTGATGTGTTCGTCGCTAGAAGGAGAGCGTATCGATGTATTTGAGCGTTACCCAGATATCCCAGTAGTGGTAATGGACTGGGGGCCGATGCTATTTACAAGTGATAAAATCCAAGACAACTCACTTCGTGGCGGTTACTTAGCGGCGAAATACTTAATTGATTGCGGCCATACCGAAATTGGGTGCATCACTGGCCCTTTGATTAAACACCAAGCGCAAATGCGATACGAAGGTTATAAGCGAGCAATGAACGAAGCTGGCTTGGAATTTAATGCCAATTGGATCATTGAGTCTGACTTCGAATGTGAGGGTGGGTATCAAGCGTTCAAAAAAATGGCTCAGCGTGGCGCATTACCCAGCTCGATTTTCGTCTCTAACGATATGATGGCGATGGGTGTGATTAACGCCGCAAATGAGCTCGGTATTAAAGTGCCGGACGACCTATCCATTATTGGTTACGATGACATCCATATCGCGAAATTTATGTCGCCATCGCTAACTACCATTCATCAGCCTAAGTACCGTTTGGGGCAGGCTGCCGTTGAGACTCTTGTCCGAAAGTTGGATGAAAAATCAACAGAGGCACAGGTCGTACAATTAGAGCCGACTCTAGTGGAACGAAAAAGCGTCAAGAGGTTAAAGTCAAACCTCACTGAATGACGTGTGATGTTGAGCTAAAAAATTAAAAAAGTCGTTTCTCTTTATACGATAAAGCCTTACTATCGTCGTTGATTATAAATAAAACTATTAATTGTTGTCTGGCGGATTAGTCAAATGTTATCAAAAGGTTACGCTAAGTTATCTGTAAAACACCCTTGGTTTCACCGAGTTAATGTTATTACAGTTGTATTGATTTTTTTTGTGAGCTGCTATCAGCTACTGGTTAATGAAGCATTTGAGTACGCAATTGGCTTTATTATTACACTTTTGGCGTCAGCTTTATTTGCATCAGCTTCTGCATTCAAAAAACGCTATCTAGGCTTGGACTCATAGGCACGTCTATTTCCAACACCGTTCAATAGCATCATTTATTGCTTTCAAGTAAACATTGAACTGAATTATGATCGAGTGCATCAAGAGGAGGACAAATGTCCTCCTTTTTGTTGGGGATCACGCTCTAATATAAGCGTATTCCAAACAAAATAATAAAGGAAATGTTATGGACCTCTTTGCCTTACTCGATATTAATAATACTCTCGTTAACATTCCGATTGGCGACGGCTACGCAATGAGCTGGATCGAAGCTTTCGGTACCGTTTTTGGACTGCTTTGCATTTGGTTTGCCAGCCAAGAAAAAACCATCAACTACTTATTCGGTTTGCTGAATGTCACGCTTTTTGCCGTTATCTTTTTTCAAATTCAGTTATACGGATTATTGCTTCTTCAATTGTTTTTCTTCTGCGCGAACATTTACGGCTGGTATGCGTGGACTCGTCCAAACGCACAAGGTGAAACGCTGGAGGTTCGCTGGTTAAATAAACAGAAACTTATTACTACTGCCTCTATTAGCGTTGCATGTATCGCATTATTAACGATCTATATCGACCCATTTTTCTTTGCGCTAGCAAACATTGCTGTTGATAGCTTGAATTTCTTTGGTGCTGACTTGGCTGAACCGGTGCTTGAACCTGACGCGTTCCCGTTCTGGGATGCAACCATGACAGTACTTTCTGTTGTTGCACAAATTCTGATGACACGTAAATACGTCGAAAACTGGATTCTATGGGTTGTGATTAATATTATCAGTGTGGGTATCTACGCGACGCAAGGTGTTTACGCAATGTCTGTTCAGTACGCGATTCTTATGTTCATCGCTGCCAATGGCACGCGTGAGTGGGCTCGTAGCGCTAAGCGCAATGGCGATAAAACCTTAGCGCACGCTGCTGCGTAAGGAACGAAAAATGGCCAAACAACCTCATATCGGAGTGGATGAAACACAAATCGCTCCCCTCGTTATTGTATGCGGCGAGCCAGATCGAGCGAATCGTATCGCGGTATTATTTGATGATGCAGAAATGGTGTCGGAAAACCGCGAGTACCGTGTGTTTACCGGCAACTACAAAGGCAAGCCTGTTTCAGTATGTAGTACAGGTATAGGTGCGCCATCGATGATCATCGCAGTGGAAGAGCTAAAACAGTGCGGTGTGACTCATGTGGTACGCGTTGGATCGGCGGGGGCAATGCAATCAGGCATTCATCTTGGCGAGTTGATCATTGCCGAAGGCGCGGTAAGAGATGAGGGCGGCTCTAAAGCGTATGTCGATTCGTCTTATCCAGCCTACGCAAGCTTTTCACTGTTAAAGGAAGTTGAGCGTTACTCGTCGATGCAAAAAGTGCATTATCATTTTGGTGTGGTGCGTTCTCACGACAGTTTCTATACCGATGACGAGGATGCGATATGCCAACATTGGAACAAGAAAGGCATCTTAGGTGCCGATATGGAAACCTCTGCGCTGTTTACGGTCGGTCGACTACGAGGCCTTCATGTGGCTTCGATATTAAACAACGTGGTGCTGTATCAACAAGATGTGAAAGAAGGTGTTGGTCAGTACGTTGATGAGGCCAAAGTAATGATGCAAGGTGAGAAGAGTGCCGCGATTACGGCATTAGAAGCCTTGGTTGCTCAGCGTTAGCCAGTCTCTATCTCAGTAAGTCACATAAACAGTGACCCGTCCTGATATGGGTTGACACTTTTTAACTAAAACGCTCGATGTACTTCATCGGGCGTTTTGTATTTTAAA